>DASYXY010000081.1:0-170839 GCA_035934385.1 Candidatus Dormiibacterota bacterium
GGCCATGGAGGTGCTGCACATTCCAGAGGCACTCGTCCCGGGGCTGACGAAGGCCGACCTGGAGGACCACTCCTTCTACGAGCTGCTGGAGGAGCGGTACGGAATCGTGGTCGTCTCTGGCACCCAGAGCATCGAGCCCACAGTGACATCCGAGGAGGAGTCGGAGGTGCTTGGGGTGCCCCTGCACACGCCGGCATTTCTGTTCGAGCGGACGACGCAGTCCGAGTCAGGGCGGATCGTCGAGTTCGTTCGCTCCATCTATCGAGGCGACCGCTACCGCCTGGTCGCCGACCTGACGCCGCAGCGCAGCCGTAACGGCCGGCTGCGCGCGGCGGCAGCAAGAGTCCGCAACGGCGAAAGGCGCGCCGAATTCAAATCAGAGGGGGAATAGACCCATATGAATCCTAGGAAGCTCTTCGTGGTCGCGTTCGTCGCGGCCATCGCGGTCATCTCTGCGGCGTGTGGTTCGTCGTCCACCGCCACCAACCCGGCCAACCAGACCGGGACGCTCACGATCTGGCTCATGAACGGCAGCGCGCCCAAGAGCGTCGTCGACGGCGTGAACGCCGACTTCAACGCCAAGTATCCGAACGTCAAGGTCGACGTTCAGATCCAGCAGTGGTCAGACGTGACGACCAAGCTCGACACCGCGTTCGGTGGCAGCGCGCCGCCCGACGTGATGGAGCTTGGCAACACGCTCGTCGCGAAGTACGCTTCGGCCGGCGCACTCGCCGACATCAGCGGCCAGAAGTCGGGATTTGAGAACTCGGGCTCGTGGCTCCAGTCGCTCACCGACTCGTGCACATTCCAGGGCAAGCTCTACTGCGTCCCCTACTACGCGGGCAGCCGCGCGGTCATCTACCGCAAGGACATGTTCGACGCGGCGGGCGCAACCGTTCCCACCAGCATGGACGACCTCCTGACGGCCGGCCAGAAGCTGATGGCGAAGTACGGATCCGACTCCCGTTTCTCCGCGCTTTACTTCCCCGGCAAGTACTGGTACGCGGCGGCTCCGTTCGTCTGGGACTTTGGCGGTGACATCGCCACCCAGTCGGGCACCAAGTGGACCGGCGCGATCAACAACTCCAACTCGCAGCAGGGCCTCACGGTTCTGAAGAACCTGGTCAGCCAGCTCTCACGCGCCGACAAGACCGGCGACGAGTTGAAGCAGGACCAGGCCTTCGCCCAGGGTCACATCGCGATGATCATCGCGAACGGCTGGGAAGTCGGAGTCATCACCAGCTCCACCGGCGGCGACCCGTCGCTGCTTCCGAAGCTTGGTGCATTCCCAATCCCGAGCCACACAGCCGGCCAGACGGCGCCCGTGTTCCTCGGTGGATCTGACCTTGGCATCGCCGCCAAGAGCCAGCACCAGGACCTGGCGCGCGAGTGGATCAAGCTGCTCGGTGGCACCAAGTTCCAGAGCCAGATGGTGACCGTCGGCGGCGTCATCCCCAACACCACTTCACTCGTCAGCCTGTCGAGCGGGCTGCCGGCGATCTTTGCGGCCGCCGCCAAGAACAGCCGGTTCACCCCCAACTCGCCGAACTGGGCCAACGTCGAGTCGGCCAACGTCCTTCAGGACATGCTCGTTGCGATCTTCACCGGGAGCTCGAGCATCCCCGACGCGACCAAGACGGCCAGTGACAAGATCACTCAGATACTGAACGCAGGCAGTTAGACCAATCACATAAGGAGGAGGCTTCGATGCGAGTGGCCGGGTCGTTGGACGCAGCTGCCAGGGCCCGGACTCGCTTAGGAGCCTCCTCTCTTCGTTCGATCGTGGCGCGCAAGGGCTTGCCGTACGCCCTGATCGCGCCGGCGACAGTGGTCATCCTCGGCGTCCTGGGCTGGCCGCTGCTCGACCTTCTTTACCTTTCGACCCAGCACTACGGGCTGCGGGAGCTGTTCCAGCACCAGGGCAGCTTCGTCGGGCTGCAGAACTTCGCGACCATCCTTTCAGACCCGCAGTTCAGATATGTCGTCGAGATCAGTCTCGTCTTCACCGCGGTCAACGTCGCGCTGTCGATGACGCTCGCGACGATCATCGCGCTGCTGATGGAGCGCGTCAGCTCCTTCGTCCGCGTGTTGCTCGGCGCCGGCCTCGTATTCGTCTGGGCCACCCCGGTGATCCCCGCCATCGACCTGTGGCAGTGGATGTTCGACTACGAGTTCGGCGTCATCAACTGGCTTCTGACCAGGATCGGCGCAGGCAACTACATCCATCACAACTGGTTCGAGAACCCGCTCCAGGGCTTCACCGTGATCACGGTCGTCGTGGTCTGGGGCGCGATCCCGTTCCTCGCACTCACCCTGCACGCGGGCCTCACGCAGGTGCCGAAGGAGCTGGTCGAGGCGGCTCAGATCGACGGCGCACGCGCCTGGCAGGTCTTCACGAACGTCACCGTGCCGACGCTCAAGCCGCTGCTGCTCGTGCTGCTGAGCCTTTCGACCATATGGGACTTCCAGGTGTTCAACCAGGTTTGGGTCATGCTCAACCAGCGGCCCAACGAGAACTACTTCGTCATCTCGGTCTTCTCGTTCCAGGAGTCGTTCCGGGTAAGCCAGTTCGGCCTGGGCTCCGCCGTGGCGGTCGTGATGGTGGTGCTGCTCATGATCATCTCGTTCTTCTACGTGCGCCAGACGGTGCGCAATATCAACGAGGCCGGCGCGTGAGACGCACCGCGCTCCGCGTGTTCTACGACGGGGCCGGGCTGCTCATCTTCGCCGTGATGATCTTCCCGATCTACTGGATGGTGACCACCGCGCTCAAGCCGGGCAAGGAGATCCTCAGCCTCGACCCCTACTGGTTTCCAGCGCCGGTGACGTTCCAGAACTTCATCTCCGCGATGCAAGTGCCGTTCTTCTGGAACGACGTGGTGAACAGCCTGGTCGTGGTGCTGACGGTCGTCGGCATCTCGATCGTGGTCTCGTTCCTCGCGGCCGTTGCCGTCGCGCGGTTCGGGTTCCGTGGACGTACCGCGTTCATCGTCATGGTGATCGGCGTGCAGATGGTTCCCCTCAACGCGCTCGTGATCCCCATCTATCTGCTGCTCGATTCCGTGAACCAGGTCGACAGCCTGCTAGGAGTCATCGCCTACTACATGGCGGTCGTGCTGCCCTTCATGGTCTGGACGCTTCGCGGTTTCGTTCACAACATCCCGACCGATCTCGAGGAGGCGGCGATGACCGACGGTGCGTCGCGGGTGGGCGCGTTCATGCGCATCGTCTTCCCGCTGGTCGCCCCCGGGCTGGTCGCCACTGCGATCTTCGGGTTCATCCAGGCGTGGAACGAGTACATCATCGCCTACGTCCTGCTGAGCAGCTCGTCGAAGCAGACGCTGACGATCTGGCTCGCATCCTTCACCACGCAGCACGGCACCGACTGGGGCGGGCTGATGGCAGGCGCCACACTGACCAGCCTGCCCGTTGTGGTCTTCTTCCTTCTGGTGCAGGGGCGGGTCACGGGTGGACTGACCGCGGGCGCGGTGAAGGGGTGACCCGCTCGGTCGAAGGCGCCGCGCTGCGATGCCTGCTTCCAGGATTCGTCGGCACCTCGGCGCCCGACTGGGTGCTGCGCCGCGCGGCCGACGGCCTCGGCGGCGTGTGCTTGTACGCGCGCAACATCACCTCGCCGGACCAGCTGGAGAAGCTGTGCCGCCGGCTGCACGCCGAGAACCCTGGTCTGATCATCGCCATCGACGAGGAAGGCGGTGACGTCACGCGCCTCGAGGCCGCGACCGGAAGCTCCTACCCCGGCAACCTCGCGCTCGGCGCGGCGGGCGACGTCGACCTGACCCGCTCGGTTGCGCGCGCGATCGGCCTCGAGCTCGCGACGGCCGGCATCGACCTGGATCTCGCGCCCGACGCGGACGTCAACAGCAACGCGGCCAACCCCGTCATCGGCGTGCGATCTTTCGGCTCCGAGCCCGGGGCGGTCGCCGCCCACACGGCGGCGTGGATCCACGGCCTTCAGTCGGCCGGCGTGGCCGCCTGCGTGAAGCACTTTCCCGGGCATGGCGACACCTCGGTGGACTCGCACGTCGCGCTCCCGGTTGTCGGCGCCGACCCGCGCGACGGCGCGCTGCGGCCCTTCGAGGCGGCGATCGCGGCCGGCGTGCGTGCGGTGATGAGCGCGCATATCGTCGCCCCGTCCCTTGGTCGCCTGCCTGCCACCGTCAGCCGGCCGATCATGACCGGACTGCTTCGAGAGGAGCTCGGTTTCCGGGGCCTGAGCGTGACCGACGGGCTGGAGATGAAGGCGATCGCGGACATCTCGGCAGGGGCCGTGCAGTCCCTGGAGGCCGGCTGCGACCTGCTCTGCATCGGCGGCGGCCTGGCCGACGAGGACGTCGTCATCGAGTTGCATCGGGCGATCGTCGCCGCTGTCTCCGGCGCACGTCTGCAGGAGGCAGCGGATCGGGTTGACGCTCTTGCGGAATGGCGAGCTGCCCATCCCGCGCCGGCCGACGCACCCGATCGCACGGTCGGGCTCGCGGCCGCGCGCAGAGCGCTCCGCGTCGAAGGCGACCTGCGCGTCGGCGACGATGTGGTCGTGGTCCAGCTGAGCCCGGAAAGCTCGATGGCGTCGGGCCTGATCCCATGGGGGCTCGCGGAGCCTCTGGCCGGCCGAGGGGCGAGGGTGACGAAGTTCGAGTACTCCGACGGACCCATCGACCTCGACCCGATCGCGCGCAAGGCGGGCGGACGCAGCCTGGTGGTCACCGTGCGGAACCTCCACCGTCACGAGTGGCAGCAAGAGGCGGCCGCGGCGCTGCTCGGTATGCGGCCCGACTCGGTGGTGGTCGAGATGGGTCTGCCGGCATGCAGGCCGGCGGGTGCGACCAGGTACATCACCACAAGCGGCGCCGCGCGCGTGTGCGCAATCGCGGCGGCCGAGGTGATGAGGCCGTGAGCGAAGACGTCCACCCGCAGTGGGACAGGCTGGACGCGATGAGCACGCGGGACCTGGTCGGGCTCATGCAGGCCGAGGACCTGCGCGCTGTCGAGGCCGTGGCGGCGCACGTCGACCGCATCGCCGACGCCATCGAGGCGATCGCTTCGCGCATTCGCGGCGGCGGAACGCTGCACTACTTCGGGGCGGGTACGAGCGGCCGCATCGCGGAGCTCGACGCGGCGGAGATCGCGCCGACCTTTGGCGTCGATGCAGTCGCCGCGCATGCGGCCGGCGACGGCGCGGCCGAGGACGACGCGGAGAAAGGTACGAGCGACGCGCAAGCCGCGGGGCTCACGGCGGGGGACGTGGTGCTCGGCGTGAGCGCGTCAGGCAGCACCGCTTACGTGTTGGCGGCGGTGCGCGTGGCGCGCGCGCACGGAGCCATGGTCATCGGCCTCAGCTGCGCTGCCCATTCGCAGCTCAGCGAGCTTGCGGATGTTGCGATCGAGATCGAGACCGGCCCGGAGGTCATCGCGGGATCGACGCGGCTCAAGTCGGGCACCGTACAGAAGGTCGTCCTGAACATGATCAGCACCGGTGTCTTCGTGAAGCTGGGTCACACGTATCGAGGGCGAATGACCGGCGTCGTTGCCGCCAACGCTAAGCAGCATCGGCGTGCCGTGAAGCTGATACACGACCTGACCGGAGTGCCCGCCGCCGACGCCGAGATCGCGCTGGTGTCTGCCGGCGGAAGCGCCAAGGCCGCGGTGCTGATGCTCCGCCGCAAGCTCGGCGCGGATGAGGCCGCGGCGCGCCTTCACGAGCATGACGGCGACCTTGCGGCGGCGCTCGGTGAGAGGGCGCACGCGTGAAGACGCTCTTCCGCGGTGCAGTCCACGGCGTGCCGGCGGCGGACGGTGTCCTGACCGACGGCGCGGTGATCGCGTGGGTGGGCAAGGGCTCGCCGCCGGAAAGGCCGGACGAGGAGATCGTCCTGGATGGGGGAGAGCTGCTGGCCCCGGGGTTCATCGACCTGCAGGTGAACGGCTTCCGCGGGCGAGACGCCGCCGAGGGCGGCGACGCCATCGCCGCCATCTCGGCCGCGCTTCCCTCCACCGGTGTCACCGCCTTCCTGCCCACCCTAATCTCATCGCCCGTGGCGGCGGGGGCTGAGTTTGCAGGCGCCGTCGCCACCGCCGAGGAGCTCGGCGCGAGAGTTCTCGGCGCCCACATCGAAGGTCCGTTCATCAACCCGTCGTTTCGCGGCGCTCACGACCCCGACCTTCTCGCGGTGCCGACCACAGCGCAGGTCGAGGTCATCGCCCGGGCCAAACCGCGGCTTGTGACGCTCGCGCCCGAGCTGCCGGGCGGGCTGGAGGCCATCGTGCGACTCCGGCGCGCGGGCGTCATCGTGAGCGCCGGGCACACCGGGGCAGACTTCGACCAGGGACGCAAGGCGGTCGACGCCGGGGTCCGGTTCGGGACACACGTGTTCAACGCGATGCCGCCCATCCACCACCGGCGCCCAGGAATCGCGCTGGCCCTGATGCTCGACCGGCGCGTCACCGTCGGGCTCATCGCCGACGGCGAGCATGTTCATCCGGCCGTGATCCGCGAGCTGCTGGCCGTCAAAGGGCCGGCGCGCATCGCCTTGACGACCGATCAGACCGCCGCGGCGGGTGCCGGCGCCGGCAGCTTCGCGCTGTCCGGCCGCACGGTCGTGAGCGACGGGACCGTGGTGCGCCTCGAAGACGGCACGCTCGCCGGCAGCGCCTCGACCATGGAGGACCTGGTCCGCAGGTCCGTGGCGATCCCCGGAATGAGCCTCGCGCGAGTCGTGAGCATGGCCACGGCCGTTCCCGCGCGCGTGCTGGGCGAGAAGCTCCTCGGGCGCATCGGAGTCGGCGCGTGCGCGGACCTCGTCCTCCTCGATCACGAGCAGCGTGTTCGGCTGACGATGGTCGCGGGCCGCGTGAGGTTCCGGCGATGAGCCGCTTTCGTGACGAGATCGCCCAGGAGCCCGACCTGGCCGCGCGCCTCATCGAGTCCTCCGAGGACGCTGTCCAGGCGATCGCGAAGGCGTTCAAGAGCCGCAAGGTGCGCGGCTTCGTGATCGCTGCGCGAGGCAGCTCTGATCACGCCGCCGACTACGCGCGCTACCTGTTCGGCCGCAGGCAGCATGCGCTCGTCTCACTCGCCGCCCCTTCGATGTTCACCCACTACGCCAGCCCGCCGAGCCTCGAGGGCCAGTGCGTGATCGGGATCTCACAGTCGGGCGCGTCGCCGGACGTGATCGCGGTCATCGAGGAGGCCAAGCGGCAGGGCGCGATGTCGGTTGCGATCACCAACGCGGAGCAGTCGCCGCTGGCGGCGGCGGCCGAGTTCGTGCTGCCGATGCTCGCCGGTCCTGAGCTGAGCGTGCCCGCCTCGAAGACCTACCTGACCAGCCTGGTAGTTCTCGCCCTGCTTTCAGCCGCCATCACGCCGGACCGCGATTTCGAGCAGGGCCTCGCCATGCTGCCCGTCAAGCTTCGCGACGCGTTCAGCGCCGAGCCGGAAGTGGCGCGGATCGCGCACGTGGTCACGGGGCCGCGGGCGATCGTGCTCGCGCGCGGCTTCAACCTTTGCACGGCCGAGGAGATCGCGCTCAAGCTGACCGAGACGAGCTATGTGCTGGCCCGCGCGTGGTCGATCGCTGACTTCGTGCACGGCCCGGTCGCGGTGGTGGAGGCAGGCTTCCCGGTGCTGCTGGTCGGCGCGGGTGGATCCGTGGCGGCGGACGTCGACGCCATCGCGGCGCGGCTCTCCGAATACGGGTGCACATGCGTTGGCCTGTTCGACGCCGCCTCCGCTCCGCTCGACGAGAAATCTTCGGTCCGCATCGACAGCGGGCTGCCCGAAGAGCTCACGCCGATGACGCTCATCCTGCTCGGCCAGCTGCTCGCGAACCAGGTCGCGCTGGCGCGGGGGGTGGATCCCGACGCTCCGCGCGCGCTGCACAAGGTCACCCGGACCTGGTGAGCCCGGGCGCGGACGCGCCTCTCGTCCTCGGTCTCGACATCGGGGGCAGCTCGAGCCGCGGGCGGCTGTCCGAAGGCGGTCGGATCGTGGCCGAGGCCACCGCGCCTGGCGCCAACGTCGCGCTGATCGATGCCGGCGTGGTCGAGGAACGGCTGACCTCGCTGGTCGAGCAGCTTGGGTCGCCGCATCCGGCGACCTGCTGCGCGGGCGCCGCCGGCGCCGAGGTCCCCGCCGGCAAACGCCGCCTCGAAGATCTTCTCGCCAAGCTGCTGCCCGGCGCGCAAGTGCTGGTCGTGCACGACACCAGGCTCATCCTTGCCGCCGCGGGCCAGGACGTCGGAATCGCGCTGATCGCCGGTACGGGATCGGTGGCGTACGCGCGCAACGATGATGGCGACGAGGCGCGCGCCGGCGGATGGGGATGGATGCTCGGTGACGAAGGCAGCGGAGCGTGGCTCGTGCGCGAAGCGCTGCGCGAGCTCATGCGCCGCCGCGAGGAAGGCCACCAGCTCAGCGTGCTTGGGGAGCGGATGCTCGTCGCCACCGAAAGCGACGACCTGCTCGAGACCATATCGAAGGTCCAGCTCTATCACGAGGCGGGGCAGTGGGCGGCGCTCGCAAGCGTGGTGTTCGAGTCGATGGCGCTCGATGCAGGCGCCGCGCGCATCATCGACAGCGCCGCGGACGCGCTCGCCTCGCTCGCGCTGCGCGCGGGGGCGAAGGTCGGGGTGGACGGCCCAGTCGTAATGGCGGGCGGCCTGCTCACCAACTTTCCGGAGCTGGCGGCGAGGGTGGAGGCGAGGGTCGGTTCGGCAGGCGTGCTTGACCAGGAGCCGGTCGCGGGGGCGGTCCGCATCGCGGAATCGCTCTAGACGTATGTTCTAGGCGATGCGGTGGCGGATTGCGCTCGGCCTCGTCGTGCTTCTCGCCGTGGGGCTGGGCTTGAATTACCTGCGTCCCATACCGCCTGTGGATGCGACGTCGACGATCCCCAGCCAGAAAACGATCCCCGGCACACCGCCACAGCTTCCGTGGCCGAGCACCGGCTCGGCGGCGGTCGGTGTGTCCGGGCTCGGCAAGCTGGCCGATTCGGGCAACGAGGCGCCGCTGCCGATGGCGAGCGTGGCCAAGGTGATGGCCGCGACGGTGGTGTTGCACGACAAACCGTTCCCGCTCGGGCAGACAGGAGGTTCGATCACCATCACCGATTTGGATGTGCAGGGGTATGAGAACGAGCGGGCTCAGCAGCAGTCTGTCGTCCCGGTCCAAGCCGGTGAGGTGTTGAGCGAGTACCAGGCGCTTCAGGCCATGCTCATCCCTTCGGCCAACAACATCGCCGAGACGCTCGCACGTTGGGACGCGGGGTCGGTGCCGGCGTTCGTCGACCGCATGAACGCGCGAGCTCGATCGCTGGGCCTGAAGCGAACTAGGTTCGCCGATCCGGCGGGCTCATCCTCGCAGTCGGTCAGCACGCCGACCGACCTGCTCGCACTTGGTGTCGCGGCCGCTGCGGACCCGGTGTTCGCTCAGATCGTGGCCGAGGCCCAGGCCCGGCTGCCGGTGGCGGGGATCGTCTACAACGTCGATGCGGCGCTGGGCAAGGACGGCATCAACGGCATCAAGACCGGTTCCGGTCTCGAGTCGGGCGCGAATTTCCTTTTCTCAGCCTCCGTCGACGTCGCCGGTCATGCGGTCACGATCTTCGGCTGCGTCATGGGGCAGCCCACCCTGCAAGCCGCGTTCGATGCCGCCGACAGCCTGATCAAAGCGGTGCAGGCCGCGTTGACCGTGAGCAATGCGCTGCTCCTCCACGAGACCGTCGCGACCTACGACACGCCCTGGGGCTGGCACGCGAACGTGATCTCCGAGTCCGCCGTGACACTCGTCGAATGGCCGGGAATGATCCTCCACGAGACTCTTCACGGCCGCACTCTGGCGGTGGACAAACCCCTCGATCCAGGGACGCCGGCCGGCACCCTGCGCATCGTCCTCGGCGACTACGACCTCAGCGTGACGCTGATCACCGCGACCGTGATCTATCCGCCCGGCAGGTTCTGGAGGCTGACCCGCCTACCGAACATCTAGTTCAGCTGGCCGCGGGCTCGGAGCTCCTCGCCAGCAGGCCCCACTCGGACAGCTGGTGGTGAAGTATCGCCCGCGCCGCTTCGTCGAGCGGCGCGATGGGCTTGGCGGGCCAGGGCTCGCAGATGCCCTGCATGTCGAGCGCGGCCTTGATGGCAGATGGGAAAACACCGCCCCGCAAGCTCATGACCAGCGTGGTCAGGTGGTCCTGCTGCTCGCGCGCGGCTTCGAGGTCGCCGCGGCGAAACGCGTCGTAAATGTCGACGACCCAGCCCGGCGCCACATTGGCCGCGCCGCAGATGGTGCCGGCTCCGCCCATCACGAGCGATACGAGCAGCATCGTGTCGCTGCCAGTGAAGACGCGGAAGTGCGGAACGTCGCGGGTGGCGGCGCGCATGAGCTCGAAGTACTCGAAGTTGCGGCTCGAGTCCTTGATCCCGACCAGCGAGCCCTCGTGCGCGAGCTTCGCCACCGTCTCCGGTTCCGCCACGACCTTCGTGAACTGCGGGATGTTGTAGAGGAAGATCGGGATCGGGCTCCGTCGAGCAAGCGTGCGGAAGAACGCGATGACGCCCGCCTGGTCCATCGGGTAGTAGAACGGCGGGGTCACGAGCGCCGCGTCCGCGCCGAGCGCAGCGGCCGCGGCGACCTCGAGCTGGGCGCCCGCCAGGTGGCTCTGGGCCACGCCGCAGATGATCGGCACGCGCCCCGCGTTCGCTTTTACAACCGCGGCGAGCATCGCCCGCCTCGAACCCTCGTCCAGTGACGAGCACTCGCCGGTGGACCCGAGCGGCAGGAGCCCCGTGACGCCTCCCGCGAGCGCGTGTTCCACCAGCCGTCCGACTCCGGCATCGTCGACACCACCGTCGCGTGTCAGCGGGGTGGCCAGCGCTGGAATGACGCCGGCCAGGTCGTGGATCTTCAGCACATGCTTAGGCTAGCGTTCGTGGTCGGCGACCACATGAAGACGATGGGATTGGCAAAAGGCTGAGCGCGACAGAGTACGAGCCGCTTCTCGGGACGCGGCTTCCGCACATCCTCTTCGGCGGCGATTACAACCCGGACCAGTGGCCGGAGCGCGTCTGGGATGAGGACGTTCGCCTCATGCAGGAGGCGGGCGTGAACTTCGTTTCGCTCGGCATCTTCTCGTGGTCGCGGATCGAACCCGAGGCCGCGCGCTACGAATTCGACTGGCTTGACAAGGTCATGGACATGCTGCACGCAGGCGGCATCTCGGTCGACCTGGCGACTGCGACCGCATCACCACCGCCCTGGCTTTCGCACCGCCATCCCGAGATGCTGCCCGTGACGATCGACGGCGTCAGGCTGTGGCACGGAGCGCGGCAGCACTACTGCCCGAGCAGCCCGGTCTACCGCTTTGCCGCCGGACACCTCGTGGAGCAGATGGCGAAGCGTTACGCGTCCCACCCGGCGCTGGCCATGTGGCACGTCGGCAACGAGTTCGGGTGCCATGTCGCGCACTGCTACTGCGACGTCTCCGCCGAGGCTTTTCGCAAGTGGCTGCAGGAGCGCTACGGATCGATCGAGGACCTGAACAGGGCGTGGGGGACTGACTTCTGGTCGCAGCGCTACTCCAAGTGGGACGAGGTGCTCCCACCCCGCCGCACGCCGACGTGGCCGAATCCGAGCCAGCAGCTGGACTTCATGCGCTTCTCGTCCGACGAGCTCCTCGCCTGCTACGAGGTCGAACGCGAGGTGCTGCGTGAGCTCAGCCCAAACGTCCCGATCACGACGAACTTCATGGGCTTCTTCAAATCGCTGGATTACTGGAAGTGGGCCGCGCGCGAGGACGTCGTCAGCGACGACGTGTACCAGGACCCGTCCGACAGTGAGGCCGGCATGCGTTCGGCGATGGCGGGTGACCTCATGCGCTCGCTGGGCCGCGGTCGCCCATGGGTGTTGATGGAGCAGACGACGAGCCGCGTGAACTGGCGCGAGGTCAACGTGGCAAAGGCGCCAGGTCAGATGCGCCTGTGGAGCTACCAGGCCGTGGCCCGCGGCGCCGACGGCGTGATGTTCTTCCAGTGGAGGCAGTCACGCGCGGGGGCGGAAAAGTTTCACAGCGCGGTTGTTCCCCATGGAGCGGTGACGTCATCGCCCGCATGGAAGGAGGCAAGGCAGCTCGGGCAGGAGCTGCGCGGCCTCGACGCGGTATGCGGCAGCCGCGTCCGCGCAGATGTGGCCATCGTGCTCGATTGGGAGTCGTGGTGGGCCCTCGAGCTTCCGTCGAAGCCGTCGAACCGCATCCGCCAGCAGCCGCAGCTCGAGGACTACTACCGGCCGCTGTTCAGCGCCAACATCGTCGCCGACTTCGCCCGCCCGCAGGACGACCTGTCGGCCTACAAGCTGGTGCTTGTGCCGAACCTCTACCTGGTCGGTGACGAGGGCGCCGCCGCGCTGACCGCGTACGTCAAGGGCGGCGGCGCAGTCGTGATCGGATTCTTCAGCGGTGTGGTCGATCCCTTCGAGCACATCCACCTGGGCGGTTATCCGGCTCCGTTCGCGGACCTGCTCGGGCTGCGCGTCGCAGACTGGCTGCCTCTCGCCGACGGCGAGCAGCTCGAGGTCGTGTTCGGTGATGGCGGCAAGGGACGGTGTGACCTGTGGAGCGAGCTCAACGAGCCGTCTGGCGCGGAGGTTTTGGCCACCTTCGCCGGCGCGCGGGTTGACAGGCGTCCGGCGGTGACGCGCCACGGGTTCGGATCAGGCACCGCGTACTACGTAGGCACGCGCCTCGACCAGCCGTCCATGGCTCGCCTGCTGCGGGCGGTTTGCGCTGAAGCCGGGGTCGACCCAGGGCTCGAGGCCCCGGCCGGCGTGGAGGCCGTGCGGCGCTCGTTCGGCCACCGCTCGATCCTGTTTCTCCTCAACCACCGTCCGTCTGCGGTCGACGTGCCGTTGAGCCAGGCCGGCACCAACCTGGTCGACGGAAGCCAGGTGCATGCGGGGCTGTTCAAGCTCGAGCCCAACGGCGCGGCGGTCATTCGCGAGGGCTGGTAGCGAGCACCACGAGGTAGTCCGAGTCGAGCGTGACGCCGAGGCGAGGTGTGATGTTCATCTCCGAGGCGAGCGCGCGGCACTGCCCGATCAGCCGCCCGTATGCGTCCGGCGGAAGGATGGCCCTCATGGCCATCAGCGGCGGGTTGGAAGCGGCGAAGGTCGCCTCCCAGTCATCGATCGACTCGAATCGAAGCCTTAGATTGCGCGGGTCGAGCACGATCGACTCGGCCAGCCCCGCGAACCGGCGGCGCACCTCGGCCCCGTCCCCCCACAGAAAAGGGGAGGGCATGGTCGGAGCGGGCGTGGTCGAGAAGGCGGCGATCACCGTCGACAGCCGGCCCAGAAAGCCCCCGATGGCGTAATTCGCCATGGCCACCACCCCGCCCGGCCGGACGACACGAAACAGCTCGCCGGCGACGAGCTCCGGGCGCGGCGCGAACATCGCCCCGAACACCGAAGCCACGAGGTCGAACGAGTGGTCGGGGAACGGCAGCGATTCGGCGTCGCCTTCAGTCCACTCGATGTCGAGCCCCTCGGCTCGACTCCGCTCCAAGCCGAGCTCGACCATGCGAGGTGTGAAGTCGGACGCGTTCACATGCGCACCGAGTCGTGCGGCCTCGAGCGCGAAGTTGCCGTTGCCCGCCGCGACATCGAGAACGTCCGCACCCCGCCGCACGCAGCGGCGCGCCAGGGCCACTGCTTCCGGCTCGAGCATCAATGCCAGACGGGGGTAGTCGCCCTGCGCCCACAGCCAGCGGGCGCCGAACTTGATGCGGGCGATCACATCGTCGTCGCTCAACCTTAATTATATACCATATCGGGCTCAACTTTGGCAACACCAGTGTTGTCAGGAGCCGTGTTGCCGACCTCGGCGACCCAGAGCGTTAGGTGCGTCGTTAGGAAATAGACGGCTTTCAAGTAACTGGGGTCGGTAGGAACTCACCACGGAGGGAGTGGTGGAGCAGATGGGAACGACAGGCCCGGACGGCCACGACCGGCGAGTTGCAGAGCTGTGCGTGATGATCGGGCGCGAGCTGGGCATGACCAGCGCCGAGCAGGTCGTGCTCAGCCGCTCCGGCTTGCTGCACGACGTTGGCAAGCTGGGAATCCCGCAATCGATTCTCGACAAGCAGGGCGCGCTCACCGAGTCCGAGTGGCGTGTGATGAAGACGCATCCGGAGCTGGGAATCGCGATCCTCGGCGGTACAGGCCGCATCACGCGCGAGATGCTCGGGGTGCTCTACCACCATGAGCGCATGGACGGATCGGGCTACCCGCACGGCCTCGCCTCGGCCGAGATCCCGATCGAGGCGAGGATCGTCGCGGTCGCCGACACGTACGACGTGCTCACCACAGACCGTCCGTACCGGCAGGCGGTCTCACCGAGCGAAGCGCTGGTGCGTGTGCTCGACGACGCCGGCCCGCGCCTGGATCCCGTGGTGGTGGCGGCACTGCACCGGATCCTCGGCGCGTACCGAAGGAACCTGGTCGCCTAGCCCGTATTCTGCAAGCCGGCAGCCACGCCGTTTACGGTCAGCAGCAGCAGCTTCTCCGCGTCTGAGCTTCTTCGCGTGCGCAGATGGCGCAGCGCGCGCAGCTGTAGGTGTGACAGCGCGTCCACGTATGGATTGCGCAGCTCGATGGCCCACGACAGGACGCGCTTGTCTTCGAGCAGTCGCTTGTGCCGGGTCACTGCGAGCACGGCGGTGAGCGTCCGGTCGTACTCGTCGAGCACGCGCTTGGTCAGGTCGGGCCTTCCGCCGAGCTCCAGATAGCGCTCGGCGATCTGGCGATCGGTCTTAGCAAGGCTCATCTCCGCGTTGTCGATCATGACGTTGAAGATCGGCAGGTCTCTGTAAGCCTCACGCAGGTCGGCGATCCTCGCTGCCTGCAAACCGCTGCCCAACCCGTACCAGCCGGGCAGGTTGAGCCGCGTCTGCGACCACGCGAAGACCCACGGGATGGCACGCAGGTCCTCCAGCGTGCGCGCCCCAGTGCGCCGCGCCGGCCTCGATCCGATGCGCATGCGGCTCAGCTCGTCGATGGGGGTGACGCGCGCGAACCATTCCGTGAAGCCCTCGGTCTCGACCAGCGCGCGGTACGCCGCGCGCGCCGCCTGGTTCACCTCGCCGGCGATGCCGCGGAAGAGCCTTGCGGCCTTGGCCGCGCGCCGCTGGACCTGCGGCGTCGAGGCTTCGACGACGGCCGACATGACCTGCTCCAGGTGACGGCGGGCGAGGACGGGGTTGCCGTACCGGGCGAAGATCACCTCGCCTTGCTCGGTGACTTTGAAACGGAAGTCGACAGATCCGGGTGCCTGGGCCAGGATGGCGCGGTTTGCCGGGCCGCCTCCGCGACCGACCGCGCCGCCGCGGCCGTGAAAGATGGTCAGCGGGATTCCGCGCGCCGGTTTCTTCAATCGGGCCAGCGCCGCCTGGGCGCGGTACAGCGCGACCGTCGCCGAAACCGGACCGACCTCCTTTGCGGAGTCGGAGTACCCGAGCATGACTTCAGTGCACGGTCCGACGCGAGAGATCTCCTTCAGGATCGCCGCCGCGCGCGAGAGCTCGGCCTCGGTCTCGAACAGCGGAATGACGTCGAGTACCGGCGGATCGCCGCCTGTCGCCAGCCGCGCCAGCTCGTGGACCCTCGCGATGTCGGCTGCAGACCGCGTGAAGCTGACGATGAAGCGACGGCACGCATCCACTCCGTAGCGCTCCTGGATTCGCTTGATCGCGCGAAACGTCTTCAGCACCTCCTGGCTCTCGACCAGCGCTGAGCTGTGCTGCCGCACCTCCAAGCCGGCAAGGTGGAACCCGAAGGTCTCCACCTGCCACATCAGGTTGCGCAGCTCGCCGGCCGCAAGTCGCGGCGATCCGGCCGCCGCAAGCGAACCGGCAACCTCGTTCAGGTCGTCCAGCAGCTCCGATGCGTCGCGATACCTCGCCTCTCGGCCCAGGCGAGTGGCCCGTATGCGGTCGGCGACGTAGAGCAGGTACTGCCGGTGCGGCTCGGACGGCGAACGCTTCGCCAGTTCCGCGAGCAGCTGCGGATCCCTACCTGTCGCGTCGCGCAGCCGCCGGCGCAGGGCGCGGCTGGCCGGCGTTGTCGTCTCGTCCACGGTGAGCGAACGCCCGATGCGCGTCGTCGCATTCTCGAGCGCCCTCAGCACGTGGTCGGCCTGGATCGCCATGGCTTCTTCGGTGACCTTCGCGGTGACCGAAGGGTTGCCGTCTCGGTCGCCGCCCACCCAGCTTCCAAACCGAATGAAGGACGGCGCCGTTTCGACCGCCGGTTGAAGCGCCTGCTCGAACGCGCGGCAGACCTCTGGCACGACGCGGAAGAGCGTCTCGTCAAAGATGGCCATCAGCGCTCGCACCTCGTCCAGCGGCTGCAGCTCGGTCGACCGGAGCTGTCCGGTGCGCCAGAGGATGTCGATCTCCTCGAGCAGGCGTCGAGTCGTATCGGATCGCTCGGCGGCTGACGCCGATTCGTCGTGGACTCGATCTAGCTGCTCCGAGATCCGCCGGATCCCGGTCACGATGGCGCGCCGGCGCGCCTCGGTCGGATGCGCGGTGAAGACCGGGCGGATCTCCATCCATCTCTGCATCCGCTCGAAGTTCCGGGTGCCCAGCCGCGGGAGCAGGTGCTTCATGGTGGCCGCGAGCGATTCCTGCATCGGCTCAGGTGCGTGGTCACGCTCGCGCAGGACGCGCACGCGGTGGTGGTCCTCGGCGAGGTTCGCCAGATGGAAGTAGCACGTGAACGCGCGCGCGACCTGCCCGGCGCGCTCGATCGACCACGACGCGACGAGGTTCTCGGCCCGGCGCTCGTCAGCTGGGGAGTGGCGCGCCGAGATGACGAGCCGGCGCAGCTCCTCCACGTCGCGGAGGAGGTCCTCGCCGCCCTCCTCGGCAATCACCTGTCCGAGCAGGCCACCCAGCAGCCGGACGTCGCGCCTCAGCTCCTCGGGGATCTGCTTCCGCGCAGTCGCGCGGGTCGGTTTCAACTTGCGGCGAATTCGAGTGAATCCAGCAGGGCCTCGAGGGACGCCTCGATGATGTTGCTCGAGCATCCGACCGTCGCCCAGCGCCTCGACCCCTTGCCCGACTCGACCAGCACCCGGGTCGTCGCGGCCGTGCCCGCCGCCCCGTCGAGGATGCGCACCTTGTAGTCGAGCAGACGCACTCCCTTGAGCGCGGGAAATCTCGGCATGAGCGCTTTGCGCAGCGCTGCGTCGAGCGCATTCACAGGGCCGTTGCCCGATGCCGCCGTGTGGAACACGTCCGAACCGACCTCGACCTTCACGGTCGCCTCGGCCTGGACCGCGTTGCCGTGCCTCCGGACCAGCGTCGTGAAGTCGACCACGCGCCAGGGCGCCTCGTAGTCGGGCTTCAGGCGGCGCAACAGCAACTCGAAAGACGCGTCGGCGGCCTCGTACGAGTAGCCGCGGTGCTCGAGCTCTTTCAGGTGCTGCACGATTCGTCGCGTCTCCGGGTCCTCGCGATCGATCTCCAGGCCGAACTCGCGCGCCTTCGACAGCACGCTGCCGCGACCCGATAGCTCGGAGACGAGCACGCGCTGCTGGTTGCCGACCAGGGCCGGGTCGATGTGCTGGTAGGCGTCCGCGTCCTTCAGCACCGCGGCCACGTGCTGGCCACCTTTGTGCGCGAAAGCGCCCTGGCCGACGAAGGGCTGCTGGGCGGGAAGCGCCAGGTTCGCGATCTCCGCGACAGTGCGCGAGAGACTCGTGAAGCGCGCGACCGAGCCTGAGGGCATGGCCTCGAGGCCCATCTTCAGGACCACGTTCGCGACCACGGAGATCAGGTTTGCGTTGCCGCAGCGTTCGCCGTAGCCGTTGATCGTGCCCTGCACCATGTCCGCGCCGGCGGCGATGCCCTCGATGGAGTTAGCAACCGCCAGCTCGCAGTCGTTGTGCGTGTGGATGCCGGTGCGCGTCTTCGCGCCGTCCGCCAACAACCGGTTCACCACGGCCTCGACTCCGGCGCGGACCGTGGAAGGCATGCTGCCGCCGTTGGTGTCACACAGCACCACCCACGCCGCCCCGGCCCGCGCGGCGGTGGCGCATACCTCGAGCGCGTAATCGCGGTCGCGCATGAACCCGTCGAAGAAATGCTCGGCGTCGAAGACGACCTCGCGGCCGGACGCCACGCCGAACGCGACGGACTCGCGGATCATCGCGAGGTTCTCGTCGACGGTCGTCTGCAGAACCCTGTCTACCTGCCACGTATCGCTCTTGCCGACCAGCGTCCACGTCGGAGCGCCGCTCCTGGCGAGTGCCGCGAGGTTGGCGTCGCCCTCGCACGTGCCGCCGGCGCGGCGCGTGGCGCCGAACGCGGCCAGGCGTGAACGCTTCAGTGGCGATTCGGCCAGGCTGGCGAAGAATTCCTCGTCCTTGGGGTTGGAACCCGGGAAACCGCCCTCCACGTAATCGAGGCCGATCCGGTCCAGGGCGCGCGCGATCAGCAGCTTGTCGGCGACGGAGAACGTCACGAACGATCCCTGGGCGCCGTCGCGCAGGGTCGTGTCATACACGACGATCCGCCTCTTCTTTTCGTTCCTGGCCATAAAAAAACCTCCCAGCCTCTTCGTTGGCTGGGAGGTCCCGCGACTCAGCGGTTGCGCGCTACGTCGGGGGACCTCCCCTCTTGATCGCAATCGCAATACCGATCCGGCGAGAACCCATGAGGCGCCGAAGCTTATCGCTTTCGCGCCGGCGCGTCATGGGTTTGGCGGCCAAATTCAAGGCGCTCCAGCTATGGTTCAGGCCCATGCCGGATCCGCAGGTCACCGGCCTGCTCGTCGCCTCGCTCGACCAGCCGGGGGTCCTCTACCGCCTCTCGGAGGTGATCTTCCGCCACGGCGCGAACATCGAGTACATCGCCGGGGGCGCGCGCCGGGACGACGTGGCCGAGCTCCAGATCGAGGTCTCGGGCGCGCACGACGAAGCAAGTCTGGTGAAAGACCTCGAACAGGTCGTGGGCGTGAAGAGCGTGGGCGTCGTGCCCACGTTTCAGCGCATCTACGGCAAGCGCGTGATCGTGATCGGCGGCGGTGCCCAGGTCGGCATGGTGGCGCAGGGAGCGGTGTCGGAGGCCGACCGCCACAACATCCGCGGCCAGCGCATCTCGGTCGACACCATCCCGCTGGTGGGCGAAGAGCAGCTCGCCGACGCGGTGCGGGCGGTTGCCCGGCTCCACCGCGCCCGCGTCCTGGTGCTCGCGGGCGCGCTGATGGGCGGCGACATCTCGAACGCCGTGCGCGAGATCCGTCAGGCGGGGATCATCGTCGTCTGCACCAACATGGCCGGTTCGGTCCCGGAGGCTGCCGACCTGGTCGTGAGCGACCCGGTAGAGGCGGGCGTCATGGCGGTCATGCTGGTGGCTGATACGGCTCGGTTTTCGATCGAGCACGTCCGGGGCCGAAGATTCTGAAAGGCGCGTCGAGCACGACGAAGATCGCGATCGCGACGATCGCGCCCCAGAAGATGTACCAGGGCCACGGTCCAAGCACGGACAGCAAGTTCGGGCCGGGCGGCACGGAGCGCAGGAACAGGTAGTTCCCGTTCGTGACCAGGTTGGCGAAGGCGTCGAACACGAGCAGGGCGAGGCTGAACGCGATCACCCGCGGCACCGCCCACGTCCGCGGGTAGATCCGCAAGCCGGCCACCAGGAACAGCGCGGCCGCCGGGATCGCACCGTGCTGGATGAAGTACTGGAAAAAGAGATAAGACGGGAACTGGTTGCCGATGTCCGGCGTGATGACGCCGTTGGCGGTGCCGGCGATGCCCCAGAAATACGTGAGCTCGACCAGCATGGGCGTTCGCATCCAGAGCGCGACGGCCGAGATGTAGGCGGCCACGTCGCACAGGTGAAGCGGCAGGTCGTTCTGGATCGTGAACGCGTGATGCGCCGCCTGCCACACGAACCAGCTCGTCTCGTTGACCACGATCAGTACCGCGAGCGCCCGCGCCGCGGGCACAGTCCACGGGCCTGGGCGCGTTCGCGCGGCGAAGACCAGAGCCGCGATCGAGACGGCGATCACTCCGACCGTGATCAGGTGCTCGGCTGAGAGATCCACCTCGCGATCAGCGCGCTACGGGCACCTTTTCGGCAAACTCGCTCATCTCGTCGAGGCGCTCGGCAACGAGCGAGAACCCCCGCTGCAGCCGGCGGTAGAAGGTGGGGCGGGAGAGATGCAGCCTCTCCATGATCACCTCATGGCTGCCGACCCTCTTCACGTAGTAGTCGAGCAGCAGGTGGCCCGCCTCGGCGTCGCGCGGTTGTGACGACGAGGCAAGCTCGCTGATCACGTCGACCAGCGCAGCGCGGAGATCGGTTGCCGTCGACTCGCCGTGCGCGATGCCCGGCAGGCGGCCGAGCGGACTCCGGCCCAGCGCCTCTGGTGTGCCGAGGTCGTCCAGCGCAGCGCGCACCAGCTGGGGCCGCACGGTGCTGGCGGGGTCGCGCGTCCACCGCACCTCCTGGCGGACCTCGACCGGCGCGGTATCTGGGGTGGCGGCGGCGTTTAGCGGCGCCACGATCGCAGACGGCAAACCGGCGCGAAGAAGCCGGCCCATCATCCAGCACATCATCGTGGTGGCGACGATGGTCCCAGTCCACAGGGAGAACCCCCAGGAGGTGCCGCCAAACAGCCAGATCGCGGCCAGGTAGGCGACCACGAACGTCAACCCGATGACGGCGCAGAGAGACGCCGACGGCCGTCCCGGACGGCGCCGGCTGTAAGCGATCCACGCATCGGCCGCGATGCCGGTGAGGATCATGACCGGCACGTAGGGGTAGTGGAGCTTGCTGGTCGTCACCAGCAGGCCGTTGATCGTGAACACAAGCGTCATTGAGCCCGGCCGCAGGTTGAAGCCGCTGTTCAGGAGCAGCCCAGTGCCGGCGAGGATCAGAGCCTGCGCCAGGATCTCCGCCACGCCGATGTTCTCGCCCAGCCACTTGTGATCGCCCGTCGGGGCGAATGGGTATCCGTTGAGCGAGTAGGGATCGATCAGCGGATGCACGAACTGAGTCGCGAAGGTGAACACCGACAACAGGAGCGCCGCTGAGACCAGCGTGGTGAAGCCCGCGGTCGTCTCGCCACGGCGCGCGGCCGCGCGCAGCGGGCCGCTGACCATCACGGCGGTGGCGGCGATGAGCACCAGTCGCGGTGGAGTGAAGAGGGCGTCCAGCCCAACCGCCTTCGAAGCGAATGCCGGCACCCAGAGAGCGTTGTCCACGATCCATGCGCCGCCGAACGTCAGCGCCGCCGCCAGCGAGCCGACATAGCCGTCGGGCAGAGCGTTGTGCCACGGCTTGCCGGCGCGGATGCCGGCAGCGAAGCCCGCGAACAGCACTCCGGTCGTGGCCAGCCAAGCGCCAAGAACGATCCCCTGGCCGATGTAGCCTGCCGGCTCGACCACCGTGTTCTGCAGAATGACGAACGCGTACGCGGTCAGGTATGCGCCGAACAGCAGGGCGGACATCAGCAGCCCCACGAGCGCGTCGAAGACGCGGGGGTTGTCGACGAATCCGCGAGCGGTCTTCAAATATGTGGCCCGGCAAACCATAAACCCGAAACCACCTGGTTTATGAGACGGATTTCGACACCTTTCTGAGACTGGCTCTGAGACGGGTTCTGCGGAACAGTCGGTGGCGTTCCGGCCACCTGCAGTCAAGGAGATCGGTCAGATGTCAGCGGATCCCAATCAGTACGACGGCGTCATCACCCTGGAGCCCAGGGTCGTCACCCCGGAGCTCGTGCCCCCCGAGGCGCCGGCGGCGGTCGAACTGCCACCGCCACCGGCTGCCGCTCCGGCGGCGCCCGCGGCGAAGCGTCGGCGGCCCGGATGGATCGTCCCGACGGCCATCGCGGTGGTTGGGCTCCTCGCGTCAGGCACGCTCGGCTACCTCTTCTATTCGACCAACACCAAGCTGGACATGACCAAGCAGAGCCTCGCTGCCACGAAGGACCAGCTCACGGCGCTGCAGGCGGACGCCGCCCAAAAGAAGCAGGTGGCCGACTACATGACCATGTACACGGTCGACTCGGGCGCGGTGCGGACCGACTACTCGCAGGTCGTGCTGTGCAGCACGTTCGGGACCTGCCTCATCGCGGCACAGGACACGCTGAACGACCTGCAGAAGTTTCAGACCGATCGTAAGGCGGCCAGGGTGCCCTCCGGGTTGTCCTCGGCGGACAGCCAGCTGGGTGACAGCTTGAGCGCAGCCATCGCGGCGGTGCAGGAGCTGATCAGCGGTATGACCTCAAACGACCACACGAAGGCCGATGCGGGCTTCAACGACCTCGACAGCGCCATGCTCGGCGTCGCCAAGGCGGAGTCCGCCCTTGGGGCAGAGCTGAGGTAAGCCCGTGAGCAACCCCGGATCGCGTCTGGCGCGAACCCTGGCGGCGGCGCTCGTTGCGGGCGTCGCCGCCGCAGCCGGCCTGGCGTGGCAGGCGCAGCAGGACGGCGCGCGCACCAGCGCCGCGCAGCAGCAGACCCTCGCGCGGCTGCAGACGGAGGTCAACGAGCTGCAGACAAAGACTTCACAACAGGCCGACTGGTCGAAGCTGGCTGCGCAGGTCGAACCCTCGGTGTTCACCATCGCCACCGATGCCGGCCTCGGCTCGGGCTGGGTCGTGCGCGAGGACGCAAGCGGCTCGGATCTCGTGACCGACTACCACGTTGTCGCCGACGCCCTCGCCAGCGGCGTCAAAGCTGTCGACGTCATCCAGGCCGACCGAACGCTCGAGGGCACCATCGTGCACATCGACCGCACGGATGACCTGGCGCTGGTACACGTGAATGAAAAGCTGACTCCACTCAAGCCGGCGCCCACGCGCCCGAGCGTCGGTGCGACCGTGATGGTCGTCGGCTCGCCGCTCGGCCTCGGCGGCAGCGTCTCGATCGGGCTGGTTTCCGGTTTTCGGAGCATCGAGGGCAGCGACTACGTGCAGTTCTCGGCGCCCATCAGCCCGGGCAACAGCGGTGGACCCGTGGTCGATTCGAAGGGCCACGTGATCGGTGTCGCCAAGGGAAAGTTCGTCGGCGACGGTGTCGAAGCGCTCGGATTCGCGATCCCGGTGTCGGTAGCCTGCGCGCAGCTGGGCGTTTGCGAGGAGACTTGATCGAGATGAGCTCCGTAGTCATCGCCGGCAGCGTGGCGGAATCGACCCGCACCGAGCGAATCAGCACGCGCCGCCTGCTCGGCATCAACGCACTGTGGTTTGGCCAGGGCGCCCACTGGCCGCCCATCAACTTCGTCCTGCTTCCGTTCATGGCGACGATGATCGCGGGCGGCTCGGCCGACCTCGTCATCGGCCGGGTCAGCGCCGCGGGCAACCTGTTCGCCCTGCTTGCCCCCATCCTCGCGGGCTGGCTCAGCGACCGGACCAGCACGCGCTGGGGCCGCCGCCGGCCGTGGATCCTCGCCGGCACCGCCGTCAACCTCGCCGGCCTGGGTCTGCTCGCAATCTCGGGCGCGGAGCTGCCGCTGGCTTTCGCCTACATGCTGGTGCAGCTGGCGTTCAACCTGGCGGGCGGCGCCTACGCCGCCGTCATCCCCGACGTGGTTCCACAAGCGGACCGAGGTCGAGCCTCTGGTTCGCTGGGCATGATGCAGGGCCTCGGCGCGGTGGCCGGGCTCGCGGCGGTCACGGCAGCGACCGCTCTGTTTGGCGAAACGCGCACCGGCGTCATCGTGGGCTTCGGCGCGATCGCGCTGATCCTTGCGCTGAGTACCGCGATCACCCTCGTCTCGGTGCATGAGCCCGCATCTCCGGCCATAAAGCACTCCCCGCTCCAGCTGGACTCGACGGTGATTGTCGCCGCGGTCGCGGGCACGATCGCGGTCGGCGCCTGGATCGCATTCCTCTTCACACCGTTTTCGATCTTTTCGATCGCGCCAGGAGGCATATGCCTGGGTGCGGGGCTGGTCGCCGGCTTTGCAGCCGCGCGGGTACCGGCCATCCGCGGATTCTTCGTCGCGTTTCGCAACCACGACTTCTTCTGGACCTTCTTGACGCGGGCGTTCGTGGTGATGGGCATCTACACGATCTATCCGTTTCTAGCCCTGTACTTCCGCCACGTGATCGGGGCGCACAATCCGAACACGCTGGCCGGCTACTGGGGCCTCGCCGTGCTCGCAGGCGGCATCCTGCCCGCGATCATCGGCGGTCATCTTTCGGACCGCTGGGGGAAAAGGAAGCTCTTCGTTTACGCCTCGGGCGGGCTCCAGGCGGCGGTCGCCAGCGTGCTCCTGTTCGGCCTCGTGAGGAACCTGGCGTTCGTGTTCGTGCTGGGCGTCCTGTTCGGGATCGGTTACGGCCTCTACGTCGCGGTCGACTGGGCCATCGCCTGCGACGTGCTGCCCGACCGCGAGAAATCCTCGGGCCGGGACATGGGCCTCTGGCACATCGCGTTCACGCTCCCACCGTCGCTGGCGCCCGCGGTGTTCGGGCCGATCCTGCACGCGTTCAACCACGCGGGCGGGCACATCCTCGGCCTGGAGACGGGCCACTTCCTCGGGTTTCGCCTGGTGTTCGCGGGAGCCGTGATCTGGTTCGTCCTGGGCACCCTGTTCGTGAGCCGCATCCGCGGCGTGCGCTAGCCTTTCGGCGTGGCCTTCATCTCCCGCGGCTTCCGGGGCAAGAGGCGGGACGCGGCGAGCAGCTCGCGGGTACCGCCGGGCCAGCACACGGTCAACGACTTCCCGGTGCTTTCCGCGGGACCGACCCCGCGCGTCGACCTCGCGAAGTGGACCTTCACCATCAACGGTGAGATCGACCAGCCGAAGACCTGGACCTGGGATCAGTTCAAAGGCCTGCCCGCCGAGAGCATCACCGTCGACATCCACTGCGTGACCAAATGGTCGAAGCTCGACACTGCCTGGAAAGGCGTGTCAGTCGACACACTGATGGAGGGCATCGAGACCGCGGCCGAGTATGTTGTCGTGTTCAGCGACGGCGGCTATACGACCAACATGCCGCTCGACGAGATCACCGACCACAAGGCGTGGGTCGTCTACGAGTACGGCGGAGCGCCGCTGCATCCTGAGCACGGCGGCCCTGTGCGCCTGCTCGTCCCACACCTTTATCTATGGAAGAGCGCCAAGTGGGTGCGAGGGCTCACGTTGAAGAACCAGGACGAGCCGGGCTTCTGGGAGTCGAACGGCTACAACAACCACGGAGATCCATGGCGCGAGGAACGGTACTGGGGAGACTAGGCTGGCGAATCGGCGAGGTCGCCGGGATCACCGCCGAGACCCCGAAGGTGTCGAGCATCGCGATCGATGTGCCCGACTGGCCGGGGCACCTGGCGGGCCAGCACGTCGACGTCCGCCTCAGCGCCGAGGACGGCTACCAGGCGCAACGCAGCTACTCGATCGCCTCGGCGCCTGAGGATCGGCGCGTCACGATCACCGTCGAGCGACTGGACGACGGTGAGGTCTCGCCTTACCTGGTCGGTGAGCTGCGGGACATGGACAAGATCGAGCTGCGCGGGCCGATCGGTGGGTTCTTCGTGTGGCGAGCGCCGGGGGATCGGCCGCTGCTGCTCATCGCCGGCGGCTCGGGCGTTGTGCCGCTCATGGCCATGATCCGTCACCGCGCCGCCGCGCACGACCGCACGCCAGTTCGGCTGCTCTACTCGTCGCGAAGTTTCGAGGACGTGATCTACCGCGAGGAGCTCGAGCGCCTCGCGGCCGCAGATCCCTCGCTGGACGTGAGGCACACGCTGACCCGATCGCACCCCGACGGCTGGCGCGGATACGCGCGTCGCCTGGACCGGCAGATGATCGACGACGCCGCCTGGCCCGCTCAGCCGGCGCCGGCTGTCTTCATCTGCGGCCCAACGTCCTTCGTCGAGGCCGCGGCGAGCCTTCTCGTCGATCACGGCTACGACCCCGGCTGGATCAAGACCGAGCGCTTCGGCGCGACTGGAGGTTGAGGGCGATGACTGTCGAACAGGCAGACATGAAGCTAGATGGAAACGCGATCGGCGGGCTGCTGGCCGAGATCTTCAACATGGAGATGACGACCGCGGAGGGAACGTGCGGCGGGTGCGGTGCGGTCAACGCGGTCGGCCGCGTGGACGTCTACGTCAACGCGCCCGGCACCGTCGTGCGCTGCCCAGCGTGCGGCAATGTGCTGATGCGCATCGTGCATGGGCGTGGGCGGTACTGGATCGACATGTCGGGCATCCGCACGCTGGAGCTGGTCGAGCCGGCCTGAACTCAGGCCGAGGGTGCCGCGGTCTCGTCGGCTGTGCGAGGCGTGTTCTCGCCGGGCAGCCAAACATCGAAGATCGTTCCCGCGCCGTCAGAGCTCGTGAACCTGATGAATCCGCCCATCGCCTCGACGAAACGCCTCGAAAGCGCGAGTCCGAGCCCGGTGCCGTCGTTCTCCTCGCCGGGCCGGAGCTCGGCGAACTCGGTAAACACGAGGTGCTGCCGGTCGGTGGGGATCCCGAGTCCAGTGTCGAGCACCGAGATGCGGACGCCGTTCGAGCCGCCCGCGACCTGAATGCGCACGTGGCCGCGAGACGGAGTGGAACGGATCGCGTTGACCATGAGGTTTATGAGCACCTGGCGGAGGCGCAGCCTGTCAGCTTGCGCGACTGTGCCCGCCACCACGTCGGAACGCAGCACCACGTGCCGGGCCTCAGCGCTCGGTCCCAGGAGCTCCAGGACGTTCCGGACCTCGGGCCCAACCTCGACTGCCTCGATGGTCAGCGGCAGGGACCCAGACTCCAGGCGGGCCAGGTCCAGGTAGTCGTTCACCAGTCGCAGCATGTGGCGGGACGCCTCGTCGATGTGCTGCAGGTACAGGCGCTGCTTGTCAGTGAGCGACCCGGCCGACCCGTCGAGCAACAGGTCGCTGAACCCGAGCATGGCGTTGAGCGGGTTGCGCATCTCGTGGCTGACGGTGGCCAGCGCCTTCGATTTGTCCTCGCTCTCCTGTCGCGCCCTGCTCGCCTCCTTCCGCTCGAGCGACTCGCTGAGCGCGGTGGCTACGCCTTCCACGAGGCCGACCGTGCTCGTTGTGATCTGTCCGCCAGGCCTCGCAAGGCCGACCATGACGCCGGCGCCCACGTGTTTACCCGGCATCGGTACGAAAGCCGCCGCCGCGCCCTGCGGGGCGGACTGCCCATCCCAGAAGCGAGGAGCGTGCCCATGCCTGCCGGCCAGCACAGGCCGGCGTGAGCGCGCGGAGCTGCGCGCCAGCGCAGCCAGCCACACAGGCAGGTCAGACTCCGACATCTTCTTCTGGTCACCGCTGCCAGAGCTGAACAGGACGCCGAGCATTTCCCGATCGATTAGGAGGCACTGGTCGAGTCCGGCTGCGTCGCGAGTGAGGTCCAGCGCGTGGGTGGTCAGATCCGAAGGGTTTGTGCCCTGCAAGGCCAGCATGCCGAGGCGGGTGACGACAGTGCCGGCGCGTTCCCGCTCGTCGAGCTCCGTGAGCCTGAGGTCGATGTCTCGTGCCAGGTTGAACAACTCATCGCGTCCCGGCGGTTCCGAGGCTTCCGCCAGGTGCCCTCGCTCACCGTTGCGCTCGAACGTCGCCACGTGCCTGTGCATGCGCCGTACCCGCCGCAGCACGCCGTAGTCGATCGCGGCGATCAGGAGCGCCGCCTCGAAGGTGGCCACGGCCGCGCCGGCCACTCCGATCCACAGCGCGGTCGGCCGAGCCTGGGTGAGCAGATACGCGAACAGGACCGCTCCGAGCGCGGTGACAGCCACGACGGTCATCACCAGCTTCAGCGCGAGCGGAGACCGACGATCCAGCATCGCCCAGGCCCGCTCATGTGCCGACGGTGTTTCGAACTCGGATCCGATCTGGCCCTCGCGACGCGAAGAGTCGATCATGCCTTCTGCACCTCGCCGTCACGCAGCAGGCCCGCTCGCTCGGCAGACGCCAGGGCCTGAGTCTTGGAGTGCACGCCCGACTTCTCGATCAGCGCTCGCACTTCCATGCGCACCTCGCCGGGTTCCATGCCAAGACGCGACCCGATCTGCAGGTTGCTCAGTCCCGCGGCCATCAGCGCGAGGACCTCGCGCTCGCGATTGCTGAGCTCGTCATTGCCCTCGATGGAACCCGTGGCCGCGGCCTCGTCCCGAGAATGTCGCGCCATGACCGCCATGGTCACCAGGAGCTCGCCGTCGGCGAGCTTCTGGATGGCGCCCACAAGCTCATTGGCCGACACTTCGAGCGACAGGTAACCCGCGGCCCCGGCGCTTGCGACTTGCATCATCAGGTCCTCGCCGCCTTCGGCTGACAGGACCAGAACGGCCACGTCAGGTCGCGCGGTACGCAACCGCTGGACCGCCTGCGGTGCGCCGCTGTCATTCAGGTGAGTGTCCATCACAACGACATCCGGCCCGAGATGCACGACCTTGTCCACCGCGTCGGCGGCCGACTTCGCAACGCCGCTCACCGCGATGCCCGCGAAGTCGTTCAGCAGCGAAGCGAGGCCCTCGAACATGAGGCGCTCGTCCTGGACAAGCAGCACTTTGACCGGCGGGGTCCCGTTCAGCGGTGAACCCTCAGTGCGCCGCCTCGACCGCCGGGTCCGGCGCGATTGGCGCGGGCACAGGCACGGTGAACTGGAAGACTGAGCCTTCGCCCACCTTGCTGTCGACCCAGATCTTGCCGCCATGCAGCTCGATGATCTGCCGGCTGATGGCCAGGCCGAGACCTGTGCCGACGACCTTGCTCGTCTTGTTGCTTTCGAACCGCTCGTAGCGGCCGAAAACGCGGCTGATGTTCTCGGGAGCTATACCCACGCCGTGGTCAATGACCGCGACGTGCACGTATCCGTCGTCAAGCGTGGTCATAACCTTGATCTCGCCTCCGTCGGGCGAATACTTGATGGCATTGTTGACGAGGTTGCTGATCACCTGGATCAGGCGGTCGGGGTCGGCGTTGATGATCGGCAGTGCCTGATCGAGGTCGAGCTTGATTGCGTGCGCGGAGCTTGACGCGCGGGCCCGCTCGACGACGTCGCTGACCAGAGCATTGGCATCGACCGGCTTCGGGTTGAGCCGGACCTTGCCCGCTTCCATGCGGTCAAGGTCGAGCATCTCGCTGATCATCCGGTTCAGTCGCAGGGCGTCGTTGTTGATGTCGGTGGCCAGGCTCCTGACCTCCTCCGCTCCTGTCGACTCGTCCATCAGGAGCTCGCTGAAGCCCTGGATGCCGACCAGCGCGGTTCGAAACTCGTGGCTGACCATGGACACGAACTCGCTCTTCAGCTGGTTCAGGCGCTCGAGGCCGGCGAGGTTGGCGGCAGCGGTTTCCTCTGCTTCGTGCTTGGCGGTGATGTCCTCGAACATCGCCAGGTAGTACTCGAGCTTGCCGCTGCGTTTGCGTACTGCGGTCACGCTCCAGTGCAGCCAGACCTCGCTTCCGTCCGCGCGCCGCACGGGACTCTCGCCCTCGATGTTGTCGACGAGTCCGGTGTCGAGTGGTTTGAACTGCTCGAGCACGCGAACGGTTTCCTCGGGCGACAGGAACTCGGCCACCAGCGAGCCGACCATGATCTGTTCGGGCGCATGCAGCAGCGTGCCCATGCGCGGGTTGGCCTCGAGCACGCGGTAGTCCGGGCCCACCCGCACCACGCCCAGCGGCGCATGCAGGATCACCTCGTTGAGGAGGTTCGTCCGCTGCTCGAGCTGCTGCTCGGCGCGGTCGCGAACCGCCAGCAGCGTGAGCGAGTCCCGATGCAGCAGCACCATGCTGACCACCAGCAGGATGCCGACGGCGCCACCCACCGCGGTCAGGAACTGGTCGAGGCCCAGGCCGCGCTGGGCCAGGCCGAGCGCGACCACCCCCGCACCGAAAAGCGACAGCCAGGGCACCGACATCTGCCACAGGTCGGCCGGCCCTTCCTTGGCGACGCGCTCCGCGAAATGCGCCGGCCAGAAGGGCGCGAGGGCTATGCAGAAGTACCCGATCACCCATCCCGCGTCGGTCACGTTGCCGGTCGCGGTGTAGACGCCGGACGCGGTCAGGTACGCGAACGAGCTGTCGGCGACCGCGGCCGCGGCCAGGCCGGCCAGCAGGAGGGCCATGGTCCCGCGCTGTTGCGGCGTGGCTCGGCGCATCGCCAGAAGCAGCGCGGCGATGATGATGACGTCGCCCACCGGGTAGGCGGCCCCGATGACCTGCGTCAGGAGCGTCTGGTTGTTCTGCTGGTAGACGCTCGCCAGGCCGAAAGCCCAGCTGATGAAGATCAGCGACAGCGCCACGATCGCGCCGTCGAGGATGGCCTGCGCGCGGGTCGCGACGCGGCTCGGCGCGGAGGGGAAAGTGAGCACCCCGGCGACCGCGAGCGGGATGGCGACAAGGTAGCCGGCGTCGGCTGCTGACGGGAACGGCACCGCTCGGCCCTGGCCCACCTCGATGTACGACCAGATCACCTCACCGACGCCCCAGCTCAGCGCCGACGCGGCCAGGAGGCCCCACGCGACGCGCATGCGCCCGGCCTCACGCCGCGACGCGTACCCGCAGCTCCCGGCCGCGATCAGTGCGGCAATTGCCTCGCCCAGGTCGTCGACCACCGTGACCGAGTGGTCGCCGCCGACCCGGAAGCCGATCCAGATCGTGAAGGCGACGCTGACCACCGCCGCCACCGCGGCCGCCACCAGGAAGCGGCGGCCCGAGCGCGTCTTCAGGCGCGACCGCGGATGCGACGCGGCCGCAGCGTCAGGGCTGCTCCTATCGACGGTCAGCCGGCTCACACGGGCGGCCGTCACGGCGCCACCTCCTCGACGACAGGCGCGGCCGCCGGCTTCGACCTGTGCTCGGTCTCCAGCGCGGCCGCCAGCGCCTTCAGTTTCTTGGCGAGCGGGCTGGTCGGAAAGGCCGAAACCAGGAGCTCGCCAGTCACGGCGGCCCTGTCACAGCGGTAGCCATCGTGGTCGAGCTCCACGTCGACCGCGCGTTCCAGGCTCCGCTCGATGTCGTTGCGGTCGACGATCGAGGTGGCGCGCGGCCGGTTGAGCACGAGCGTCACGCTCCCGATCGGGATATTCAGCACAGTTCTGAACAGTTCCATCAGCTCTTTGGTGTCTTTCAGCGAGGTCAGCTCCGGTGTGATCACAAGGATGATCCTGTGCGCCCGCTCCAGGACCATCAAAGCCGCTTCCGACATCGCGACGCCAAGATCCACGACCAGGTAGGGGAAGGTCCGCATCAGGGCGGTCAAGGACCGATCCACGAGCTCGGGGGTGATGAGCTCCGACTGCTCGACTCGCAGCGCGCCGGGCAGCAGCATCATGCCGGTGGGGTGGTGCATGCACGCGCTGAGCAGCATCTCCTCGAGCTCGCCGTCGGATGCCCGCTCGTTGGCGGCGAGGCTGCCTGTCGGAACCAGGTTGGCGGTCAGTGCCGCATGGTTGTAAGGAAGGCCAAGGTCCAGCAACAGGCTCTCACCCCGGTTGCGCAAGCCGAGCGCCGCGGCGAGATTGACGGCCAGGGTGGTCTTTCCGGCGCCGCCCTTGACCGAGTAGACGGCGATGATCCGGCCGTCGTGCGACGCTGACATCTGGTGGGCGCGCTCGACCAGGTGCTCGATGGTCGCGCGCCTCTGCTCGACGAGCCGGTCGACCTCGGCGCGTACTGGCGAATCCTCCGTCAGCACTCCGTCGATGTCGTCTATAAGCAGCTCGAGAAACTCGCATGGCTCGATAGACGTAACCGATGCCGCCTGGGGTGTGCCGCCTTTCATCGCGCTGAGGCCGAAAAAGTCGCCCGGGCCGAGCACCGCGACCGTGACGCTGTGGTGCGGCGCCCACGTCTCGCGCACCTCGCAGCGCCCACTGACGATGATGTGCATGCGGTCGGCCACCTCGCCCTGCTTCACGACGTCCTCGCCTCGACCGACGTGGCGAGGTTGCAGCTTGCGCGCCAGGCGGCGCATGTCGCGGTCGGGCAGGGTGAAGAAGATCGAGATCCCCTGCAGCAGCTCGAGGCGCTTTTCGAGCTCGACCGGCTCTGTCATTGGTTCCGGGCCGGAACGCCGGCCAGGAAGGCGCGGATCTCCCGGCTGAAGGCCTCCGGCGTCCATGGCTTGGCGATGAATCCCTCGCAGCCGGCGGCGCGCGCCGCGCGCTCGTAAATCGGCATCACCTGCGCCGTCAGGGCGATCACGGGGATGGCGGCGGTGTCCGGGTCGGACTTCAGCTCTCTCGTGAACTCGAGGCCGTCCATGCCCGGCAGCTGGATGTCCATGAGGATCAGGTCAGGCGTCTTCGTCGTCAGCACGTTCCGCGCGTCTTCGGCCGACCCGGCGCCGGCCACCTCGAAACCCTCGGTCTCGAGCATGACGGTGGCAAGCATCAAGCTGCCGGCGTTGTCCTCGACGATCAGGATCAGCGGGGGTTTGCTCATGGCGTGATCCGGTGTTATCGCAGCTCCGGCAGCATATTAACCGTCGGATTTACGCGCCCATGCCGCCTTACGAGCCCTTTCCTCGCTTCCTCTCATGCTGCTCCAGGGCCTCCTTGGCGCTGGCCAGCTCCGTGTACAACTGCCGCGTGTGCAGCAGGTTGCGGACGCGCAGGAGGACTTCCTCGCGGTCGAGCGGCTTGAGCAGGAAATCGTCGGCGCCAAGCACCAACGCGGTGTTGCGCGCCAGCCTGGTGGTGTCGGCGGTGAGCACGACGACGGGGAGGAAGCCGAGGCTTTCACGGGCACTGCGCAGCCGGGTGAGGATCTCGATGCCGTCCGGCTTCGGCATGTGGAGGTCGAGGAGCACGATGTCAGGCTCGAAATCCATGAACTCGCGCTCGGCCAGGCCAGAGTCGGTGACGCCTTTGACTACCAGCTCCGGTTGCTCCGCCAACATCGACTCCAGCAGCAGAACGTTGGCGGGCTCGTCGTCGATGATGAGGACGCGGCTCGTCACCGGGCGCCGGCCAGATACCTGCGGACCTGCGCTGCGAGCGCTCGAGTGTCGATGGGCTTGGGGATGTAACCGCTGCACCCCGCCTTGATCGCAAGCTCGGCGTCGCCTTGCATGGCGTGCGCCGTCATGGCCACGACCGGGATGGGCCTCGTCGCCGGGTCGCGCTTGAGCTGCTCTGTGAACGCGAGACCGTCCTCGCCCGGAAGCTGGACGTCCATGAGGATCAGCTGAGGCATCTCAGCCTCCAGCTGGCGACGCGCTTCCTCGGTGTTGCCGGCGACCTCTACCCGGTAACCGTCGCGCTCCAGCACCGCGACTGTGAGCATCTGGTTCGTCTCGTTGTCCTCAACGATGAGGATGAGGGGTGCGCTCATTTCGCTGCGGGGTGCTTGCCATTGGCCTTGTCGACGACCTGCTGCAGCAGGCCGAGCAGGTCCGCCGCGCCGACCGACCCGCGGCTGAGGATCGTGGACACGTGGCCGTTGAGGTGCCGCTTGTCCGCCTCCGTGAGATGACGGGCGGTGAGGACCATGATCGGCGTCTGCGCGGTCTTCGGATCGGCGCGCAGCGCCTCGACGACGTCGAATCCCGTGACCTCGGGCATCATCAGGTCGAGAAGGATCAGGTCGGGCGGTCGCGCCTTGGCCAGCTCGATCGCCTCGCGTCCTCCTGTAGCCTCGATCACCTCAAAGCCAGCGGGCTCGAGGATGCGCACCAGCCAGTGCCGGTTCGCCGCTTCGTCATCGACCACCATGACGCTCGTCGGCGTGCCTTCGACAGCTGACTTCGACTTGAACCGCTTCAACCGGTCGACGAGAAGCTTCCCGTCCACGGGCTTGACGAAGTAGTCGAGGGCGCCGAGCGCCTTGCCCAGCTCGGGGTTGTCGACGACGCTCACGACGACGACCGGGATGCTGCTGGTCTCTTCGTCGCGCTTGAGGCGCGACATCACTTCCCATCCGTCGAGCTCCGGCAGCAGGATGTCGAGCGTGATGGCGGCCGGATGCAGCGCTCGAGCCTTGGCGATCGCCTCGGTTCCGGTGCGGGCCACATGCGTCCTGAAGCCCGCCCCCTGAAGCTGACGCGTAAGGAGCTCCGCTGCCGCTACGTCGTCCTCGATGATCAGCACCAGCGGTCGCGACGGATCGGTGGCGGCGCTGTCGACCTTCTCATCCTGCGGAGCGGCGGGTGCGACCTGGATCGGCAGCCGGAGCGTGAACACGCTCCCCTGACCGACCTTGCTCGTCAGGCGTACATCGCCTCCGTGCAGCAGCGCGAAGCGGCGCGTCAGCGCGAGCCCGAGGCCGGTGCCTTGCTGTCGCCGTCCTGGCCCCGGGTCGACCTGGTGGAACTCCATGAAGATCTTGGACTGGTCGGCCTCGGAGATGCCGATGCCCGTGTCGGCGACAGCGACCTCGATCGCCCCGGCGACCCGCCGCGCGGTGATCGACACCTGGCCGCCTTCGTTGGTGAACTTGATGGCGTTAGACAGCAGGTTGAGAAGCATCTGCTTGAGCTTGCCCGCGTCCGCGAGGATCGAGCCCGCCGAGCCTGCGTCGGCGTGGATCGTGATCTGCTTCTGTCCCGCGAGCGGTTCGACCAGCTCGATGGCCTGCGCGATGACCGGTTCCACGGGCACTTCCTGGAGGCGAAGCTCCATCTGCCCGGCCTCGACCTTCGCGAGATCGAGGATGTCGTTGATGAGGCCGAGCAGGTGCTTGCCGCTGGAGTGGACCTGGGCCAGGAATCGCTTCTGGGTCGCGCTGTCGAACTGCGATTCCTTGGCATCGAGCATCAGCTCCGAGAAACCGATGATTGCGTTCAGAGGCGTGCGCAGCTCATGGCTCATGTTCGCGAGGAACACGCTCTTGTGCTCGCTGGCCTCCTTGAGCTCGCGATTTGCGTCCTTGAGCTCTTTGACCAGTCGCCTTCTGTCCACCCCGGCGGTCACCGACGTCATGAACTGCTGCACGCGGTTGAGCTCGTCGTTGCCGATCGCCGGCGTGAAGGGTCCCGACACGACCACCAGGTGTCCGATGCCTTCGATGCTGTGAATCGGCAGCGAGATGAGGGTGACCCGCTGACCGCTGTGACGCTCGTACCGGCGGATGCCGGTTGACAGGTCAGGCAAGAGCGCCTGCAGCTCCTCGGCAAAGTTCGAGTCGACGCCGGTCGACGCCCGCGCCTCGCCGCGGCTGTCGAACGAGATCGCTCCGCCGCCCCCCGTGAGACGGGTCGCCCACTCGAGAGCGCGCCGATCGATCGAGGAGAACTCATCGGTGACGAAGATGCTTTCCATGAACTCACGGAGGCCCTCTTCCTCGGTAGCCCGCCACTCGCGTCGCAGCCATGCCGGCGGCGCGAAGCTCACGTACAGGAGCGGCACTATCGCGAGCACGATCAGCTGCAGCGCGAGCTGCGTCGGGGCATTGGTCGTGGTGACGCGCGCGCCGGCGAGGATCAACGCGAACAGCAGGATGCCGACAAGGCCGGCGAAGCCAAGACTCAGCGATCGCAGGCGCCATTTCTGCACCGTCGGCAGACCGCGCGCGACGAGCCAGAAACGGATGATCGGCTCGAGCACCGTGGCGGCCCACGCCACTATCAGGGCCACAGCGATCCAGAGAAGGACCGCGCGCTGCGCCGACAGCGCCATCGCACCCAGGTAGGCGCCCACGATTGCCACCAGCACGGCTGCCGCGCCTATGCGCCATCCCCTCGAAAGCGGAATGAGCGCATGCCGGTAGCTCAGAAGCGCGTAGCCCGACCCGACGAACGCAAGGAGGTTGAGGAAGGACACGGGCGCTGAGGAGACGTGCAGCAGGGTCATCACCCGGCCGAGAGTGAGGACCACTGACAGCAGCACGATCGCCAGCGCTAGGTAGCCGGAGGAGCGGTCGCGGTCGCGCAACCAGATCGCGGCGGTTACCACCCCGAGCGCCAGGAAGGCAACGGCGTCGACGTTCTGCATGAAATCGATCAGGTCGTTCACGTCGTTCAGGCGACCCCTTGCGCCGTGATCGTCGAAAGCTCACCAAGCATGACCTCGACTACCTCGGGGTCCCACTGTTTGCCGGCCCCATCCTGGAGAGTGGCGATCGCCTCGTCGACGGAGCGCGCCTTGCGGTACGGACGGTCGGTCACCAGTGCGTCGTACGCGTCGCAGACCGCGACGATCCGGGCGAGGCGGGGGATGGCGCGACCGGCGAGCCCGTCGGGATAGCCGCCGCCGTCGAAGTGCTCGTGATGGTTGCGGATGATGGGCAGCAGGTTCGTTCCGGAGCGAAGCGGACGAACGATGCTCTCGCCGATGGTCGTGTGCGCCCGCATCAGCCGGATCTCATCGCCGACGAGCGGGCCTGGCTTCAGCAGGACGGCGTCGGGGACGCCGATCTTGCCGATGTCGTGGATGATGCCGCCCCTGTACAGCGCCTCCAGGCCGCGCTCGGGGAGACCGAGCTTCATCCCGATGTGACGCGCCGTCTCGGCCACGCGATGGGTGTGCTTCCCGGTGTACATGTCGTTTGCTTCGACCGCGGTGGCCAGCGAGAAGATCACCTGCTCGGCGCTGTCGAGCGTGTCGTACACGGCCTTCAAGCGGAAAGCGGAGCGCACCCGAGCGACCAGCTCGACCCTGTCGACGGGCTTGCTCATGAAGTCGTCGGCGCCGGCCTCCAACGCGAGCACCCTGTCGTTCGCGTTGTTGAGCGCGGTCAGCATGACCACCGGCAGCAGGTGGCCTCGCGGTCGCGCCTTGATGCGCCGGCATACCTCGTAGCCATCCATCCCCGGCATCTGCACGTCAAGCAGGACCAGGTCGGGCGCCTCGTTCTCGATGGCGGCCAGGGCGGCGGCTCCGTCTTCAACCGACTGCAGGCGGCAGTCGAGGTCGGACAGGAACGCCTCCACCAGCGCTCGGTTGGTCTCGCCGTCATCGACGACGAGCACCAGGGGTGCTCCGTGCGATGTCTGTCTCTGCTGCACCACTGTCATCGGGCCGGCTCCCCGCGAGCCGCTCCCATCCCCTTGAATTGGATGTTAATTAGGACGCGCTCAGGTTCAGCCTGATTAGGCGCGCGTGTGCCTTGTCGGTCACGGCCGGGCATCCGGCCTCGAGATCACAACCACCGCCACGACAAGTACCAGCGCCCGGACCGCCGTCATCACCGGCATGACCAAGGCCAGGTGACCAAGCCACCTCAGTGCCTGGCCGGCGACGGCCGGGTCCAGGACCACCGCGACCGGCACCGCGAGCAGGGCCAGCACCGCAGCGACGATCGCCCCGGCCAGACCCACCCGCCATCCGGTGAGGGTAGGGGTGAAGTCGTCAGCATTCGGGCAGGCCTCGATCCAGCCGGCCCGGGCCTGACCGCCGCGGGCCTGCGCCGCCATGGTCGCGGTCTGCAGGGACATCTCTGGATCGCCTCTCCGGGGGCGGAATCAAACTAGGGCTGAACTCGAAAGTCAGGCCCCTCTCTAAAGGTGCAAATCTCTGTCAAGTGGATAGTTAACACTGACCTAACGGCTAAGTCACCGCTTTACATCCAGCCCTCGCGGGTCGCCAGGCGAGCGAGCTCGGTCCGGTTGCCGGCGCCGACCGTTTGCAGGATGTGGCGGACGTGGAACTTGACGGTGCTCTGGCTCAGATGGAGGGTCCTGGCGATGGCCGCGTTGGTGGTGCCCTCGACCACCAGGCCGAGGATCTGGCGCTCGAGGTTGCTGAGCTTGGGCGCGCCGGCCACGGACGTCGGCGGGCTCGCGTGGCGGAGCGCCTCCGACATCGCCGCGTTGTCCACCGCCACGGCGGTGAAGCCCGCGATGGCGTCGAGGAAGCCAAGCCACTCGTCGTCAGGCTCGAGCGCCGACCGGTGGAACAGCTCGAGCACGCCGACTGGGCGGCCGCGCGCGTTGAGCCCGGCGGCGCAGTAGGCGCGGAAGCCCTCCCGCGCGAACAGGGTCCGCCGCCGGAACTGGGCGAGCGCGCCCCCGGTCAGGAGCTCGACCCGCGGCCTTTCCTGCAGGCGGGCCTGGGGTATGGCGCCGGCGTCCAGGCGGTATTCGGGCACGGAGGTGGAGCGGAAGCCGGCGTGGGCTGAGCTCACCAGGCTGCCGTCGGCGTGGTCGATCACCATCACGTCTGCCGCGTCCACGCCTAGGCCCGCCAGGACGTGGTCGAGGATCACCTGGAGGGTCAGGCGGAGATCACCGCTCGCCGCCATCGCCATGCTCACGCTTCGGACGGCGGCCAGCCGCTCGAGCCTGGAATTCGCGTCCGCATACAGCTGCGCGTTGTCGGCCGCCAGGCCGGTGCGGTCGGCGATCGGCTGAAGCCAGTCGACGTCCTGCTGGGTGAGCGGGGTCGTCGGACGGGCCTCGTAGAACGCGAGCCCGCCCACGGTGGCGCCGCGCGCACGCATCGGCACGACCATCACGGCGACGTCGACCCAAGGCGCCATGACAGGCGGCGTCCGCCTTGCGAAATAGGCATGCACGTCGGCTCGCAGGGTGTTCAAGAAGTCTTCGCGGGTGAGGTGGGGCAGGAGCAGCGGCTCGCCGGTCTCGATCACCCGGTCGGCGAACGCCAGGCCGCTGGCCTCCCCCGAGCGGTGCAGGTCCTCCAGGTAGCGCGCCATCTGGGGGTTCTTCTCGTTGGCCGCGACCACCTTGACCGTGCGCGGATCCTTGCCGATCAGGTAGGCGACCCACGTGCCGCGCCGGATCCGGCTGAGCGCGCTCGTGACCGCGTTGAGGATCGCCTCGGGGCCCAGGCGGGCGTCGGCGATGCGGTCGTTGAGCTCCGCGAGGACGTGACCGGCTTCACCGGGCAGGGCACTGCCGCCGCCCGGCGCCTCCGGGTAGGGCGCGTCAGTCACCAGGATCCCCCACTCCTCTGGCTGTGAAGTGAACTTCCTGTCAAGTATAAGAACGGGCTCGGGCAGACTGTTATGCATTGCTTGACAACCACCCCGATTCCGGCTTCACTGGCCGCACTCGCCCCTCCCGGGGTGACTTTGCGCAAGGAGGAGTTCGGTGCGCCGTTTTCTCATCTCGTTGATCCTCGCGGCCTCGGCAATCGTTGTAACTGCAGCGTCAGTGGGCGCTGACACCATCTGTCACTGCAGCTAGAAGAAGAGGAAATGTAAAAAGTGGTCCTGTTGAGCCGGCGGTATTGCTGTTATGTGGAGCGGCTGTTAGGCTGGCACGCGGTGTGGTAGTCCGCCAGCAGCCCGGCAGCAAACGCCGCCGGCTCCCTGGGCTGGCCGTGCGCCCGGGGGCCATCAAGCAGGCACGCGCCGAGGCGGGCCTGTCGTTGGCCCAGGTCGCATCGGGGGAGGTCAGTCGCACCGCGGTCTTCCTTGCCGAAACGGGCAAGACGCGACCGACCCTGCCCACGATCCAGCTCATCGCCGCCCGCACCGGCAAGCCCGTGGAGTACTTCCTCGAGGACGGTGAGGCTGCCCTCATCAAGCGCATCGACCTCGATGCTCTGCGCGGCCTCGCGGCGGCTGAGAAATTCACGGAGCTGCACGCGGCGGCGGCCGCGGCCAAGGCCGAGGCGGTCGACCCGCTCGACCGGGCGTGGGCCGCCTTCTTCCTCGGCCAGGCATTTTTCCGGCTCGCCAAACCGCACCCCGCGCTCGACGAGCTGCGCGAGGCGCGCGAGACGTTCCAGCGCTCGGGCGATCAGTGGATGGTCGTGGACTGCACGGACCTCATCGCCGGAGCGCTCAGCCTGCTCGAGGACAGGGCCGCGCTGGGAATCGCCGAAGCCAACCTCGAAGCGTGCCGCCGCCTGCGACCAGCGAACCGCGCGCTCGAAGCGCGCGTCATCGGCAGGTTGGGCTCGATCCACCTCGTCCTGCACAACTGGTCGAAGGCCGTCGAGTTTTACTCGGAGGCGGTCGAGGTTGCGGGTGAGCTCAAAGACCTGAGCCGCCTAGGCAAGATGTACGGCAACCTCGGCGGTGCGTACGAGCACCTGGGCGACCTGGCGCGCGCTCGCGCCTACTCGCAGAAGTCGATCGCGATCCACGAGCTGCTCAACGACCAGATCTCGGTCGCCCGCGCGGAGAACAACCTCGGGCTGGTGCTCATGCGACAGGGCGAGCTCGACCAGGCCCGCGAGCACCTCGACCGCGCGCTTCGCCTGTACGACGAGGCCGGCGTAGAGGTCGGCAAGGGCCACCTGCTGCTGAGCCTCGCCGAGCTCGAGCTCCACGGTCACGACCCCGAGGGGGCACGCAGGTTCTCGCTCATGGCTCGAGACGTGGCGCACCGCCACAACGAGCTCGGAGTCATCGGCAAGGCGCACGAGATCATGGGCCAGGCGGCCGAGATGAGCGGCAACCTCAACCTGGCGGACACCGAGTTCAGGACCGCCATCACAATGCTCGAACGCAGCGAACACCTGACCGAGCACCTCGTGGCGTGTCTTGCCATCTACGCGCAGGTGCTGGAAGCGCGCGGCGACGCGACGGGCGCGCTTGAGCTTCTCAAGCGAGCCATCGGCGCCACGCGACCAGAGCTGGCGCCGGCCGCGGCTGCTCAGGAGCAACAGGAAGCCCGGACCTCGGCATAAGAGCCGCGCCGGCTCTTATCGGAATCTCATTCGCAGGCTTATAACTCCTGTCGATGACAGCCTCCAGGGTCCTGGTGGTCGAGGACGATGCCCCGCTAGCCGCGACATTGGAGCGTGTGCTCGTGGCGGAAGGTCACGATGTCGAGGTCACCGGGGACGGCCTGGATGCGCTGCGTCGCGCTCGAGCGAGGGTGCCGGACCTGGTGGTGCTCGACCTCATGCTTCCCGGCGCGGACGGCGTAACGGTCTGCCGACGGATGCGCGAGACCGCGCAGTTCCCGATCCTGATGCTGACCGCGCTCAGCGGCACCGAACATCGCGTGCGCGGCCTTGACAGCGGCGCCGACGACTACCTCGTCAAGCCGTTCGCGTACCAGGAGCTGCTCGCCCGCGTGCGCGCCCTGCTGCGCCGGTCGCGTCCGGCTGACCGGCTGCGATTCGCCGACGTCGAGCTCGTTCCTGCTGCGCGCGCAGCGTATCGAGGCTCCCGTCAGCTCGATCTAACCGCCACGGAGTACGCCCTCCTCGAGTACCTGCTGCGCCATCCGCGCCAGGTGCTTTCGCGCGAGCAGCTGCTCTCGTCGGTATGGCGAGACGAGCCTGACAACGACAACGTGGTCGCCGTCTACATCGGCTACCTGCGGCAGAAGCTCGAGCTGAACGGCGAGTCGAGGCTGGTGCACACGGTGCGCGGCGCCGGGTACTCGCTCCGCGAAGGCGCTCAGTAGCGTTGTCGCTGCGACTACGCCTCGCCTTGTTCGGCGCCGCGGTGGTGGCGCTCGCCCTCGTGCTGTTCGGCGTGCTTGTCTACACGCTCCTGGCGCTTAGCGCAACGAACAACCAGGACATGCAGCTGCGTGCACGCGCAGAGCAGGCGGCCTCGTCGACGAACGTGGGCGACCTCTCGCCGCATCCATTGATCGCGGCGGCCGACCTGAGCAACAGCACGGATGTGTACGTCGAGGTGCTCGATCCGAATGGAGTCCCGCTCTACGCAACGGCGATGCTGAATGGGGCGCCGCCGCCTGTGCCCGTCGGTCTCCTCGCGCAAGCGAGCGCGCACAACGGTGCCTTCGCGACCGAGGGCGATGCTCGCAAGGGCACGCAGCTTCGCGTGTACGCGCAGCCGCTCGTCGGCGGCTACGTGATCGCGGGGCAGTCGACGCGGGTGCCGGCCTCGAACGTATCAGGGGTCGTCGCGTTCCTGATCATCTCCGCGGTGCCCGCTCTACTCGCGGCGCTCATTGCATCGTGGCTCGTGGCCGGCCGAGCGCTGCGCCCGCTGCGCATGGTCGCGAGCACCGCCGACGACATCGGTAGGACAAGGGACTTCAGCCGCCGGCTCGCCGTCGGCAGACGCGGTGACGAGGTGGCGCTGCTGTCGGCGAGCTTCAACCGAATGCTTGCGGCGCTCCAGACCGCGCTCGACGCGCAGCGTCGCTTCGTGGCCGACGCCTCGCATGAGCTGCGCACGCCGCTCGCCACCATCCAGGGCAACGCGGGCCTGCTTGCGATCGGTCCGAACGTCGACGAAAAGGTCCGCCGGGCGGCGGCAGCCGACATCGTCGGGGAGAGCGAGCGCATGGCGCGGCTGACGGACCGCTTGCTGACGCTGGCCCGGGCCGACTCGGGCCTGGACCTGCAGCTCGCGCCGGTGCAGCTAGCTCCCCTCGCGGAGGAGGTGGTGCGCCAGGCGGCCACGTTGCATCCCGATCTGCACCTGACCACCGACCTCGCCGACCTCGCGGTGTCTGGAGACGAGGACGCACTCCGCCAGCTGCTGTGGATCCTTCTCGACAACGCCGCGCGCCACGCCCGCTCGAAGGTCTCGGTCGCCGTCCAGGCGGACGGCGATTGGGCACGCCTCTTGGTCGCCGACGACGGGCCGGGGGTGCCGCCGGACGACCGCGAGCGCATCTTCGAGCGGTTCTACAAGGCCGATCCCTCGCGGCGTGACGGCGGCGCTGGGCTGGGGCTGGCGATCGCGCGTTGGATAGCGGAGCAGCACGCCGGCCGCATCATCGCCGCCGACGGTCCGGATGGTGGCGCCGGGTTCTTCGTCGACCTTCCTCTCTTATCTCGCTCTTAGAACGCGCGCCGACGATGGGCGCATGTACGACATCGCTCCGGCTCACGCGATCGGTCTCTACGGGGGCCTGATCGCTCTACCGCTTGCGGTGCTGGTCGTGCGCCGCAGTCGCGACCATCGCGGACAGCCGAGCACGGTGCAGATCGCATGCGTGCTGATGGTGATCACGGGCGTGATCCACCTGGCGCTGATCCCTCACCACCTCGCCACCGATCCGGTCACGTCGCTCCTCTTCCTTTTCAACGGCCTCGCCTTCCTGGCCCTCGCGTTCGCAGTCGGATGGCGCTGGTGGAGGCTCGGCTCCGCGTCGCTGCTGGTGGCGACGATCCTCGGATACCTCTTCTATGTGGACTTCAGGCTCGAGGGCCCCGACCAGGTCGGGCTGGCCACCAAGGTCATCGAGTTCGCTGCTCTCGGGATGGTGCTGGTGCCTGTGCCGAACGAGAGTGGGGTGCGAGACCGGCCCTGGTACTGGGCCCTGCTCGCGTCAGGCCTGCCCGCGCTGATGCTGGTCAGCGGCGCCGGCGTGTGGATCGACGCACTCGCGCATCCCGATCCCCGCCACGTGCACGCCGGAGCGACGCTGCAGTCCACCAACGCGTTGCCGACCTCGGGCCAGCAGGAAGCGGCCGCCCAGCTTTACGAGCAGACCGCCGCGGCGATCGGTCCCTACCAGGACTGGCGCCTGGCCTGGGCGGCCGGCTACCGGCCTTCGGGCTCGATCGAAATGCCGTCGACGCACTGGTTCAACCAGGCGTACGCGAAGGGACCCGTTCTCGATCCTCGTCATCCGCAGGGACTCGTGTACGCGAACACGCACCACGGACCGGTGTTGCTGGGAGCGATGTTCCAGATGCAGCGCATCGGAGAATTCGGGCCCGACCCCGGCGGCCCGCTGACCGCGTGGCATCAGCACGAGAACATCTGCTTCAGCCCGATCGGGCTCGAGTTCAGCCTGATGACGCCTTACTCAACGTGTCCGCTCGGCGCATTCGACCTGACGGCGCCGGCGATGCTGCATGTCTGGATCGTCGACAACCCCAAGGGAGGACAGTTCGCAGTCGACATCGACCCCGCGGTCGTGGCCGCCATCGACAGGACATGAACCAGATGGCCGCCACCAGCCGCCCAGAAGCCGCCTTCGTCCTGCTCCTGATGCAGGCGACCTTCTGGTCCCTCGCGGGAATCTCCGCGCTGCCATTCGTGCTCGGCGGGGAGGCGTGGATGCTGCTGCTCGCTGCCTCTACGTTTGCGCTCGCGGGATTCGCGGTCTGGATCGGTGTGGGCATCGTGCGGCGCAGGAGATGGGCGCGCCGCGCAGTGCTGGTGCTCGAATGGATATGCCTGTCCGGCTCGCTTCTGTTGCTGGCAGTGCCGCTCGGCGCCAACCGGGGACCGGTTTCGCTGGTGGTCAACGTCGTGCTGCCCTCCGCGGTCATCCTGCTGCTGCGCGGCAAGCGCATGCGAACTCAGTTCGGAATAGGGAGTCGTGTCACGGGGTAGCATCCGTCGACGTGATCGACCCGAAGCACGACGTCTCGATCGAGTTCTGCGTCCCTTGAGACTATCTCGACCAGGCCGTGAGCCTGGCCAACGAGCTGCTCGCCGGGTGGGCGCCGATCCTGCGCGCGGTGGAGCTGCGCAGCGGTAATACCGGCCGCTTCGAGGTGACCCTCGATGGTGAGCTGGTCTTCAGCAAGGCGCAGCTGAAGAGGCATCCGAAGCCGGGCGAGGTTGCAGCCACTTTCGAGCGCCGCCTCGGCAAGCCGCTCGCATGGCGCCAGCCTGAATAAGCCGGCGAAACCGTCACCATTGATCACGTGAAGTTCGGCATCGCCATTTTTCCGACCGACTACGCGATCTCCATGACTGAGCTCGCGCCGGCAGTCGAGCAGGCGGGCTTCGAATCGCTGTGGGTGGCCGAGCACTCCCACATCCCGGTCAGCAGGCTGACGCCCTATCCCGCCGGCGGCGAGCTGCCGCGGATGTACATGCACACGATGGATCCCTTCATCGCGCTGACGGCGGCGGCACTGGCGTCGAAAACCCTGCTCGTTGGCACGGGCATCTGCCTGCTGATCGAGCGGGATCCTATTCACACGGCAAAGGAAACCGCGAGCCTGGACCTGGTCTCCAACGGAAGGTTTCTCTTCGGCATCGGCGGCGGCTGGAACCGCGAAGAGATGGCGGATCACGGCACCGCGTTCGAGACGCGATGGAAGCTGCTGCGTGAGCGGGTGGAGGCGATCAAGGCGTTGTGGTCAGAGGAGGAGCCCGAGTATCACGGCGACATGGTCAGCATCGACAAGAGCTGGTTCTGGCCGAAGCCGGTGCAGAAGCCACATCCGCCGATCATCCTGGGAGGCAACGGCCCGAACACGCTCAAGCGCGTGATCGCCTACTGCGACGGCTGGATGCCCAACCGCGGCACCGCCCTGCAGCGCATCGAGGAGCTCCGGCAGATGGAGTCGGAGGCGGGACGCGGTCACATCGAGGTGTCGTTCTATCCGCGGCCTACGGCCGAGGACATCGAGCGGGCCGCGGCGGTGGGCGTCGAGCGCTGCATCTTCTATGTCTCGCCCGACGGCCGGGCACCCGCCCTGATGAAGCTGGACGAGCTGGCCAAGGTGATCGCCCCGTACGTCTAGACAAAACAAGATGAGGGATCGAGCTCTGCGCCCGACCCCTCATAGGGTGTGGTAGTCAGCTGAACGCGCTAGTCGCCGCCGCCCCCGTCGTCGCCGGTGCCGCCGCCGGTGCTGGGCGCCTGGTCCTCGTTCTCGCCCTGGTCGTCGTTGTCCCCAGCCTCGTTGTCGTTGTCGGCGGTCTCGGTTTCCGTCGCGGGTGGCTGCGTCTCCGGCTGGTCCGGGACTTCAACCTCGTTGTCGCGCGCCTCGCTCTCCACCTCGGCCGTTGCGGTGTGCAGAGTGACCGTCTGCATGTGCACGGCGGACCTGTTGACGCCGCCCGAGATCTGCGCATGCGCCGACACGCCTAGCGCCGCCACGAGCACGGCTCCCGCGGCTACCGTCAACACGTTGAAGATCGACCTTCGCATCGCGCCCCCTTAGGTTTTGTATTCGGCGCCGCCGGCGGCGCCCCTGCCGAATATCAACGCTCTGGCCGCCACGACTCGGAACCCGCCCCTCAGTTTGAAGGCGATGGCTCGGGTGAGCGGTCGTCGCCGCCGTCGCCTGATGTCGGAGATGGCTGCGGCTGCGCGGGACCGCTCGCCTGCGTGCCTTCGGCCTCAGGTGACTCCGAGGGCTCGACGGTCGCCTTGTGCGTCACCTGCGGCTGGCCAGCACCAGTCGGCTCCTTCGCACCGGATGCAGACGATTTTTCGCTCGGCGACGGCGTCACGGATCCTGCTGGGATGCCCACCTGTTTGCTGATGTCATTCACGGACTGAACGACCCAGTCGCGCGGTTGTGTCGGGCCGGCGAACGCCACCGCGACGATGCCGACAGCGGCCACGGCGATGGTGAGCGCGCGCACCCGCCAGCGGGGCGATGGCATCGGGCCGCGCATGGTCGCGTACCTTGCCTGCGAAGCCAGCGGCGCCACGAGCGGAGCGCCCCGGTCCAGCGCCGCCGACAGCCTCGCGCGGGCACGAGCGGACAGCACTCGCTCAGGCATCGCTGACTCCACTGCGCTCACGTGGTAGATGAACGCCGGCGGACTCTGGAGTCGGAAGCTCGCCACGCCAGTCGGGCCCCAGGCGACGGCTCAGCGCGTCCCGAGCCTGGGCAAGGCGTGCGCCCACCGTGCGCTCGGAGACGCCCTCGAGGCGTGCGATCTCGCGGTTGTTGTAACCGTGGTGATACCGCAGCACGAAGTCGGCGGCCACGCGAGGCGGCAGCGCGGCGAGAGCCGCGACGACGTCCGACCTGGTCGCGGCGTCGCCCGGGTCGCGGCCGGCCGGCGGACGTCCCAGTCTGCGCAGTATCTCGCCGACCGAGCGCAGCTTCGCGCGCCGCCGATAGGAGATCGCCGTGTTGACCGCGATCTGGTGCAGCCAACCTTCCGGCGCGCGTTCGGGCCGGAAACGCGGCCACGCGCGCCACGCTTTGACGAAGGCCTCCTGCACACAGTCCTCGGCCGCGGCACCGTCGCCGGTGATCGCGTACAGGGTCCTCAGCAGCCGCGGATAGTTCTCGCGATAAAGCCGATCGAAGTCATCGCGATTGCCCGGGCGCACCGCCACGCTGGTGGCCTCCCCTTCCGCCCCCATCAGTTCTGCCAACGTTTACGACCCCCGGTTACCTGCGGTCGAGCTCGCAACTACACTCGTAGCGCTCGAATGGCAGAGCACGCAATCGGTGTGGTCGGACTCGCGACGATGGGCATGAACCTGTCGCGCAATCTCGCCTCACATGGCGCAAGCGTTGCAGTTTACAACCGCACGAGAAAGCGGACCGACGAGTTCATGTCGGCCTACGCGGGCGAGGGCGAATTTCATCCCGCGTTCACGCTCGAAGAGCTCGCGAAGGTGCTGCGGCCGCCTCGAGCCATCCTCATCATGGTCAAAGCAGGCGCTCCGGTCGATGAGGCGATCGATGCGCTTTCGCTGATCCTCAAGCCGGGCGACACGCTCATTGACGGAGGCAACTCCCTCTTCCATGACACCCGCCGTCGCGCAGCGGCGGCCGCACAGCGCGGGCTCGGATTCCTCGGCATGGGCGTGTCAGGCGGGGAGGAGGGCGCGCTCCATGGACCAAGCCTCATGCCCGGCGGTCCGCGCGAGTCCTACGACCGGGTCGAAGAGATGTTGAAGGCGATCTCCGCCAAGGTCGATGGCGTACCGTGCTGCGCGTACATCGGTCCCGACGGCGCCGGCCATTTCGTGAAGATGGTCCATAACGGAATCGAGTACGCCGACATCCAGCTGATCGCCGAGAGCTACGACTTCCTCCGCCAGGCGCTCGGGCTCGATGCGAACGACCTGGCCGCCATCTTCCGCGAATGGAACGGGGGCGAGCTGCAGTCGTACCTCATCGAGATCACCGCCAACGTGCTCGCCAAGCGCGATGACGGCGCGAGCGAAGCTCTCGTCGATCACATCGAGGACGAGGCGGAGCAGAAGGGCACGGGCCGGTGGACCAGCCAGTCCGCGCTTGAGCTCGGGGTGCCGCTCACCGGCATCACCGAGGCGGTGTTTGCGCGAGTGCTGTCGAGCCAGAAGAGCGAGCGCGTGACCGCGTCCTCGATCCTGGCGGGACCGACGCGTGGCAGCGTGAGCGCGTCAGAGCGCTCGTCGCTGGTCGGCGACATCCGCGACGCGCTTTACGCGGCGAAGATCGTCGCCTACGCCCAGGGATTCGAGCACCTGGGCGCGGGCTCGAAGGAATACGAATGGGGGATCGACCTCGGGTCGCTCGCAACCATCTGGCGCGGCGGCTGCATCATCCGCGCGAAGTTCCTCGACCGGATCCGCGACGCCTACGGCGAGCAGCCCGACCTCGCGAACCTGATGCTCGCGCCATTCTTCAGGGACGCGCTCGCGTCTTCACAGGCCGCCTGGCGCCGGGTCGTGAAGCACGCGGTCGATGCGGGCGTTCCGATCCCCGCGTTCGCGTCCTCGCTCGCCTACTACGACGGCTACCGGCGCGCTCGCGGGCCGGCGAACCTCATCCAGGGGCTGCGCGATTACTTCGGCTCGCACACCTATCGACGCACCGACCGTGAAGGCGCGTATCACACGCGCTGGGCGCAGGACGGCGCGGAGGTCAGGACCGACCAGACCTGATCGGTTCGATGGGGTTCTGACCGAGGACGAGGAACAGCACCACCAGCGCCACCGCGAGTGCGGGAAGGCCCCAGTCGGTGATGACCGTGTCGGCAAAGGCGATGCGAGCGATCGCCGAGAACAGCACATACACGCCGCCCAGCACGATCGCGAGCCTGAGCCTTCGGGCCGCGTAGCGCAGCTGTTGGCGCAGACCGCCGGGCCGCAGCGTGAGCACCGTCGTGCCGACGAGAACGATGAGCACGAGGCCGATGAGGAATCCCCTCAGGCCGCGCGCCTCCGCACCAGGGCAAGGTTTGCGTCGTCGGTCGTCACGCGCTGGCGCCGAAAGTTGCGGAGCGCAAAGCGGTCGCACGCGGTCTCGGCAGCCGATCCTTTCTTGAGCTCCTCGTGCAGGTACCAGTGCAGCCACTCGTGGCAGTAGAGGAACCGAAGCACGTCGCGCCGCGACCTGAACACCACGTTCTCGGACAGCCACGAGAAGTGCATTCCCGTCCCGCGTTTGCGGCGCGCGCCGTGATACACGCGCTCCTTGAACGGATGAAATGGCTTCGGGACCTGCAGCGTGATGCGCCGGCTGTCGAACTCGCAAAGCGCTGCGAGGTGTGGCTCGTGGCGATAGCGCAGCGGCTTGACCACCACGTCGTAGTCGCATTTCGGCAGGCCCGCGAGAGCCCGGCGAGCCTCGGCGGTGGTCATGTCCGCCAGCTCGCTATAGATCATGTCCGGCGCGCCGCCTATTCCTTAGGCTCGAGCTTGGGCGCCTGCGGCTCCAGTCGAATTGACACCGAGTTGATGCAGTAGCGCAGGCCGGTCGGGTCTGGGCCGTCGTCGAAGACGTGGCCCAGGTGTCCGCCGCACTCGGCGCAGGTGACTTCCGTCCTGACCATGAAATGGCTGGCGTCGACGTGCTCCTCGACCGCGGCGGGCGTCGCGGGCTGGTAAAAGCTCGGCCAACCGCAGTGGGCGTCGAACTTGGTATCAGATACGAACAGCTCGGCTCCACACCCGGCGCAGCGGTACACGCCTGGGGTGCGCGTGTCCCAGTACTCGCCTGTGAAGGGCCGCTCGGTGCCTTTCTCCCGCAACACCTGGAACTGCTCCGGCGTCAGCTCCCGCCGCCACTCCGCTTCCGACTTCCTGACTTTCTGGCTCATCTAGCTCCTCTATTCCCGAACTGCGGGTTCCCCAGTCTACGACCGGGAAGACTGCCGGACGGTGATCAAGCGGGCCACATCGACGGGCGAGACGATGCCCACCAGCCGCCCCTGGTCGAAGACCAGGACCCGGTTCTCGATCGCCGCCCCGATCCGCTCGATCAGGCTGGAGAGGGCCTCGTCCGGCCGCGCGGTGGGGACCTCGGCGATGGGCCGGGCGACGCTGTTGAGCCGGCCGTCAGCCGCCTCGCGCCCGAGCTTGACCAGGTCAGCCAGCCGGACCACGCCCGTGAGGGCGCCGGCCGCGTCGTGGAGCGGGTAGGTGGTGAACCGGTGGCTGGGCGCCACCGACTCGAGGAACTGGCCGATCGTCAGCCAGTCCGGGATCGTGACGACAGGCGAGCTCATCGCCGCCGACACGGGCACTGAACGCAGGGCTGCCTTCATCACCGCCCCGGCTTCCTCCTGCGACCCGGCGCTGAGGAGGAACCAGCCGATGAAGGCGAGCCAGATCCCGTTGACGGCGCTGACGGTGAACGCCAGCACGACGCCCAGGCCGATCATCACGTATGCCAGCACGCGACCGATGCGGACGGCGCTGTGCACGCCGCGCTGGCGCGTGCCCTGCCGCCACCAGAAGAGGGAGCTGAGAAGGCGCCCGCCGTCCAGCGGGAAAGCCGGCACCAGGTTGAAGAGCCCCAGCCACGCATTGATGATCGCGAGCCACGCGAAAACGTCCGACAGCAGTGGTGAGGCCGCTGTCGCGAACGCCAACCCGAGCGCAACACCCGCGATCACGAAGCTCGTGACCGGCCCGACCGCGGCGATGAGCGCTTCTGCGCCCGCACTGGGCGGATCCCCGTCCAGCCGGGAGACGCCGCCGAAAAGCCAAAGCGTGATGCCCGAGACCTTCACGCCGTAGCGCCTTGCGACCACCGAGTGCGCGAGCTCGTGGGCGAGCAGGCATGCGTAGAAGACGATGCCGGCCGCTGCGCCCGCCACCCAGTAGGTCAGCGCACCCTGGTGCGGCACATCCACGGGGAGCAGGTCGGTGGCGAGGGTCCAGACGACCAGGGCGTAGACGAAGACGAGACTCCAGTTGATGCCGACCTCGATGCCTAAGATCTTTCCGAGCCGGATCGTCGGCGCCATGCAGGGAGCATAGGCGGAGCGAGGAGTTTCGATGGCCGCGCCGAAAGCCACACGACCTTACATGCCGGGGTACGGCCTGCTGCCCGACAACGAGGGCACCGGGCTGCTGCCGTGGTCCTGGGCGCAGACGCGCCTGATGAACTCGCGCAACTACTGGCTGGCGACCGTTTGGCCGCAGCGCCGTCCCCACGTCATGCCCGTGTGGGGCATGTGGCAGGAGGACGCGTTCTGGTTCAGCAGCAGCAAGGGTTCGCGCAAGTCGCGCAACCTGGTCGTCAACAAGCGATGCGTGGTGACCACCGAGGACGCGCACAACCCGGTGGTGGTGGAGGGCACGGCGACGCTTGTCGACGACGCCGAAACGCTGGCTAAGGTCCTCGCCTGGGAGAACGCCAAGTACGAGACCGATTACTCGATCGACATGCTCGACCCTGCGCAGAACTCGTGCTTCCGCGTCGACCCGGCGTGGGCGTTCGGCATCGCGCACGATGACTTCACAGGCTCGCCGACGCGCTGGGAATTCTGATTGCGCCATAGACTGGAGCTGCATTGAGCGTGAGGACTCAACGAGCCCGCTACGCGACCATCACTGATCGCGGGCTGGACTGGGATTCGGTCCCGATGCGGCTGTTCCAGAAAGCCAAGCGCCTCGGCACCTGGGACCCTCAGGCCATCGATTTCTCGCGCGAAGTGTCGGACTGGGCGGGCTTCGACGCCACTGAGAAGGATTTCCTGCTCCGCACCGTGGCTCTCTTCCAGGCCGGCGAGGAGGGCGTAACGAGCGATCTGCTGCCGCTGATCATGGCCATCGCCGACGAAGGCCGGATCGAGGAGGAGATTTTCCTCACCTCGTTCTTGTGGGAAGAGGCCAAGCACGTCGAGTTCTTCCGGCGCTGGCTCGATGTGATCGGAGTCCACGAAGACCTCGAGAAGTTCATGACGCCGAGCTACCGGCGCCTTTTCCTCGTTGAGCTTCCGACGGCGCTGGACGCGCTGAAGACGGACAGCTCCACGGAGGCGCAGATCCGCGCGTCCGTCACTTACAACATGATCATCGAGGGCGTGCTGGCGGAGACCGGATACCACGGCTTCCGCGAATCGCTCGAGGCAGCTGGAACGATGCCCGGTCTACTCGAAGGCATCAGGCTCGTGTCGCGTGACGAGAGCCGGCATATTCGGTACGGAGTGTTTCTGCTGGACCGGCTGATCAACGAATCGCCGGATGGTTGGGACGTGATGAACCGGCACATGAACGAGCTGCTCGCGCCGACGATGGGTGTGATCAGCGAGTTCTGGGAGGGTTACGACGAAGAGAACGCTCCGTTCGGTCAGCGCATGGAGACGTACCTCGATTTCGCGAGCACGCAGTTCGACAGGCGCATGAAGGTGCTCGAACGCGATCGAGGCAAGAGCCTGGCCGAGATCGAACGCGCGGCAATCGCAGACCTTGTGGCGGAGGACGCCGGCTGAGCTCGCACGATCCGGGGTTCGAGCCCGTGCTCAAGCTGGCCGAACCGGTGATGGACGCGGCCGCGCGTCCCATTCACATCGCGCATGGCGGCGAGGTCCGGACCGGGACGGCGTCCTGGACCGACCCGACGATGGTCGCGAAAGGAGTCTTCTATCCGGACGCCGCGACGACGGCGGAGGAACGGCTCCGCTACTACGCCACCCGATTCCCGGTGGTGGAGGTCGACGCGACCTACTATGCGCTGCCGCGCGAGCAGCAGTCGAAGCTCTGGGTCGAGCGGACGCCCAAGGATTTCGTCATGGACGTGAAGGCACACGCCCTCATGACCGGCCAGCCGAGCGAGGTCAAGCGCCTGCCCAAGGACATCCGTGAGGCGCTGCCTGAGAAGCTGAATGAGAAGGCCCGCATCTACGGCAAGGACCTGCCGGCCGAGCTGTACGACGAGGTGTGGAACGAGTTCAAACGAGGCGTGGAGCCGCTGCGGGCGGCGGGCAGGCTCGGCGCGATCTTCCTCCAGTTCCCGAGGTGGGTCTTTCCCTCGAGCGAGGCGCGCGACCGGATTCTCGATGCGAAGTCACGGCTTGGCGAGATGGGGTTGACGGTCGAGTTTCGCCATGGGTCGTGGTTCAACGAGAAAAACGCCGAGCGCACTCTGCGCTTCCTCACCGACAACAAGATCCCGTACGTCGTCGTCGACGAGCCGCAGGGATTCAAGAGCTCTGTGCCTCCGGTCGCGGCGGTGACTTCGCCCGAGCTGGCGGTGTTCAGGTTTCACGGCCGGCGCGCCGACCTCTGGGAGAAGCCCAACATCCCGCCGAACGAGCGCTTTCGCTACCTGTACGACGAGGACGAGCTGGCGGACTGGGCGCCGCGCATCGCCGAGGCCGCGCGCAGCGCGAAGCAGGTGCATGCCCTGATGAACAACTGCTCCGGCAACTACGGAACCACCAACGCCCTGCAGCTCGCCGACCTGTTGAAGCAGTACCAGGCCTAGCCCCGGGTCTTGGACCTCAGCCGAGCCTCGGTCAGCTGCTGACGCAGGCGGGTGCGCGCGGCCTTGCCCGCGCGCGCCGCATCGAGGCCCATCAGCGCAGCGCCGAGCACGGGCGGCGAGTCGAGCGTGCGCATCTCCGCGCGCGGCGCCATCGCGGTGATGCCCGCACGGATGCGGTCCAGCAGTCGTCGATCGCGGCTCCGAAAGATGCCGCCACCCAGGATCACCTCAAAGCTCCGTGAAGCCATCCGCAGCCGGCGGATCGCGGCGTTCGTGGTCGCCACCACCTCGTCCCCCAGCTCATCGATCAGCCCGCGCGCCACTGCGTCGCCGTGTGATGCGGCCTTGAAAACCACCGGCGCTAGCTCCTTGAGGGTGCGCTGCTCCAACCTGCCGACGTAGAGGGCCTCCATGACCGCCGCCGGCCGAGACATCTGGAAGTGCTCCGGCACCAGCCGCTCGAGCTCTGTCCGCGGCCCGCGTCCGTCTCGGCCTCGGATGGCGACGCCGACCGCGGCGGTCCCAAGCCATCCGCCGCCGTGGGCGCGGTCTCCGGACATCTCACCAAGTGATGGAAACCGCACCACGCGTCCGTCAGGTCCCACACCCGCGCAGTTGAGCCCGCTGCCGCAAACCACGGCGACGCCCCATTTGCGCTCGGTGCCCGCGCGCAGGACCGCGAACGTGTCGTTGCGCAGGAGCACCGTCTTCGTCCAGCCCTGCGCGCTGACCTGGCGCGAGATCCGGCGGTCGTCGAGGGGCAGGTCGGCGCCCGCGAGGCAGTAGACGCCAACCTCGGCGAGAGGCAGCGGTCGCGCGTGGTCTCCGTCAGCAAGCCGGATCGCCGCGTCGAGCGCGTCGACCGGCGCCTGGTGGTCGAGGCCGAAGTTCGCGTAGGCGCGATGTCGCGCGGCGCCGAGGACATTCCCCCGACGATCGAGCAGGACCGCGTCGACCTTCGACGCGCCCGCGTCAATGGCGAGGATTGCGGACCGTCGATCTGGAAACTTCCCTAACAATTCGCGTCTATTTTCGCGTAGGATGCCCCGTCGTGGCGGTGAAAGTGGCCGTTATCGGCGGCGGCAGCACTTACACGCCAGAGCTGGTCGAAGGGTTTCTTCAACATGCGGACCGGCTGCCGGTCGGCGAGCTCGTGCTGCACGACATCGACGCCGAGAGGCTCGAAGTGGTCGGCGGGCTCGCCAGGCGGATTCTCACCAGGCGTGAATGGGGCGGCCGGCTCGTCCTGACCTCCGACCGCGATCGGGCCATCGACGGCGCCAGTTTTGTGATCGTTCAACTGCGCGTCGGAGGCCAGTCCGCGCGGCTCGTGGATGAGACCCTGCCGCTCGAGTTCGGCTGCATCGGCCAGGAGACGACAGGCGCCGGGGGATTCGCCAAGGCTCTGCGCACCGTGCCTGTGGTGCTCGACATCGCTGAGTCGACGGCGCGCATCGGCGCACGGGGCGCGTGGCTCATCGACTTCACCAACCCGGTTGGCATTGTCACCCAGGCCCTTCTCGACGAGGGCCACCGCGCGATCGGCCTGTGCAACGTGGCGATCGGCTTCCAGCGCCGGTTCGCGGCCCGGCTCGGCGTCGCGCCGGACAGGGTGGCCCTCGACCACGTTGGGCTCAACCACCTCACGTGGGAGCGAGCCGTTCGGGTCGACGGCGTCGACCGGCTGCCCGAGCTGATCGAGAAAGCTGCAGACGAGATCGGCGCCGACATTGGAAGCCCGGCGCAGGTGATTCGCCTGCTGGCCGCAATCCCGTCCTATTACCTTCGCTACTTCTACCTCACCGACACAGTCCTGGCCGAGCAGCTTTCGGGCGCGAAGCGATCGCGCGCGGAAGAGGTGATGGCGATTGAGAAAACGCTGTTGCAGATGTACCGCGACCCCGATCTCGCAGAGAAGCCCCAACTGCTCGAGAAGCGCGGCGGCGCGTTCTACAGCGAGGCGGCAGCGCAGCTCATCGCCTCGCTTCACGCCGGCACCGGCGACACGCAGGTCGTCGACATTCGCAACGACGGCGCGTTACCGGACCTTCCCGACGACGCGGTCGTCGAAATCCCTGCGCGCGTCGATTCCGCCGGCGCGCATCCCGAAAGGCTGGAAGCGCTGTCGCCGGAGCTGCTGGGGCTCGTCCAACACGTAAAGGCTTACGAGCGGCTGACAGTCAGCGCCGCCATCCACGGCGACAGGGCCGCCGCGCTCAAGGCGCTGCTGGCGAATCCACTGGTAGGCCGCTGGAACGTTGCCGTCGCCCTGCTCGACGCACTGCTCGAGGCCAACCGGCGTCACCTTCCACGTTTCTTCGGCCAGGGATGACCAAAGTCCTTGCTTGACGCAGATCCCAGACGCGGTTAAGGTTCCGTAAGGAATTCTTCCTAACTATGGACGTGGTCAGCCGCACGCGCCCTTCACGCCCATCGGTGCGCCCCGCGCGCGGGGACGGCCGCATCACGGCCGGAACGCCGAGCCTGCTGCGCGCCATCAACGAACGCTCTGTGCTGGAGCTGATCCACCGGCGAGGGCCGGTGTCCCGCGCCCAGGTGGCCCGCGTCAGCGGCCTGTCGAAGCCAACGGTTTCGCTGGCGCTCACGGGCCTGCTGGACGCCCAGCTCGTGCGCGAGGTAGGCAGGTCGCGGGGCGAGCGCGGTCCGAGCGCTCTCCTCTATGAGCTGAACCCCAGCGCGGGCTGGGTCGCGGGCATCGACGTCGGACGCGTGTGGGTGCGAGCCGCCATCGCGAACATCGCTGGCACGGTGGTCGCCCGCCGCGACGAGCGCGCCCGCGTGGGCAGCGCGAGAACGCTGATCGGCCAGATCGGCGCCATCGCCCGGCGCCTCGCCGGCGAGGCCGGCGTCCGGTGGCCGGACGTCACCCAGGCGGTGCTGGGCAGCCCCGGCGTCTTCGACCCCGTTCACGGCTACGTGGCGATGGCCCCGAACCTGCCCGGATGGGGCCGGCATGGCCTGGTGGAGGCAGTGCGCGAGGAGCTCGGCACCAACGTCACCTTCGAGAACGACGTGAACCTCGCGGCTCTGGGCGAGCGCGAGCACGGTCACGGCCGCAACGCCGGCAGCTTCGTCTTTCTCGCCGTCGGTACGGGTATCGGCATGGCGCTCGTGATCGATGGCAACCTCTACCGCGGGGCTCATGGAGCGGCCGGCGAGGTTGCGTACCTGCCATTCGGCACCGGCGACCCGCGCGACCCGGCCAACCGCCGCCGCGGCGCGTTCGAAGAAGCCGCCGCCGCGGCCGGGGTCGTGCGCATCGCCAGGAAGATCGGGTTCACGTCGGGCACGACCGCGGAGAAGATCTTCAGCGCGGCGAAGCGCGGCGACGCCAGGGCGAGCAGGGTCGTGCGCAAGGAGGCGGAGCTGCTCGCCATGGCGATCGCGACCATCACGCCGGTGCTGGACCCGGAGCTGGTCATCCTCGGCGGCGGCATCGGCCGCAACGGGGACCTGCTGCTCGAGCCTATCGAGCACGAGCTACGCCAGCTGCTCCCGTTCCGGCCGCGGGTCGTCGTGTCGGCCCTCGGCGAGGACGCGGTATTGCAGGGCGCGATCGCGACCGCGCTCGAGGTGGCTCAGGAGAGGGTTTTTCATCGCGCGCCGGGACGCGCCGCGGCGGGATGACGCACGAGAATCAGGAAGAAGGAGCAAAGCATGAGGACGGAGGTAGTGGGATGAACAGTCGTCGGTTGCTCGCAGGCCTGTTGAGCACCATCGCGCTGGTCAGCGCTGCATGCGGCTCCTCGAGCGCCGCCGTTCAGCCGAAGGTGGGCGGGGTACTCACGATCGACAACGAATCCGGCACCACGTGGACTTGCGACTTCAACCCGTACAACGGAGCGGTGACCGGTCTGTCGGCCGGCATCTTTTACGAACCGCTCGTCTACGACAACCTGCTGAGCGATCAGAAGACGCCGTGGCTGGCGACGAGCTGGGACTGGAGCCCCGACAACACCAAGCTCACCTTCACGATCCGGCAGGGCGTGAAATGGAGCGACGGCCAGCCCTTCTCGGCGGACGACGTCGTGTTCACGTTCCAGCAGATGAAGAAGTACCCCGCGCTGGACCTGCAATCGGTGTGGTCGGTCCTGACGGACGTGTCCAAGTCAGGTACCGACAAGGTGGTCATGACGTTTGGTTCGTCGGCCATCCCGTACTTCTTCCAGATCGCGGATCAGGTATCCATCGTTCCCCAGCACATCTGGTCCACATACAGCGACCCGACCACCCAGAAGGTGGACCAGCCGGTCGGCACCGGGCCTTTCGTGCTCGGTCAGTGCACCGCGCAGAACATCAGGTACGACCGCAACACGAGCTACTGGCAGCCGGGCAAGCCCTACATCCAGACCGTCAACTACCCCGCCTTCACCGACAACGACCCCGCCAACCAGTTCCTCGCCGCCGGCCAGGCGCAGTGGGGCGGGCAGTACATCCAGAGCATCGACACCGCGTACATCGCGCGAGACCGCGCCCACAACCACTACTGGTTCCCGCCGATCGACAACATCGACATCTGGTTCAACACCACGCGGGCACCGTTCGACAAGAAGGCAGTCCGCCAGGCGTTTGCCTACGGCATCGACCGAGACAGCGTCTCCAAGAAGGGCGAGACCGGGTATGAGCCGGCGGGCAACCAGACCGGCGTGCTGACCCCGACCTTCAACTCCTGGCTCGACAACGACGCAGTCAAGAAGTACGGCTACAAGTTCGATGCGGCCAAGGCGACCTCGCTTCTGCAGGGGGCCGGCTTCACCAAGAACAGCTCCGGGATCATGGCGGACAGCTCCGGCCACACCCTCTCGTTCACCATCATCACGATCGCGGGCTACACCGACTGGGATGCGTCGCTCCAGGTGATCGCCGACAACTTGAAGCAGATCGGCGTCGATCTGACGGTCAAGGACCAGAACAGCAACGACTACTTCAACAACCTATTCACCGGCAACTTCGACCTCGCGTACGGGTCGCTCTCGACGCTGCCGGGGCCGACGCCGTACTACGAGCTGCGCAACTCCATCGACAGCGTGACCAGCGCCGACATAGGCCAGACCGCCTCCGGTGATTACGGGCGCTACAAGAACTCCGCGGTCGACACGCTGTTCGACCAGTTCGGCGCCACCACCGACTCGGCCAAGCAGCACTCGATCCTGAAGCAGATCGAAGGCACCATGCTCGAGGACGTCCCGGTGATTCCGGTCACTGAAGGCGTGGCCTGGTACGAATGGAGCACCAAGAGCTTCGGCGGCTGGCCCACCCCGGACGACCCATACGCGGCGCCTGCGCCGTGGAACCTCCCTGACTGGGAGGTGGTCCTCCTGCACCTGTACCAGACGGGCTCTTAGCGCAAACGGCTGGGAGGCCGGGCGCCGGCCTCCCGCCCCCGCACTAGGCTGATCGCAGCATGTGGTACCTGGTTCGCCGGCTCGAATTCTTCATCGTCACGCTGTGGGCGGCGCTGACCGTCAACTTCCTCCTGCCGCGGCTGATGCCAGGCAGCCCCGCGGAGGCGTTGCTGGTGCGTTTCCACGGACACGTCAGCCCGCAGGCCGTGAAGGCGATGGAGGTCGCTCTTGGCATTCACACCGACCAGAGCGTGGTCCAGCAGTACCTCGAGTACATCGGTAACACGCTGCGGGGCGAACTGGGCGTCTCCGTGAGCTACTTCCCGCTCTCCGTCGCGACGGTGGTCATGCAGGCCCTTCCCTGGACGGTCGGCCTCGTCGGCACGGCGACTGTCATCGCCTTTGTGCTGGGCACCCTCATCGGCATGCTCGCGGCGTGGCGCCGGGGCGGACTGTTCGACGCCATCCTGCCACCGGTTTTCATCGTGATCTCCGCCTTTCCGTATTTCTGGATCGCGCTCTTCTGCCTCCTGATCTTCTCGTTGACGCTCAACTGGTTTCCGCTTGGCTTCGCGTACGACCTGACATCGCAGATCAACCTGTCGTGGGACTTCGTAGGCCAGGTCATAGCGCATGCGTTCCTGCCGGCCCTGACCATCGTGATCACGTCGATCGGCGGCTGGATCCTCACGATGCGCAACACGATGATCACAACGCTCGCCGAGGACTACGTGAAGATGGCTCGCGCGAAAGGCCTGTCGCCCATGCGGATCATGTTCATGTACGCCGGCCGCAACGCGATCCTTCCGAACCTGACCGGCTTCGCGATGTCGCTCGGGTTCGTGATCAGCGGGGCCATCCTGGTCGAGATCGTCTTCAACTATCCCGGGCTCGGGTTCATGCTGCTGCAGGCTGTCGACAACGAGGACTTCGCCCTCATGCAAGCCCTGTTCCTGATGATCACGCTGGCGGTGCTCGTGGCGGTGCTCTTCGCCGACGTCCTCACCGCCGTACTCGATCCAAGGACGCGCGAGGCCGGGTAGCGATGGCCATCCCGATAGTCACCGCGCAGGAGCTGGTTGAACCGGCAGAGCCGCGAGCAGGTGTTCTCGGGGCCGTGGCCTCCGGCCTGCTTTCGAACCGTAAGGCGCTGGGGGGCCTGGCCATCCTGGGTGTCTTCGCTCTGGTGGCGATCTTCGCCCCGCTTCTCGCCCCGTACGACCCTCACTCGCTCGCTTTCGACCAGCTGCTGGGGCCGTCCGCGCAGCACCTCCTCGGCACCACCGGTAACGGACAGGACATCTTCTCGCAGCTCATCTGGAGCACACGCGAGTCGCTGCTGCTCGCAATCGTGGCGGGCGCGCTGGCCACGCTGGCATCAGTCCTCATTGGGGTCACGGCCGCGTACCTAGGCGGCCTGTGGGACCACGTGTTGAACCTTTTCACCGACGTGTTCCTGGTCATCCCCACGCTGCCGCTGATGCTCGTGATCGCGGCCTATGTTCAGAGCCACGGCGTGTGGACGCTGATCGCCGTCATCACGATCACCGGTTGGTCGTACGGCGCGCGCCAGCTTCGATCGCAAGCGCTTTCGTTGAGAAACCGCGACTTCCTGGAAGCCGCGCGTGTGCGGGGCGAGCGGACGTCGTACACGATCGTGTTCGAGGTCCTGCCCAACATGACCTCTCTGATCGTCGCCATCTTTCTTGGGGCAGCGCTGTACGCGGTGCTGGCGGCGGCTGGACTGCAGTTTCTTGGTCTCGGTGACAACAACGACCTGAGCTGGGGCACGATGCTGTTCTGGGCGGAGCACAACGGCGCCCTGCTGGCGGGAGCGCCGCTGTGGGTGCTTGCGCCAGGCATCTGCATCGCCCTGCTTGGCGGGGCGTTCGCACTCATCAACTACGCGTTCGACGAGGTCAGCAACCCTGCCCTGCGTGCGGCGAAGAGGGCGAAGGCGTGATCGCGACCAAGCCGATCCTCGAAATCAGGGACCTGGTGGTCGAGTACCGATCCGAGCGAGAACCGGTGCGGGCCGTGGACCGTGTCTCGCTGGACCTCGCGGCTGGAGAGTTTCTCGGCATCGTCGGCGAGTCGGGCTGTGGGAAATCGACGCTCCTGTTCGCCATCGCGCGGCTGCTCGCACCGCCGGCCGAGATCGCGTCAGGCTCCATCCGATTTCGCGGTGACGACATGGTGACCATGGGCGACGAGGACCTGCGCCACATCCGCTGGCAGAACTACTCGGTGGTCATGCAGAGCGCGATGAACGCACTCAACCCGGTGATGACGATCGGCGCGCAGCTGAGCGACGCGATTCTCGCTCACCGCCGAATGCCCCAGCGCGACGTGCGGGCGAGGTCGGAGGAGGTGATGCGGCTGGTCGGCATCGACCCCGTGCACCTCAAGAGCTTCCCCCATCAGCTCAGCGGCGGAATGCGCCAGCGCTCGATGATCGCGATGGCGCTGGTGTTCACGCCCGAGCTCGTCATCATGGACGAGCCGACGTCGGCTCTCGACGTCGTCGCGCAGCGGTCACTCATGCTGCAAATCAAGGAGCTGCAGCGGAAGATCGGCTTCGCGGCCATCTTCGTCACGCATGACATGTCGCTCGTGAGCCATTTCTCGGACCGGCTCGCTGTGATGTACGCAGGGCAGGTCATGGAGGTGGGGCCGACCCAGACCGTTTTCGCCCAACCCCGGCATCCCTACTCGTCGGGCCTTCTTAGCTCGTTCCCCTCGATCAAGGGTGAGCGCCTTCCGCTCCAGGGCATCCCAGGCACCCCGCCCGAGCTCGCGCATCCGCCTTCCGGTTGCCGCTTCCACCCGCGGTGCCCAAAGGTGATGCCTCACTGCAAGACCACGGAGCCTCGCTTTCACGAGCGCGAGGGAGTGCAGGTGCGGTGCCACCTCTTTGATGAGGGGTCCCCACGAAATCTCGGCGAAGCCTCCGATTTCGTGGGGATGAACGCGGATGGCGACTGAGCGCGCCGGGCTTCCCAACGCGGTGACCTCGGAGCCGATCATCGAGGCCGCCGGGCTAACCAGACATTTCCGCATCGGCGGACCTCTGTCGCGCCGCTTCCTCCACGCCGTGGACGACGTCGACCTCGTGGTCCGTCGCAACGAGATCGTCGCGCTCGTCGGCGAAAGCGGCAGCGGCAAGAGCACGGTGGCGCGGCTGCTTGCCCGCGTCTACAAACCGACCCGCGGCGAGATCGTGTACCACGGGCGCCCGCTGTCGGCGATGACGTCTCGCCGGGATCGACTCGGGTACGCGGGCCGCGTGCCGATGGTGTTCCAGGACCCGTACGGGTCGCTGAGCCCGGTCTACCGCGTCTCGCACGGGGTGATCCGCGCGCTCAAGCTCCACCGGCCGGAGCTGTCTTCGAGCGAGCGTGAGCAGGAGGCGGAGCGGATCTTGAAGTCGGTCGGGCTGCAACCGCCGCGCGAGTTTCTAAACAAATACCCGCACCAGCTGAGCGGCGGTCAGCGCCAGCGCATCGGTTTCGCCCAGGCACTCGCGTGCCGGCCGGAGCTCATCCTCGCCGACGAGCCGGTGTCGATGCTCGACGTCTCGGTGCGCATCGGTGTGCTCAACCTGATGGCCGACCTGCGCCGCACCGAAGGCATCTCGTTCCTCTACATCACGCACGACATCGCCGGAGCGAGGTACGTCGCCGACCGCATCATCGTCATGTACGCAGGGCGCATCGCCGAGAGCGGCCCTGTGGAGGACGTGCTGGCCAACCCCAAGCATCCGTACACGCAGCTGCTGCTCTCTGCTGTGCCCGACCCTCGCGCCCCTATCTCCCTGCCTGCGACCTCGGAGGTGGCCGAGCCCCCGCGCGTGATCGATCCTGGCGAAGGCTGCCGTTTCCGCTACCGCTGTCCGTACGCGATCGAGCGATGCTCGAACGAGACCCCGCTGCTGCGGCCGCTGCGCCCGGCGCACGATGCCGCGTGCCACGTGGCGACCTAGACCAGAGACCTCTCTACAGGTGTGTCGCCCGGTGCGGCGACTGCGCGAGCGGAATCGTGAAGGCGAACTCGGACCCCTTGCCGACGGTGCTCTCCACCCCGATCCGGCCGCCGTGCATCTCCACGATCTGCCGGGTGATGGCGAGCCCCAGCCCGGTGCCGATGATCTTGCCCGCGTGCTTGTCCTCGAATCGCTCGTAGCGGCCGAAGAGCCGGCTGATGAACTCGGTCGGAATCCCGCGCCCGTGGTCGAGCACGCTGACCATGGCCTGCGCGCCTTCAAGCCGGGTGGTCACGCGGATCTCGCCACCGTTGGGCGAGTACTTGACCGCGTTGCTCAGCAGGTTGGTGACGACTTCGATGAGGCGGTCGGGGTCTCCTGACACATACGGCAGCGCTTCATCGAGCTCAGTCTTGATCGTGTGATTGCCGGTCGACATGCGCGCGCGTTCGACCGCACCGCGCACCAGGGCATTCAGGTCGAGCGGCCGCAGCTCGAGCCTGATCTTGCCCGCCTCCATGCGGTCGAGGTCGAGCATCTCGGTGATCATGCGATTCAGGCGTTGCGCGTCGTTGTTGATGTCAGCGGCGACCGAGTGCACCTCAGACGCTGCCATCTCGTCGTCACGCAGCAACTCGCTGAAACCCTGGATGCCGACAAGCGCCGTGCGGAACTCGTGGCTGACCATCGATACGAACTCGCTCTTCAGCCGGTTCAGCTTTTCGAGCTGCGCAAGGTTCGCGAGCTGCGTCTCCTCTGCCTCGTGTCGAGCGGTGACGTCGTCGAACATCGCCAGGTAGAACTCGATGCGCCCGCTGACGGAGCGCACAGCCGTGACGCTCCAGTCGAGCCAGAAGCGGCTTCCGTCGGCGCGCCTGGCGAAACTGACGGCGTCGACAGTGTCTGAATCGAGCCCGTCGGAGGCGGCCAGCGTGTCGAAGACTCGGGCCACCTCATCAGGTTCGATGAAGTCTGAGAGCGCCGAGCCCACCACGGTTCGCTCGGTCGCATTCAACTGCACAGCGAGCCGCGGGTTCGAGTTGGTGATGCGGCGATCCAACCCGATGCGCGCCACACCCTGCGGCGCGTGGTCGATGACCTGGTTGAGCATCGTCGTCCGCTCCTGCAGCCTTGCTTCGGCGCGCCGGCTCTCGGCGAGCAGCGCCAGCGAGTCCTTGTAGGACAGCGCCTGGCTGGCCATGAGCACGGCCACCAGGCCCGCGCCTGGGAAAGCGAGGAAGGTGTCGAGGCTGCTGTCCGTCGCCACCAGCACCACCGTGGTCACGACCACGGCCACGAGGCCGGCCCACGGCAGCATCGCCCTCGAGAGCGAGATCGCATCCTCGGCCGCGACGCCATCCGTCGATCGCTGCGGCCACAGAGGCGCTAGCGCGACCAGCGAGTAGCCGTAGATCCAGCCGGCGCTCCACAGGTAGCTCGACGTGAGGAAGCTGCCGCTGGCGGTCAGGAACGCGAAAGCGCTGTCCGACACCGCATTGGCGGCCAGGCCGACCACCAGGAAAGCGAGCCGGCCGCGCTGGGTCGCCGGTGACCGGCGGTAGGCGACGAAGAGGACGGTCAGGATGACGATGTCGCCGATCGGATAGGCGAGGCCTATCCACTGCGCGAGCAGCGAGCTCTGTGACTGGTGGTAGATCTGGCCGAGTCCCAGCGCCCAGCTGACAAACAGCAGGGACAGCGCAACGAGCGCGCCGTCCAACACCGCGCGGGCGCGAGTCGTGCCGCGTTCGGGAGCGGTCGGAAACGCGAGCACGCCGGCGATCGCGAACGGGACCGCGCTCAGGAATCCAACGTCGGCGGCCGACGGAAACGGAACCGCCACGCCGGCGACGACGGTGTAGTAGGACCAGACCACCTCGCCGAGGCCCCAGCTCACGGCCGATGCGCCGAGCAAACCCCAGGCCCAGCGCAGGCGCCCGGCCGCACGCCAGGCGGCGATCGCGCAGCTGGCGCCTGCGGCCAGAGCGGGGGCCGCCTGGCCGATGTCGCTCACCGCCGTGGTGATGGTGTCGCCGCCGATCTTGAAGCCGAGCCAGATCGTGATCCCCACCGCGAGCGCGCCGGCAATAGAGCCGGCAACGACTAAGGGGCGCCAGCTCGAAGCCGAGCTCCGACCGGAAACGGTGCTCAACCTGACCGCACGCTGGCGGGCGGCAAGAAGCACGTCGGCGTCGAGCAGCGACACGGCGCTTGAGATTCGCGGAGGCCGGTTGCTTGCCGGCGTCGCCGCGCCTTCGAATCGGGGTCACGGCGACGGTTTGTCGCCCGCGGCTCAAGTGCGAACAGGTCGATGGGCGGCCGACACCGGCATGACGTGGGAATGACGGTGCCCCGACAGCGGAGTGAAAAACCGCACTGCTGGAATTGCCGCGATGGCTCGCGTGCTCGCCGTCGACGACCAGGAGCTGAACCTCGAGCTGCTGGGCGCCTACCTGACTGGCACCGAGTGCGAGCTCGTGCTGGCGCACAACGGCTTCGAGGCGCTCGACGCGATCGCCGCGGGCCGCCCCGACCTGGTCCTGCTCGATGTCGTGATGCCCGGCATCGATGGATTCGAGGTTTGCAGGCGCATCAAGTCCGACCCGTCGAACCGCCTGCTGCCGGTGGTGCTGGTGACCTCGCTCAACACAGTGGACGACCGCGTCCGCGCGCTGCAGGTAGGAGCCGACGACTTTCTAGCCAAGCCGATCGATCGCAACGAGCTCATGGCGCGGGTGGTGACGCTGATCAAGACGAAGGAGGTCTACGACAAGCTCGACGACGCGGAGCACGTGATGGCGGCGTTCGCCAAGATCGGCGAGGCCAAAGACGGCGGAACGGAGGCTCATGTGGAGCGGGTGGCTCGAGGAGCACGGGCGCTGGGCGAGGCTGCGAGGCTCAGCGGCCCGGCCCTCGACGCGATCTATTTCGGCGGCATCGTGCACGACATCGGCAAGATCGGCGTGGCCGACGCGGTGCTGCTCAAGCCGGGACCGCTCGACGGACGCGAGGCCGGCCTGATGCGCCGGCACGTGGCGATCGGCGTCGAGATCGCTCGCGAGCTGAGATCAGCGTGCAACGTCGTGCCGATCATCAAGCACCACCACGAACGCTTCGATGGAACCGGTTATCCCGACGGTCTCGCCGGAGCGGAGATTCCGCAGGCCGCGATGATCGTTGCGATCTGCGACGCATACGACGCGATGACCAGCGACCGGCCGTATCGACACGCGATGTCATCGGCGGAAGCGATTGCCGAGCTGCGGCGGGGGGCGGGCACGCAGTGGGACCCGGATCTGGTCGGTCTCTTCCTGTCGCGCGTGCTGAACGAGCCGGCCGAAGCGGAGCTCAGCCGGTTGAGCCTCGCCGCTCCAGCAGGTAGCCATATCCGGGATGGGCGGTGATGTGACCGCCCGTGTCCGGGTACTCCCCGAGCTTCAACCGGAGCCGCCTGACCAGGAGGTCGACGCGCTCAGTGCCGATGTCGGCGTCGATGCCGTAGACCTCGCTGAGGATCTGGTCGCGCGAGACCGCAACGCCGGCGTTGCGGGCGAGGTACTCGAACAGCCTGTACTCGAGTGGTCCGAGCCTGGCGGGCCGCCCGCTCACGCTGACCCGCCGAGCGAGGGTGTCGATCTCCACTTCGCCGAATCGAAGCGTCCGCTCCGGCGCGTCCGCGCTCGGCGCGGCGAAATTGTCACGCAGACGGGCGGTCTTCCGCAGCTGCGCCTCCAGCCGCGCGACGAGCTCGCCCTCCCGCACAGGCTTGGCGACATAGTCGTCGGCGCCGGCGTCGAGCCCGCGCGCCATGCTCGTCTCGTCGTTGCGACCGCTGACAAAGATGACCGTCAGCTCCGGGTCCTGCGCACGCAGCTCGCGGCACAACTCGGTGCCCGGCGCGTCGGGCAGCACCCAGTCGAGCAGAACAGCCACGGGCCGGTGACGCTGGTAGGCGGCGCGCGCCTCGGCGGCGCTGCCGGCGGCGACGCCGGTGAAGCCCTCGCGCTCCACGATGGCGGACATCAGCTCGGCCAGCTCGGGCGAGTCCTCGACGATGAGGACGACGCCGCGCTCAGCGACCACGAGCTGACCCTCTGGTTCGCGATCGATTCGCCCGAGGTGTGGCACCGGCGGCCGCGAACCCGGCCAGGGCCTGGTCGACGATCGCCTCGGCGTCGGAGCGGGAAGGGATCGGCGAGGAGAACAGGAGCGGCATGACGATGGTGCCCACGAGCATGTCGATCATGCGATCGGGGTCGGTGCCTGGCCGGAGCTCGCCGGCAGCGATCGCCTGCTGAACCCGCCGCCGGAGAGGACGGCGATAGTCGAAGAAGCTGGCCCCGACCTGCGCGGCAAAACCTGGCTCTGTGAGCACTGGAACGTAGAGGTAGTGGAACAAGTGGCCGCCGAACATCTTGATGCGCTGGCGCATGAACGAAACAAGGTCGCGACGGATCGAGCCGGTGTCGGGAATGGGCTCCGGCTCGGACTCGCGCCGAACCACGTCGATCGCGACGTCCACCTTCGATTTCCACCGCCGGTAGATCGCAGGCGTGCCGACGCCGGCGCGCCGGGCGATCTCGGCGAGGCTCGCGTTGTGGTAGCCGCGCTCGAGGAACACCTCCAACGCGGCATCCAGCAGGGCGCTATCTACCTCTGGATTGCGCGGACGGCCTGCTTTAGCGTGAAACTTCTTCGCGCTGATCATCTTCGATGACATTGCAATATGGTGCGATACGTAATATAATACGTCCGGGGACGGCGGGGTAGGAGCCAGGGTGGGAAAACGGACGATCGGGCCTGAACTTCATCCCGCAGCGATGGCGGCACTTCACGATGTAGCCGTTGCCGCCGGTGGGGTCAGCGACCCGGACCGGCTGGCCAACCTGGTCGTGGAACGAGCCCGCCAGGTTGCGGGTGGCGAGGGCGCGGTCCTGCGCTGGTACGAGCCGGCCACGAACTCGTTCCTGCTGCTTGCCTCAGTGGGGACCGGCGGGGACATGGAGGCGCTGATAGCGGCCAACGCGCCGACTGCCATCAGCGGCGCCTTCAAGAGCGGGCATCCGGTGGTCATGAACGACTACAAGACGTCCGGCAGGACCACAACGTGGGGGCGCACTCACAACATCTCGGCGCAGGTGGCCGTCCCGCTGCTTGTCGACGGCCGGCCTGTGGGCACCCTGGCGGTGCTCAGCTACGCCGACCACCAGTACGACACCGCGGACGCGCTGTTCCTGTCGCTGCTGGCCGCGATCATCGCGCCCGCGCTCGAGAGCGCGCGGCTCGCATCGGAGGTCAAGCGTCAGGCCCGCAGCGTCGCCCAGATCTACGAGGCGCTGCCCGTGATGGTCGTCGTCTACGGGCGCGACGGCAAGGCCATCCAGCACAACAGCGCGGCCGAGACGGCGCTGGGTCGCGAACGACTCGTCGGCGTGCGCGAGCGCGCAATCCCGCTGGTGCGGGAGGACGGAACCCCGATCCCCGCCGACGAGCGCCCGTTTGCGCGCGCGCTGGCGACCAAGGCCCCGGTGCGGGGCACGATCGTCGGCTACGGCGGCCCCGCATTCCGCTGGGCGTACGTCGACGCAGTGCCTGTCTTCGACGAAAACGGTGAGGTCGAGGTGGTCGTGACGAGCTCGATCGACATCACACGCCTGAAAGCCGCCGAAGACAAGCAGCGCCACGACGCCGAGCGGCTGCACGCGCTCATCGAGCTGCAGACGCAGCTCGGTGCGCTCGACTTCGACGCGAGCCAGGCCATCCGGCTTGTCGCTGAACGTGCGCTGGACCTGACAGGCGGACCGGGAGCGGCGGTGCAGATGATCGAAGGCGACGAGGTGGTGATCGCCGCATGCGCCGGGTTCGGCGCCGAGCTGGAGGGCAAACGCCTACCACGGAAGGGGAATCCCGTTAACGGATGCGCCGAGGAGGGCGTATCGCAGTGGACGGCCGACACTCTGGTCGATGACCGATGCGGCAAGGAGATATTTGAGACCGCCGGTATTCGCTCTCTGTTGATGGCGCCCATCCGTCACGAGGGCACGGTCATTGGCGGCCTGCAGCTCCAATCGCCGCGTCGCGGCGATTTTCCTGAGGGCACTCCTGCCACGCTCGAGCTGCTGGCCGGGTTCGCGGGCGAGGCGATAGGACGGGCGCGCGCGGCGGAGGCGTTACGCGAAAGCGAGCAGCTCTTCAGTGGCGCCTTTCTAGCCTCCGGGGTCGCCATGGCGATGACCGACATGAGGGGCGTCGTCGAGCGCGTGAACCCGGCCTATACCGAGCTGTTCGGTTACTCGCAGGAAGAGGCCGTCGGCCTGGACGGGCGCTCGCTCGTCGTCGCCGACGATCTCGGCGCAACCGTAAGCGCGCTGTCTCGTCTTCCCACCGCTGAGGACTCCACGGTGATCAGCGCGAAGCTCCGTGTCATCCACAAAGATGGTCACCACATCTGGGCCCGCGTCACCACCTCGCTGATCCGCAAGGAGGGGGTGCCGCCGTACATCCTGACCCACGTGGTCGACCTCACGGAGGAGCGCAAGGCGGAGGCGATCCTGCGTTCGGAACAGCAGCGGCTGGGGGAGATCATCGAGGCCCAGCGCGACATCGCGGCGGCTGAACACGACCTGCAGGGCATGCTCAGCGCGCTGGCGGAGCGAGTCGTTCGCCTTGTGGGCGATTGCGGCGTGGCCGTGATGCTGCCGGAAGGCGACGAGCTGGCCGTGACCGCGATCGCCGGCATGAACGAGCTCGAGGTCGGGTTTCGGCTGCCGATCAACGCAAGCCTGGCGGGTGCTTGCTTTCGCAGCGGGAACACCCAGCGGTCCGCCGATGTCCAGAAAGATCCGCGGGCACATCGCAAGACCGCGCGTGAGTTCAGGTTCGGGGCTGCGATTGCGACGCCGCTCGTCAATAACGGTGAGGTCATCGGCGTGGTGCAGCTCATGTCCAGACGGCCGAACGCATTTGACGAAACAGACGCGCGGACGCTGGAAATGGTTGCGGCGTTTACTGCGGCCGCGCTGGAACGGGCCCGCACGACTCGACGCATCAAGGCGAGTGAGCAGCGCACCCGGGCAGTGATGGAGTCCGCCCCCGACCCGATCGTCGTCTTCGACGTCGACGGCAACATCGTGGACTTCAACCCCGCGGCCGAGCGCGCCTTCCTGCGCCCGCGGGCCGAGGCTGTCGGACGCTCGGCCATGATCCTGCTGGCGTCCAAGCATCTCGAGGCCTTCAAGCGCTGGAATCGCGCCGGCCTCGAGGCCAACAGCGCCGAGTACGCGGGCAAGATGTTCGAGGCGACCGGCCTGCGCTCCGACGGCACCGAGTTCCCGATCGAGATCGCGGTCACCGACTTGCCTGAGGAAGCGCGCCTGGTCGCGTGTTTCATACGCGACCTGACGATGCGCGATCGCCTCAAGGAAAGCCGCGAGCGGCTCGAGGCGGTCGTGTCCAGCGCGCATGTGATCCTTCTCGCCGCCGACACCAGGGGCGTGATCACGCTCGCGCAGGGAAGCGGGCTCGCCGTCCTGGACGTCACGCCGGAGGCGATGATCGGACGCGACATGGCCGAGGTCCTCCAGGGCCGGCCGGAAGCGGTCGAGTTCCTCGCGCGCGCCATCGCCGGCGAGCCTGTGACGGGGCTGATCCACCTGACCGACCCCGACCGATACCTCGAGGGAGTCCTGAGCCCGATCCGCAACTCCGAGGGAGCCGTCGCCGGCGTCTCGGTGATCCTGACCGACGTCACCGACCGCCTGCTGCAGGCGGAGCGGCAGGCGTCGCTGCTGGCGGCGTTGAGTGACGTCGGCGAGGGGCTGGTCACGACGCAGGACGGGCGGTACGTCAGCTCGAACGAGGCGTACCTCGAGATGACCGGCTACACGGAGGCGGAGCTGCGGGCCCTGCCCACTCTGTACGACCTGGTGCCGGCGGACGAGCGGGAGGAGTTTCAGCGAACGCTCGCCGCCCGCTACAGGTCGGGGGACCCCGTGATCCACGTCGACTCGGCGCTGGTGAGGAAGGATGGCCGCAGGCGGGACATCGAGGCGTCGATCATCCGCGTGACCGAGGATGGGGTCGCCCGCCTCGTCACGATCGTGCGTGATGTCACCGACCAGCGCCGCGCCGAGGAGGCCCAGCGCGACAGTGAGGCCAAGTCGCGCCTCATGGCGATGATGAACCACGAAGTGCGGACACCTCTCAACTCCATTCTCGGTTTCGCGCAGCTGCTCACCGATCCACGCGTGGGCGAGCTGACCGAGAAGCAGCGCCGGTACGTCGGCAACATCAAGGCCGCGGGCGACCACCTGCTGCAGCTCGCCAACGACTCACTTGACATGGCGAAGCTCGATGCCGGGCGTGCCGGAATGGTGCTCACGATCGTGGCCGTGGACAGCGTCGTGCCGCAGGCGGTCGAGCAAGTGCGGCCGATGGCGAGCGCACAGAGCCTGACGCTGAACACCGAGCTGCCCGCGGGCATCAACGCTCGGGCTGACGCTCGCCACCTCACCCAGGTGCTGCTCAACCTGCTGTCCAACGCCATCCGGCACACGCACGCCGGCACGATCACAGTGTCGGCGCGCAAGGACGGTGACTCGGTGGCGATCGCCGTCGCCGACACGGGCGACGGAATCTCACGGGAGGACCTCGCGAAGATCTTCGAAGAGTTCTTCCAGGGCGGCAACCACGCGCCCGGCGGGATAGGCCTGGGTCTCTCGATCAGCCGTCGCCTTGTGCACCTGATGGGCGGGTCGATCTCGGTCGAGAGCGAGCTCGGAAAAGGAAGCACCTTCACGGTCCGTCTGCCGGCCTCCAGGTAACGGTTCCCGGCGATTTACCATCACGCCCGATGAGGGGGCTGTTGCTGTGGTGCGCGACCAACCCCTGGCTGGCGGCGCACGTACCGAAGTGGGGCTTCGTCCGGAAGGCCGTGAAGCGCTTCATGCCCGGTGAGGAGTTCGCCGACGCGCTGAAGGTGGCCGTGGAATTCAAACCCAGACAGGTCGGCGCGCTCTTCACGCCCCTGGGCGAGAACATCACCGACCTCGCCGAGGCCGCGGAGGTCGTACAGCACTTCGAGATGGTGCTCACGAAAGCCGTCGAAGCCGGTGTCGATCCGGTCGTCTCGGTAAAGCCGACGCACGTCGGTCTCGACATCGACGCCGAGGCCGCCCTCGCCAACCTGATGCGACTTGCCGCCGCCGCCGAGGACGCGAAAGGCTGGCTGTGGATCGACATGGAGGGAAGCGCCTACACCGAGACGACCCTCGACCTCTACACCGCCGTCCGCAAGAAACATGAGCACGTCGGCTTGGCGATGCAGGCTTACCTGTACCGGACGGCCGCCGACGTCGGCAGGCTGCTCCCGCTCGAGCCGACGATCCGCCTGGTCAAGGGCGCGTACGCCGAACCGCCGGACAAGGCGTTTCCGGCGAAGCGGGATGTCGACGCGAACTATCTCGCCTTGAGCACGTTCATGCTGCCCGAGGTCAAGCGGGGCAAGCTCCGCCTCGTGCTCGGCACGCACGACGTGCCGATGGTCCGCCGCATCGCCAGCTTCGCTGAGGCCCTCGGCATCGAGAAGGCCAGGGTCGAGGTCAACATGCTCTACGGCATTCAGACCGATCAGCTCGTCAAGCTCGCGGCCGAGGGCTACACCGCCCGGCAGCTAATCGCGTACGGGCCGGCGTGGTACGGCTGGTACATCCGCCGCCTCGCCGAACGCCCGGCGAACGTCCTGTTCGTGGCTCGTCAGATGTTCGGCTGATCCCGCGAGTGCCGGCACTCGCACTCCAAAACTGCACATATCGAGCTCGAGTGCCGGCACTGGCACGCCCGAGTCGAAGGCGGGGCGAAATAGAAGAGCCGGCATTTCACCGGCTCTCCTTGAACACTGGGTGGACGGGGACTAGGGGACTGTCGGGACCTGGCCGGCGTTCTCCTGCGCTTCGCGAGCGGCGCTCTCGCCTGCCTCGTGGGTCGGGTCCTCGTTCGGGACGAACTTGCCGGTCGCCGGCGCGGGCGAGGCCGCCGCCGTCAACGAGGCGCTCGAGTTGCTTGCGGCTGACGCGCTGATCGTGGTCGCCGCGTATAGCACGGCCCCGCCAATCCCTCCTAAGACGAGCGAGCCCGCGGCCACCGCCGCGAGCACTCCTTTCCTGATGCCAATCATGTCGATGTCTCTCTCCTTATATGTGTGTCGGTCTCGTGACCGCGAGGATGAGACTGACCAGCAAGCCTCAACGCCCTTTGAGAGCTGGCTTAGAAGTCGCCAAGGATCGGCTCTCAGGAATGTCTCAGCCTCCTCACAGGACGGCTTCAGGCCCGACCGGCATCCTGCGGGCATGCAATCAGCCGAACGCATCCAGCAGAAGCTCGCCGCCACGGCCGGCACCTACCGCCTCCTTCGCCAGCTGACCGCCGGATCAGTGCTCGTCGCAATGGCGGGCGTCGGTGCGCTTGGTTACGTGAGCGCGCAGACGATTCCCGGCCACGCGGCCACCACGACCGCGTCCGATTCCTCCGCCCTCGCCTCGACGGGCAGCACTTCGTCCGGACTTTCGGCCGGGTCCGTCAGCTCCTCGACCTCTGGCTCGGCGGTGGCCGTCACCGGCGGTTCCTGATGCCGGACCAGCTCCTCTGGTACACGGCGCGCGGCGCAGGCGCAGTGAGCCTCGTGTTGCTCACAGCGGTGCTGGTGCTGGGCGTGCTGTCGAGCTTGAGATATCGATTCGCCGGCCGGCCGCGATTCCTCACGACGGGGTTTCACCGGAACCTTGCGCTTGTCACGGTGGCTTTCCTGGCCCTGCACATCGTGACCGCAGTCGTTGATCCATTCACCAATCTGGGCTGGGTCTCGGCGATCGTTCCTTTCTCGTCCTACTACCGCACCTTCTGGCTTGGCCTCGGCACCATCGCGATGGAGCTGTTCGTGGCCCTAATCGTTTCGAGCCTGCTTCGCGCGTCGATCGGCAACCGGACCTGGAAGTTCATCCACTGGGTCGCGTACGCAGCCTGGCCGGTCGCCGTGGTCCATGGTCTCGGCACCGGCACGGACGCCTGGGCGGTGTGGTTCTTCGCGCTGACGTGCGCTTGTATTGGCGCCGCCGGATTCGCTGTCGTGTACCGCCTCATCGAGGACCCGGTCGACCCGGCGCCGATGCAGCGAGCGCGATGACCGAGCTTGGCATCGCGGACGATCGCGCCCTCGGCGTCTCGGTCCGGGTGGTCGTGACCCGTTCAGCGCGGCTGGCCTCCGCCAAAGCGGCTGCCGACCGGTGCCTTCGTGAGATGGATGCCGCCGCCAGCCGCTTCCGGGCCGATAGCGAGCTGTCGCGAATCAACGCGTCGCCCGAACGCGAGATGGTCCTCAGCCCGCTCCTCGGCCGGGCAATCTCAGAAGCGCTGCGAGGAGCCCGCGTGACCCAAGGCGCTGTCGACCCGACGGTGGGCATGGCCGTGCGTCTCTCGGGCTACGGCACCGACTTCTCGTCCATGCCCGCTGACGGGCCAGCTCCCGCCCTGGTCGCGGTGCGGATCCCGGGTTGGCGAGCCATCCGCTATCACGAGCATTCGCGGATGTTGTGGTTGCCGCGCGGGGTCGAGCTGGACCTGGGCAGCACGGCGAAGGCGCTGGCCGCGGACCTGGCGGCAGCGGCCGCGCTGGAAGCAGCGGGCGGCGGAGGCGTCCTCGTAAGTCTCGGCGGTGACATCGCCGTGGCGGGCGAGGCGCCGGCGGGCGGCTGGAAGATCCAGGTCAGCGAGGACAGCGGCGCGGTCATCGACCGCGGCGAGGAGACGATCGCCATCATCGATGGCGCCATCGCCACGTCCAGCACCACGGTGCGCAGGTGGGTGCGCGGCGGGATCGAGCTGCACCACATCGTCGACCCGGCCACGGGTCTGCCCGCATCCGGGCGGTGGCGCACGGCTACCGTCGTCGCCGGCTCGTGCGTGGACGCAAACATCGCGTCCACGGCCGCCATCGTCATGAGCGATGCGGCAACCGCTTGGCTCGACGAGCACAAACTGCCCGCCCGACTGGTCGGCCGGGACGGCACTGTGTTTCGCTCGGCCCGCTGGCCGGTTCCATAGGATGTCCCCAGCCTTCTCCCAGCAAACTCTCAGGAAACTCGCCCAATATCAAGACGTGAACCAGCGGCCGGCACAGCAAGCGAACGCTGTCCAGAACGGAGCCCGCGTTCTCGTCGTCGACGACGAGCCGAACATCACCGAGCTCGTCTCGATGGCCCTTCGCTATGAAGGCTTCTCGGTGAAAACGGCAGCCACCGGCCGAGCGGCACTCACAGCCGTCAGCCAGTTCTCGCCCGCGCTCGTGATTCTCGACGTGATGCTGCCTGACATCGACGGCCTCGAGGTGCTGCGGCGCCTGAACAGCGCCGGGCGTCGCGTGCCCATCATCTTCCTCACCGCCCGCGACGCGACCGAGGACAAGGTGCACGGACTGACCGTCGGCGGCGACGACTATGTCACCAAGCCGTTCAGCATCGAAGAGCTCGTCGCGCGCGTGCGCGTCGTTCTTCGCCGGCATGGCGCGGCCGGGGAAGAGAGCGGCCACCTGCAGCTGGCGGACCTGGAGCTCGACGACGAGGCGCACGAGGTGAGGCGCGGAGGCCGCGTCATCGACCTCACAACCACTGAGTACCGCTTGCTCCGCTACCTGCTGATCAATGCAGGGCGCGTCCTCACACGCAGCCAGATCCTCGATCACGTGTGGCACTACGACTTCGGCGGTGACGCCAGCGTGCTCGAGACCTACATCAGCTACCTGCGCAGGAAGATCGACCGCCAGGGCCCACCGCTCGTGCACACCGTGCGCGGCGTCGGCTACGTGCTCCGCGCGCCCCGCACATAACCGATGACCCGTTCTCTGAGCGGGCGCCTCCTGCTGGGCATCGTCTCCCTGGTCGTGGTCGGGCTGCTCGTCGCGGACATCGCGACCTACACCGCACTGCAGCACTTCTTGATCGGCCGCGTCGATGTGCAGCTGTCGACGGGCCACAACGCGGCCGTCGCGGGCCTTGGGGGATCGCCGCAGGGCAACGGACCGCCGCCGGGGTCCGGCTTCCCTGCCGACACGATCATCGAGCGCGTCCAGACGGACGGGACCGTGGTCGACGCCAAGCGGCTGGCCTTTGGCGGCACGTCCTCATCGACCGCTCTTCCCGTTCTGCCGAAGCCGCTGCCGAGCGGAACCGAAAGAAATCCAGCGGTCGTCACGCTGAATGGCGTCAATGGCGTCAGCCACTACCGTGCCTCCATCTGGCCCGAGGACTCGTTCGGGGGACAGTACGTCGTGCTGGCGATCCCGCTCAACGACGTGGAGTCGACGCTCGGTCAGCTGCTGCAGCTGGAGGTACTGATCAGCCTTGGCGTCGTGGCCGCGACCGCGGTGCTTGCGCTGATCATCATCCGCATCGGCCTGCGACCGCTGCAGCGTATGGCCGGCGTGGCGCAGGACATCGCCGCGGGCGATCTCACGCGCAGGGTCGAGCCGGCGACCCGGGACACTGAGATCGGCCGCCTCGGCATCGCGCTCAACGGCATGCTGAGTCAAATCGAGGCTGCATTCGGCGAGCGCGCGCGCTCGGAGCAACGGCTCCGGCGCTTCATCGCCGACGCCTCGCACGAGCTGCGCACGCCGCTCACCTCCGTCCGCGGCTACGCCGAGATGCTGAGACGCGGCGCGGAGGAGTCGCCAGAGGACGCTTCGATCGCGCGGCGGCGGATCGAGGAGGAGTCAGTGCGGATGTCTCTCATGGTCGACGACATGCTGGTGCTCGCTCGCCTCGGCCAGGGCCGGCCGCTGGACAAGGCGCCGGTCGACCTGCAGTCGATCGCACGCGACGCGGTCGCGGACGCGCACGCGGTCGCGCCGCTGCGATCCATCACTCTCGATGCGCCGGCGTCGGTCGTGATCTCCGGCGACGACATACGCCTGCGACAGGCAGTCGGCAACCTTGTGCGCAACGCGGTGGTGCACACGCCGCCGCAGAGCCCGATCGAGGTGGCGTTGAGCACTCATGACGGAGTCGCGACGATGGCGGTCGTCGATCACGGGCCGGGCCTCAAGTCCGACGACGCCGGGCGCGTCTTCGAGCCCTTCTACCGCGCGGACGCGAGCCGCAGCCGTGACAGCGGCGGCGCCGGCCTCGGACTCTCCATCGTGGCCGCGGTCGTGGACGCGCACGGCGGCAGGGTCAAGGTCACCGAAACCCCTGGCGGCGGAGCGACGTTCGAGGTCGAGCTGCCCGTCTCGCGGGAATAAAAAAGCCGGCGGCACGTCGCCGCCGACCTTTGCGTCGCGACTATCGAGTGGCCGCTCCGACCTTGTAGTCAGGCTCCTCGAGATCTTCATCCGCCATGGAACCCTGCGTGGGCTCCGCGGCGTGCATCTCGGCCTTGTGCTTGTCGAGCGCGGCCTCGGTGTCGAACTCCTTGTCACAGATGTCGCACTTCACCACCGCTCTCCTCCTTCGGGTTGGTGTTCCCGCGAGGCGCCGAACTCTTGCGGGTCCCCGCCTCAACTAAGCAACGTTCTGGAAGCGCCGACTACCCATGCGGAGCTACCGAACTCGGCCCGGCCGTGTATTCACGCTGGGATAGACGCGACCAGACCTGCGACCAACATGCGCCAACTTTCGGCGGGCCTCCTCGGCCTGCTCGTGGGCGCCCTGCTGCTTGGGGGCGAAGCGGTCCCAGCGCCGGCAACGTCACCGCCACTGGTCGGCTTCAGCTTCAGCCCGGCCATCTCCACGTACCTGAACCGGGACCCCGCGACCGACCTCTCCACGCTGCTCACGGAGACGGACCCCGACCTTGTCCGACTCCCCGTTTATTGGGATCTCACGGAGGCCAGCCCGGGCACTCTGGACTTCGCGCTCACTGATCTGCTGCTCGATGCCGTGGCGGCCCACAACCTCATTTCTTCGCGACCGACCCGTGTGGTGCTCACGGTCGGCGCGCGCAACTTTCTCTATCCCGAGCTGCATGAGCCGGCGTGGGCAGGGCCACGGCAGCAGCCTGAGCTCGGTCTCGCACAGGAGGGCGGCGATTATCAGCAGTACTTCGAGGCGACGTTGTTGCGCTATCGGACCTCGCCGCTGCTCTACGCCTGGCAGATAGAGAACGAGCCGTTCGACTACGTCGCCAACGAGAGCACCGGCGACGACCAGATCACGCCCGACCAGGTGGAGTGGGAGATCGCCGAGACGCATCAGCTCGACCCGGATCACAGGGCCGTGACCACTACTTTCGATGGCTGGAACGTGATCGTCGACTGGCTACAGGAGGACCTCGCGTTCGCGCTCGAAGGCACGCAGGGCTATCCGAGCGGCCACCCCGCGGCCACGCTGCAGGCCGGCGATGCGCTCGGCCTCGACCTCTATGTAGACGGCCCGTCGACACCGTTTCGGTTCGCGAGCGTGGCGCTGCGGACGTCGTGGAAGGCAGAGGCAGTCCGCTACTGGTCGGCGGTTGCGAAATCCGAGGGCAAGGACATGTGGCTGACCGAGGTGCAGGCACAGCCATGGGCGTCGGACCCCGGAGAGTTCACCACCAGCGACCTGCTCGTCAGCGCGAAGGTCTACCGCAGCTCGCCCGTGCAGGTCGTTCTCCTGTGGGGCGTCGAGACCTGGCTGGCCGATCCTGCCTGGATGCAGGCTGCGATCCAGGCGATGGGGGTCCTCAGGACCCCGTCTGCAGGCCTCTCTCCGTCGCGATGATCGTATTGAGCCACTCGAGGTCGCCTCGGTCGACCGGCCTACCTTGCGCCAGGCCGTCGCGCATCTCGTAGAGGCGGTCGCTCTCGGTGAAACCCTCCTGGTTCAGGCGGACGACGATCGCACCGACGGTGATCGACACCCGTCCCCGGATGTAGGTCAGGTTGTCCGGGGGGACGTCAGGCGCGATCTCCAGGGCGGCAGGCTCGGTCGTCAGGGCGTACCGGACCTGCTCCAGGAGCAAGCGCCGAACCCGCGCGCCGCGCGCGGTGGCGTAGGGATCTGATGCTCGTCCGAAAAATGCTGTCTGGCCCATGGCTGGCGGGGGGTTCTAGGCTCCGACTGTTAAGTAATGACTTGTTGTTGTTAAGCATATAACGCGCCAGTAGCCCGAGTGATCGCCAGTTGGCAACTTTTTCCTGGGAGCGAATCGAAGGTCGCACTTGCGCGTACGCCCGGCTCGCGGGATGATCCAGCCGGCCGTCGATTCCGTATCCAGATCGACGCCGTTCAGGGAGGGTCGGGAGAGCAATGAGCTTCAGCATCGAGCGCTACAAGGAAGAGTCGAAGAAGCTGGACACCACGGGCGTGGCCTGGGAGGACGTGACCGGGCACCCGCTGTCCAAGGGCGACCTCTTCAGCCTGCACTACATGATGGACATCGAGAATCACGTCCCCCTGTACCTCTCGCACCTGCTTGTCACCAGGGCGTGCATGGACCCGATCCTCACGGCCTTCCTCGCCTGCTGGAACTACGAAGAGCTGTGGCACGGCGAGAACCTCGGCAAGCTGCTGAACCTCTACGGGATCGAGTTCGACACCCAGGACCGGATCGCTCGAGTTCGAGCGAACCTGGGCGTCCAGAACAGCATCAGCATCCTGACCACGATGGCCGGCTCCTGGCTGTCGAAGGACTTCTCCGCGATCTACCTCACGATCGGCGCCATCAACGAGCTGACCACCCTCACAGGCTATGGCGCCCTGATCCGCAAATCGAAGCACCCCGTCCTGGCCGACCTGCTGACCAGGATCATCAAGGACGAGCGCCGTCACTTCGCTTTCTACTTCAACTCCGCCAAGGAGTGGCTCACCGACAACCCGGCCGCCCAGCGATTCGACCGATGGGCCCTGGACCGTGTGTGGGTGCCGGTCGGCAAGGGGGTCAAGAACCAGGAGGAGGTCGACGCGCTCGCCTGCTACCTGTTCGACGACGAGCAGGGCGAGGAGGAGCTGCTCGCCATCGACGAGAAGATCGGCAGGCTGCCTGGCTTGTCTGGGATCAAGCTCATGTCGAAAGCCCTGTACGCGGCCCGCGAGCGGAGGGCCAGGAATCCCGAGTGGGGATTGCGCCTGATCGACAACGAAGCCTGGGCCATCGCGGCGCCACGGCGTTCGCCCATCGACTCGCTCACCGGTCGCCGAGGCGTCCCCGTGGAGGCGCTGGAGTCGTAGCCGCCGGCGACGACGCCGGCCTGGCGGCCCGGATGGCGGCGCGCGACACGTCGGCGCTGGCCGAGCTGTTCGATCGCTACGGTGCGATCGCGTACGGCGTCGCGCTGCGCGTCCTGCGCGACCCGGGCCGCGCCGAGGACGCGGTGCAGGACGCCTTCATGAGAATCTGGCACGGGGCTTCCGGCTTCAGCTCTGAGCGCGGCTCGCTACGCGGTTGGGTCCTCGCCGCCGTCCGCAACCGCGCGATCGACCTCGTACGCGGACGGCCTGGCCGGGAACGCGAGGAGCTCGAGCTGCCGGACGACCTGGTCGCGCCGGCGGCCGGACCGGAGGCGGAGGCCTCGGCATCGCTCGAGCGCGCCGCGGTGCGCGAGGCCCTTGCGGCCCTGCCCGGCGAGCAGCGCCAGGCGGTGCTCCTTGCGTACTTCGGCGGGTACACACAGCTCGAGATCGCAGGATTGACCGGCGTGCCGCTCAGCACGGTCAAGGGCCGGATGCGACTTGCCCTGGACAAGCTCGCTGCGTATCTCACCGAGAGAGGCTTTGTCGATGTCTGAGCAGGACCAGATGAGCGAACCGGCATTCGCGGCGATCGGGCTCGCCGTGGAGCCGGTGACGCCGCCCGCCGGGTTGCGTGATCGGATTCTGTCCGCGGGCGAGCCCAGGATTCCCGTGCTCACGCAGCCGAAGCGGCGCCTGCCGTGGTCGCTGCTTGCTGCCGCGATGGTGCTGATCTCGGTGGCCGCGTTCCTGTTGGGACAGCAGACGATTCACCGCGAAGGTCCCACCGGGCCCACCGTCTTCGGGATGGCCGGTCATGGCTCGCTGCAGGGCGCGGGCGCCAAGGTGACCGACCTCAAGGCGGACAGGATCGCCGTGGTCGAGTTCAACGCGATGCCGGCGCTGCCGCCTGGAAAGGTCTACGAGCTGTGGCTGATCACCGCCGACGGCCACGCCGATCCGGCCGGCGTGTTCGTGCCCGACTCCAGCGGGCACACCGTGGTGGTGGTGGATCGCTCGCTCGAGGGCTACACGGTGATGGCTGTGACCGTCGAAGCCGGTCCCTCGGGCGTGAGCAGTCCCACGCAGCAGCCGGCGATGACGGGCAACATCGCGTAGCCGGATTGATAAGGTAACGGGCTTATCATTCCTGCACAAATGCAGGACTGGCCACCAAGCCCCTACCGGCCCGGCAACGGCATTGACCCTCCCTACCTCGGGGACCGCGAGGAGCAGATCGAGGCTGTCCGCGCGTTTCTGAAAGACGCGCGAAACCCGCGCAACGTCCTGATCACGGGGCTGCGCGGGGTGGGCAAGACAGTCCTGCTCAACCACCTGCAGGGCGAGGCGGAGGGGCTCGGTTGGCTCGTGATCGACAGGGAGTTCTCTGAGCCCGACGCCGAGCCGTTTGCGTTTGCGAACGCGCTGCTGACGGACATCAACCGCGCGCTGCGGCGGCTCAGCCTGTCAACACGGCTGAAGGATCGTGCGGCGAACGTGCTGCAGGCGGCGATCGACGTTGTCGGCGCCCTGACCGTCAGCTACGGCGAGTTCAAGGTAAGCGTCGACACGAAGCGGCGACGTACGGGCCCGAGCCGCCGTCTCGACGACGATCTGAAAGAGGCGCTGACACACATCGGCGAGCTGTGCCGGAAGAGCGAATACCGCGGCCTGGTGCTGCGCTACGACGAGTTCCACGTCATTCGCGAGCATCCAGGATCGCCGACGCTGAGCGCGCTCCTGAGCGCCACGTCCGCGGTGCAGCAGCACGGGCTGCCGCTGATGCTGATGCTCTGCGGGCTACCCCCTGTCATCGACAACCTGGCGCGCTCGAAGAGCTACTCGGAGCGGATGTTCACGACGCTCGTGCTCGACAACCTGCGCCCACCGGAAGATCGGGCCGCGCTCGTCGATCCCGCCACACGCCTCGGTCGCCGGTTCGCGGAAGAGGTCGTGGACGCTGTGATGATCGACAGCGGCGGCTATCCGTTCTTCATCCAGGTCTACGGCGACGCGCTGTGGAACGGCTCGCACGGCGAGACCATCCAGATCGGCGACCTGCGCCGGCTGAGACCGCGAATCCTGGCCACCCTCGATGCGGGGTTCTTCAGGGCGCGCTACGTCCGCGCCTCACCGAACGAGCGCAAACTCATGCGCTACATCGCGACATGCGGCGAGAGCGCGACCATCGACCAGCTGCAGCACGCTTCCGGCCGCCGCAACAACGAGATCCAGCCGACGATCAGCGCCCTGATCGCGAAGGGGCTCGTGTACCGGCCGGAGAGGGCGAGGATCGGGTTCACCGCCCCGATGTTCGGCGCGTTCCTGCAGCGCACGCCGGATTGATAAACCTCGCGTCCTATCAATACTTATCAGCGAGCTGATGCAGCAGTCGCCAGGAAATCCGCCGCCGCCCCAGTTCTCGCCGGATGGCCTCTATTGGTGGGACGGATCCAGGTGGATGCCCAGGGCAGATGTGCCGGCCGTCGCGCCGCGGCCGATGTTCCCGCCGCCACCGCCGCCACCCGGCTACTCGGGTGGGGGAACCCCGTCCTACCTGAAGCCGTCGCCCGGCCTGCGCATCGTGCTGATCATCGCGCTGTCACTCGAGGCCCTGATCACCGGGCTCGTCAGCTTCGCATTCATCGTGAGCGTCATCCAGGAGGGCGGCGACGTCTTCGGCTACGTGCTGGGGTTTGCTTTCGTCGCCATGTTCGTGCTGTCCGGCCTGGCCTTGCTGGGCGTGTCGCTCCGCACTGCGTGGTCGCGATGGGTCGCCATCGCGGCCGGCATCCTCATCTCGTGGACGTGCATCGGCGCGGTGATCGGCATCCCGATCCTGGTCACCGCGGCTCGAGCGCCGGACCTCACTCCGCGAGGCGCTTAGAGCTCGGCACGCACCCGCGTCGCGGCCTGGGACAGCACCGACAACTTGGCGAACGCTTTCTCCCGCGGCAGGTACTTCATGCCGCAGTCCGGCGCCAGCACGAGCTTGTCTGGGTCGACGTGCTTCAGGGCCGAACGGATGCGGGCGACGACCGTATCGACGTCCTCGACAGGACTGTCGTCCGCCAGGTCGATGACGCCGACGATCATCGTCTTGCCGCGCAGCGACTCGAGCACCGACAGGTCCACCTTCTGCTGCGCCGACTCCATCGAGATCTGCGCGGCCGCGGCGCCGGCGAGCTCGGCGAGGAATGGGTAGCCGTTGGGCCGGTCGTGGACGATGTGCGCGTAGCCGAAGCACGTGTGCAGCGCGGTCTGACCGCGGATGCCCTCGAGCGCTCGGTTGATGGCGGGCAGCGCGAATCGCTTCGCCTTCTCAGCGCGCGCCTGCAGATATGGCTCGTCGATCTGGACGATATCCGCGCCGGCGGCGAACAGGTCCCTGATCTCCTCGTTCACGGCGACCGCGAGGGCCATGGCCAGGTCGGCTTCATCTCGGTAGTGGTCGTTCTGCGCTTGCTGTGACATGGTGAAGGGGCCGGGAAGCGTGGCCTTGATCCGGCGGTCGGTGTGCTTGCGCAAGAACTCAACGTCGCGCACCTCGACGGGGCGATTGCGCTTGATGGGCCCGACAACGCGCGGCACCGGGTTCGGGTGGCCCGTACGGTCGAGCGCGCTGCCGGGGTTGTCGAGGTCCATACCCTCCAGAGCCGTCGCGAATCGATTCGAGTAGCTCTCGCGTCGGATCTCGCCGTCGGTAATGATGTCGATGCCCGCGCGTTCCATGTCGCGGATGGCGACGACGGTCGCGTCGTCCTGCGCCTCCTCCAGCAGCTCCGGCGCGACACGCCAGATTTCTCGCGCGCGCACCCGTGGAGGCAGCCGGCTGCCCAGAGCCGCGCGGTCGATCAGCCAGTCCGGCTGCGGATAGCTGCCGACCACCGTCGTCAACAGCGGGTCCGGCATCGTGCCAACCTTAATTGCGATGAGGACGCTGAAGTTGACGACGGTCGACGCCTACGTGGCGTTCGACCTCGAATGCCCTACGAGCGCGGGCGGCACGCGGCTCGCAGCCGACGTCACCGAGCGCGAGACGCAGCTTCTGGCCCGCGCGATGACCTACAAGTTCGCGGTGCTCGGGGTGAACATCGGAGGGGCCAAGGCCACCATCCGCGCCACGGAGGCCGATCGTGACGACGCCGTCAAGCGCTACGTCGAGGAGATCCGGCCGATGGTCGAGAGCAGCAAGTTCCTCACCTCCACCGACCTCGGCACGCAGCCCGAGGATTTCAGCTCGCTGCCCGGCACCGAGCAGGCGAGCGTCATGCACACGACTCGCGACGGCATGCCGCTGGATGCGTTCATCACCGGGCTCGGCGTGACGGTGGCGGCCGAGACCGCCCTTGCAGGTCTCGCCGGCAAGACCGTGGTGATCGAGGGGTTCGGCAAGGTCGGCGGGGCGACGGCGCTGGAGATGTGGCGGCGCGGCGCCCGCCTGATCGCGTTTTCGACCATCCACGGTTGCGTCCGACGCGCCGCGGGGTTCGACGTCGAGGAGCTGCTGCGCCTCCGCGCCGAGCACGGCGACCATCTCGTCGAACACGTGGACGAGCCGGTGAGCCCGGCGACCGAGCTGTTCGATGTCGGCTCCGATCTCGTCGTGCCCGGCGCCAGGATCGGCGTCATCGACGAAGCACGCGCGAAGGCGCTGCAGGCCAGGGTGGTCGCACCTGCGGCGAACGTGCCGTACACGAGGCGCGGCCTCGAGGTCCTGTGGGATCGGGGAATCATTCCGCTGGCCGATTACGTGTGCAACTCTGGCGCCACGATCGGCTACGTCACCAGCAGGGTCACGACCTCGGACGAGGCGATCGCCGTCGTCGAGGACCGCGTGCGCGAGCTCACGCGCCAGGCGCTGGCCGATCCGGCCGGTCCGTTCGAGGGTGCCCGCAAGCTGGCGGACGCGCACCTCCGCACGTGGGTGGACCCCACACAGATGCCGGACGGGCCGCCGCTCGCGTGAAAGCCACTGGCCACGCGATAGGCCGGCTGCCAAAAGACACGTGCGAACGCGACTGGATCTGGGATCGCGAGGCCGAGACTGAAGATCACGTCCAGGCGCTCGCGAGGGGCGAGGAAGCGTGGGAGCGGCAGTGGCAACACCTGATGGAGAGCTCGGACTTCTACCGGCGACGGTTCGCTGACGCCGGCATCGGTCCGAAGTTCGTGCCCCTGGCGGAGATCGGCCGCCTGCCGTTCACGTCCAAGACGGACCTGAAAGCGGCGATCGACGAGCGGCCGCCGTTCGGCACCAACCTCTGCGTGCTCGAGGACCGGGTGAAGCGCGTGTACCAGACCAGCGGGACGTCTGGGGCGCCGAGCGTGCTTGCGCTCACGCCCGGCGACATCGAGACGTGGACGACCATCGGCACGCGCACCTACTACACATCCGGCATCCACGACCACCACAGCGTGCTGTCGACGTTCGGCGCCGGGCCCTTCGTCGCGGGCCACACGTATTTCGTGCTGGCACGAATCGGATCGCGGGTGGTCCCTCTAGGACCGGGCGACGCCGACCGCGTCCTTTTCGGAATGCGCGCGGGCATCTTCGACACGCTGCTGACCACGCCATCCTTCGCCCAGTACCTTGCGAACCGGCTGGAGTCGGCCGGCGAACACATCACGACGCTGTCTCACATCGTCACGGGCGGCGAGCCCGGCGGAGGCATCCCGGCGGTTCGCGATCACATCGAGTCGGTTACCGGCGCCTTCGTCAACGAGGTTATGGGCATCGGCGACATCGCGCCATCGCTGTTCGGCGAGTGCCCGGGAAGGCAGGGCATGCATTTCAGCGGCGGCGGGCACGTGTGGGCGGAGCTTGTGGATCCGGATTCGCGCGAGCCCATGAGCATCGAGCCGGGGGCGGTCGGCGAGCTCGCCTACACCCACCTGACGCGGGAGGCGCACCCGGTCGTCCGCTTCCTCGGTGGAGACCTCGTGGAGGTTTACGGAGGCGACTGCGGCTGCGGGCGGACGACCTTTCGCATGCGCATCATCGGACGCCGGGACGACATGTTCATCGTGCGCGGAGTCAACGTCTACCCCTCTGCGATCCTGGCCGTCGTCAGCCGGTTCCGGCCGCGCGTCACGGGCCGCGCGCGCGTCGTCCGCGAGGGCTCGAGCGTCAGCGTCGAGCCGCCCGTGCTGGTCGAGGTCGAGATACCCGACGGCGCCCCTGCAAGCGCCCAGTTGAAGGACGAGATCGAGAAGGAGGTCCGCGCGGGGCTCACCTTCAGATGCAGAGTGGACCTGATCACCGAGTCGGCCTTCGGCGAGGCCTCTTACAAGACCCGCCTGACCAGGAAGACATGACGCGAAAGAAACTGCGCTCGGAGATGGGCTGGAGCTCTGCCGACAAGGTCGTCGTGCGCGGACACGACCTCACGGAGCTCATCGGCAACGTCTCGCTGGGCGACTTCGCGTTCCTCGAGCTCAAGGGACGGCTGCCGACGCCGCAGGAGTCGGTCGTGTTCAACGCGATCGCGGTGACGCTCGTCGAGCACGGCGTGACGCCGAGCGCGATCGCCGCGCGGATGACCTACCTTGGCGCGCCTGAAGCTCTGCAGGCGGCCGTCGCGGCCGGCCTCCTGGGGATTGGGGATCGTTTCGGTGGGCCGGCCGAAGAGGTTGCGCGGCTGCTCCAGGAGACGCTCCAGGATGCAGGTCCTGACGCCGACCTGCAGACCCTTGCCGAGGGGATCGTCGCCAAGCAGAAACAGGCGAGGCGAGCCGTTCCCGGGCTGGGCCACCCGGTGCACAAGCCGGTCGACCCGCGCACCGCCCGCCTGTTCGAGGTGGCCGGCGCCAACGGGTTCTCCGGGCGGTACGTCGAGCTGATGCAACTCGTGGCCGAGGAGGCGTCGCGCAGCCTCGGCCGGGAGCTGACCGTCAACGCGACAGGAGCGATCGGCGCCATCGCGAGCGAGCTCGGCCTGCCGTGGCAGGTGTGTCGTGGCCTGGCCGTGATGGCGCGCGCGATCGGGCTCGTGGCGCATCTGCAGGAGGAGTCGATCGAGCCGATGGCAGGCGAGATCTGGTCCAGGGTCGAGGAAGAAGCCTCCGAGCACAATCGGAGTCGGGGCTAACATGAATCGCACCGTGCCGGCCGCGATTCCGGGCATCCACCACGTGACGTGCATCACGGGCGACGTCCAGAAATGCGTCGACTTTTATGTCGCGGTGCTCGGGCTGCGCTTCGTCAAGAAGAGCATCAACCAGGACCTGCCTGACACGTACCACATCTACTTCGGCGACTACACCGGCGGGCCCGGGACAGCGATGACCTTCTTCGGATGGCCCACGTGGCCGAAGCGCCGGACCGGTAGCGGCCAGGTGACGTCGGTCGGGTTCACCGTGCCCGCGGAATCGATCGACTTCTGGACCAAACGGCTGGGCCAGCTTGCAGTCGACATCACGCGCTCGACACGATTCGGGGCCGACGTCATCGCCCTCCACGACCCCGACGGCATCGAGCTCAACCTCGTGGCTGGCATATCACCCCTGAAGCTCACACCTTGGAGCGATGGCCCGGTGCCCGAGGCAAACTCCATCCACGGCTTCCACTCGGTCACGCTCACGGTGGCCGAAGCCGCGCAGACCGTCGAGCTGCTGGAGGCGACCATGGGATTCAGAGCGAGCGGCCAGGACGGCGAAGACCGGCGTGTCCGCCTCACCACAGGCGGGGGTGGGCCGCACGCGATCGTCGATGTCCTCGAGTCGCCGGAAGGCCCCGTGGGCGAGGAGTCGATCGGAACCGTGCACCATGTGGCCTGGCGCACCGCCGACGCCCCTTCCCAGCTCGCCTGGCGCGAAAAGCTCGTCGAGGCCGGGCGCAACGTCACGCCCGTGATCGACCGGTGGTATTTCAAGTCGATCTACTACCGCGAGCCGGGGGGAGTCCTGTACGAGATCGCCACCGACGGCCCAGGCTTCACCGTGGACGAGAAGCCGGAGAACCTGGGCAAGACGTTGAGCCTGCCGCCGTGGTTCCAGGTGCGCCGCGAGCACCTCGACGAGTCGCTGACACCGATTGTTGTTCCGACGGACTTGATCAAAGGGAGGGTCTACAGCTGATGAGCACCGCGACGATCGCCCCGGTCAACCCGATGTCGGCCGACGGCAAGGAGACGGTGATGACCGTCATGCGCCGCGACCGCGAGAAATTCACGCGGATGGTCTCCGACCCCAAGAACTGGAACGTGATGACGCGATGCACCGGCTGGGAGACGCGTGACCTGGTCGGCCACATGATCGACGTCATGGAGGGCTACTTCAAGAACTGGGACGCGGCGCGCGCCGGCAAGGAAGGAAGCGCCCTCGGGCTGACCGTGATGGGGGAGACGCTCAACGACCACGCGCTGGATTTCCGCAAGCTCCCGCGCGAGGAGGCCCTCGACCGATTCAAGAAGGACGCGATGAAGCTCGACAAGATGCTGGACGAGCTGACCCCCCAGGAGTGGGAGGGCTTCATGGTCTACCACCCGTTCGCGGGCCCGGTGCCGGCGGGCTTCTACGGGACGTTCCAGATCATGGACTACGGCGTCCATCCCTACGACATCGAGTACGGGCTGGGCGACAAGCTGGCCACCATCGACGAGGCGAGCGCCGGCCTCATCTTTCCGTACGCCTTCGTCTTCTGGCAGTACACGGTCGACGAGAACGTGGCCAAGGGCCAGGACTTCACGTACGGCATCCAGGTCGATGGGCCCTGGGGCGGCAAGTGGCGCGCCACCGTGAAGGACGGCAAGTGGTCGTATGAGTCGGAGAAGGGCGACTTCAAGGGCGTGGACGCGCTGCTCCACTTCAACAACGTCTCCGACGCGGTGCTCACGTTCTTCCAGCGCTTCCCGGGCGGCTCAGCCACCGGCGACGAAGACGTGATCAACACCATTCGCAAGCTCCACTTTCGTTTCTGATCCGAAGCAAGCTCTGGGCGGCGGACCTGACGCGACCGGGTCCGCCGCCTTCCATACGTGCGACCGAGTTCGTCGCGGTCACGTCATCGTCAGCAGGCCCGCTCGTGGCGGCGATGGGCGCGGAGGGCGATCGCGTGGCACAGCGATTCGAACGCGGCAGCCGCGCCTTCGCGGTCATGGAAGCGGGCAAGGTGGTGAGCTACGGCTGGCTCTCCACCGAGCCCGAGTGGATCGGCGAGCTCGGACTGGAGATCTCGCCTGCGGATGGGGAGGGCTACGTCTGGAACTGCCTGACCCTGCCGGATCACCGCCGTCACGGCCACTACCGCGCGCTGCTGGAGGGCGTCGTCGCGTGGGCGCGCGGCGAGGGCCTGCAGCGCCTCTGGATCGGCAGCATCGAGGATCCGGCGGAGAAGGCGGACGCCGACGTGGGCTTCGCACCGGTCCTGTTTTTTGAGTCGACGACCGTGTTCGGCTGGCGCATCCTTCGCGCTCGCGCAGCACCGGACGCAGATCGCGAGTTGGTGCGCGCAGCCAGAGCGCGCATCCGGCCGTGGCGGGTCGTGGACCGCTCACGCCACCTGGTTCACTGAGCGTGCGCCGGACTAAGGCGCGACTATCCGGTGCCTGTTCGAGCTCGTCAGGTGGAACGTGCCGGCCGAGGTCATCACCGTGAGCTGGACGGAGTAGTCGGCGTAGTTATCGTTCGTGCCCTGGTGCCGGCCGTTGGTGCACGCGCTGACGATCGTGGCGGTCACCGTCGCCTGCGAGCCGGTGCCGACGGAGCGCGGCAAGAACTGGACCTTGCCCGCGTCGTATCGGCTTCCCACCGCCTGCTGCCACTGGCCGTGAACCGCCGCCACGACCATGACGGCGTCGATCGAGTCAACGGCCACCGCCTTCGACGTCGAGTTGTCGGCGGAGATCCTGGCGTTGAAGACGTAGCTGGTGTTGTTCGACCCGACCGCGCATGTGTAGCTACTGTCGACGGTTGCGCCGGTGAGGGTGAATCCGCCCGCTCCGCAGGCTGCCAGCAGCACCAGCGCGCCGGCGGCAGCGGCACCTCGAGGCATCCCGATCACAAGGTATGGCAATTCCGCAGCCCGTCGTTGCATAGTTTCCGCGCATGAATGCAGGCGCGCTGACGGGGAAGGTCGGGGTCGTGACCGGTGGTGGCAGCGGCATCGGCCGGGCGGTCGCGCTCGGCCTCGCGCGCCAGGGCGCTGATGTGGTCGTCGCCGACTTCGACGCGCCGCGTATGGATCGCGCTGTCGAGGAAATCCTCAGGCTGCGCACGGCGGAGCGTTCGATCGCGCTCTCTACAGACGTGCGCAGCGACGCCTCGGTCCGCGCGCTGGCGCATGGGGCGATCAAGTCGATGGGGAAGGTGGACATCCTGGTCAACGCGGCGGGCGTGCTGCTGCAGGGCAAGCTCGACCGCATCACAAGCCACGACTGGAACTGGATGCTGGAGACCAACCTACTCGGCGCGGTGAGGACGACGACTGCATTCCTCAGCCACATGACCGAGCGCGGCTCGGGTCACATCATCAACATCGTGTCGTTCGGCGGCTTGCATCCGGGCGACGCGAACACGATTCCGTACGACGCCGGCCATGCCGCCCTGGCGGCGTTCACCGAGGCGCTGGCGCAGCAGACGACGGGGACCGACGTCCACATCTCGCTTTTCTGCCTGAGCCAGAAGGCGCCGAAGATCGGGCAGAACACGCGCTCGCGCGGAGTCGGCCGGTGGCTGCGCGATGACGGCCCACCAGAAGCAGGGCGTCAGACGAACGAGCAGATGGCTTCGACCCTGGTCGAGGCGATTCATCACCCGCGCTTCCTCATCGCGGGCGATCCCGCCGACCTGCCCGCCCTCGAGCCGCGCTGGGGCCACGTCGACTCGCCCGCGGCCGGAACGTGACGATCCCGACCGACCTTCTATCCGGCATCGCGATCTGCGTCGGCGCCGCCGCGCTCCTGGCTCTGGTCAGCTGGCGGCTGCACCAACCGCTGATCCTCGCGTACCTGCTGGCCGGCGTGGTCGTCGGTCCCATCGGTTTCCGGTGGGTCACCAACCTCGAGAGCATCCAGACAGTCGCCGAGATCGGGCTGATCCTCCTGCTGTTCGTCATCGGCCTCGAGATCGATCTGAAGAAGCTCGCGGCGGCGGGCCCGCCGATGCTCGTGACGGGCGCTCTGCAGGTGCCGATCTGCATCGCGCTCGGGCTTGGCTATTTCGCGCTGCTCGGCGCGCGTGTGGGAGGCGGCGACTACTCGCTGCTCTACCTGGCGGCGTGCATGAGCCTCTCGAGCACGCTAGTCGTGGTCAAGATCCTGAACGACCGGATGGAGCTGGACACGCTGCCGGGCCGGATCACGCTCGGGGTGCTCGTGATCCAGGACCTGTGGGCCGTGGCCATGCTCGCGGTGCAGCCGAACATCGCCAACCCCGACCTGCTTCCGCTCGCGCTCTCCCTGTGGAAGGGCGCGCTGCTGGTGGTCGGCGGCCTCGCGCTTTCGAAGTACGTCCTGCCCTACCTCTTCCGGTCAGTGGCCAAGGCGCCCGAGCTCGTGCTCGTCACCGCGCTCGCCTGGTGCTTCTTTCTCGCTGGCGTTGCGAGCTTCATCGGACTCTCGCGCGAGATGGGCGCCCTGATCGCGGGCGTGAGCCTGTCGACCTTCCCCTACAACCTCGACGTGATGGCGAAAGCGACGAGCATCCGAGACTTCTTCGTGACGCTGTTCTTCGTCGCGCTCGGCATGCAGATCCCGGTGCCGACGCCCAGGGTGCTGCTGCTGGTCCTCGGCGCGTCGCTGTTCGTGATCGTCAGCCGAGTCGTGGTCGTGCCGATCCTCTATGTCTTGAGACTCGGGCTGCGAAACAGCTTTGTGCCCGCGATCAACCTCGCGCAGGTGAGCGAGTTCTCGATCGTGATCGCCTTTCTGGGCGTTTCCTCGCACCCGCATCAGATCGGGACGGACATCCTGACCGTGGTCATCCTCACGTTCGCCGTCACGTCCGTGGCGTCGACCTACATGATCAACGCCAGCCACTTCATCCAGAACGCGCTCACGACCGCGCTGAAAGCCGTCGGCCTCAAGGACCTCGATGCGGGCAAGGCGGCCGCCGCCGAGGAGGAGGGTCACTACCCGGTGATCTTCCTCGGCTTCTTCCGCGACGCGAGCTCGATCCTGTACGAGTTCGAGCACGAGGGCGACGTCGAGGAATCAAAGGAGTTCGTCAGCAAGATCCTGGTCATCGACTTCAATCCGACGGTCCACCGTGAGCTGCGGCGCCGGGGCATCAAGGTGCTGTACGGCGACATCGCGCACGTGGACACTCTCCACCACGCAGGCATCGAGGATGCCGAGCTCGTCGTCTCGAGCATCACCGATGACGTGCTGCGTGGAACCAGCAACCTGCGGCTGCTGCGCAGCGTTCGCTCGCACGCGCCGCACGCGCGCATCGTGCTGACCACCGAACACATCCCGCAGGCGTTGAAGTTCTACGACGCGGGCGCCGACTTCGTGTTCATCCCGCGCCTGTACTCCGCCGCGGCCTGCGCGCGCATCCTGCGCAAAGGGCTCAAGGAAGGGTTCGAGGAGGTTCGGAGGCAGGCGATCGGGCACCTCAAGCAGCGCCAGGAAGTGTTGGCCTAGCGGGCGACTCACCTTTTTCACCACGTTTGGCGCCAAACAGGCCCTTGCCTGGCGCACCAAGCCCGCGTTTGGTGCCAAACGGGTCGAATTGGCGGCTGTTCGGCATCGTTGGAATCCATGGCCATGGCTCATCGATTTCCAGGATGGCCACGCCAGGTGCGGTTGGCTACGGTTCATAGCCTGATGACCGTTTACGAGGGCGCGGTCCGGATCGTTGGCAAGGATGGTCGCGAGCTCGTGCCCTGGCGGGTCGCAGTCTACGAGCGAGGCCGCGTCATCCGCTACGCGACCGTACCGGCGCCGACCGTCGCCGAAGCGGCCCGGCGCGCTCACGAGCTCTACCCCAGGGGCGCGGCTATCGCCTTCTAGAGCGAGACCAGCTGGCCGGCGCCTTCGGCCACGGCGCGCTCGTACACGAGTTGCGCGGCGGCGGCGTCCTCGACGGCGTGCCCGCTGGACTTGTACACGGTCAGCTGGTCAGGCCTGGTGCGCCCCGGCTGAGTGCCGGCGATGACCTCGCCCATCTCGGTGACCGACTCCGGGCGCAAGCCCTGCAGCTCGTGCGCCCCCGCAGGGGGCGGTTGGCGGACAGCCTCGCGCGACTCCACGAAGATCATTCCGGCGCCGATTGTCTGCGCGTCCAGCTCTGGCCCGAACGTGCCACCGACCGAGCTGACGTGTGCGCCGGGCGCGAGCCACTCGTACTTCATCACCGGCTCGCGAGCGTCGGTGCAGCAGCACACCATGTCCGCGCCCTGGACGGCTTCCTTGAATGTCGCTACCGCCCGCGCCCGTGGGCTTTCCGCGGCCAGGGCCTGCGCGGTCGCTGCATTCCGCGACGCGATGCGGATCTCCTTGAAGTCGCGCACACGGGGGAACGCGGCGAAATGCGAGCGACCCTGCACTCCGGCACCGAGGATGGCGAGCGTGGTCGCCTCGGGCCGCGCCAGCCAGCGCGCGGCTACAGCGGCTGACGCGCCCGTGCGGATCGCGGTGATCGCGACTCCGTCCATGACCGCCAGCGGCGCGCCGGTGCCCTCGTCGAACAGCGCAATGAGGCCCTGGTGCGACGGCAGGCCGCGCACGTGGTTCTGCGGAAAGACTGAAACGACCTTCGCTTCGAGCACGCCCGACATGTAGCCAGGCATGGCGCCGAGGAGGCCGCCGCTCGCTGTCCGCGCCGCGATACGCGGAGGCACCGACGCCCGGCCCGCGCTCAGCTCCACGAACGCTGCAGCCAGCGACTCGAGCAAGCGATCGAGGTCGAGCAGCCTGACGACGTCCGCCTGGGTTAGGAACCGGAGGCTTCGACCCGGATCGCTCACTGGGCCGGAGTCGTGACGCCCTGCTGCTCGGTCGCGACCGCCTGTTTGCCGTTGGCGGGCATCACAGGAAGCGAGGGCTGCGTCGGCGCGATGAGGTCCGGCATGACCATGCTCGCCGCCGGCTCAGTGTTGAGCTCCTCGGTTCCGCCACCGCCATGCGCGCGCTTCAATGCGGCGCGCAAGCGTGGTATCTGCGCGCGCAGCGGCTCATCGACCCAGTCGAAGGCGATCACGCGCTCGTTGACCTCCCAGAACAGCCCCGACTGCATCGACTCCATGCGGTTCAGCGCACCGTCGACGAAGTCGGGCGGCGCCCAGGCGATGCCCTCGACAAGGATCCCGCTGACGTCCTTGGCGTCTGAGGCCATCGCCCAGAAGGCCAGCTTCGCCACGGCCTTGAACAAGCCGTTGAGGCCGATGGGCCGAGCGTTGGGGATCAACTCCTGGAGGTTGCGCACCAGCAGCAGCGCCAGCCTGCGAGTGACCTCGGGGTCGCGACCCTGAGCCTCAATCGCAAGGTCGGCGACATCCTCGGCCGCCGCGCCGTAGATCGCCGGCATGCCCGACTCGTCGAAGTGCCGGCCGTACCGCAGAAGATGCGCGGCGGAGTCCACCGCCAGGTCCGGCCGCCACTCGAGCGCGCCGATGGCAAGGCGCCGGTACTCGTTCATCATCGACGACGCGAATGTCGGCGCCGTGCGGTTGATCGCGGTCCGCAGGTATGTGTTGAAGAACCGCACGGTCAGGTTCGCGACCTCTGGGTCGCCGACTTCGATGGCCGCCAGCCCGATGTCGCGCGTGGCCAGCGCGATTGCGTGCACTGCTTCCTTGCGGTGCACCGGCGTGAGCCCGACGAAGTCGACGAAGCTCGACAGGATCAGATACTCGACCCAGGTGCGCGCGCGGTTCACCTCGGCCAGGATCTGGTCGGATGCGCCGGGCAGGTCGGCGTGTCCAACCTGGAACCACTCCGGCCGCAGCTTCTTCTTGACGCGCAGGTAGTCATCGGCGACGAACCGGCTGAGCGCCTCGACGCCGTAGATCGACACGGGGACGTCGCCAAGCTGGATGGAACCGAACACGATGTCCGTGGTCTGTGAGATGCACGTCATGAGCCCGTCGCGGCGACGCCTGCCGGACACCGACCGGCGAATGTCGCGAGTCGCACGTTTGCGAATGCCCTTGATCAGGCTCTCGGCTCGCATGATGTCGAAGATGTAGATGACGTACGGCAGGAGGATGGCGAAGTTCGCGAGCGCGAACACCACCGCCAGCGCCACGCTCCACATCGGCACGTAGTTGGGCTTGATCTCTGCGCGGACGAGAAAGGTGTAGAGGATCGACGCGAGCGCGAACGTGAAGACGAGCGCGTTGAGCGGGTTGCGGGTGAAGATGTCGATGATTCGCGGCGAGTAGCGCGAAGAGGTGGTCTGGATCCCGTAGAAGACCACGAGGATGACGATGCTCAGCGTCACGCCCTCGGCGCCGCCGGCCAGCGAGACCGTTCCAGCGGCCGCCGCGGCGTCCGGCGTGAAGAGGTTGATCAGGGAGGTGTAGTGGCCCGCGTCCAGGAAGCCGAAGATCACCACGAGCATCGCCACCAGGGCGACCAGCGCGATGCCGGGCAGCACCACGATGAAACCGGGCGGGAGGCCGGCGGTCACCGAGCGCTTCGCCGACTGGATCTGGGAGTCGTTCTGGGCCAACTGAAATGTGCGGCGATACTAACCTTTGGAATGGGGGTAAGACCCGTGTTGAGGGCGATCGTCTTCGACTTCGACGGCCTGATCCTCGACACCGAAGAACCGATCTACCGGTCATGGCTCGAGATCTATTCGGCCCACGGCCAGGAGCTGCCCTTCGACCGCTGGATGGAGATCGTCGGCTCCTCGAACGCAGCGTTCGACCCGCGCGCAAACCTGGAGGCCCGACTCGGTCGCCCCCTGGCGAAGGAAGAGCTGGATGAACGGGTCCGCCGGCGCAGCGAGCTGGTCCTCGAGCAAGCGGTCCGCCCGGGCGTTGCGGAGCTCGCGCGCGCGGCTCTCCACGCCGGCATCAAGACAGGCGTCGCCTCGAGCTCGACGCAGAGCTGGGTCCGCGAGCACCTCGAGCGCCTCGGAATCCTGCGCCTGTTCGAGTGCATCCGCTGCCGCGATGACGTCCGGCTCGTCAAGCCGGCGCCCGACCTCTTCATTGCGGCACTCGAATGCCTTGGTGTCGAGCCGAGTGAGTCCGTCGCGATCGAAGATTCGCCTAACGGCGTGCTCGCGGCCAAGGCGGCCGGGATGTTCTGTGTCGCGGTGCCGAACACCATCACGGCCGGCCAGGACATGAGCCGCGCCGACGTCGTGCTGCCTTCGCTGGCCGGCGCGACGCCTGAGGGTCTGGCCTCGAGCTTGGGCCTTACAGTATTTCGATGCGAATCGGGATCCTCACCGGCGGAGGAGACGCGCCCGGCCTGAACGCGGCGATCCGCGCGGTGGCGCGTCGCGCATTCCAGCTCGGGCACCACGTCAGCGGCGTCCAGAACGGTTGGGCCGGCTGCCTCGAGGACGGGCTGATTCGCGAGATGACTGCGCAGGACGTGCGCGGCATCCTGCCGCTCGGCGGCACAATCCTCGGGACTTCGCGCACCAACCCCCTGAAGATCAAGGATGGCGTCGCGACGGCGATGCGCATGCTTCGGCGGAGCGGCATCGACGCGCTGGTCGCGATCGGCGGTGACGACACGCTCAGCGTCGCGGCCGCGATGCACGAGGCAGGATTCGCCACCGTGGGGGTACCCAAGACGATCGACAACGACCTGTCGGTCACCGATTTCTGCATCGGCTTCGACACGGCCGTGGGCGTCGTCACCGAGGCGCTCGACCGCCTGCACACCACGGCCTCCGCGCATCACCGCGTGATGGTGGTCGAGGTCATGGGACGCGACACCGGCTGGGTGGCCTTGATGGGCGGGATCGCCGGCGGCGCGGACCTGATCATGATTCCCGAGTTTCCGCTGACCCTCAAAGAGGTGGTCGCACACCTCTACCGGCGGCGCGGCGACGGCAAACTGTTCAGCATCATCGTCGTCGCGGAGGGAGTGAGCATCCCCGGCACCGAGGCCGAGGCGCGCGAGGGCGAGAAGGACGCGTTCGGCCACGTGCGGCTCGCGAAGCGCGGTGTGGGCGACCTGCTCGCAAGCAGCGTCGAGCGCGAGACGGGGTTCGAAACACGCGTGACGGTGCTGGGCCACCTGCAGCGAGGCGGATCGCCTACGCCCACCGACCGCATCTGGGCCACGCGACTCGGCGCCTGCGCGGCCGACCTGATCGTGGCGGGGAAGAGCGGTGTCATCCCGATTCGGCGCGACGGGGGTGTGCAGGTCGTGGGGCTGTCCGAGGTGATCGCCGAGACTCGCCGCGTGCCGCAGGACCTCTACGAGCTGAGCCGGATCTTCTCGTAAATGCAGTGGCGCGCGACCGGAGTTCCTTGCATCTTCGCGGCCTAGGCGGCCGGGCGCCTTCGGCGCTAAAGCCGGCGTCAAGGGGCCTGGTGCGCCGCTACCTCCCGCGCTGCGCGCGGGGACCCCAGCGGTATGCGCTCCTAGCCGCGCCACCCTTTCCTTGGCTCCGGCCGCCGATGCCGCGAATCTCGCTGCTGAATCCGGTCTCGCGCCACTGATGGCGCCGCGCAAGAAGCGGATGCTCGAGCTGACCGCGTCCGGCGACGACGGCACCACCGGCCTGCTCGGCGGCGGCCGGGTGCGCAAGGACGATCCGCGCATCGAGGCGTTTGGCACTCTCGACGAGGCATCGAGCGCGCTGGGCCTGGCGAAGGCCCTATCTGAGGACGCGCGCGTGCGCGAGATCTGCGAGGAGGTGCAGAGGGGCCTTTACTCGCTGGGCGCCGAGCTCGGCACCAACCCGAGGTCGCGCAAGACGTTCGCCAAGGTCAGCGCCAGGGACGTGCGCCGGCTGGAAACTGTGACCTCGGGGCTGGAGGACGCGGTAACGATGCCGGAAGGCTTCGTCCTGCCCGGCTCGACGCCCGCATCCGGCGCGATCGACCTGGCGCGCGCGATCGTGCGCCGGGCCGAGAGGCGCACTCTGGCTCTCGAGTCGCTGGGCGGTGTGACCAACCAGCAGGTCGTGCGCTGGTTGAACCGGCTCAGCCTGATGCTGTTCGTGCTCGCGCGCTACGAGGAAAACCGCTCGGGTCGAGCGGCCAAGGCTGCCAGAACGTAAAGTTCCAACCGGCAGCCCATGCAGTACGCGGTCCTCGTCGCCCTGGTCCTGCTGGCGACCTACCTCGCCATCTCCTACTACGTGTATCGGCGCGCGTTCGTGCCCGCGCGGCCGGCTGACGCCGCCGACCTCACCTTCACCCCGTTCGAGTTCCAGGCCGACTACGAGGACGTCGACCTCGTCACCGCCGACGGCGTGAATTTTGGCGCCTGGTATTTCCGGCAGCCGGGCTCGCCGCAGACGGTCATCGTTTCGGGCGGTCACAAAGGCGAGCGGCAAGGCTCGCTGGGAATCTCGATCGCCCTGTGGCGCAAGGGCTTCAACGTGATCGTCTACTCCTACCGCGGCATGCCGGGCAGCGACCGCGCCCAGGTCACCTTCGGTATCAAGGAGGTGCTGGAGCTGCAGGCCGTGATCGCGTTCGCGCGCAAGCGCATACCGCGGGCTCGAATCGGCCTGCTCGGATATTCGATGGGCGCCGTCGTTTCGCTTCTGGGCGCGGCCGGAGAGCCTGGAGTCGAGGCGCTCGTGCTCGACAGCCCCTTCAGCGACCTGCGCACGTTGTTGATCGAAAACGTGCGCACGCGCGGGCGAGTGCCGGGGCGGCCTTTCGTGTGGCTCGCCGGGCTCATGCTGCGCATACGCGGCGGAGGCAAGCTCGCCGACTGCAGCCCGATCTCGGTCCTCAGCTCGCTCGAGCCGCGACCGCTGTTCTTCATCCACGGCGGCGCGGACCGCATCACCAACGTCAACCACTGCCGGCGCCTGTACGACGCGTACCGCGGACCGCGCGAGATCTGGATCGTCCAGGGCGCGCCTCACACAGGCGCGTACTTCGCTGACAGGTCGCTGTACGTCGAGCGGGTAGCGGGTTTCTTCGCGCGCCACCTGGGCCTGAACGTGAGCGGCCACCTCCGGCTGGTCGAGGAGGAAGAAGTCTCCTAGTCTCCGTAACAGATCGCCGCCCTGGCCACAGGAATAGGTGAGACATGCAGCGGGTGGCCGACATCGAAACGCCGCGGAGCTCGTCGATCCCCAGCGATCGAGCCTTCGCCGACATTCTTCGCCCGCTCATCGATCCGGGTTTCCGGCTCGCCCTTGCGATGCTGCGCGACCGTGGCGCCGCTGAGGACGCCGTGCAGGAGGCGTCGTTCACAGCGTGGCGAAAGCTCGCCACGATGCGTGACCGGGGGCGGGTCCGGCCCTGGTTCCTCGGCATCGTGGCCAACAAGTGCCGTAACGCGCGCCGGGGCAAGTGGTTCGCGAGCGTGAGCCTCGGAGTGCCTGAGGACGTCGCGATCGTCTCCAACGAGGACGAGTCCTTGCGACGCTCGGACCTGCGCGCCGCGGTCGCCCGGCTGCCACACGACGACCAGCTGGTGATCGTTCTTTTCTTCTATCTCGACCTGCCGCTCGAAGAGGTGGCCTCGGTGGTCGGGCTCTCCGTGGCCGCCACGCGCGGCCGCCTCTACCGTTCCGTCAACAAGCTGCGACCCGGCGTCGACATCGAGGAGGCAATCAGGTGAGCCTGCGGGCAGAGATCCACAACGCATTCGACGAGCTCGAGCCTTCGATGTTCGGACTGCCGGAACGCGTTATCGATGCGGTCGTGGTCGACCGCCGGGCTCCTCATGGGAGGAGGGAGGGAATGGTGTCTCGACTCAAAACCCCGCTGTCACTGGTTGCGGTCATGGTTCTAATCGCGCTCGTGGTGGGCGCGCTGATCGGAGGCAGGCTGGTTCAAGACTGGAATGCAAGCCACTCGACCCCAGCCGGCGGACTTACAGTGGCGCAGCAGACCGCTGTCCTCGAGGCGCGACCGTGGCAGCAGGCGTTGCTGCAACCGGGTGCGACTTGCTCCAACGGACCGCTGGACTCGGTGGGGAACCATGGATCTGGTCCTTTCCATGGCCAAACCTACCTGGCCGAGGGGCCGGACGAAACGGCGTGGGGAGCCTACGTCCACTTCGTTGGTGCTACGGACGCAGGCACCACCGGCCTGCTGTTGATCCGAGCCCGCGACCTCAACACGGGCACGCCGCTGGTCTTCTTGGGCGCGTATTCCAGTGGACCCGTGGTCGGTACCGACACCATTGGAGGCGTCGTCAGCCTGCAACGTCCGGAGGTTGTGCTCGACATGAGCCACAAGCCGACAGGTGTTGGCGCAACCGGGGCCAACGGCCAGACCTACTGGCGGTACACCGCCGGCGCGCCACACGCGATCCTGGTCTCGAGCACTCTCTGGCCGGCCTGTGTTGGCTGGCAGATCGATGGGATGAGTTTCACGGAGACCTTCAGCTACGGCTAGTTAGGGTGCTTGCCAGCAGGATGCCGTTCGCCCAGTACAGGCCGGTGCCTCCTGCAGGAAGCAGGTCGTAGGTGTGACCCCCGCCGTAAGGCACGAGCTCCCAGCCGCTGACTCGCGAGCCGTCCACCACGTCGCCGATCGCGAGCGAGCCGAGCGGTCGGCCGTCGGCGGTGCGATGGCCTGGTGAAGCCCACACCTGGCGGCCGTCGGCCAGCGTGAGATGCACCATCCGATGAGAAGCCGGCACGGGAGTGCTGCCCACCTCAATCACAGGCGCAACAACCCGCTCGCCGTTGGCAGACTGCGTCCACACCAGCATTCCGGGCCGGATCGCGGTGACCACGACATCGCCCGCCGGCGTGCTGATCAACGTCCCGGCCGAGAGGCAGATCGGACAGTTGGGCCGCGATCCCTGCGTCTTCGAGCTGATGACGATCACCCGTCCGTCGCTGGTCACGGTGCCGGCCACGTGCAAGTACGAAATATCGACGGTGTAGTCGAAAGCGTAGGAGCTGTCGGACGCTTTCAGCTCCAACGCGTTCAGCTTCTTGTAGGCGCGGTAGAGCGCGAGCTTCTGCGCCTCGTCGAGCTCGGCCGGCGGGGCGGGGAGGTTCTCGTGCACGACGATCGTGGCGTAGAGCAGCGAGTCGGCGCGGATCTTCGAGTAGATGGCGTCGGCGCTCGCCTGCTCGCCGCCGGCCCGGGCGAGCGGGTAGAAGTCCGGGTCGCAGAACGCGGGCGGCCCGACCTCGTCCATGACCTTGAACTTCAGCTGGTCCAGGGTCAGCGGCAGGTCGGCGGACGACGTGGCGCCGCACGCGACCGCGACGAGCGCGATCAACGCCGCCACCAGGGCGCGCCTCATGAAACTAGAGACGGCCGCGGCGCGTCTGAAGTAACGCAGTGCGGAACCAAACATGCCATACGTACGTATAAAACCTTGCCACGGAAGACCGAACTTATAATCCCGACCATGGTGGGAGGGGCCTGATGGCGCCGGACATAGTCACCCGGGTCTCCAACGCTGTCATGTCCAACGTCGGCCGTGCGATCGTAAACAAAGAAGACGAGGTTCGGCTCTGCCTTGTCACGCTGCTCTGCGAGGGCCACCTGCTCATCGAGGACGTGCCTGGCGTCGGCAAGACGATGCTCGCCAAGTCGCTCGCGCGCTCCCTCGACTGCACGTTCCGGCGCATCCAGTTCACGCCGGACTTGCTGCCATCTGACGTGACCGGGGTTCGAGCGTTCAACCAGAAGGAAAGCGAGTTCGAGTTCCGCCCGGGGCCGGTGTTCGCGCAGATCCTGCTCGCGGACGAGATCAACCGCGCGAGCCCCAAGACCCAGGCGGCGCTACTGGAGGCGATGGAGGAGCGTCAGGTCACGATCGACGGCGACACTCACGAGCTGCCGAAGCCGTTCATGGTGATGGCCACGCAGAACCCGGTCGAGTACTCGGGCACGTTCCCACTGCCCGAAGCCCAGCTCGACCGGTTCCTGATGAAAGTTCGGCTCGGATACCTGTCGGAGAAGGAAGAGGCGAACCTGCTCGGTAGCCAGCACAAGGTGGAATCGCCGATGGTCGAGCTGCAGCCTGTCGTCTCGCCCAACGAGCTGACGCTCGCGCAGAGCGCGGTGCGCGAGATCTTCGTGAAGCCTGAGCTGCGCGACTACATCGCGCGGCTGGTCGGCCGCACGCGCACGAGTCCCGAGGTCGCTCTTGGTGCCAGCACCCGCGGAACGCTCAACCTCTACCACGCGAGCCAGGCGTACGCGGCGCTGCTCGGGCGCACGTATGTGATCCCTGACGACGTCAAGGTGCTGGCCGAGCCGGTGCTCGCGCACCGCATCATCCTGCGACCCAACGCGGAGATGCAGGGTCAGAGCGCCGGTAAGCTGGTGACAGGGCTCCTTGAGAGGGAACACGTACCCCAGATGGCTTACGACGGCTAACTTCGCGGGTGAGGACTGCGGTCCTCCCCCGCGGGACCCCCTCCTGGGGTTTCGCCCAGCCACGTTTGGTGGCGCCTTGAAAGTGACCTGCCATGGTGACGGCCGGGGTGAACCCGGCCTACAGGCGACGCGGGGTATCTGAGCTGTGAGTAAGGTCGCCATCGCTCTGGCCCTCGGACTGCTGCTGCTCTTCACCTACCTACTGGGGGTCAAGCCCGGTTACACGCTCGCGTACGCGCTGATCCTGCTGTTCGCGATCGCCTGGCTGTGGCCTCGCTACATTGCCCGCCGCATCAGCCTTTCCCGCCATCTCGACCCGGGCACTCCGACCGTCGGCGACCAGTTCGAAGAGGTGTTCACCATCGCGCGCCGGGGCTGGGTACCGGCGCCATGGGTCGAGGTTCGCGACCTCGGCCAGGTCGCCGACTACCAGCCAGGTCGCGTAGTGTCGGCCGGAGGCGAGCCGATCACCTGGCGAGCACGCGGCGCTTACCGGCGCCGGGGGTGGATGACGTTCGGTCCGACCCTGGTGCGTGTGGTTGAACCGTTCGGCCTGTTCAGCCAGGAGCGGCGCTTCAAAGAGCGGACGTCGGTGCTGGTGTACCCGCGTATCCGCCCGATCCCTGACCTGATGACCGCGAGCGCCCAGCACCTTGGCTCGTCGCCCGCTTCCGGTGCCTGGGCGGACTACCCGCCCGAGACGGGCGGGGTACGCGACTACGTGACAGGCGACAGCTTCGGCCGCATCCATTGGGCGCTTTCGGCGCACCACAACCGGCTCATGTCGAAGACGTTCGAGCAGCCGCTCACGACCGACATCTGGATCCTGCTCGACCTCGACCGCAAGGTGCACGCCGGCCAGGGCGAGGAGTCGACCGTCGAGTACGCGGTGAGCCTGGCCGCCTCGATCACATCGCAGGTGGCGAGTCGCGGCCGCGAGGTCGGACTCATCGCCAACGACGCGCGCGGCACCTTCCTGCAGCCCCATCGCGCGATCCGGCAGGACCGCCTGATCCTCGACTACCTGGCGATTGCGCAGGCCGACGGCAGCACTTCGTTGCGCCAGGCGCTTGCGTGGGATCGCGTGCGTAGGCTGCCGCGGCGCGCGATCGCGGTCATCACACCAAGCGCCGATCCGGAGTGGGTGCACTTACTGCAGGCAGTACGTGGGCGGCGCACCACGCTGATCGTCTTCTACATCGACGGTGTCAGCTTCGGCGGCCCCGACAGGAACCCGACCTTCGATCTTGGCCAGGACGTCGACCTATACGTCGTCCGCAAGGGCGACGACTTCGCGCGGCTGGTGAGGACGAGGGATGCAGTCCGTATCGCCTAGGGGCAGCCTCCAGCTGGGCGGCATTCCGTCGGGCACGTGGGAACGCACCCGCGCTGCGGTGCCCCCGTCCACTCTCTGGTCGGCCGTGCTGGTGCTTGCGCTTGCGCTCACCATCGCAAGGTCGACGGTCACAGCTGCATGGGTGCAGGGCGGCATCGAAGGAATCCCGTTTGTAGCGATGGGCGCCGCCGTGCTGATGACCGGGCTCGCCGTGTCGCGACTGCCCACATGGCTCTGCATCGCGTTGGGCGCCATCGCCGGGCCGATCGTCGGGATCATCACCACCGGGCCGGCGTTTCGCGCGGCGTATCCAGGCGACCCCACCAACGTCGCCGGCCTGGTGCAGGTCTGGACCGAGCGTGTTTTCGAAGGCTCCGCCTTCGGCGACCAAGCATTCGTCGGCCTGGTGATCACATTGCTCATGTGGGTCACCGGTGGATGGCTCGCGTGGTGTGTGGTTCGGTGGCGCCAGCCTCTGATCGGACTCATTCCAGGCGCGGCGGCGTTCTCGACCAATGTCCTCAACACGGCGAACCAGCAGGGCTACACGTTCATCTTCCTGGCACTGACGCTGGGGCTCTTGCTCTGGACGACCTACACGTCGTCTGTGGAGAAAGCGGTGGCCGCCCGAATCAAGATGACCGGCGACGCGCGCTGGGACTTCTGGGAGACGGGCCTCGTGGCGACCGCGGCGCTGCTAGTCGTCGGCATCATGCTGCCGCCAATCTCGACCACCGATCGCACCGCGACGATGGAGTCGAGCGTCTTCGACACCTGGGGGAAGATCCAGCAGCAGCTGAACCAGATCGGGGTGCAGGGCAACGGCCCGGTCCCCGGGCAGGTCAGCACCGGCTTCTCGGCCGACGTGAGCATGGGCCCCAAGCTGACGCAGTCCACCTCTCCCGTGTTCACGTACTCGCTGACCGCCGGCCCCTACCCAGGCCCCTACTACTTCCGGGGCCTCAACGACACAGTCACGACGATGGTCAACGGCGAGCCGACCTGGACCTACGGATCAACCGAACGCACGCAGGCGGTGGCCGCGAATGACCCCCCGCCGTTCGCAGAGCAGTACAGGTGGTTGGCCCTGGGGTCGTTCACGATCAACATGCTGCTGCCACCCGGCCGTGGCAGCGGCGACATCTACTTCTACCCGGGCCAGCTATACATCATCGACAAGTCGACGGTGGTGCACGAAACGCAGGTGCCGCCCTCGGACGAATTCGGCAACCCGCTCGTGACCATCGACCGCCTGACCGCGGCGGCCCCAGCCTTCAGCTCGAAAGGTCAGTACAACGTGACGGTGGGCTATCCCGACGTGACGGCGGACGAGCTGCGGGCGGCGGGAACGGACTACCTCGAGTGGCTGGCCCCGTACTCGAGCCTGCCCGCCGAGGGCTACCGGTCGGCTTCCGCCCTGAAGTTCATCCACGACCTCGCGGTCAGCATCACCGCCAACTACAACAATCCGTACGACAAGGCCGCCGCCATCGAGGCGTACCTCCGCGACCCCACCAAATTCAAGTACACGCTCCAGCCGACGCAGCCGAAGGACGGGACCGACCGGGAGGTTTTCTTCCTCAATACATCACATGACGGCTACTGCCAGTACTTCGCGATGGCGATGGGCGACATGCTGCGATCACTCGGCATCCCGACCCGACTGGTCAGCGGCTTCGGCCCGGGCGCGTACGTCGACACCCTGCACACCCAGGTAGTCCGTGATGAGGACGCCCACGTCTGGGTCGAGAGCTACTTCCCGGGCTACGGATGGGTTCCGTTCGAGCCGACGCGCGACGGTGTCTACAACTCGATCACGCGCACCTCGACCAGGACCAGCCTGTGCTTCACGGACAACCACTGCACCAGCCCGCCCCCGATTCTCAATGTGGTGACCTCGCCCGTCGTGAGGACGACGCCGAGCCACAAGGACGTTGGCAACAGCGACCAGCCAACCGGCCCGAACCAGTCCTCGTTCCGTTGGCTCGACTCGACGATGCTCACCCGCATCGCAGGCGTGCTTGGCGCTCTCCTCCTGCTGCTCATCGGCCTCGGCGCGCGGTACCTGAGGCCGCGCACGGTGATGGGGGTGTGGCGGCGTGTCCTTGTGCTCGCGCGCCTCGCGGGCGCGGAGCTGCAGCCGGGCGAGACCCCTTCGGAGATGGACAGAAGACTCGGCCGCGCTTTCCCCGAGGCGGCTCCGCACCTCCATTCCCTCACAGATGCGTTCGTCGTCGCCGCTTACGCGCCGCCTGAGATGGCGGAGGCCACCAAGCCTTCCGTGATGGAGGCGTGGGCGACGCTGCGGCCGATCATGCTGCGGCGGGTGATCTCGCGGGCCCGACCCGGGCGTGGTTAGCCGGGCATAAACTACCCTTCACTTCGATCGATGGGGATCGAAGGCAAGAAGTACCCGCCCGTCAGCGTGGAGCTCGAGGCCGACAAGGTGGCCGAGTTCGCGTGGGCGATCGGCGCTGATCCGCACGAAGGCGTGCCGCCGACATATGCCGCCGTCTACTGCCTGGGCGCGACCGCTCCGCAGCTCTTCGGCGACAAGGAGGCGGCAGTTGACTTCGCCCGCCTGCTCCACGCAGAGCAGGAGTTCGACTGGACACGACACCCCAAGGTCGGCGACAAGGTCCGATCGCAGGCTCGGGTCACCTCGGACATCCACCGCCGAGGGATGCGCTTCGTCACGTTCGAGACAGACACGACTTCGGGCAAGGGCGATCCCATATGCCACTCGCGCGCGCTGTTCGTGATTCGCGGTGGCCCGCAGCCGTGAGGGCGCTGGCAGGCCGCAGGCTCGCAGACCGGTGCCATCCGGGCGGCCGGTGCCAAGGATGGGGTGGCACGAGGAGGAACCCATCGTGATATGGGTGACGACGAGTGCCGGGCCCCAAGACGCGGGCATCAGACGCCGCAGGCGTCCCGGCCGCCCTGGGGCACCGGATGCTTGCGACTCTCGCGGTGCGGGCCACCGATGACCGAGCAGAAGATCCTGTTTCGCGAGGAGCAGATCGCGGCCTACGCTCGCGCCTCGGGCGACTTGAACCCGATCCACCTCGACGCCAAATTCGCCCAGTCGGTCGGTCTACCCGGGGTGATCGCGCACGGGATGCTGCAAATGAGCATGGCCGCGATCGTCGCGGCGAAGGCCGCGGGCGGGGCGCAGCGCCTGCGCCGGCTGTCGGTCCGTTTCGCCGGGATGGTCGAGCCCGGTGACACAGTGACCTTCACCGCGGACGAGGTTGGGGAGGGGAAGCTCCAGATCAAGGCGGTCAACCAGCACGGCGACGTCATCATCAGCAAAGGCGCGGCCGAGTTCGTTGCGGGCCGCGGCGCCTAGCGCGTCATGACCCTCGACTTCTCTCTCACGCCGGAGCAGGAGGCGATTCGCGACCTCGCACACGAGTTCGCGGTCAACGAGATCCGGCCGGTCGCCGCCCACCACGACGAGACCGAGGAGTTTCCGTACGAGGTCGTCAAGAAGGCGCACAAGCTGGGCCTCAGCCCTGCGGCGTTTCTGCCGGAGGAGTACGGCGGCCAGGGTCTCGACTTCCTGACCGAGCTCATGCTCAATGAGGAGCTGTCGTGGGGATGCGCGGGCATTGCAGTCTGCATCCAGTCCATGGCGCTGGCCATCGCCGGCATCCGCTCGAGCGGCACCGAGGAGCAGAAGAAACGCTGGCTTCCCGAGTTCACCAACCCCGACAAGCTGGTGCTCGGCGGTTTAGGCCTCACGGAGCCCGACTCCGGCTCGGACGCCCTCGCGATGAAGACTCGTGCTCAGCGTGTCAACGACGGCTACGTGCTCAATGGCACCAAGCAGTTCTGCACCAACGGCGGCATCGCTGACTACCACGTCATCTACGCGAACACAGATCCGACCAAGGGACCCGCGGGCATCGCCTCCTTCCTGGTGCCCAAGGGGACGCCCGGCTTGAAGATGGGCCGCAAGGAACAGAAGCTCGGGGTCCGCGCGAGCCACACCGCGCAGGTCATCCTCGACGACTGCCACCTCCCGCTCGACCACCGCCTCGGAGGCGAACCTGACGCGGACAACGCCGGCCCCGGCGCGCTCGGCGCTCTCATGACGCTCGAGGCCACGCGTCCAGGCGTTGCCGCAGGTGCGTTGGGCATCGCCCGCGCCGCGTATGAGTTCGCGCTCGACTACGCACAGGACCGGAAGCAGTTCGGAAAGCCGCTGTGGCAGCACGAGGCGATCGGTTTCAAGCTGGCCGATATGGCGATGAAGATCGACGCGGCGCGTCTGCTCATCTGGCGTGCCGGCTGGATGGCGACGCAGGGCCGGCCGTTCGAGCGAGCCGAAGGATCGATGGCCAAGTGTTTCGCGGCCGACGTCGCGATGGAGGTCACCACCGACGCCATCCAGGTGCTTGGCGGCTACGGGTACATCAAGGAGTACCCGGTCGAGAAGTGGTTTCGAGACGCGAAGATCTACCAGATCTGGGAAGGCACGGCGGAGATCCAGAGGCTCGTCATCTCGCGCGCGATCTCAGGCTCCCGCGCTTCCATCAAGATTCGATAGCACAAGGGGGGCAGGCCCCCCTTGGGGGGAACCCCCCCGCCTCGCCACGTGTTGCGGTCAAGGTGGCGTGCGCAGTCATGGCGCGGCAAAGCCGCGCCAACCCGGCGACGCTAGAGTGGAGAGCCCGTGACCAAGCCGCGATGTAAAGCTGAAGGGTGGGCGCATGTTTGATCTGAAAGGCAGGGTTGCCGTCGTCACCGGCGCCTCGCGCGGGCTCGGACGCCAGGACGCGCTCACGCTGGCGAGCATGGGCGCGGATGTCGTCATCACCGACGTGCTCGTTGAGGACGACCCCGAGCTCGAGAAGACTGCCGAAGCCCAGGGCTCAACCCTCGCGCAGGTCGCGGTTTCACAGGGTTGGGTTCATTCCAACGCCACGGCCGAAGAGATAAGGCAGATGGGCCGCAAGTCACTCGCCATCAAGATGGACGTGACCAATCGCGACCAGATCCGCGAAGTGTTCAAGAAGGTCAGGGACGAGTTCGGCAAGATCGACATCCTGATCAACAACGCCGCAACGCTTGATCACACGGCCCAGATTCCGAACCAGTCGTACGAGCTCTGGGATCGCGACGTGAGGGTCAACCTCACCGGCGCGTTCAACTGCACCAAGGAGGTGTGGCCGTATCTCGTCGAGAACAACTGGGGGCGGCTCGTCTTCATGTCGTCGGTTGCGGGCACGCTCGGCGGCTTTGGCCAGGCGAGCTATTCAGCCACCAAGGCGGCGCTGATCGGCCTCGCGAAGACGGCCGCGCTCGAAGGCGGCCGGCACAACATCACGTCCAACGCGATCGCGCCCGGGATCATCATGTCCGAGGCCGGCGCGGCCGCGGAATCGGTGAACCCGATGTATGCGCGCTTCAAGGCGCGCACGGTCTTCAAGAGGTTTGGCCAGCCCCAGGACATCTCGAGCACCATCGGGTTCCTCTGCACCGAGGATGCGGGCTACATCACGGGAGCGGTGATCGAGGTCGCCGGCGGCATCCCCCTGTTCACGGCGTGATGGGCGAGCTCATCGACGTCGAACGCGACGGCGCCATCGCCCGCGTCGTCATGCATCGCAACAAGATCAACGCGATCGCCGAGGACCTATTGTCGGAGCTGGGGGCGGCCTTCACCGAGCTGGGCAAGGACCAATCGGTCCGCGCGGTGGTCCTGGCCTCGGCCTACGAGAAGTACTTCAGTGCCGGCGCCGACCTCGGATCGATGGCGACGATCGACCGCAGCGCGACGGACGCCGTCGATCAGATCAAGGCGGTGATGAAGCGCCTTAACAAGCACTACGACGCCGTCGAGCATTGCCCGAAACCCGTGATCGCGGCAATCAACGGGCACGCACAGGGCGGCGGGTGCGAGCTCGCTCTCTGCTGCGACTTCCGAGTGATGGTCGAGGACGGGCGCTCGCGCATCGGCCAGACCGAGTCCGCACTCGGCCTCATGCCTGGCGCCGGCGGCACGCAGCGTCTACCGCGCCTGATCGGCATGGCCAGGGCGAAGCGCTTCATCATCGAGTCGACGCGCCTTTCGGCCATAGAGGCCGCAGAGGTCGGGCTCGTGGATCGCGCGGTCGCGCCGGAAGAGTTCAAGCCGGCCGTAGACGAGCTCGCCGGGAAGCTCGCCAAAGGCCCGACGTTCGCGTATGCCATGATCAAAGACGCGCTCCACCGCGGCTATGACAAGCCGCTGCACGACGCGCTCGAGATCGAGATCGAGAACTTCGCCCGCACGTCGCTGAGCACCGACGCCGCGATCGGCATCATGAGCTTCCTCTCGAAGCAGGAGCCGGAGTTCACCGGTTCCTGATGTCGAATCTCCAACGCGCCGATCGTCGGTACTGACAGGAGGTTTTAGATGAAATACGTTCTGTTGTTCGGCGGCACGATGGAAGGCGTCGAGAAGCTCGAGGGCGAGGCCCGATCCGGATTGATGGCCGATTACGAGAAGTCCGGTCAGTGGTTCGACAAGTACGGCAAGGCGGGCAAGGTGGTCGGCGGCCACGAGCTGCAAGGGCCGAGCACCGCCACCACTGTGTCGCGCAGGAACGGGAAGGTCGTGATCACCGACGGTCCGTTCATCGAGTCCAAAGAGGTCATCGGCGGCTTCGCGATCATCGAGGTGGCCGACCTGGACGAGGCGCTCGCCATGGCCAAGGAGTGGCCGGGCACGGTCGAGATCCGGCCGATCGTCGACCACTCCCAGGACGAGCACCCCCACTAGGCTGTCGATTTCCGGGCGCGTCGTTCGTCGTCTTGCGTGAGGAGGTGCCCATGAAATACGTGCTGCTCTTTGTCGGGACCCAGGAGGACCAGGACCGTTGGGACTCGCAGTCCAAAGAGGACTACCAGGCCGCGATGGCCGCGGCCGGGAAGTGGTTCGGCGACTACACGAAGGCCGGCAACATCGTCGGCGGCGAACAGCTCAAGGGCACGGTGACCACAGTCCGCCGGGAAAATGGCGGGCATGTCGTGACCGACGGGCCTTTCATCGAGACGAAGGAAGTCATCGGCGGGTTCGCGGTGGTCGAGGCGAAGGACCTCGAGGACGCATACACCATCGCCAAGGCCTGGCCGGGGGGCCCTGTCGAAGTGTGGCCGGCGGTGGAAGACTAAGGGGCCTGAGCCAAGCTCGTCCTGGAGCCGATGACACGGTCGCGGCGGTCTTCCGCGAAGAGGCCGGTCGCCTGACCGCTGCCCTCGTGCGTGTCCTCGGCAATTTCGACCTGGCCGAGGAGGTCGTCCAGGACAGCCTGGTGGCGGCGCTCGAGAAATGGCCGGAGCAGGGCATCCCAGACAACCCCGGTGCGTGGTTGATGACCACCGCACGCCGGCGGGCCATCGACATCCTGCGCCGGGATCGGCGCTATGCCGAGAAGCTGGCTCTACTGGAGCGCTCGCACTTGCCCGCTGAGTCATCGGAGGCTGACGACCGCCTCCGGTTGATCTTCACGTGCTGCCACCCGGCGCTGCCGCTGGACGGCCAGGTGGCGCTCACCCTGCGCGCGGTGGCCGGCTTCACGACGCCGGAGATCGCAGCGGCATTCCTTGTGTCCGAAGCGACCATGGCGCAGCGGATCGTTCGCGCCAAGCGCAAGATCGTGGCGGCGAACATCCCATACCGGCTGCCTGAAGGCTCCGAGCTGCCCGCCCGGCTAGAGGCCGTGCTGGCCGTCCTCTACCTGATGTTCAACGAGGGCTATTTGAGCCGTGGCCCGCTGTTCGGAATGCGGCGTGACCTCGCGGAGGACGCGCTCTGGCTCACGGGCCTGTTGGACCGGCTCCTCCCGAACCAGGCCGAGGTGCTTGGCCTTCTGGCCCTTATGCGCCTCCACCTCGCGCGGTCAGCGGCGCGCTTCACCGCGTCGGGCGAGCTCATCCTCCTCCCCGAGCAGGACCGCTCGTTGTGGGACCGCGACGGCATCGCAGAAGGCGTGCGGATACTCGACTCGGCGGCGCTGCTGCGAAGGCCTGGGCCGTACCAGGTGCAGGCCGCGATCGCCGCGGTCCACGCGGAGGCACGCACCTGGGACTCGACAGACTGGAGCCAGATCGTTCTTCTGTACGACACCCTCCTGCGCATATCCGACTCCCCGGTCGTGCGGTTGAATCGTGCAATCGCATTGAGCCACCAAGCCGGCCCCGAGGCTGCGCTCGGGGAGGTGAACGACCTGGCCATGGTGCTCGGGGAATACCACCTGCTCCACTCGACGCGGGCGGAGCTGCTGGACCAGATCGGCGAGAAAGAGCAGGCGCGACAGGCGAGATTGCGTGCGCTCGAGCTCTGTCAGAACCCCGCCGAGCGAGCCCTCCTGGAGCGAAAGCTCAACGGTTAGCGGGCTGCGGCCCCTTCGAGTGCTGCGGCCGCGACAGCAGGTGGGTCGGTTGCCCTGAGACGGAGCGAGTGAGCTTGTGCCGCCGCAGCCATTGCCTTGTCGGCGAGCGCGTGCCCGAGCGCCTCTCGCATTGCCCCGGCCGACACGGCATCGCGCGGAACGATCCTGGCAACTCCGAGCGCTTGCGCGCGCGCAGCGACGCCGGGCTGGTCGCGGCCCCACGGCGCAAGCACCATCGGGCAGCCGTACCAGAGGCCTTTCATCACAGAGCCGTGTCCCGCGTGGCTGACGAACACCACCGCGCGCTCGAGGACATGCCCATGCGGGGCGGTGTGGACCGCGCGAGCGTTGGCGGGCAGCTCACCCAGTTCGGCGGGATCGTGCTCGGGCCCGACAGTGACCAGAACACGCACGGGGCGGTCCGCCAGGGCTTCGAGTGCAGCCCTCGCGATGGGCACATCGTCCTGGGCTTCCGTGCTGATGGAGACGAGCACCCACGGATCGCCCGGCTCGGACAGGTATGGCGGCACCGCCTGGGGAGGTTCCCAAACTCCTAACGGTCCGGAATACAGATGTGTGGGTGGGAGGCCGGCAAAGCCATAGTCGAAGTGCTGATCCGTGGCGTGGAGCACGAGCCGGGCTTCCGCAAGCAAGGGCACGAACCCACCGATCAAGGCCACAGCCCGCGGCCCGAAGTCTTGCTCGAGGGGCCTCGGGGGATTGGGCCCGACATAGAAGGTGCTGTTGATGACTGCCCACGGAGTGTCCGGCGCGAGCCTGTGAAGAACCTCGATGCCGAAGAGGCTCGTCACGATCAGCGCCGCGTCCCGGCCGGCCAGCCGATCGGCCAGGGCGGCTGCCATGCGGCGCGACCACTCGGACAGCCGCGCGTCGACAAGCGCACCGGCGCGAGCGTGGTCGCCCCCCGCTTCCACCATCGCTTGCCGGATGGCGCCGGCCAGGAACGGGCCAAGGTCAAGGTCGCCAGGTAGAGACTCGGACTCGATGCCAAGGCCGCGCGCGACATTGGCCGTGGCTTGATCGCCGATCAGCGCGACTTCACGCCCCACGGAGTGCAGGCGAGTCGCGGCAGCCAGCAGTGGCTGCAAGTCGCCCCCGGCGCCCGCGGTGGCTACGAAGACGAAGCCGCTCAGCCCGAAACCGGCGTCATGCCCAGCTCAGCGGTGCGCCGCCTGATGATCTCGATCACGCCGTCCACTCGCTTGGCCTCAGCACCGAGGCAGCGGATGACCAGCTCTTTGGTCTCGAAGTTGGGATAGGAGCCGACCGACACGTCGGGGTATTTCTCCTCGAGCTCACGCATCAACGGATAGAACTTCGCTTCGATCGCGAACGTGAATCGCAGCTCGCGGACGATCGCGCCGGGCGCGTCGCTGAGATATTTCGGCTCGAGCTCCTCCGTGAAGATGCCTTTCAGCTCCATCGGCACGCCCGGTAGGACGAAGAGCCGGTGACCGTCCTGCTCGTACACGACACCTGGCGCCATCCCGCGCCGGTTCTTGAACACGTGAGCGGGGTAGGCCGGGATGCGGGCCATTCGGAGATTGGCCTCGGTCACGTCGGGAGAGTCCATGAGCCCGGCTTCATGCAGCCGCTTCACGCGCCGCTCGATCCGGGCGCGCGTCTCCTCCCAGATGACGAGCTCGCGGCTTAGGGCTTCCGCCAGGGCCGCGAAGGTGCGGTCGTCAGGCGTGGGACCCAGTCCGCCACAGCAGAAGACCTCGGCGACTTCCGTGTCGCCAAGCTCGCGCCGGACCTGCTCGACGATCTCGGCCGCGCGGTCGCGGACGACCGTGATCCGCATGACCGGATGACCGAGCAATCGGAGCCTCTCCGCGAGCCAATGCGAGTTCGTATCCAGGGTGAAGCCACCGACCAGCTCGTCACCGATGGCGACAATGCTCGAACTCATCGCCGCTAGCCTAAAACCGTGGAGCGTCTTCATGCGGTGATCCAGGGCGATGTCCAGGGCGTAGGCTTCCGCTACTTCGTCACGCGAACCGCGCGTCCGAGGGGCATTCGAGGATGGGTGCGCAACCGCCCCGACGGCGCGGTCGAGGTCGTGGCGGAGGGCGAGCGCCCGGTCCTGGAGCAGCTCCTGGAGGCGGTTCGTGAGGGCCCGCGTGCCGCGCACGTGACACGTGTCGATATCGACTGGACTGCCGCCACCGGCGGCCTGGAGCCCTTCGACCTTACTTACTGAGAGAATCTCGGCGCCTTGATTGAGGTTGAAGGCCTGACCAAGTACTACGGCGAACGCGCGGCCGTCCAGGACGTGACGTTCTCCGTCCCGTCCGGCCAGGTGCTCGGTTTCCTCGGCCCGAACGGCGCCGGCAAGTCGACGACCATGCGCATCCTCACCGGCTACATCGGGGCCACGTCCGGTTCCGCGAGCGTGGCGGGCTTCGACGTGTTCTCTGAGTCGCGGGAGGTCCGGCGGCGAATCGGCTACCTGCCCGAGACGGCGCCTCTCTACAACGAGATGCGCGTCGCCGGCTTTCTGGCGCTGATGTGCAAGCTGCGCGGCGTGCCTCCGTCGCGGCGGCGGGCGCACATCGATGACGCAATCGAAGCATGCGGGCTCGGCGAGCGCCGCGACGAGGTCATCGGCAGGCTCTCGCGTGGACTCCGCCAGCGGGTCGGCCTGGCGCAAGCGATAGTCCACCAGCCCGAGGCGCTCATCCTCGACGAGCCGACCGCCGGTCTCGACCCCGGCCAGACGCGAGAAACGCGCGACCTGATCCGTCAACTGGGCCGCGACCGCACCGTGGTGCTTTCCAGCCACATCCTCTCGGAGGTCGAGGCCACCTGCGAGCGCGTCCTGATCATCAACGATGGCCGGCTCGTCGCCGACGGCGCGCCCGGCAAGCTTGCGCAGCGCATCGGCACGGGGCGCAAGCACGAGGTCGAGTTGGTCGTGCGCGGCGACCCGGATGAGGTCGAGGCCGCGCTGCGCGACGTGCACGGGGTTGACGCCATCACGTCGACGCCGACCGAAAGCGGTGTGGTCAGGGTCGTGGTCGGCTCTCGAATGCCGGACCTCCGCGAGGCCCTGTCGAAAGCGGTGATCGATGGCGGTTTCGGGCTGCTCGAGGTGCAGGCGCGGACGTTGAGCCTCGAGGATGTCTTCCTCCAGCTCACCAGGTCGGAAGACGAAAGTTGAGCAAGTCCGCGAAGCGGAAGGCCCGAGCCAAGCACCACAAGCAGCTGGCGCGAGCGGCCGCAGCGCCGCGAACAGCAGTCGCAGCCCGGCCGTCCCATGTGGTGCGCACGTCAGCGCCGCCGCCGCGCAAGAAAGTCGCGGCACGACGCCCCGAGCCGGCGGAGGCGACCACCGCCGACGCCATTCAGCGCGCGCTGCGTCCTACCGGACTGCCGAACGTGGTGACGATCGCAGGCCACGACCTTGCCGCGCTGTTCGTCTCGCCTGTGGGCTGGGTGGTCGCCGGCGTATTCACGTTCCTGGTCTCGAGCTTCGGCTTCTACTTCACCGTGATCGCCGGCCAGCAGGCTTCGATGAACGGCGTGTTCGGCGTGATCACGACCTTCCTGGTTCCGGTCTTGATCCCCCTCATCACGATGCGGCTGGTGGCCGAGGAGCGCGGCCAGGGGACGCTCGAGCTGCTGCTGACCGCGCCGGTGCGCGACTGGGAGCTGACGCTCGGCAAATGGCTCGGTGGATTTGCCTTCTACGTGATGCTCCTGGCGATCACGCTCGTTTACGTCGTGATCCTGCGCGTGTACAGGAGCGACCTCGACCTCGGCCTCATCGCGGCCACGTATCTCGGCCTGGTGCTGGTCGGCGGCGCCGCGGTGGCGATCGGGCTCTTGATGTCGAGCCTCACCCGCAACCAGATCATCGCCTTCTTCCTGGCGATGATCGTCCTGCTCGTCGTCTGGTACGCGGGCTACATCATCGGTTACTTCGTCGCGCCGCCCGCGAACCTCTTCTTCTCTTACGTCGGCGGATTCAACCGCTACCAGTCATTCACGCTCGGCCAGGCGGCGGTGCGAGACATCCTGTACTGGGCGACGCTCGTGGTCTTCCCCCTGTTCCTCACGGAGCGGCTGCTTTCATCGAGGCGCTGGCGATGAGAGGACGCGGACGTTCGATCGCTGCGACGATCCTGCTGGGCGTCGCATTGCTCGCCGCGCTGGTCGCCGCCAACGTGTTCGCGTCGAGGTCGACGCAGGCCTGGGACCTGACCCGCTACGGCAACAACACGCTGGCGCCGCAGTCGGTGCTGGCTGCGCGCAACCTGACCTCGGACCTCCATATCGTCGGTCTCTTCCGACCGACGCAGCCCGGCGACCAGGCAGAGACCGAGGCGTTGATCGCGCTCTACGCGCTGCAGAGCCCGCACGTGCACTACCGCAGCGCCAACGTCGACACGGATGTCGCGGACGTCAAGCGCTACTCGGTGACCGAGGCGGACACCGTCGTCCTCGACTACAACGGCAAGACGCAGCTCCTGCTGCCGGGCTCGCAGACCGAGCAGGACTTCACGTCGGCTCTGCTGAAGCTCGAGTCGAGCCGCGTGCCAATGGTTTGCTGGGCGGTGGGGGACGGAGAGCGCGAGCTGACAGACGTGACCAAGAGCACCGGCTACTCGTCGGTGGAGAGCCTGCTGACACGCAACAACTTCGCCCACCGCGACCTGATCCTTTCGCAGGTCACCAACATCCCGAGCGACTGTGACGAGCTGGCGATCCTCGACCCCACGACAGCCATCGGCGACAAGCCTGTCGCCGCGGTCGACGCGTACCTCGCCGCGGGAGGACGTCTGCTCCTGGCCGCCGAGGCGTGGCCGAAGGACCCGACCTCGACTGCCGCGCTCAACGCGATGCTGAAGCCATACGGCGTCGCGTTCTCGGGCGCGCTGGTGGTGGAGAGCGACCCCAGCCGCGCGGTTGTGAATGACCCCACGGTGCCAGTGGTGATCGACTACGGACAGTCGCCGGTCTCCAGCGACGTGCAGGGCATCCAGTCGTTCTATCCGCGCACCACGGCCATCACGGGCTCTCCCGCCTCCGGCGTTGAGGCCGTGCACGTGGCGGTGACCACCACCGGCGCGTACGGCATCCAGCAGATCCGGCAGGACCTCACGAAACACGCCGGCGACGCCGCCGGTCCGTTCACCATGCTCGAGACCCTCGAACAGAGGTCCGGCGCGAACCTGACGCGCGTGGTGGCGGTGGGCACCCCGTCGTTCGCCGAAAACGCGACGCTGCCGCCCAACAACGGCGGCGCGAACCTGGAGCTGGCGCTCGCGTCCTTTCAATGGCTGGCGGGCGAAGATTCGCTGATCGCGCTGCCGCCGAAGCCGGGGCGCGCGCTACCACTGGTGCTGACCCAGCAGGACCAGAGCAACCTCATCTTCATCACCGCGGTGCTGATGCCGGGGATCATCGTCGTCGCGGGAATCGCGGTCTGGTGGAGGCGCCGGGTCTTCAGCTGACGGCCGTCGCCCGCAGGCGGGAGAGGGGACCAGTTAACCTTTTGCCTCGCGTATGGATTCGAGCACAGCCTTTTATGCGGTCGCGGGCGGCGCCGCGGCCGTTCTTTTTGCAGTCGTCCTCATCTTTCTCGTGCTCAGCCAGCCACCGGGCAACGCGCGCATGCAGGAGATCGCCGCCGCCATCCAGGAGGGCGCCTCCGCCTACCTGAACCGCCAGTACACGGTCATCGCCATCATCGGCGTGGGGATCGCCGTCGTCATCGGCTTCGCCATCGACTGGTCGACCGCCGCGCTGTACGTGGTCGGGGCGGTCCTCTCGGCAGCGGCCGGCTACGTCGGCATGAACATCTCGGTACGGGCCAACCTGCGCACCGCGGAGGCGGCACGCGGAGGCCTGAACAAGGCGCTGCAGATCGCGTTTCGAGGCGGCGCAGTGACCGGCTTCATGGTCGTGGGCCTCGGCCTGCTCGGAGTGTCAGCGGCGTATCTCATCTTCAAGAAGCCCGAGGCGCTCGTCGGCCTTGCTTTCGGCGCGAGCCTGGTGTCGGTCTTCGCCAGGCTGGGCGGAGGCATCTACACCAAGGCAGCGGACGTCGGCGCCGACCTGGTGGGCAAGGTCGAGGCGGGCATCCCCGAGGACGACCCGCGCAACCCTGCGGTCATCGCGGACAACGTCGGCGACAACGTGGGCGACTGCGCCGGCATGGCCGCCGACCTGTTCGAGACGTACGCCGTGACGATGATCGCGGCCATGCTGCTTGGCTCGCTTCTGTTCCCGGGCAAGATCGGGTGGGTGATCTACCCGCTGCTGCTCGGGGCTGTCAGCGTGGTGGGCTCGATCGTCGGCACGTTCTTCGTGCGCGTATTCAACCCCCGCTGGATCATGGGCGCGCTGTATGCCGGCCTGCTGGTGGCTGTGGCGGTCGCGATCGTCGGCTTCTACTTCGTGACCAACTTCATGAAGACCAGCGGCTACCTCCCCGGGTTCAACCACGATCCGATGAACCTGTTCTTCGCCGCACTCGTCGGCGTTGTGATCACCGTCTTGATCGTCGCGATAACAGAGTTCTTCACCGAGACGCGCTACTGGCCGGTACACCTGATCGCTAAGGCGTCGGTGACCGGGCACGCGACGAACATCATCGCGGGGCAGGCCATCGGCATGATGGCGACCGCCCTCCCGGTTGTCGTGATCGCGAGCGGCATCCTGATCAGCTACGGGCTGGGCGACCTTTACGGGATCGCCATCGCGGCGACGGCGATGCTGTCGATGACCGGAATCATCGTCGCGATCGACTCCTACGGCCCGATCACCGACAACGCAGGCGGCATCGCCGAGATGGCGAACCTGCCTGAAGAGATACGTGGGGTCACCGACCGCCTGGACGCGGTCGGCAACACCACGAAAGCTGTGACCAAGGGCTACGCGATCGGCTCCGCCGGCCTTGCGGCGCTCGTGCTGTTCGCCTCTTACACTCAGGAGCTCGCGAAAGCCGGCCACGCGACCAAGTTCGAGCTTTCCGATCCACTCGTCATCTCCGGACTTTTCCTCGGTGGCATCCTGCCGTTTTTGTTCGGCTCGCTGGCCATGCTGGCCGTCGGTCGCGCAGGCGGGCTTGTGGTCGAAGAGGTGCGCCGACAGTTCCGCGAGATCAAGGGGATCATGGAAGGCACCGGCAAGCCCGAGTACGGCACGGCCGTGCGCATCGTGACCGCCGCCGCGCAGCGCGAGATGATCCTGCCTGGCGTCATCCCGGTCATCGCTCCGATCGCCGTCGGCTTCCTCCTCGGCCCGCGAGCCCTGGGCGGCATGCTGCTGGGCGCGATCGTGACCGGGCTGTTCCTGGCGCTGCAGATGACCAGCGGCGGCGCCGCCTGGGACAACGCCAAGAAGTACATCGAGGAAGGCCACCTGGGTGGCAAAGGCTCAGAGGCTCACAAGGCGTCGGTCACCGGCGACACGGTCGGCGACCCCAACAAGGACACAGCTGGGCCCGCGATCAACCCGATGATCAAGGTCATCAACATCATCGCGATCCTGATCGCGGCGTCGGTCGCCTCGAACTACCTGATCCACTAGACGGCGCTTAGACTCTTGTCCGGAGGGTCGACGTGGACGACTACCAGAAGGAGATCGCCGACCTCGAGATCCAGGTCGAGCAGCTGGTGGAGGCGGAAGGCGACGCCAAGACCATCGCCGAGCTGACGATGCAGCTCGAGATCCTGAAAGCCATCTATACCCGCGCAACCGACCTCTTCAGCCGGGGTCGATCTGACGAAGGCCTGCGCTTCGGGCTGCGCATCCAGGGCTACGGCGACTGGAACCTCGACAATGTGTATGCGTTCGTCTACGAGCGCTCGGTCGAGCTCGACGCCGGGCCGCACAGCGCGTTCGTCGGTGGGATCAAGCAGGCAGACTTCGCGATGATGCTCAACTCTTAGGCAGGAGGGCCGCATGGAGACTCCGCTGACGCCGCTCGACTTCGCCCGCCGCTCGCGCAAGCTTTACGGCGACCGCGAAGCTGTCGTCGACGGCAACATGCGCCTGACCTATGAGCAGTTCTTCGACAGGTGCGACCGGTGGTCGGCGGCGCTCCAGGAAATGGGTGTGCGCAAAGGCGACCGTGTCGCGTACATCGCGCCGAACACCCACGAGCAGCTCGAATCGTTCTACGCCGTGCCCCAGACCGGCGCCGTCCTGGTGCCGATCAACTACCGCCTGACACCCGACGACTTCGTCTACATCAGCTCGCACTCCGGCGCGAAGGTCCTGTGCGTCCACCCCGACTACCTGGACGCCGTGGACGGCGTGCGGGGACAGCTGAGCGGTGTCGAGCAATTCGTCAGCCTGGGGCACACCGGCGGACGCAAGGGCTGGAAGGAATACGACTCGCTGCTCGCGAAGTCGACGCCGCAATTCGAGCGGCCGCACATCGACGAGAGCGACCTGCTCGCGCTCAACTACACCAGCGGCACCACCGCCCGGCCGAAGGGCGTGATGATCACGCACCGCAACGCATGGATGAACGTAATGGACACGCTCGTCCATTTCCACATCACCGTCGACGACACATATCTGTGGACGCTGCCGATGTTCCATGCCAACGGCTGGACGTTCGTGTGGATCATCACTGCCGCGGGCGGACGCCACATCTGCCTGCCGAAGGTGGAGCCCGCGCGGGTCTTCGACCTGGTGCGCGACGAGCATGTGGGCTGGCTGTGCGCAGCGCCGACGGTCCTGATCGCTCTGGCCAACGCGCCGGCGAGCGCACGTGGCGATGTGCCCCGCGGCATCCAGGTGATCACCGCGGGCGCGCCGCCGGCCGCTGCGACGATCGAGCGGCTCGAGGGCGAGTTCGGGTGGAACGTGACCCAGGTGTACGGGCTGACCGAGACCTCACCATTCCTGACCATCTGCGAGCCGCGTCCCGAGCACAGGCGGCTGAGCGCGACGGAGCGTGGCGTGATCAAGGCGCGGACAGGAGTCGAGATGATCGGCGCGGGCGAGATGCGGGTCGTCGATGACAAGGGCAAGGAAGTGCCGATGGATGGCGAGCACATGGGGGAGATCGTCTTCCGCGGCAACGTCGTCCTCGAGGGCTACTACCGCGATCCCGAGTCGACCGAGAAGGTGATGGGCGACGGCTGGTTCCACACCGGTGACGCGGCGGTCGTGCACCCGGACGGCTACGTCGAGATCCGCGACCGGATCAAGGACGTGATCATCTCCGGCGGCGAGAACATCTCCTCGATCGAGGTCGAGGGCGTGCTCCTGCGCCACCCGGCCGTGCAGGAGGTGGCGATCGTCGGCCTGCCGCACGAGAAGTGGGGCGAGGCGCCGTTCGCGTACGTGGTTTTGAAGTCCGGCGCCACCGCATCGGAGCGGGAGCTGATCGACTACACGCGCGAGCGCCTGGCGCACTTCAAGGCGCCGCACGGCGTCACGTTCGTCAACGAGCTGCCGAAGACAGCGACCGGCAAGATCCAGAAGTTCGTGCTGAGGAAGGGAGCGGCCGCGATCGTCCGCCAGTAGCTCGACGGGGTCACCACCACGCGCGCTTGCGGGCAACCCGCGAGTAGTAGCGGTCCTCGAGCCAGCCGATCGGCGGCAACAGGTACAGCGAGCCAAGCATTCGCCAAGCGCCGCCCAGCTCGCGTAGAACCCGGTTGACAGCGGCAGCGCCGAAAAACTGAGCTCCGCCGGGCTCGGTGGCGAGCAGCGCTGGCGCGTCGATCAGGCCGGCGAGCTCGATCCGGTGCTCGAGGTCGAGGCGCTGGACCCAGCGCGCCCGGCGGATTCAAAAGTCGCAGGCGCTGTCGTACACCAGCGTCAGCCGGGCGTCCGCCATGGGTCGAAACTACACTCTCGGAAGATGAGCGGCGTCGACCTGCCCGAGCGCTACAACGTCGCGGCCGACCTGCTCGAGCGGAACATGAAAGCCCGGTCCGGGAAAGTCGCGATCCATCACGCCGGCGGCGAGGTCACCTATGACGAGCTCCACCGCCTCGCGGCGGGAGCCGGCCGCGCGCTGCTCGACCACGGCGTGCGCCGCGAGGAGCGCGTCCTCGTCGTCGCCTACGACTCGCCGGGTTGGGTGGCGGCCTTTCTCGGTGCCGGCCTGATCGGCGCCGTTCCGGTGCCAGTGAATCCGCTCCTGCAGCGGTCCGAGGATTACGACCACTTCATCGAGGACTCGCTGGCGCGAGTGATCGTCGTCGACGGCAACACCGAGGAGAAGCTCAAGGCCGCCGCCGACCGGGCTCGGTCGAAGCCGCGGATGCTGCGCTCCGATCACATCCAGCCGAGCGCCGAGCTGAAGCCGGAGGCGACGCGCCGAGACGACATGGCCTTCTGGCTCTACAGCTCCGGCTCGACCGGCAAGCCGAAAGCGGTCGTGCACCTGCAGCACGACATCCCCTACACGTGCGTCACCTACGCGGAGAAGGTGCTCGGGATAGACGAGTCGGACACCACGTTCTCGACCACGGGCCTGTTCCACGCCTACGGTTTCGGCAACAACCTGACCTTTCCGTACTGGGTCGGCGCTTCGACCGTGCTCCACGCGGGACGCAACACGCCGCAGACCGTGCTCGACACCATCGAGAAGCGCAAGCCCACGCTTTTCTTCTCCGCGCCGACGCTGTACAACGCGATCCTGAACTTCGAAGGTTCGAAGCAGCGCGACCTGAGCTCGATCCGCCATTGCGTCGCCGCCGCGGAGTCGCTGCCGGCCGAGGTGTGGAGGCGCTGGAAGGAGGCGTACGGGCTGACGATCATCGACGGCGTCGGCTCGACCGAGATGCTCCACATCTACTGCTCCAACCGCGTCGACGACGTGCGGCCTGGCTCGAGTGGCAAACCCGTGCCCGGCTATGAGCTCAAGATCCTCGACCCCGACGGCAAGCCGGCGCCCACGGGCGAGGCAGGCGACCTGTACGTCAAGGGCGACAGCGCGCTGGCGCTGTACTGGGCGCAGCACGAGAAGTCGAAGCGGAGCATCCTCGGCGACTGGTTCTTCAGTGGCGACAGGTACCGGGTCGACGAGGACGGCTATTACTGGTACGAGGGCCGCTCCGACGACATGATCAAGGTGAGCGGGCTGTGGGTTTCGCCCATCGAGATCGAGGCAGTTCTGCTCGAGCACAGAGCGGTGGCGGAAAGCGCGGTGGTCGGCATCAGCGTCGATGGGTTCACGAAGATCAAGGCTTTCGTCATAACGCGTCCGGACGCAGTGACCGGCGACGCACTCGTGGCTGAATTGCAGGAGCACTGCAAATCGCGCCTCCAGCGATTCCAGTACCCGCACATGATCGAGTTCGTCAGCGAGCTGCCGAAGACCGTGACGGGCAAGATCCAGCGCTACAAGCTGCGCGAAAAGGAAACCGCTCCTGCCTAGGCACATCGCCGTGGTGCCATGCGACGGCGCCGGCCAAGAGGTCGTGCCCGAGGCGGTGAAAGTGCTGCGCGCGGCGGGCGCGGACTTCGAGTTCGACGAGCTCGACATCAACGCCGACGCGTACATGCGCAGCGGCGTGCCGATTCCGCCAGACGCGTGGACGAAGCTGGCCGCCGCGGACGCGATCCTTTTCGGCGCGGTCGGAGATCCGCGCGTCGCCGACCCCAACTACCTCGCGGGTGTCCTGCTGCGGCTGCGCTTCGAGCTCGACCTCTACGTCAATCTGCGCCCCGCGAAGCTGTATGACGACCGGCTATCGCCGCTGCGCCGCGAGGAGCGCCGGCCCGTGGACCTGGTGGTCGTGCGTGAGAACACCGAGGGCGCCTATGTCGGGATGGGTGGGCGCTTCAAGAAGGGGACGGCCGACGAGATCGCCATCCAGGAGGACCTGAACACGCATCTCGGCGTCACTCGCATTCTCGAGCACGCGTTCGAGATCGCCAGGGCGGAGGTCGTCATGGTCGACAAGTCCAACGCCATGACTTTCGCGGGCGGTCTGTGGCAGGAACGATGGAAGGACGTCGCGCGCGCGCATCCGAACATCAAGACCAGGCATCTCTTTGTCGACGCAGCGGCCATGCAGCTCGTCAAGGACCCAGGCCAGTTCGACGTCATCGTCACGAGCAACCTCTTCGGCGACATCCTCAGCGACCTCACAGCAGAGCTGGTGGGAGGCATGGGCATCGCTCCGTCGGCCAACATCAACCCGAAGACCGGTCGCGGCCTGTTCGAGCCCGTCCACGGCACGGCGCCGGACATCGCGGGCAAGGGGCTCGTCAACCCGATTGGGGCCATCCTGAGCGCCGGTATGATGGTCGAACACCTGGGTCAACACGAAATGGCAGACGCGATCGAGGGTGCGGTCGAATCGGCCATTCGCGCGGGCGAGTGCACCCGCGACGTGGGCGGGAACCTGTCGACCTCCCAGGCCGGCGACGCGGTTGTGAAGAGGCTGAGGGATTAGTTCATGGGCATGACGATGACCGAGAAGATCCTCGCCCGTGGGGCGGGGCGCGACTCGGTCCGTCCCGGCGACCTGGTCCTGGCGAAGGTCGACTTCGCGATGGGCCACGACCTGACCATTCCGCCGGCCGGAAAGATCATGCGCGAGCAGATGGGCGCCGAGAAGATCTGGGATCCCGACCGCGTCGCGGTCACGCAGGACCACTTCCAGCCGGCGAAGGACGCGGCGAGCGCGACGCTCGGCCGGCTCACGCGCGAGTTCTCGCACCAGATGGGCGTCAAGTGGTACTTCGAGGTGGGGCAGGGCGGCATCTGCCACACGGTCCTGCCCGAGAACGGCCTGGTGCTGCCAGGTGAGCTGGTCGTCGGCGCTGACTCGCACAGCTGCACCTACGGCGCGCTGAACAACTTCGCCACGGGTATCGGCTCGACCGATCTCGCGTGCGTGCTGGCGCTGGGCGAGCTCTGGTTCCGCGTTCCCGAGACGCTGAAGTTCGTCTATCACAACCGCCTGAAGGAATGGGTCGAGGCGAAGGACCTCATCCTCTATGTCATCGGCCAGATCGGCGTCGACGGCGCGCGCTCGAAGGCGATGGAGCACGTCGGCGAGGCGCTGAGGCACATCGACATGGAAGCCCGCCTGACGATCACCAACATGGCCATCGAGGCGGGCGCCAAGAACGGCATCCTGGAGTTCGACGAGGTCACGAAGGAGTACCTCGACGGTCGTGCGAAGCGGCCGTACACGCCGGTCACGTCGGATCCCGACGCCGAGTACGAGAAGGTGTTCGAGTTCGACGCTGAGACAGTCGAGCTCGGAGTCGCCAAGCCGATGTCGCCCGACAACTACGCGCCGCTCTCGGAAGTTGCGGGCACCCGCCTGGACCAGGTGTTCATCGGCTCGTGCACGAACTCGCGCATCACCGACCTGCGTCGTGCCGCGGCGGTGCTCGACGGGCACAAGGTCGCGGACGGCGTGCGCCTGATCATCACTCCTTCTTCCCACCAGGTCGCGATCCAGGCCGAGAGGGAAGGGCTAATCCGGACGTTCCTGGCCGCGGGCGCGGCGTGGACCACGGCCACCTGCGGCGCCTGCCTCGGCGGCCACATGGGCGTGCTCGGCGAGGGCGAGGTCTGCCTCAGCACGACCAACCGCAACTTCCCCGGCCGCATGGGCCACCCGAAGGCGATGGTCTATCTATCGAATCCCGCGGTGGCGGCGGCCAGCGCTGTAACTGGCGTCATCTCGCACCCGAGCGAGGTGCTGGCGAAGATGCCGGCGGCGCTCCGATGACGTTTCCCAAGGTCATCCGCGGCAAGGCGTGGAAGTTCGGCGTCAACATCGACACCGACCAGATCATTCCGGCCAAGTACGCCATTTATTCGCTCGACGAGAAGGAGCTCGGCAAGCACGCGATGGAGGGCGTGCCGGGCCGGGAGACATGGGCCTCACAGGTGACGCCGGGCGACATCCTGGTCGCCGCTTCGAACTTCGGCTGCGGCTCGTCGCGCGAGATCGCGCCGGTGGCGATCCGCGGTGCGGGCATCTCGCTCGTGATCGCGGACTCCTACGCCCGCATCTTCTTCCGTAACGCCATCAACATGGGTTACCCCATCCTGCAGTCGCCGCAGGCGGCAGAAGCCGTGCACGAGAGCGACGAGCTCGAGGTCGATCTCGACGAAGGGATCATCCGCAACTTCACGCGCGGCGACGAATATCACTGCGAAGCGTTCCCGCAGTTCATGAACGAGCTGCTGCACATGGGCGGCCTGGTGCCGTGGGTGCGCAGAAGGCTCGAAGAGCAGCGCCAGGCCGCGTCGCACGTTGGATAAGCCCGTTGAGCTGCAGGAGCCACTCGAAGAGCTCGCCCGTGACCCCACGCGCTTCTCGCACGATCTGAAGTTCCCGCCCGCCGACAAGATCCGCGTCTACGACGACACGCTGCGCGACGGCGAGCAGATGCCGGGGGTCGCCATCACGCCACAGAACAAGTACGGCCTGGCGAGGCAGCTCTCGGACATCGGTGTCCACATCATGGACGTCGGATTCCCGGCGGTATCCGAGGGCGAGCGCGAAACTCTGCGCCTGGTCCTCGAAGGCAAGAAGCGCGGCGAGATCCGGCCGGACCTGGAAGTGGTGTGCATGATGCGCTCGACCAGGGGCGACATCGACGCCACCATGCGGGTCATCGACGAGCTTGGGTTCCGGCGCGACGCGGTCACGTACTTCGTCTTCACGTCCGCATCCGACCTGCATGTGAAGTACAAGCTTGGCAAGACCCTGCTGCGGCGCGACGGGTTACCCGAGTCCGAATGGCTCGAGCTGCCGGTCTCCTACTACCGGGAAGCGAACCTGCGCATGATGTGCGAGGCGATCAAGTACGCGCGGGAGCAGGGTGCGACCTCGATCGAGTTCGGCGGCGAAGACGGCAGCCGCGCCGACGTCGACTACATCGCCGAGATCCACCGGGAAGGCCTCAAGGCGGGAGGCACCCGGCCTTCGACACCCGACACCGTCGGCTGTTACTCGCCGTTTGCGGTGCGTGAATACATTCCCAGGATCAAAGCCGCCGCGCCGGACGCGTCGCTCGTTGTCCACTTCCACAACGACCTCGGCCTCGGCGCGTGGAACACCGTGATGGCGCTCGGTTCAGGCGCCGACGTTTTCACGACGAGCATTAACGGCATCGGCGAACGCACTGGCAACACGGCCATGCATCAAGTGCTGCTGCAGCTGCGCTACTTATTCGGGATCGAGATCCCAGGTTTCAAGTACGAGAAGCTGCGGGCGCTGGCGCGCCGGCTCGAAAGAGTGAGCGGCATCCCCGTGCAGCCAACCGAGCCCGGCATTGGGCTCAACGTGTTCAGCCACGAATCGGGCATCCACACGGCGGGGATGCTCATCCATCCTGCGATCTACCAGTTCATCCCGCCGTCCGACCTCGGCGCCGACATCACCTACGTCTACGGCAAGCATTCGGGAGCACTGGTCATCGAGCACGCTTTGCGTGGGGCCGGCATCAAACCCGAGCCCGACCTGGTGGCCCGGGTGCTCACGGAGGTAAAGCGTGTACGCGAGGAGCGAGCCGAGCGCGGAGGCGACTCCTTTTTCCGTGAGTACTACGACCACTTGAATCGCATGGGTCTGACAGCTGAAGAAGTGGTCGACATTGCGAGAGCGCTGACGACCGCCTGATGGCGACCAGCACCAAGGCTGCGGTCGGCACCAAAGAGGAATACCTCCAGCTGCATCGGTGGATGTCCATGGCCAAAGCGCTCGACGACCGTATGCACATCCTGGTCAAGCAGGGGCGTGCGCCGTTTGTCGGCTCGAGCCGTGGCCACGAGGGAATCCAGGTCGCCTCCACGGCCGCCATCGGGCGGGACGACTGGCTCGTGCCTCACTACCGGGGCCTTGGCAACGCCATCGTGCGCGGTCTGACGATGCGGGAGTGGATGCTGGCCGTCTTCGCCAAGGCCGGCGATCCCTTGACCGCCGGCCGTACGATCCCCGGCTGCTTCAGCTATCACAAGCTGAACATCGCGTCGGTGTCACACGTGGTCGCGACGCAGGTGCCCAAGGCGGCGGGCATCGCGTACGCCGCGAAGTTGAGGTGTGAGGGCACGGTCACGCTGTGCACTTTCGGCGACGGCGGGACGAGCCACGGCGAGTTCCACGAGGGCGTGAATTTCGCGGCGGTGCACCGGCTGCCGGTTGTGTTCGTCTGCGAGAACAACAGCTACGCGATCTCGGTACCGATCCGGCTCCAGATGGCGAACCCCAACATCGCCGACCGCGCCGCCGGCTACGGCATGGCCGGCGTCACGGTCGATGGCACCGACGTGCCGGCCACCTTTGCCGCATGTCGGGAGGCAGTCGCGCGGGCGCGCCGCGGCGAAGGGCCGACGTTGATCGACGCCAAGATCTGGCGGATCAACCCGCACACATCCGAGGACAACCAGCTCAAGTACCGACCCGAGCAAGAGGTCGCGGAGGCGGTCGGGCACGACCCGATATCCCGCTTCAACGCCTGGCTCAACGAGCGAGGCTGGCTCACGGCAGCCCGGGCCGCCGAGGTTCAAAAGCGGTACGACGAGGAGGCTTCGGAGGCCGCGGATTGGGCCGAGCAGCAGCCCGATCCAGCCCCGGAAGACGCACTGAAAAACGTGTTTGCCTGATCTGGGGCGCGGTCTTTCAAAATAGACTGACCGTCCCAGTGGTACCCGACGATCCCGCCTCGACCCAGTCCGACCCGGAGACCAGCCAGATGCCGGCCGTGCCTCCTGCTAAATCCGAGCCAGATCCGGTGGTCTGGCCCGAAGACCCGTGGGTGGCCGACGGCCGGGCCGCCGAGGATCCGACGCTCGAGGGCGGCCCACCCATGGTCACCACGCCGGTCATCCCGACCTGGCCCGAGAGCCGTGGCGGTGAACCGTCGGTTCCCAGCCATGCCTCGGTCAACCCCACCGCCAACGATCCGGAGACGGCCCCGTTTCCGACGCAGAGGGCGGGCCTGGGGTCCGATTCAGCGGTGATGAAGACGGCCCCGCCGCAGCCCGCCGCGCCACCCGAGGCATCTGAACCGACCGAAGAGCTACATGACACGGTGCCCCCGACTCCGGCGGTGGAGGCGATTGCCACGGACGAAGCGGCGGAGGTGGAGACGGCGGACGCTGCGCTGGAAACGGTGCCGCCAGAGGGTGACGGTGTCGAAGCGTCCGAGGCGGAGGGCACCAGTCCGCCGGCCGGCGAGGCGGAGGCGGAGGACGCCATGCCTGCTGCGGCGGCTGAGGAAGAGACTCCTGCGCCGATCGAGGCAGCCGAGCCCGAGGCCGAACCCGAGGCCGAGGCAGCGCCTGAAACCTCGGCAGAGCCTGCACCTGAAGCGGAGCCCGTGACTGAGCCGGAGCCTACGCCCGAACCCTTGAAGGCGGAGGAGCCCGAACCTCCCGCGCCGGAGGAGGCGCCCGTGGAGCCCGCCACACCCGCTGCCGGCACGCCGGCCTGGGCCGGTCAGCCGGTAACGCCCGCCACCCCCGCTCCGGCGTCCCCGTTCTCGTCCTCGGGCCCGGTGATCCCGAGCTGGGCGCCAAACGCCCCCGCGGCGGCGGCAAAGCCCCAGCCAGAGGCTCCCACGCAGTGGCCCGGCATCAATGTGCCGGCATGGGCGCCACAGCCGAGCGTCTCACATCCCGGGACGGCGAATCCGTTGCCCGGAGCGGCCAGCCCGTACGTCGAACCGGTGCGAGCCTCTCAGCCCGCACCCGCACCCGCACCAGCGCCGGCGCAAGCCTCGACGCCTCCTCCTGCTCCGCCCGCGCCGGCTCCCACCCCGACCACGGCCTCAGCGCCTCCTGTTCCGAAGACCTCGTCGTGGGAGGTTGTCGAGCAGAAGCGCGCAGCGGAGCCCCAGCACCAGGGCCCGACCCCGGAGGACAAGTCCTACGCCGAGTGGTTTGCCTGGGCGAAGAGGTCTGGCGCTCCGGCCAGCGCATGCCATGCCGCGGCGCAAGGGGCCTTCAGGGCGCTGGCGGCCGGGCACGACATGAACACCGCGGTCCAGTGGGCCACGCTCGCGATGGCGTCACCGCCTGGCCTGGTCGGCCAGAGCCGGCAGCTCTACTGCGCCTGGTACTCGCTCGGGAACATCGACCTCAAGCTGCCGACTGCGCAGGCGCACGCATTTGCGAACGGCGCCATCCAGGCTCTCGAGGAGGGCGCTGACTCGATGGGAGCGCACCAGGCTGGCTTGCTCGCGGCCGGCATCACGGGCGGATAGCGAAAGAAGCGGGCCGCTAAAGCTCCGGCTGCGCGCGACCCCTTGCGTCCAACCGATCGGCCATGTCGCGCAGAAATCTGCTGAGCAGTCCGGAGCGCGAGTGGCGGGACCGCATCGCCGCCGTCGCAGCCTCCTGCTGGCGGGCCCGCATCATCTCCTTGACCAGGTGGAGGGTCCGGTCTGAATCGCGCATTTCGTCCTCTCCCTGCTACTGAGATTCGAGGCGCTTGAGTGCCTCGTCGATTTCGATCTCTCCGCGGGCGACCTGCTCCATCAGCTCGAGCCGCGACGACGCGGGCACCGCAGAGGCCCTCTCGATGCCCATCTTGGCGAGCAGCGAGTCGAATCGCGCTCTCGCAGTGGGGTAGCTGACACCGAGATGCCTCTCCAGCTCCTTCATGTTTCCGCGCGAGGCGAGGAAGACGCGCAGCACATCGCGGTCGTCATCGGACAGGCCGCAGAACTCGCAAGTCTCGAACAAGCCCGACAGCTCGGTGCTGCACGATGGGCAGGAGAGGCGCGTCAACGCGAGTCGTTCGCTGCAGACGGGGCAGTTGAGCGGAGGACGGCGTGCAGAAGCAAGGTTGGTGGCGGTCACCCGACTGTGATCCTCACGCTGCCCATCGTGCCTTCGATGTCGAGAGTCCCGGCGCCGGCGCCGATCGTCACGTCCTTGCCGCCCTGGCCGGCAATTGCCCGCTCGCCGCTGGCATCGTCGATCGAGACCTTGCCGAGGGTGGAGCGCGCCGCGATCCTGACGCTCGACTGCTTATCCAGGTTGAGGCGGACCGAGCCCATCTCGCATCGGATCTTGCTGGCCCCGGAATCGATGCGCCCGCTCGCGGTCACGCTTCCCGCCTGGGCGATGAGGTTGACGGGGCTACGGAAGTCGTTGACCGTGCAGCTGCCGGCCTGAACCTCGGCGGTGATCGGCCCGTGCACGCCATCGGCTCGGAAGCTGCCGGCCTGCACGCTGGCGATCAGCGGGAGGCTGGGGTTCATCCGCACCTTCAGGCTGCGCCGGCCCTTGAAATCAAAGCCGTTGATCTCGATGCGCCGTCCGGCCATTCCGAACGTGAAGGTGTCGTCTTCCTGGAAGGGCATGTGCTCGATCACCAGGACGTCGCCATCGACACGGGCGCGGTGCGGACCCTCGGCCACGGCCACGGCCACCGTGGGGTCGGCTACTACTTCGGCGCTGCCGAACTGAGAAAGGACCTTCACCGACGTCGCGGCGCCTGCGATCGGGGCTGAGATGTCGTTGCGGCGCGGGGCGGCGGTCGCGGTGGCGGCCACCGGCTCGGCTTCCGCGGCGATGGCGTCGAGGCGGGCTGCCCCTTCCTCGGCGGTGATGGTTCCGGCACGGACCTGGTTCAGGATTTCGCGCTTCTTATCTTCCATGGCTCAAATTAGAAAGCATGACCTACCAATGTGTCAAGCGATGCTCTTAAATTGATACGATTCCGTCCCGCTAAGCTATCCCGGTGACGAGGATCGGGGTCTTAGCCGACACTCACTGCCCCGAGTTCCTGGACCGCCTGCCGGAACGAGTTTTCGAGGTCCTATCCGGGGCTGACCTGATCCTCCACGCGGGCGACATCAACGGCGAGTCGACGCTCGCGGAGCTGGCCAGGATCGCCCCCGTCGAGGCCGTACGAGGCGACCACGACCGGGACCTCGGCTCGCTGCCGGCGCATCGAGAGTTGCGTGTCGACGGCAGGCGGATCGTGCTCGTCCACGGCAATCGGAGCCGCTGGCTGGAAGAGCCGGCCACGCTTCTGTGGACGGTGAGCCTCGGCCACTACTGGCCGCACCGCGGGCTCTCCGCCTCGCTCCGGCGCCGATTCCCCGACGCCGACGTCATCGTTTACGGCCATACCCACCGCGCGCTGATCGACAAAGCGGGCGGACCGATCGTCTTCAACCCGGGCGGCGTGCACCAGTGGACACCGGTGACCGCGGCCGCGCGCCTGCGCCGGCACACAGGATGGTTCGAATGGTGCTGGTTGCAAGTGGCTCGCCACATCCGGAGCTACCCGCCTCCGACGATCGGCATCCTCGAGGTGACGCCTGCGGCAATCGAGGCGTCGATCGTCGCTCTTTAGAGTTAGTCACCTGGTGAAGAAGCTGACTTTCCGTGCGGCCATGCTTGACGATGCGGGCCTAGCGGCAGACATCATGACGGCCGCGTTCCCGCGCGAGCCGGAAGATCCCGTGCTCACTCTCGAGCGGTGGCGGCATGGGCGTGAGGACTTCGTCTGGGGCCGTTATTTCGCCGAGCAGGACGGAGTTCCGGTCGGATACGTCGAGTGGGCGCACGGGCCGTGGGAGCAGCTGCCCGAGCGTCACTGCTACGTCGACGTGTTCCTGGACCTGACCTACATGCGGAAGGGGCTCCTGACCGACCTGTGGAAGTGGATCGAAGAGGAGGCCAGTAAGCAGGGCGCGCTGACCCTCAACGCCTCGGCGGGCGAGGAGGAGGCGGAGATGCTCGGCGTCCTCAAGTCGCTGCACTACGAGCGCGAGCGCCAGGACCGCGTGTGGCTGCTCGATCTCGATGCTCACGGCGCGCGCCTCACCGCGGAGGCCGCCGCGGCCCGAGCAAGAATGGAAGCCGAGGGCATCACGCTCACGATGCTCAGCGAATGGCACGACCCCGACCGCGTCGCGAAGCTGTTCAAGCTGAGTGAGGAGACGCGCCAGGACATCCCGCACTCAACTCCAATCCTTCCGCAGCCGAAGGAGTACTTCGTGATTCGACTGAACGCACCGGACCGCCGCCACGACCGCTGGTGGCTGGCACTCGACGGAGACCATCCCGTCGCGATGTCCTTCCTGAGCTTTCCGCCCGTGCGCGGTCACGTGTGGACCGGGTACACCTGCTGCGACCGCGACTATCGGGGCCGTGGCATCGCGCGCGCCGTCAAGCTGCAGACTCTCGCCCAGGCCGTCGAGCTGGGCATCCCTTCGGTGCGGACCGACAACGACTCCGAAAACGCGGCCATGCTGCACATCAACGAAACGCTGGGTTACGAGTCACTGCCCGGCTACGTCAGTTTCGTGAAGCGGTTACCCGCCCGCGCTTTGCGGTAGAACCGAGAGAGCATGGCGAAGACAGCCGACTACTACGAGGTGCTCGGGGTGCCGCGGACGGCGAGTCAAAAGGACATCGGCGCAGCCTTCCGCAAACTCGCGCGCAAACACCACCCCGACTTGAACGCCGGCGACAAGCAGGCGGAGCAGCGCTTCAAAGAGATCTCGGAAGCGCACGAGGTCCTGTCCGACCCGGAGAAGAAGAAGCTCTACGACGCGTTCGGCTCGGACTGGGCAGCCGCCAAAGCTGCCGGCGTGCAGCCCGGGCAGGGCAATCCATTCGGCGGTGGGGGCGTGCGCCGCGGTGGTGGGCCCGGTGGACAGCGAGTCGAATACCGCACGGTCTCGCCGGAAGAGGTCGAGGAGATGTTCGGCGACGCGGGCGGCTTCGGCGACATCTTCGGATCGATCTTCGGCGGTCCCCAGCGAGGCTCGCGTGCGCAAACGCTCGACGTGGAGATGCCGATCACGGTGAGCCTGGCCGAAGTGCAGCGCGGCACGAGCCGCTCCGTCGAGCTGCCGGGCGGCAGGCGCGTGGAGGTCAACGTGCCCGCGGGCGTGAAGGAAGGCACGGTGCTGCGTGTGCCTGGGCTGCGGGCCCAGGTCCAGGTGGCGCCCGATCCGCTCTTCACGCGGGAGGGCAAGGACCTGCGGGTCGTCGTGCCCGTGGCGCTCAAGGTCGCGCTTAGTGGAGGCGAGGTCGCCGCGCCGACGCTGAAGGGCGGCCGGGTCCAGTTCAAAGTACCGCCGGAGACGCAGAACGGGACGAAGATCCGGCTCCGCGGGCTGGGCCTCCCCGATCCCAAGGGCGGATCGACCGGCGACCTGTACGCGGAGGTGAAGGTCCAGCTGCCGGTGCCGATGGACGAGCGCACCCGCAAGTGGGCGTCCGAGCAGCCGGTCTAAAGTACCTCCGACTTGCGCGAGCGACTCCTGCTGCCTCTGGTGTTCGTCGCAGGCATGGCTTCGCTTGCAGTCGAGTTCGGCGCCGCGAGGCTGCTCGCGCCGTACTTCGGTACCAGCCTCTACGTGTGGGGCGTCCTCATCGGCCTAGTCCTCATCTACCTGTCCGCCGGCTATGTGATCGGCGGCCGCCTGGCCGACCGGCGCCCCGACGAGATGCTGCTGTACCAGATCACAGCCTGGGCGGGGCTGTGGATCGGCGTCATTCCGCTGGTCAGCTACCCGATCCTGCTGGCGTCGCAGCAGGGTTTCCGGGAGCTGAGCATCGGGATCGTCGGCGGCACGCTGCTCGCGGTAATGGTGCTGTTCGCGGTGCCCGTGATCCTGCTCGGCTGCGTGAGCCCTTTTGCGATCAGGCTGCTGCTGAAGAGCATCGAGTCAGGCGGCAACACCGCGGGGCGCGTGTACGCGTTGTCGACCGCGGGCAGCATCCTCGGCACGTTCCTGCCGGTGTTCTGGTTCATCCCCACGTACGGCACGCGGCCGACGCTCGAGGGTTTTGGCCTCGTGCTGGTGTTCTTCTCGGTGGCGGCGATGTGGCCGCGCAAACGTTTCTATGCAGCTTTTGGAATCGCCGTGATCCTCGCCTGGATCGCGTTGCCGTCCGGGATCAAGCCGCCCGAGGTCGGCACGCTGCTCACGGAGCGCGAGTCCGCCTACAACTACATCCAGGTCGTGCAGGACGGCACCGTCACCGAGCTGATCCTCAACGAAGGTCAGGCGATCCATTCGGTGTACGACTCGACCGACAACCTGACGCACGGCTACTGGGACTACCTCTTGCTCGCGAGCTCCTTTCAGCCTGCGCAGCCGTCCGCGATCAATCCCAAGTCAATCGCCATCCTGGGTCTCGCCGGCGGCACGACCGCGCGCCAGTACAGGCTCGCCTACGGAGATTCGATCGACATCACCGGCGTCGAGATCGATCCCGTGATCCTGGCGATCGGGCACCAGTACTTTCATCTTGGCGACGCCCGCGCGCACGAGGTGACGTCAGACGCTCGTTACTGGATCGCCACGCAGGCGGGGCACTACGACGTCGTCGTTCTTGACGCGTACCGCCAGCCATACATCCCCTTTCACCTGACGACCAAGGAGTTCTTCGCCCAGGTGCGCCAGCACCTGAACCCGGGCGGGGTGGCCGCGGTGAACGTGGGCCGGACGAGCACCGACTACAGGTTGGTGGCCGCGATCGCCAGCACGATGGCCGCGGTGTACACGAACGTCTACGTGATCGACGACAGGTCCACCAACAACACGCTCGTGTATGGCACCACCGAGCAGACGACGCTCGACGACATCCGGCACAACCTCGGGCAGGTGTCGGCGCCGCTGGCGAGCGATGTCGCCGGGGAGGCGCTCCAACCCGGCCGGCTGCTCCCGTCGCCCTATCACGGCCAGGTGTACACGGACGACCTGGCGCCCGTGGAGCAGCTGATCGACGAGATCATCTTCAGCTACGTGACGGGCGCGTGACCTGATGCCAGACGTTCCCCCCCACGAAGCCGTCGATCCGGACCAGCAGCTGCTCGATGGGATCACGAGCAAGGGCTACGACCTTTCGAAGCCGCACGTGATCGGCTTTCGGATCGACTTCGGCCCTGCGGCCGCGCGCCAGGCCGCCGCCGACCTGATCCGCGCCGGCCACCCATCGGTGAGGCTCGAGATGGAGGACGCGCCGTCCGTGATCGTGACCAAGCAGATGCTCGTCACGCTCGATTCCTTACGTTCGACGCGCGCGGAGCTCAACGACTACGCCAGTGGTCAGGACGCGGAAGTCACCAATGTCCTCATCGGCGGAAGAGACCCGGGGAAGGAGCGGGCCTGGAAAAAAGACGCTGCTGGAACCGCTGACACCGACGAGGCGGACCAACTCGTGATCGACCAGCTATTCGCGTGGGATGTGGATCTGAAGCAGACGATGATCTTCACTGGAGGCATCGCCTTCACCGAAGAAGGAACAGCCCGCGATGCAGCCGCCGCGCTGATGCTCGAAGGCTTTCCCGAAGTCGCGGTGGTGGAGAGCGACATCGGGCCCGTCGCCGAGGCCGTGATGTACATGGCCGCCGACGTCCGCGCTCTTCACAAGCTTCGCCGCAACCTCGCGGAGTATGCGAAATCGCAAGGGGGCGCTTGGCTGGGGTTCCACGCGAGCGCCCGCGCCCCGGCCTAGGCCGGCGGGTGGAGCGGCCCGCGCACCTGCTCGCCGGCCAATGCTTCTTCCTTCTCGAGACACAGCAGCCGCACACGTCCTGACGCGACGACGCGTCCCTCCCCGTCCTCGACCGTCGCCTCCCACACCTGCGTCCTGCGGCCGCGCGTGATGGGCGTGGCCACGGCACGGAGGGTGGCTCCGGCGCGCACCGCCCTGATGAAGCTGGTGCTGTTCTCCAGCCCAACGACTGACTGAGACCGCGGCAGCGCGTACAGCGCAGCGCCGATGGATGCCAGCGACTCGATCAGCCCGCAGTGCACGCCGCCATGCACGATCCCGTAACCCTGCAGGTGCTCCGGGCCGACCGTGAGCTCGGCCCGCACCTCGTCTGGTGTGGCTTTGGTGATGGTGACGCCCATCGCCTGGAGCCAGCCTGCGCGCTTGTCGTTGAGCCGCTGCGCGACGTCCTCAGCCACGTCCGAATGCTAGCCAGAAAAAGCGGAAGGCCGGGACAACCCCGGCCTTCCTATTTCGTTCGCGATGCTTCCGCCTCCGACTCCAGGAGCCGGATTCAGAATTGGGAACCTCTAGAGGACCGCTTCCTCCCGAGCTCCCGGCTGGCAAACGAGGCGGCTGGCACCGCGACTCGGTTTATCCAAGGTTCCGCCTCACCTCCTTTGCCCCACGGGCAGTGAACTTCGCCAGGGATATTACCATCCACGCGATGCCGCGCCGTTACGTCGCAGTGTGCGGAGCCTCCGAGGCGAGCGATGCGCAGCTGCACGCGGCGCACGAGGTGGGCAGGCTGCTCGCGCAGGCCGGCGCGGTGGTCATCAACGGCGGCCTGGGCGGCGTGAGCGGCGCGGCGAGCGAGGGCGCGGCCGCGGCGGGCGGGACTGTCATCGGACTCCTACCCGAGTCGCATCGCGCCGGCGCCAACAAGCACCTGACGATTGCTTTGCCCACCGGCATGGGGCAGGGTCGCAACGTACTCATCGTCACCGCGGCGCAGTCCGTGATCGCGATCGGCGGCGGGTGGGGAACGCTCAGCGAGATCGCGATCGCCAAGCGGCTCGGAAGACCCGTGGTGACGCTCGACAGCTGGCCGATCACCGGGCTCGAGTCCGTGGCCACTCCCGCCGAAGCGGTGCGGAGGGCCCTTGAATAGCTCGGCTGAGCGGGATGCGCGGGTTGAGCGCCCCCACCCTGACCCTCCCCACAAGGTGGGGAGGGCACGCAAGCGCTTGAAGAAGCGCAAGGTGCAGAAGCCCGATGGCCGGTACCTGATCTACTACGACAAGATTTGAGCGAGCTTCGCTGGCACCCGCTGCTCGAGGAGTGGGTCACGGTCGCGCCGTGGCGTCAGGACCGCACCTATCACCCGCCCGCCGACCACTGTCCGCTCTGCCCGACGCGTCCGGGCAAGCCCGAGACTGAGATTCCCGAGCCCGACTATCACATCGCTGTTTTCGAGAATCGCTATCCGTCCTACACCGGTGACCAGGGACGCTGCGAGGTCGTGTGCTACACGCCCGACCATGACTCGTCTCTTGGGGCTCAAAGCGTCGACCACATCCAGGACCTCATCGAGGTGTGGCGTGACCGCACGAGTGAGCTGTCGCGCGTACCCAACGTGCGGTACGTCTACATCTTCGAGAACCGCGGCGAGGCAATCGGGGTGACGCTGAGCCACCCGCACGGGCAGATCTACGCGTATCCGTTCGTGCCACCGGTGCTCGAGCGCGAGCTGGCCGCGGAGTCGCGCCATCACCGCGATACGGGACGATGCCTCTACTGCGATGTGATCGCGGGCGAATCGTCGGGCGAGCGAACCGTGGTGCTCGAGGATCGGTGGCTCGCCTTCGTGCCTCCGTTCGCGCGATGGCCGTACGAGGTGCACGTGGCGCCGCTGCAGCATCGTGGCGGGCTCCTGGACCTCGACGAAGCGGAGGACCTATCGCTCGCGCGGACGCTGAAGGCGCTGCTCCAGAAGTACGACCGCCTGTTCCAGATGCCGCTGCCTCACGTGATGGCGATGCACCAGAAGCCGCCGGGGCGCGGGGGCGCGCACCATCACTTCCACATCGAGTTCTATCCACCCAATAGGAGCAAAGACAAGCTGAAGTACCTCGCCGGATCGGAGCTTGGCGCGGGCGCGTTCATCCTCGACGCGCGCGCGGAGGACACCGCTGCGGAGCTGCGGCAGGCTTGATCGCGATCCCTGGCGGCTGGCATGGACGTGCGCCGGGACGCGTCAACCTGATCGGCGAGCACGTCGACTACCTCGGGGGCGTGGTGCTGCCCGCGGCGGTTGATCGCTTCACCGACGTGAAGGGCGCACCCGACAAGGAATGGTCGGTGCACAGCGAGATCAAGGGCGGTCTGAAATACGTGAAAGCAATTGGCGAGGAGCTGGGCGCACCGCCGCAGATCGTCAACGTTGCGTCGGACATCCCGCCGGGCTCAGGTCTCAGCTCGTCGGCGGCGCTGCTGGTCGCTGTCGCTTCCGGCCTCGGGACTGGCATCGACGGCAAGCAGGCCGCCCTTCTATGTCAGCGCGCCGAGCAAAAAGCCACAGGCGTGCAGGTGGGGGTGATGGACCAGTTCGCCTCGGCGCTCGGACAGCGGGGCCACGCCCTGTTCCTCAACTGTGCGACCCTCGACTACCGTGCCGTCCCGTTCCCGGAGGATCTCGTGATAGCGGTGATCGACTCGGGACAGCACCGCGACCTCGCGCACACGCCCTACAACAAGCGACGCCAGGAAGCCGAGGCCGGAAAGCCCAAGCGTAAGAAGCACGTGGAGTCTGAGATCCAGCGAGTGCACGAGTTTGTGCGCGCCCTCGAGGAGCGGCGGTTCGAACGTCTCGGTGAGCTGCTGCTCGAGTCGCACGCCAGCCTCCGGGACAACTTTGAGGTGTCCACCAAGCAGGTCGACGCGCTGGTCGAAAAAGCGTGCTCGATATACGGCTGCCTGGGCGCGCGCATCATGGGCGCAGGCTTCGGGGGCAGCATCATCGCGTTGGTGCGGCGAGGCAGCGAGAAGATCTTCGCGGCGCAGATGGGCCGGCCAGTCATCCTCTGCGCCACAGCAGACGGCGCCTACACCTCGTCACAGTGAGCGATTGCCTGCTGCTCCCTCTCGAGCAGCGCTCCGGCGGCAAGCGGGAGCTCAGCGGTTGGGAGGCGGTGTGGAAGTCGCTGGGTGAAGGCGAGGCCGAGCGCCTGCCGTTCGGCCACGGCGAGGGCTGGAAGCCGGTCGGAGTGCCACGCCAGCTCTCGGCGACGAGCGGCGCGCAGAGCGTGTGGTACCGGACGGTGTTTCCGCGACCTGATCACTCGGGGCGTGTGGTCCTGCGGATCGGTGGCGCATTCACCGCGACTCACGCCTGGCTCAACGGCCGGCTTCTCGGGTCGCACTACGGGCACTTCTCCGCCTTCGGATTCGACCTCACTCCTTACCTGAAGCCCGAGAACGAGCTGGTCATCTGCTGCGAGTCACCGGTGGAGACGCAGCTCGACCGCAAGCGCCACATCATGGGCCACTTCAACGACGGCGACCTGCGGCCCTACCCGGCTTCGGCCTTCATGAGCCTGGGCGAACCGTATCGGTGGGAGGTTCCGCTTGGTCTGTGGCGGCCGGTCGAGCTCGAGTACCTGGGACCAGTCGTAATCGACTGGCTGCGCCTCAAGCCGGGATTCGAAGCGGGCGACGGCCGCCTGGAGGTCGAGGCGCGTCTGCGCAACCTCGACGGCAGGCAGATGGACGGGGAGGTGGAGCTCGTGGTGTCCCCGATTTCCGGACCGGGCGGGCCGCTCCGGTTGAAGCGCGAGTTTCGAATCGCCGGAGGCGGCGACCAGCTCATGTCCATGCGCCTGGCTCTGCCCGGCGCGCGGAAGTGGGAGCCGTGGCGGTTCGGGGAGCCCGCCCTCTACCGCGCGGAGATGGCCGTGGCGGTGAGCGGCGCGGAGTCGTCGCGCGTCGAGGATCAGTTCGGATTCCGCGACCTCAAATGGGATATCGGGCCCCGCCGGTGGAGCCTCTCAGTGAACGACCGGCCGATATTCCTGCGCGGCGCGTGCTACGCGCCCTCATACCGGATGGACGAGCTAAGCGCCGAACAGTTCGCTGCCGACCTGCGCCTGGCGATAGAAACAAACCTCGACGCGCTTCGAGTCGTCGCCAACGTCCTGCCGAGAGATTTCTACAGGCTCGCGGACGAGATGGGAATGCTGCTGCTGCAGGAGCTTCCTCTGCTGGGCACGTACGCGTATCAAGCGCGCGCGGATGACGCGCGCTTTTTCGAGACGACCGCGAAGGAGACGCAGTCCGAGATGGTCGAGCTGCTGCGCAACCACCCGTCAATCGCCGTGTGGATCGGACACGACGACCCGCCATGGCTGCCGGACAACGCCGACATGGGCGACGTGCACGTGGTGCGACAGAACCATTCCATCGACCAGGAGCTGAAGGCGGGCTTCGACGCCCTCGACTCGACTCGGCCCGCCATCCCGGCCAGTGGCGAAACCGACGTGCACATGAGGCTCGGGTGGGAGGTGGGAACCTGGAAAGAAGTCATCGACACCGAGCCGCTGATTGTCACCGCGTTCGGGGCGCAGTCACTGCCGTCCATCGGGTCACCCGTATGGGGCGAAATCGGCGATCGCTTTCCTGTGGCAGACGACGAGCCTTCGTGGCGACACGCAGGATTCCAACCGGTCAACTGGGCGGAGCGCGGCGTGGGGTTACCGTCCGCGCATCCGAGCCTCGATGCTTACGTCCGCTCGTCGCAGAACTATCACGCCTGGCTGGTGCGAGTCACCGCCGAGCACATGCGCACGCGCAAGTTCGAGCCCTGTTGGGGCGCGTTCGCGTTCCACCTGGTCGATCCGTTTCCGGCAATCGGTTGGGGATTGCTAGACGGCGCTCGGCAGAAAAAGGAGGCGCCGCTGGCAGCTCTCGCCGAGGCGTTCCGGCCGACGCGCGTGATCGTCGACCCGTTGACCGCGGAGCCCGACCGTCCGTCGGGAGCAATCCAGAGGCCGGACAAGACGTTCAACGCGCGGATCGTCATCGTGAACGACAACCCGCGCATCGCGGGCTCGGGCTCGGTGCGCTGGTCCGTCACGCGCGAGCGCGGGGTCGGCCTTCGCGGTGTGAGCCGCATCAGGGACGCCACGCAGCGCAAGTCCTTCTCTGGATCGGCGCAATGTGAGGTGCCGACAGCGTTCGAGCCTGCGATCCATGCCACGACCGTGAGCCTCGCGCTTGTGGCCGAAGGTGAATACGTGCTCGACGTGACGCTGCTCATGGCCGGTGAGGAGATCGATCACACCGAGCTGCGGTTCACTGTGACGGCCAACGTCCCGTCCGCGCGACTGCGCCCGGAGCTGCCGCATTACCTCGCGGATCGGCTCGCCGACCTGGGCAGCCTGCAGCGCGAGAACGACGGGCTGAGCCTCGTGCTGGAAAACAAGACGCGCCCCGCCGTCCTCACCACGATGACGGGGCTCCGCCTCGACGGCGTGCTGTTGACACGACACGACATCCAGATCGAGACGCACACCGGACGCGCGCCGCTGCCGCGGCGACTCGACCTCGCGCTCGGACGGCGCATCCGCGTCTACGTGGTTACGGGCGAGCCACTCGCTCCGGGAGCGCACACGCTGGAAGCCGACGTGAGCGTCGCGGGCGTCGGCTCGGGTCGACTTGTGATCGAAGGCAACGTACCGGCGGATGCGCTGAAACCGGGGTAACCCGGTGGCATACTTCCCAGCACCGGTTTCTCAACGATTCACCGAATAGGGAGGCCCTCCGCCGGATGTCGATCGACTACGCAGAAATAATCCTGGCCGTCGTGGCCCTGTTCGCGGGCATCCTCTACCTCAGGGTCCGCCGCATTCGGACCAAGGGCAAGAAGAGCAAGAACGCCGTCCGGCCGGCGTCCCCGTCGCGCACCGGGATCGCGAGTCAGCCCGCAGAGCAGCAGCCTGCGGTGCAGACGTGGGCTCCGCCGGTCGCCGCTCCGCGACCGGGATCCGTCGCTTCGACGGTCGTCCAGGCGCCGCCGCAACCGGCGGCCAGCCCGAGCTGGGACCAGCCGGCCCCCGCGCCCACTCCCGGCGCGCAGCCGACATGGGGCTCAGCTCAGCCCGCGCCGTCATGGGGGGCGCCGCCGGCGGGATCGCCCGCAGGGACGCCTACAACGACGTGGGGCGACCGACGCGCCGGAGCACCGTCGCCGTCTTGGGGCGCGCCGGGCGCACCCGCGGCGCCGGCTTCGCCGCCAGCAGCTCCGCAGTCTGGCGTTCCTGCCCCGGCCTGGGGCGCACCCGCGGCGCCGCCGCCGGCGGCACCACCTCCCGCTCCGCCCATGGCGGCTCCGCCACCGCCACCCCCTGCCGCTGCTCCGCCACCCCCGCCGCCGGTAGCAGCGCCGCCGCCTGCGGCGCCTTCATGGGAAGCCTCACCGGCTGCCCCTGCCGCGCCGCCCGCCGCACCGCCCCCGTCTTGGGGAGCGCCCGCCGGTGCTCCGCCTGCATGGGGTCCTCCGGCCGCTGCGCCTGCACCGCCTCCTGCCGCGCCGGCACCGTCCTGGGACGTGCCCGCCGCGTCTCCGGCGGCCTCGGCTCCAGCCGCGTCCTGGGACGCGCCGGCCGCGGCCGCGCCCTCGACTGCATGGCCTTCCGAATCCGCGCCGCCAGCGCCGGCGCCGTCGCCCTGGGATACCCCCAAGAGCGACGAGTCGCCAGCGGCCGGGGCGTGGACGGTTCCCGCTGAGGAGCCGGCCCAACAGCCGCCGTGGAGTGGCTCGGCGTCCGCGGCCCCAGCCCCGTCGTGGGGAGGACCTGCAAGCCCGCCGGCTCCCCCGGCACCACCACCGCCCGCGCCGCCTGTGCCTGCCGCGGAACGCACGATCATCGCGCCCCCTGCCCAGCACGAGTCGACCACCGTCATCCCGGCCTGGCAGCCGCCGCCCACGACGCCGCCGGGCACAGGTGGTGAGACGCAGCCGATCCTGCGCGCGCAGAGTGGCGCAGGTCCGCAGGCGCAGCTGAACATCGAATCGGGTCCGGACGCCGGCAACAACCATCGCGCCGGGGACGCCGCCCTACGCGTTGGCCGCTCGCCTGATAACGACCTCATCCTTCGCGATCCCGCCACGAGCGGTCACCACGCGCGTGTCGAAAGGCGCGGCCAGCAGTTCTGGATCGTCGACCTTGGCAGCACCAACGGCACTCTCGTGAACGGCGAGCCCATCCAGGAGAAAGAGCTGAACCACGGCGACCGGATCACGATCGGTCAGAACGCAGTCAGCTTCGCGATCGTAGAGGCCTAGGCCAGTGCGGGTGAGGACCGCATCGGCGACCGACCCGGGTCTTGAGCGCGAGGAGAACGAGGACTCGGTCGTCGTCTGGCGCAACAAGGCAGGGCTCGATTCACTGTTGGTCGTATGCGACGGAATGGGCGGCCACGCGGCCGGCCAGACCGCGAGCTCGATGGCGGTCAAGACGTTCGCGGCGGCGCTCGCCGAGGATGGCGACCAGGGTCCGGACCTAAATCGCCTGAAGCGCGCCTGCAAGGCGGCCAACACGGCCGTCTACGAGGCCGCCAAGGCCAACCCCGAGTGGGAGGGGATGGGAAGCACGATCGTCGTGGTCGCCATCCGCGATGGAGAGGTCGGGCTCGTCAACGTTGGCGACAGCCCCGCCTATCTCTTTCGGAACGGCAGCGCGAAGCTGATCTCGCAGGACCATTCGTGGCCGGCCGAGCAGGTGCGCCTCGGCGTCATCAAGCCGGAGGAGGCCGCCGACCATCCGCTCAAGCACCGGCTGACGCGTGCCATCGGCGTGTGGGAGTCGATCCAGTCATACACCGACAAGATGAAGCTCGAGGCCGGCGACACGATCGTGCTCTGCAGCGACGGCATCGAGACTGCGGGCGTAAGCGTGGAGGAGATGGGGAAGCTGCTCCTCCAGGGCGGCGACCTCGACAAGGGCATCAAGCGCGTGATCGAGCGATGCCGTGACCTCGGAGCGCCCGACAACATCACGCTCGCGGTCGCGCGCGCCGAGGCGGACGTCACTGCGACTCAGGCGTTGCCCAAGTTGACCTCGACTTCAGTGATCCCCAGGCTCAAGAAGATCAGTCAGCTACAGAAAGGCTCGAGCTAGCAGCTGGCTCAAGTGCTCGACGCGGACCTGCGATCCGCGTGAGCGAAGGCCGGCCTCGAGCTGCATCTGGCAGCCGGGATTCGCCGTGACGGCGAGCTGCGCGCCGGTGTTCATCAGGTCGTCGAGCTTCTCATCGAGAATGCGAGCGGACATCCGCGGCTCGAGCGTGCTGTAGAGGCCGGCGGCGCCGCAGCAGATGTCGGGGTGACGCATCTCCACGAGCTGGACTCCAGGGACTGACCGGATCAAGTCGCGTGGCTGCTTCTTGATGCGCTGCGCGTGCGCGAGATGGCACGCATCCTGGTATGTGACCTTCATCTTCACGTCGCGCTTTGGTTCCGGTAGACCGATCTCCGCGAGCCATTCGGTGAGGTCCTTGACACGGCCCTTCAGGTCGGGGTAGAAATCCTTCAGGTGCGCGCCGCAGCCGGCGGAGTCGACCACCAGCGCGTCGAAACTGCCAGATGCATAGACGCGCGAGTTGTGGTCCCGCAGAAGTTCGGCCTCCTCGAGGTCGCCGCTGTGCGCGTGCAGGGCGCCGCAGCAGCGCTCGTCTTTCGGAAACCACACCTCGCAGCCCGCAAGCTGCAACAGCTTGACGGCCGTGTAGTGCGCCTGCGGATAGAGGATCGGCATCACGCACCCGACCAGGAAGGCCACACGATATTTCCGCGCGCCAAACGGCGCTGCGACGTTTGAGTCGGGCGGGCAGTAGCGCGCGAGCAGCCGGGGCAGCATGCGTCCGGCCCGAGTCAGCGACGTAAGGCCGAGCCTCTGCGCCGCGAGTGTCGCGTTACCCGCCAGGTGGAGTCGGGTCGGATGCGCGACCAGCTGGCGCAGCGCGGTCCTGAGGAGCCACCGTTTGGCGCTCGGACGGCGCAGTCGCTCCACCTCGGAGCGGCCGGCTTCGATGATCCTGCCGTATGGAACTGCTGAAGGACACACGGCCTCGCACGTCCGGCACCCGAGACACAGATCGATGTGCCTCACCTGCTTCTCGTCGAATGTCATCTGCCCTCGCTTCCACTGCGTCATCAAGTAGATCCGGCCGCGCGGCGATTCGGTCTCGAGCCCTGTGGCGCGGAAGGTCGGGCACGCGTCGAGGCACAGTCCGCAATGGACGCAAGTGGCCAGGTCGTCGTCGCTCAGCAGGTTGAAGGTCAGACCACAAACCTCCCCGGGTTCAAAACGTGACCTGGATCGAAAGCATCTTTCAGCCGGCGCATGACTTCGATGGTCGGCGGCGGCGTGCCCCACGCGCCGACCTGCCGCTTCACGTCGTCGGGCGCGGCCATGAGCACCAGCGTTCCGCCGGCTGACTCAGCAGCCTTGCGAGCCGCCGCGACCTCCTCGGCGCTGCCGAATTCCCAGTCTGCAACGCCTACGCCCGGCGACGCCCACCACGAGGCCTTCGCCGGCAGTGTGTCGAGCGTCTGTCGCAGCCGGGCTGGTGGCGTCGAGATGCGCGCCCACCGCTCTGGAGCGTTCTCCCAGTGTCCAACTATCTCGGCGGCCGTGAGGTCGCGCCAGCCCAGCTGGCGCTCCATCGCGTGCACGGCGGCGGGGCTGCCGAACAGCCGGGCCTGCACTCGCCCGTCAGAGGACAGCTCCACAGACACCGGCGCCATCGGCAGGGATAGGGCGCGTCCAGCATCCTCCCAGCCCCCGTCTGACCCCACCCTCGCTTGATGCATCGGGTATGGAAAGACCTTGAACGAAGCCGCGACGATGACGCCGAGCGATCCGAGAGCGCCGACGTGCAGCTTCATGAGGTCGTACCCGCTGACGTTCTTCACGACCCGACCGCCTGCGCTCGCCAGGCGCCCGTCAGGCAGCGCGACACGAATGCCGATCAGGAAGTCGCGCGCCGAGCCGTAGCGGAGCCGCAGCGGCCCGGACATCCCGGTCGCCAGAAGGCCGCCGATCGTGTGCCCCTGGAGAGGAGTTGGATCGATCGGGAGGAACTGCTTGTTGGGCTTGAGCCTGTCCTCGACCGCTTCGAGCGTGATCCCCGCCTCGACGGTCACGACCATGTCCGCCGGCGAGTGCTCGATGACCCGGTCGAGACCGGTCGTGTGCAGCTCGACATCGCAGCGTTTCAGGACCCCGCCCATGCCGCTCGCGCGCCCTCCGCCCAGGGGCACCACCGCCTTACCCGCAGCCGCGGCCTCAAGCAGCGCGCTCGCAAGCTCTTCTGCGGTGCGTGGCTTGGCAACGACTGGCGTCGTCACCACCATTTCGCCTCGACCGCCAAACCGGTGCGGCCGGCGAGGCGCACCTGCCTGCGGGACGGGTCGGGGAAGATCTTCCCGGGATTCATCAGGCCGTCGGGGTCGAGCACGTCCTTCACCCGGTGCATCGCGTCCAGGTCATCGGGGCTGAACACCCATGGCATGAATGCGTTCTTCTCCAGGCCGATGCCGTGCTCGCCGGAGAGCGCGCCACCAAGCTCCACGACTGCTCGCAGCATCTCCTCGCCCGCGTCCTCCACCTGGTGCAGCACATCGCCTTCGCGCATGTCGAACAGGATGTTCGGGTGAAGGTTGCCGTCGCCGGCGTGGAACACGTTGGCGACCGGCAGCCGGTAGTGCTCGCCGATCTCGCCGACCGCTGACAGCACCTGCGGCAGCCGCGACCGCGGCACCACGCCGTCGTGCAGGTAGTAGTTGGGTTTGATCCGGCCGAGCGCACCGATGGCGCCCTTGCGCCCTTGCCATAGGAGATCGCGTTCGCTTGCGGTCTGAGCTTCGCGCATCGCAAAGCCCTGGTTCTCACCCAGCACCTGCTTGATCGCCGCAATGAGCTCTCGGGTCGACTCCTCGATGCCGTCGACCTCGACGAGCAGCACCGCGCCGGCGTCGGTCGGATAGCCCGCGTGGTAGTGCGCCTCGACGGCCCCCACCGTGACCGCGTCCATCATCTCGAGCGCGGCCGGCACGACGCCGCCGGCGATCACCGCCGAAACCGCCTGGCTCGCCGTCTCGATGGTCGGGAACGCGGCCAGCAGCGTGGCGATGCTCGGTGGGGTGCGCAGGAGCCGCACCTTGATCTTTGTGATCGCGCACAGCGTGCCTTCCGAACCGACGAGCACTCCACACAGATCGAGGCCGATGCGGTCCGGTGAATCGCCGCTTACCCAGTGCACGCTGCCGTCCGCAAGCACGACCTCCATGCCCAGCACGTGGTTGGTGGTGACGCCGTAGTAGAGGCAGTGCGGGCCGCCCGAGTTCTCGGCCGCGTTGCCGCCGATGGTGCACGCCTTCTGGCTCGACGGATCTGGCGCGTAGAAGAGGTGATGCGGCGCGGCCGCCAGCGTCAGCTCCTGGTTGACGACGCCGGGCTCGACCAGCGCGGTCTGGGCGACGGGATCGATGTCGAGGATGCGGCGCATGCGCGTGACCTGCAGTGCGATGCCGCCGCGAATCGTGACCGCGCCGCCCGACAAGCCGGTGCCAGCTCCGCGTGGCACGACCGGTATCCGGTGGCGGGCCGCGACTTTCATCACATCGCTGACCTGCTGTGTGTTCGCTGGCAGCACGACCGCGTCTGGCGCCGCGCCCTCGATCGACGCATCCCGCTCGAAGATGCGCAGGTCGTCAGCGCCATCGATGACGTTGTCCCTGCCGACGACGCGGCGCAGCTCTTCGATGACGGTGGACGCGAGCGGCATCAGGCGAGCGGAGCCTCGCGTTCGGGATCGCGCTCGAACAAGTCGAAACGCCGAGTCACCGAGCCAGGCATGCTCGGCGCCTCAACTGCTTCACCGCCTGTAACGAGCAGTGCGAGCCAGCGATGGCACTCCTCGTCACCCGGCATACGGTCAGAGCGCTCGAACACCGCTTCCTGGATGCGGCTGTGCGGCGACACCTGGATCGTGAACCACACCGAAAGGCCGTCCGCCGTGATGTGGTGGTGCGTCTCATCGATGCGCCGGTTGACCGGCAGCTTCATCGGCTTCCCTTCGGCGGCGGCGCGGAGGCGGGCCGCTTCGGCCTCGATGGTCGCCATCGGTGCCAGCTTAAACTCGACTGAGAACATGACTGGGCGCGAGAGGGTGGAGGCTGCGATCGCGCTCCGGCTCGGCGACCGGCCGCCCATGAGCGCGTGGGGCCACACCTATCGCGAAGAATGGACGCCGTCGGAGCTCGCGGGCGTCACCGTCGAGCGAGCGCGAAAGTTCGGCTGGGACTTCGTGAAGTTTCAACCTCGAGCATCTTGCTTCGCCGAGGCGTTCGGCTCGATTTACCGCGCCAGCGGCCACCGCTTGAAGGCACCGGTGCTGGAGGCGGTCGCGGTGCCAGACGCGGAATCGTGGCAGAGGCTTTCGCTCGTCAACCCCAAGGCGCTCGACGATCAGGTCGAGGCGATCCGCGTCGTGGCGCGAGAGCTTGGGCCCGACATGCCGGTCATCCAGACGGTGTTCAGCCCGGTGACCGTTGCCGGCTACCTGGTCGGCCGATCGAAATCGCGAGTGATGCGCGACCTGCGCAAGCACCCCGAGGTGACGAAGCCGGCGCTGCAGCTGATCGCCGACGTGTTGGTGGACTTCAGCAAGCGCTCGGTGGACGCCGGCGCCGCGGGCATCTTCTACGCGATCTCGGGCTACGCGAGCAGGGACGCGATGCCGGAACAGACCTACCGCGACCTGGTGCTGCCGATCGACCTGAGCGTGCTGGAGCGCCTGCCGCACGATGCCTGGTTCAACGTTGTGCATCTCTGCGGATCCAACCTGCATTTCGGTCTGGCGCGCGACCTGCCGGCGCAGGCGATCAGCTGGTCGGTGCACAACCAGGGCAACCCGACACTGGCTGAAGGGCGTCGAATCAGCGAAAGGGCCGTGATGGGCGGGCTCGGCCAGCGCTCCACGTTGCTCTACGGTCCGCCCGCGGAGATCGAAGCCGAGGTGCGGCGTGTGGTCGGCGAGACGGGCGGCCGCGGGCTGCTGGTGGCGCCCGGATGCTCGGTGCCGCCGCGCGCACGAGAGGCGCACCTCGCAGCGATGGCCGCGGCGATGGCCACTTGAGCAACAAGCCCGTAGCCGGTCTCGCCGAGATCGTGCTGTGGGTGCGCGACATGCCGGCCGCGCTGCATTTCTATGGCGACCTGTTCGGGCTCGAAGTCATATCGCCCCCTGAGCTGCCGAACAAGTTCTTGCGCGCCGGGCCCGGCGCGGAGGGTGTGCCAGAGATGATCGTGCTGGTACCGCACCCCGATCCTTCAGTCGGATTCCCGCGCGAGAAGCCGAGGCGCGTGCTGCACCATCTGGCGTTTCGCGTGACTGTCTCCGACTACGACGACCTGCAGCGCAAGTTCGAGGCGGAAGGGATCGAAGTTCGGGGAGGCGTTCATCCGGTTCTGAAAGGTGTTCGCACCTTTTACGTTGATGACCCGAACGGCAACGAAGTCGAAGTGATATCTTCCGGCCCTGGCTAGGCCAGGCCGTATCGCTCCAGTTGGCGAACGTCCCCCATCTCCACGAGTAGCCGTCTACCGCGTTCGATCAGGGCGGGGTCCTGCGACAAGCGCCCCAGCTCGACGGACACGCGCGCTTCGGCCGGCAAGTCCGCGAAGCGGCGCGCGACTTCAAGGGCGGCGTGAAGCTCGGTGGCATCGCGCGCGGCCAGGCCGAGGGCTCTGCGCATCTGAGGCGCGAGGAGAGGCACGTTCTTGACCTTGTCGGGCAGGCCTTCTATGACCGCTGCGCCAAGCCTGCCGGCATCCGAAAGCTGACCAAAAGCGTCCGCGAGCATCATCGGTGCGAAGCCGGTATCGGTCAGCGATGAGATCGAGCCGGCGATGGCGTCGATGTCTCCGTCAACGAGCGCGGCATCGTACGCAGCCGCTGGAAGTCCCAGGCTGACCATGGCCGCCCGGAAGGAGGCAGCCATCGCCTGGCTTCGCGCACCGTCCATGCGGCCGATCGAGACGAGCAGGCCGGGTCGTAACCCGACGCGCATCCAGCCGAGCAAAGGGCTTCCGAGCTGCCGCCATACGGTCAGAAATTGATCAGCAGCTTCCATGGCGTGCGACCATCGGCCGAGCGTGTAGTCGATTCTCAATCGCCACGAGAGTGTCGACAGCCGCCACTCGGGGGCCTGGCCCGGACGCAACCGCGCGCTCGATTCGGCATTCACCGCCTCGGCGGCGTTCGGGTCGCCGAGCATGCAGAACGACCACGTGGCCATGTGGTCGGCGTCCATGATCTCCGCAAGCTGAAGACGCGCGCCGTAGGCACGGCGCCTCCGGGCCTGCGCAAGCACCCCGTTCCAGTCGCCGGAGTACATTGCGCAGGCGCCGAGTGCATCCAGAGCGGCGCTCAGCAGGTTGAGCTCGCCGAGCGATTCCGCCAACTCCGCTGCCCGCTTGGCGCTCGCCTGTGCCCGGTCGAAGGTGGCCTCCTCGAGTTGAACCCCGTGCTGCAGCGCCCAGTTTGGTTGGAACCCGACGCCGGTCAAGAACTTCGCCTCTAGTGCGGGGTCATGAACCTCGGCGGTGAGCCGCGTGCCCTCGACTATCGCCGCATCGATCTGCTCGGGCTTGAAATCGACGCGTACATAGCGCATGCCGCAGATCAGCAGACCGCCTAAGGCTGCCAAACGACGAACCGGCGAGCGGGCGAGTCGAGCGGATTGCTGATAGGCCTCGAAGCCTCCTGGCAGGATGCGCAGAACCTCGCCAAGGCGCGCCCATATCTCGGCGGCTTCATCGGGGTCATCGACCAGCTCGAGAGCCGCGCGCAGGTGCGATTCGGCTTCGCGCGTTGCCGCCGCCCGGATCGCGGTGTCGCCCGCGAGCAGAAGCCATTTGGCCGCCTTTTGACGGAGCCCTGGTCTTGCGGCCGACCGCGACCCGGCGAATGACACTGCCTCCCGGAAATGCAGGGCGACGATCTCGGCCACTTCCTCCTCGCGGCCGGCTGCGCGCTCCTCGTACCAATCGCCGGCCGCGGCGTGGAGGCGGCTTCGCTCGACGCGCGGCAAGGTGGAGTACGCGACCTCACGGATCAGGATGTGGCGGAACGAAAGATGGCCGGCGTCCTGCCGGCGCAGGAGGTCGCGCGCGGTCAGCGCGTCGATCAGCTCACCCTCGCGGCCGTCCAGCTCGGGAGCGATCGCACGCAAACCTTCGGGACGAAAAGTTCGTCCGAAGATCGAGGCCACCTGCAGCAGCCGGCGCGCACCCTCTGCGAGCAGGTCGAGGCGAGCGAGCACGGTAGCTTGCACCGTGTCCGGCAGGGCCTCGCCACCCCGCTCGAGCGCAGCTTGAGCCAGCTCGCCGGCGAAGAATGGATTGCCTTCCGAACGCTTGACGACCTCGTTCACCACCTCGCTGGAAGCTCCCTCCAGCAAAGGCCCAACCAGCTCGGCGATATCGGATTCGGAAAGCGGGTCCAGGTAGATCGCAACGAAGTTTCGTCTTCCGCCGCCCCATGTTGGGCGCCGGTCGATCAGCTCGGGGCGCGCGATCGCCACGATCAGCATCGGCACCGATTCGCGGGGGTCCATCACGAACTCGACCAGGTCGAGCAGGCTGTCGCTTGACCAGTGGAGGTCCTCGAAGACGACGACCAGAGGCCGGTCAGCCGCGGCTCGTGCGAAGGCCGACCGCCACGCGGCGAACAGCTCGGTCGGGTCGGCCGAAGCAGCGCTCTCAGCCCCCACGGTGGCCGCCAGTAGCTCGGCGTCGCGTCGGTCGCCCAGCCACCCTTCGACCGCATCGGCGACCGACCGATCAGTGCCCTCGAACCCGGCGAGGTTGAACAGGACTGTTCGCAGCGGCCAGTAGGTCAGCTGGCTTCCATAGGGCAGGCACTGAGCGGTTTCCACCGTGGCTTCCGGCGCGAGGTCGGGAAGAGTCGCCCTTAGAAATTCCTCGACCAGCCTCGACTTGCCAGTGCCGGCTGGAGCGACGATGCTGACCACGGCGGGGACGCGATCTCGAAAAGCGCGACGAGCGGTCAGTCGCAGCTGCGCCAGCTCATCCTCGCGTCCCACAAACGGACTCGCGGCCCTCCTGGTGGCGGATCCGACCGGTCCCAGAAGCCTTCGCGCGACCACTGGCTCGACGCGCCCGGCGATCTCGATGCGAGCCGGAGCTCCGAACTCAAACTGCTCGCGCGCGTCCCACGCGGTCCGGTCGGTGACGACAATTGAGCCCGGTTCCGCAGCTTGCTGCATGCGCGCGGCCACATTGACGGCGTCACCCGTAACCAGAAATTCACCACCTGCGGTGTCGCGTGTGCCCACGACTTCACCGGTCGCCAGGCCGAATCTCAGCTGTAACCGCCGCAGCTCGGGGTCGACGTTTATCCGCTCCCGCAACGCCATCGCTGCGGCGATCGCGCGACTGGCGTCGTCCCCGTGGGCCCGCGGCAACCCGAAGACCGCCATCACCGCGTCGCCGATGAACTTCTCGATTGTGCCGCCGTGCTCGGAGATGACTGCGGAAGCAGCCGCGAAGTATGCGGACATCAGGGCGCGGACGTCTTCGGGGTCTTCTTCTGCGCCGAGCTTGGTCGAACCCGCGACGTCGGCGAAAAGGACGGTTACGACCCTCCGCTCCTGCGCCACGCTCACGGGAGTTTAGCCGCGACCTCCCGTGGGCGCGGCTTCTCGTGGGCTGTATCCGCCCTTAGGGGGCGGTGATCGCCGGGCTCTGGTTGTACGTGTCGAAGCGCATCGTCAAGACCGAGGACGGGGACGTGTACTGCAGAAACACGACGTAACCATCGGTTTCGCGCACCCAGATGTCGTACGTATTGCCACCGCCGGTCGCGTGGTCAGCCGATTGCGCATGCCAGGTGAGCGTTCCGCCGATGGTTTCTTCGCCCACGTACTTGGTGGCCGTGGTCGGCGAGGAGCTGGAGGTGTCCGGAGTCGAGCTCCACTTTCCGTTTCCTACGCGCGTGTAATCCTTACCGCCGACCAATACCTCGTGGATGACGAGCGTCGCTCCCGAGTTGCCCTGGACAGTGAGGTCCAACTTCAGCGCGAACGCCGGGCTCTTCTGAAGCACGCCGTCGCCGGTGACCGGGTAGTGGGTGTCTTGCACTCCAATCGTGCCCGTGACGAGGAAATGCCCGTTGGTCATCGTCGAGTTGTCGAAGGCGGCGCTGACCGAGTCGGCCGTGACCGGGCTTGGGCTTGGCACACTGCCGAAGAGCGCTCCGCCGCAGGCGGTGGGGAGGGCCAGAAGGCCAAAAGCCGTAGTCACCAGGGCTCGGCGGACCATGGGAGGACCGCAACCTACCACGGCGGCACTGGATTTCAGGCCGCTTAACCGGCTTGCGTCTGCGTTGGAACTCGATTCGAGGCTAGGCGGTTTCGGTCTTTGGTGCTTCGAGCGGCTTCCGCGACCCAAGGGCCGCGGCCACGCCGGCGATCACACCGATCGTCAGCACGAGGAGTGTCGCCGGCTCGGGCAGATGGATGCGCAGGGCAGCGTCGAGGCTGGCATCACCTGGGCCGACGAGGGCAAGGGCAGCGACGGCGCCAAGAATCGAGAGATTGAACTCGTAACCACCCTTCCCAACCCAGAAGCCTTTGGGGAGGTGCACAAGCGCGATCGCGACCAGCATCGAAGCTGCGATCGCGGCGCAAGCCAGCGGCGTCAGCAACCCAAGGACGAGGAAGATGCCGCCGCCCAGCTCGCCGAACGCGGAGATGAGAGCCCACGCGCGCGGTGGTCGGATTCGCATCCTGGTCATCGCCTGCGTCCAGCCGGAGAGACCCGGGCCGCCCCACCATCCAAAGACCTTCTGCGCCCCGTGGCCGAAGAGGATTCCCCCGATCGCGAAACGAAGAATCAACAGTCCCGCAGCCGCCATGACGAGCACCTCCTGCCACGTCTCTACCCCCGCCCGCTGAAACTTAGTCCCAGCCTAGACTCACGCACGCGGGCCCGTAGCTCAGTTGGTTAGAGCGGCTGACTCATAATCAGCTGGTCGGTGGATCGAGGCCACCCGGGCCCACGCCAACCCCTCTCTTTTCGTACTCAGATTGTTGCCCTATTTTTCGGGCCTCGGCTCTTAACTAAGGCGCTACCGACGTCCGATTGGGCCGCGCTCGTAGGGCGACGTCAGGTCGTATCGCGGACCAGGGATGCCTCGGCGGCGGAGCTCCCTAATGACCTCTTGCGCCTCCGTCATTTTCCGAACGTCGACCTGGGGGTTCTTCTTGAGGATGGCCTTTACGTTCAGTCGTCTGATTCTCCGCTTCGACTTAGTTGCTGCCATAGCCTAGATACCTCCCTTTCGTGTGGATGACCATCAGGAAGTGGCTGCGTCGCATCTGGTAGTCCTGGAGCAGTCGGAAGTAGTCGTGGACTGCCTGGGACAACGCCTCGTTCAAACCAAAGTCATCAATCAGGAGCTTCACGTCTCGGCGGAGTACCTCCATTGGGATACCGCGGCTGTGCGAGTGCCATAACGCGGTGTTGTTGAGTTTCTTGGCGATCTCGTTGGCCCGCGCGACCTTCATCTTCTTAGTGACCTTTAGTTTTTGGGTCTGGGTTTTCTTCCAGTTTTTGAACTTGTACTTCACAAGCCACTCCTCGAGCAGCTTGATCGACAACTCTTCTTCTTGTTCGTATTGGTACAACGCTGCAGGATCAAAGTTCTGAAGCAAGTAGGCTAGTTCCGCAGTCGTCAATTTCCCATTAGCCGACTTATCGACCAGACGCTCGAACTGCCGAAGGTATCCGAGAGCGGGGACCTGCTGGCCTTCTTTGCGAATCTGCGGGTCGATCGGTCCGAGAGTCGACGCGTAGTCCATGTATATGGAGTCGCCAGACATCACCAAGACGGTACCGGCGGACATCGCGTACGTCGGCACAAAGAAATCGACGCGACGATAGTGGTGCCGAAGGATGCGAGCGATCCGCTCGGCTACGGTGATGAAGCCGCCGGGAGTCTCAATTAGGAAAGCAACCGCCCTTCTGTGGGGTGTGATCGCTTCCACCGCGTCTTTGATCCAGTCGTCGGCTGGCGAGTACATATCACCCAGATATGCAATGACGTCGGCGCCGGCTGCAGCTTCAAGGGCAGCTAGCCTCGCGTCCAGCTGCCCCTCGATAATGCGGTTGGAATCGCGCTCCGCCTGGGAGGGTTGGCTAGCCATTTGACCATCGCTTCTTGGCGGCGAGTCTAGCGATCTCTGTTCTCTGCGTAGGTGTCAATTTGGCGGCTCGGGCTGCGCCCCCTTTTCGCCCGCCGAGGCGGCCCAATTCAACCGCTGCAGGATTCTTTCGCGGTCGGGGAGGATTCGCCATGCTTGAGCGGTCAGGCATCTGCGCGATTTTACCGCGTCGGACGGACCTTTCGGTAGTCGGATGCAGCAGACTCCGCTCCAACCGAGGCGTTTTGGTTCAATCGGTAGCTCAACCGAGTTCGGATAGCCGGAACGACTCGCAACGGCTGACTCATAATCAGCTGGTCGGTGGATCGAGGCCACCCGGGCCCACTCGAACTCGGGCTGGTTAGACTTTCGCGGACTCGCCGATGAAGCTCGACTGGGCCCTGCTCGCCAACTACGCCGAGGTTCGTGACGGCCTCGCCTTCGTCACGGGCGGCGGCATCGACACTGTCCAGACGCCGCAGCTGCCCGCCGTTCTGAACGCCACCATCCTCGTTCGCCTCCTGCTGCATCGCACGGAGACCAACAAGCAGCATTCGTTGGACGTCGAGATAACCGACGAGGACGGCAGTACCATCGCCAAGGTCCAGGCGGGAGTGATGGTCGCCCTCAACAGCGAGCTGCCGATCGGCTGGGACGTGCCGAGCATGGTCGCGTTGAACGTGCACGGCCTACAGCTTGCGAGAGAGGGTCGTTACGCGATCGAGATCTCCGCCGACAGCGTCCATCTGCGCACGCTCAACCTGCGCACGAAGGTGACGTCGGCCGCCAAGCAGGGCAATTGACCGCCGCGCTGAACAGCCTCGTCGCGCATTACGGAGTCCTTGCCGTGCTGCTCCTGATGGCTGCGGAGAGCTGCGGCATCCCGTTCCCGAGCGAGGTGATCATGCCCAGCGCGGGGTTGCTCGCCGCCACCGGGCAGATGAACCTGGCCGAGGCGATCGTCGCCGGCGCGGCCGGCAACCTGCTCGGCTCGCTGGTCGCATTCGCGCTGGCCGCGCGCTTCGGGCAGCCCCTGCTGCTCGGACCCGGCCGGTGGATCGGCATCCGCGCCCACCACCTCGAGATCGCCGACGGATGGTTCGAGCGCTGGGGATTGTGGGCCGTTTTCTTCGGTCGCCTGCTGCCGGTGGTGCGCACGTACATCTCGTTTCCCGCAGGGCTCGCACGCATCAACCTCCTCTGGTTCTCCGTGCTCACCTTCGTCGGCGCGCTGCCGTGGTGTGCCGCTCTCGCGCTGGTCGGCTACACCCTGGGCAAGAACTACGACCGAGTCAGCGGACCGATCCAGTACGCCGCGATCGCGATTGCCGTGCTGGTCGCGGTGGTCGTGGTCGTTTGGTGGCTCAGAGGGAGAGCGCCCGCCAAAACGAGTGCGAGTGCCGGCACTCAAAGCTGATTGACGCTTGAGATGAGTGCGAGTGCCGGCACTCGCGTGAAACCTTTGCTAGGTAAACCGCTGCAGCGCCAGGTGCGAGATGTCGCGCCGCGTGCCGCCATCGAGCACGAGGTCGGCTGCGATGTCGCCCACGACCGGCGAGAACTTGAAGCCATGACCAGAGCACGCGCTCAGGACCACCACGCGTGGCGATTCGGGATGAAGGCCGATCGCAAAGTGCTGGTCTGGAGTGTTCGTGTACAGACATACGGCGCTGCGCGTCACGTGCCGGCTCACGCCATGCAGATATTTCGTTACGAAAAGGCGCAGCGGGTCGAGGTCGGCGTCGGTCGCGGTCCGCCGCACTGTGGACGGGTCCACCGTCTCGCCGCCGTGATGCCTGGCCAGCTTGATCGACGTGCCGTCGAGAGTCGGCAGCCCGTAAACGTCGCCCTGCGGCGTGGCCTCTCGGATCCACACCGGGAAGCGGTCAGGGCTGAACCAGTCGGCGTCCGACTGGATCGCGAGCCACACAAGCACTTGCCGCTCGACCTTGAGCGGAAGAGATGGCACGAGCTCGCTCATCCACGGGCCGGTGGCGATGACCGCGGCGTCGAAAGTCTCGTTACCCTGCGCGGTCGCCACCTCGACGCGGTCTGCCTTCGGTTCCACGCGAATCACCTGCGTGTTGCGGCGTACATCGAGCTCGCGGATCATCGCCGACACGACCGCCTCGACGCGCAGGAAGCCCGCCTGCGGGTCGAACACCGCGATCTCCCCGTCGCCGACGATGTGGCCGGGATAGCGGCGGCGAAGCTCTGACGCATCGAGGATCTTGATCTCGAGGCCGTGCTCCCTGGCCGCCTCCTGCGAGGCGACGACCGCCTCAGAGTCGGGCGCGCCGATCATCAAGAGCCCTGTCAGCGTGAGCAGCTGCTGCTTCGATTCCGCCTCCAGCTCGCGCCACATCCCGAACGTCTCCTTGAGCAGCGGCACGTACCAGGGACCCTCGAAGTACGCAGTGCGTGTCACGCGCGACTCGCCATGCGTCGACCCGAGGTCATGCGGGGGCGAGTACCGATCGAAGCAAACGACCTCGACGCCGCGCTTGTGTAGCCGCCAACCCGAGGCGGCTCCCATCGCGCCACAGCCGACCACCGCGACTCTCATCCTGGAATCCGCCTACTCAGGCGTCACCGTCGCGATCGGCTGGCCGGCCTTGACCGGATCGCCTTCGCCGACGAGCAGCTCCTCGACGGTGCCTGTGACGGGGGAGGGAATCTCGGCGTTCACCTTGTCTGTGCGTGCCTCGACGATGGTCTCGCCCTCGACGATGTGGTCGCCCTTCTTCTTGGCCCATGCGCCGATCACGATGTCCTCGGCACCCTGCAAGTCGGGCATCAGGATTTCCTTGACGTTCACGTGATCAATTCTCTGTCACCGCTAGGCCATGGCGACGACGTCCAGCAGCTCGTCGTCCCAGTAGTCAACCCGACCCTCGGGCATGAAGACGACGCGGCTTGGTTTCAGCGCCCCGACGAACTCCGTGTCGTGACTAACGATGACCATCGTCCCGGGCCACGCTGCCAGCGCCTGCGCCACGCCCACACGCGAAGGCGGATCAAGGTTGTTGGTCGGCTCGTCGAGCAGGAGCACGTTGTGGCGCCCAGCCACAAGCTGCGCCAGGGCCAGTTTTGTTTTCTCGCCGCCGGAAAGCGTGCCGGCGTCCTGGCGCGCGACGTCGCCGGTCAGCCCGAACATCCCGAGGAGCGCACGCAGCACCGGCTCCTCCGCGTCCGAGTGCTCGCGCATCTGCGTCAGCACGGGCACGCCGGCACGAATGTTCTCGTGCTCCTGCGCGTAATAGCCGAGCGAAACTGCGTGGCCCAGCCGGAACGCGCCCGCGCTGGGCTGTGATTCGCCCGCCAGGATGCGCAGCATGCTCGTCTTGCCCGCGCCGTTCAGCCCCATGACGAGCAGCCTCTGGCCGCGTTCGACCTCGAACGACACATCGCGAAAGACAAGCGGTCCGCCGTAGCCCTTGGCAAGCGCTTCGACGCTGAGCGCGACGCGCCCGCTGCGCGGCGGATCCGGAAACGAGATCTTCACCTTGCGCTCGCGCCGCGGCGCGCTCACCTGCTGCGCCTTCAACCGGTCGACCCTCTTGAAGATTGCCTTGGCCGTGCGCGCTCGCTTCTCGGTCTGCCTGCGCATGACCTCCGCCAGGAGGCTCAAGCGCTTGATCTCCGTTTGCTGGCGCTGCGCGAGCGCGGTCAGGCGTGCCTCCGCCGCCTTGCGGGCGGCCTGGTACTGGGTGTATGTGCCGCGGTACTCGACCATCCGGCCGGCGTCGATGTGCAGGACGCGGGTGATCGCCTCGTCCAGCAGCATCAGGTCGTGGCTGACCACGATGACGGCGCCACGGTTCGTGCGCAGGAAGTCCATGAGCCATGCCTTGGCGTCGCTGTCGAGATGGTTGGTCGGCTCGTCGAGCAGCAGCAGGTCGGCGTCAGCAAACAGGGCGCGGGCCAGCTCGAGCCGGCGCCGCTCACCTCCGGACAGGACGCCGAGCGGCAGGTCGACGCGACCTTCCTTCAGACCAAGGCCGGCCGCGATGCGGCGCGCGTCCGACTCCGCCGAGTAGCCGCCGTCCAGCCGGTAGCGCTCCTCGGCGTCGGAGAAGTGCTGGATGTTGGCGAGGGATGGGTCCGTGTCCATGAGCGCGTGCAGCTGGGCCAGCCTCTCGGCCGCGCGATCGAGCCCCCGGCCGGACAGAATGTGGGACAGAGCGGAATGCGTTGCCTGGGCGCGAGGCCTGGGGTTTTGCGGCACGTAGCCCAGGCTGCCGCGCCGCAGCACCAGGCCGGCGGCTGCGTCGTCCTCACCCGCCAGCACCTTGAGCAGGCTCGTCTTGCCGGCGCCGTTGCGTCCGACCAGGCCGACCTTGTCCCCGGGCCCGACCGTGAAGTCGGCGTCGGTGAGGACTCGGCGCGCGGCGACATCGATGGCGAGGTTCCGAACCTGGAGCACCGGGCAATGTTACGTAGGCGGCCAATCGTCGTTTCGTGAGTCATGAAAAAGCTGCTGATCGCCGCCGTGATCCTCGCCGCCGCCGCCGCCTGCGGCGAAGCTTCCATGAGCTCCTCGGCCCCACAAGGTAGATCTGTATCGGGCGCTCAGGCTCTGCAGCAGGCCCCTGACAAGTCGACCACCGTGGTCCCGCCGGGGACGACGACCATCGCGCCGACTCAGCCCGAGCCGATGCCGATTCAGGGTCCCCTTGTGATCAGGCAGGCGCAGCTCACCGTCAGCGTTGCGTCCGGATCCTTCGACTCCAAGCTGGCCGACGTGCGCCAGCTGGTCGAGCTCGAGCAGGGCTTCATCGCCGGCACCGACGCCCAGGTGAACCCGCAGCTTGCCGACGACCGAATCCGCACGGGCGTGATCAGCTTCATGGTCCCGGCTAAGAACTTCGACGAGACGATCGACTCGCTCGCGAGGCTCGGCAAGGTCCAGAACGAGCACATCAGCGGCCAGGACGTGAGCGCGCAGTACGTCGACCTGCAGGCTCGACTGGCCAACGAAGAGGCCCAGCGCAACGCGATGCTCGCGCTGCTGCAGAGGGCCCAGTCGGTGTCCGACATCATCGCGGTCCAGAACCAGCTTGGTCAGATCACGCAGCAGATCGAGGAGCTGAAAGGGCAGATCCAGTACCTCGACCACAACACCTCGTACAGCACCGTGACCGTGAACATCGTCGAGGCGGGCGCGCCGGCGCCGGTCGTGGCGGGCGACACATGGGGATTCGTCACCGCCCTTGGTGACGCCGCGCACAACTTCGTGACCACGATCAACTACATCGTCACCGGCCTGGGCGCGATCGGCCCGGTGCTGGTGCTGTTGGCCCTGGCCTACTTCGGGTGGCGGCGGCTCGGCAGCCCGACGTGGCGCCGCGCCTAGCGCTGAAACGGAGGTCGCGTCCAGTAACCTGCACGGGTAACGCCCGTGAACGGTGACCGATCGAGGCTTGAACCGTGAGGCGAGCAATCGCCGTGCTGATGCTGGTGGCGGCATCGGCGGTCGCCTGCGGCAGCGCCTCGCCGACCGCGGCGACGACGCCCTCGCCTGCGGCAAGCCCGAGTCCAAGCCCGAGTCCGAGCCCGTCCGGGCTGCAGTTCGTACTCAACGGAATCCACACGAGCGCGTCGGGAAAGATCACGGTGACCACCACACCGACGTCGACGACGATCGAGCTGATCATCACCGGCCTCGCAGCGGACTCGTCTCACGTGTCGCACGTGCATTCGGGCAGCTGCCAGCAGCCGGGCGGCATCATTTACGCGCTCAACCAGGTGGTGGCGGACGGCACAGGCGCCGCCGACACGCGCTCCACGATCCAGGCGAAATATCCGCCGGCGAGCGGTCACTGGTACGTGGTGGTGCACGCGGGGCCGGACATGCAGGGCTCCAACGCCACGTACCTGATGTGCGGCAACTTGTTCTGAAGGCCCCGAGGTGACCTCGGAGTCGAGGCCGCCCGATTCGGTGCCCGAGGACGCCGCGCAGGAAGGCGGCCAGGTGGTCGAGCTGCCCGCGGCATCGCGCGTCGCCGACGTCGCGATCGACGAGCTCGAGCTGATCTACGCGTTCATCTATTCGCGTGTCGGCAACCGGGCCGACGCCGAGGACCTGACGCAGCAGGTGGCGATGAAGGCCATTCCCCGGCTCCGCCAGGGCGCGCCGGCGAGTGCAGTGCGCGGATACCTCTTCGCCACCGCGCGATCCGTGCTTGGGGGCTTCTGGTCGACCCGGCTGGGCCTCTCCGAATCGGAGCTGCGCGACGACCTGGCGATGGCCATGCCACAGGGCGTTTACTCCGAGGAATCCGCCGAGCGGGTGCGGCTGATCCTCGAGCACCTCTCCGACAACTACCGCCGAGTCCTCGAGCTGCGTTTCCTGCATGGGTATTCACTGAAGGAAGTGGCGGTTGAGATGCGCTCGACGGTGGGAGCGGTGAAGGTCATGCAGCTGCGCGCGTTGCGCGCGGCGGCGAAGGTGCGCCTCGATGGCTGAGCGTCCCGAAAACCGGGTCGACCGCATCGTCGCCGCGCTGCTGCGCGGTCACCGCCTGAAGCTGCGCGGGGGCGACGCCGAGGAGAAGGAGGCCATCGTCATGGCCGCCCGCCTGGCGGCGGCGCGCCAGGGGTCGCAGCGCATGAGCCCTGCGTTCCGGCAGCGGTTGACGAAACAGCTCCAGGCTCAGCCGCCGGAGTCCTGGATGACACGGCGCGCAGCGCTGGTCGCGGGCCTTGGCGTCGTGGCCGGGGCTTTGGGGGGTGGCTTACTGGGTCGATCCCTCGAGCGCGATGGGACTCACGCAGGTTCAACAGCCGCCCAGGTCCTGCAACCGACCAGCGGCCGGTGGTTCGATGTGGGCGCGTTGTCCGACTTCGCGCCCGGCCAGATGCGCCTGGTAAAGGCCGGGGCCGTCGGTGCATTCGTGACCCGCGAGGGCGACGGCGTCTCCGCGGTCTCGTCCATCTGCTCTGACCTGCCGTGCGAGCTGTGGTGGGACTCGTCCCAGCACGCGCTCGTATGCCCGTGCCACAACCGCACGTTCACTGCACAGGGATCGTCGATCGGGATGTACAACAAGCTGCCTTCACTGGACCTGGTGCAGGCGCGCGTGCGCGACGGCCGTGTCGAGGTGCTCGGAGCATGAGAACTCCATGAATGGCCGCCGCGAGCACCGGCTGCGCCAGCTTGCGCTGGACCGCTGCCTGCAGATCCTCGAGGAAGCGCAGATGCGGGGCAAGGTGCGCGTGGACGGACCTCTGGGCGCCGCACTGCGTCGGGCGCTCGAGCATTCGGGCGTCATCGCCGAGCATCGGCTCGAGGGCCGGCGGGTCGATCGCGTGCTCGACGACATTTTCTCGCTGCAGGCGCAGCTGCTCGGCCAGGAACCGGAGGAGCGCCGGCAGAGGACCGCGTCCTAGCTCAGAGTCACTCCGGTCCTGTAATCGGTCGTCGTGCCGCCTTCTTGAATCTGGAGGTCGACGGCCAGGCAGCCCGTCGGCGGCAAATCCGATCGATGGAAGCTGACCAGCCGGAAATAGGGCAGCTGAGAAGCGTCGCCGCATGGGCCCTGTGGTCTCCCGATCCAGTAGATGAAGTACAGCGTGCTGCCGGACAGAACGGCTGTCTCTCTGACGGTTCCGCAAACGTACTGGCGCGTCATTGCCACATAGAGCCGGCCCGGTTCGTCCGCGATCTTCTCCCAGCATGGGTCCGACGAGATGGCGTCGATATGGCAATCCCGTTGATGCGTCCGTTGGGCGACGCTCGCACGCAGGGCCGCGATTGAGGTGTCAGCCACGACGAACGTGCCCATGTTTGACACGGGACCCTGCTCGCTCAGGACGGTGTAGGCGATGGACTTCGCACCGCCTGGGAGCGTTGGACCTTCCCAGAAGGCATCGCACGCGCAGACGGCGACGAGGAGAAGCAGTAGGGGCGCGAATCTCACCATAGCCTCATGCACCTAACGCGCCTGGCCGGGCTCGTGTAACTATGATTGGCAACCTGTGGCTACTTCCTTCAGCGAGTCGTCTTCGTACCTTCTGACCTCTGAATCCGTCACCGAAGGTCATCCCGACAAGATCTGTGACCAGGTCTCAGACGCCGTTCTCGATGGCATGCTCGCGCAGGATCGCGCCGCGCGCGTCGCATGCGAGACAGCGATCACCAAGGGACTCTGCGTCGTCATCGGCGAGGTCACCACGCACGCCGAGCTGGACATCCAGCGCACCATCCGCGACACCATTCGAGGCATCGGCTACAACGCCGAGGCGATCGGATTCGACGCCGACCACGCGCTGATCCAGGTCTATCTCAAGGAGCAGTCCCCAGACATCGCCGCGGGCGTCGGCCACTCGCTCGAGGAGCGGCAGGGCGCGCAGCAGGGTGGTGACCCGTTCGAGCTCCAGGGAGCCGGCGACCAGGGGATGATGATCGGTTTCGCCTGCAACGAGACGCCGGAGCTGATGCCCCTGACTATCTCGCTGGCGCACCGGCTCGCCCGGCAGCTCGCGAAGGTTCGCAAGGATGGCACGCTGCCTTTTCTGCTGCCTGACGGCAAGACGCAGGTCACGGTGGAGTACGAGCGCGGGCGGCCGAAGCGCGTTGAAGCGGTCGTCGTGTCGACACACCACAGACAGGACGTCACTCAGAAGCAGATCGCAGAGGGCGTCAGCGCCGAGGTGATCGACCCCGTGTTGAAGGGCTACGCCCGAGACGCTCACACGAAAGTGCTGGTCAATCCGAGCGGCATGTTCGTGGTGGGCGGGCCCGCAGCAGACGCGGGCCTCACCGGCCGCAAGATCATCGTCGACACGTACGGCGGTGTCGCCCGACACGGTGGCGGCGCCTTCTCGGGCAAAGACCCGAGCAAGGTCGACCGGTCCGCCGCGTACGCGGCTCGCCACGTCGCCAAGAACCTCGTGGCGGCGGGTCTTGCCGACCGGTGTGAGGTGCAGGTCTCGTACGCGATCGGCCGAGCGCATCCGACCTCCATCGGTGTCGAGACTTTCGGGACAGGCACCGTGCCCGAAGACGAGCTGCTCGCCCTTGTGCGCAGGCATTTCGATCTGCGCCCTGCGGCGATCATTGCTCGGATGGACCTGCGGCGCCCGATCTACCTGCCCACCGCGGCTTACGGGCACTTCGGACGCGACGACCTCCGCGTGCCGTGGGAGTTGACTGACAAGGTCGAGGCCCTGCGCGCGGACGCATCCATACGCGCGCGCGCGATCAGCTGACCTCAGCGTTCCGGCTGCGTGTTCATGACACGCTGACGGGGCGCCTGCTCCCGGTGCGACCGCACCTGGTGCGAGGGCGGCCTGAGCTTTCGCTCTACGTGTGTGGCGTGACTCCGTATGACTCCGGGCACATGGGACACGCATTCACTTTCTGCATGTTCGACGTGCTTGTCCGCTTCGCCGAGGCTTCAGGCGTTCGTGTCCGCTATGTGCAGAACATCACCGACGTCGACGACCCGCTCTTCGAGCGCGCGCGACGGGACGGGGTCGGCTGGCGAGAGCTCGCCGACCGGGAGATCGAATCGTACGTTCACGACATGAGCTTGCTGGGATGGCGTCGTCCGGACGTGATGCCTTCAGTGTCGAGTCACATCCAGCCGATCCTCGACGCGGCGAAGCGACTCAGCGCACGCGGCTACGCGTACGAGACCGATGCGCTCTACTTCGATGCCTCGCGATATCGCGGATACGGTCGCCTCTCGCACCGGACGCGCCGCTCGATGTTGCGCAAGCTACGTGACGAAGGACTGTTGGGCCAGGTTGGGCCTGACGCGAAGCAGGACGAGCTCGACTTCCCGTTGTGGCGGGGTTCGGCGGCTGACGAGCCGGCGTGGCCGTCGCCGTTTGGAGCCGGGCGCCCCGGCTGGCACATCGAGTGTTCGGCGATGGCGATGAAGTATCTCGGTGAGCAGATCGACATTCACGGCGGCGGGCGCGACCTTGTTTTCAGCCATCACGAGTCGGAGCGCGCGCAATCGGAATGCTTAACAGGCAAGGTTCCCTTCGCCCGCGCCTGGATGCACACTGGCCTCGTCCGGTACGAAGGCCGGAAGATGAGCAAGTCGCTCGGGAACCTGGTGCTGGTGAGCCAGGCGCTCGAGCGCGCGCCCGCGGCCGCGGTGCGGCTCTACCTGGCCTCGCACCGATACCTGCGCGACTGGAGCTTCGAGTGGTCGGGCCTTGCGAAGATGGCCCGCCTGGTCGAACGCATCCGCGTGCTCCTGGAAGGGGAGGTGCGGGGGGCGGGCGCACCTGGCCCGAGCGTGGCGGTGGCAGGGGCGGGCCCCGGCGTGCGGCGTGGGATGGCGGCGAGTGGGCTGCCCAAGCGGTTCGCGGCGGCGCTGGCCGACGACCTCGACACCCCGACCGCAATCCGCGAGCTGCGCGCGGCCGTCAAGGCCCGCGACCGTGAGGCCGTCAGGGCGATGCTGTCAGTCCTCGCTGGCACCGCAGCGCTCACCTAGGGGCCGCATCACGCCGTTCTGGCGCCAAACCTGCCGAATCCTGCGGCCGGAAGCACCCGTTTGGCGCCAAACGTGCCCAACGAGGGCCTAGGCGACCTCCAGCGGCGCCCCGCAGTTGGGGCACTCCATCTCGCCGCCGACCTGCACGAGCGTCTCGCACACAGGGCAAAGGACGTCCGTCTTCTCTAGGAAAGTCGGGCCCTCCGCCGCGGCCTCGGCCTCCATCTCCGCCGGCACAGTGCCCAGGTCGAACGCCGGCGCGCCGCAGTTCAAGCAGATGTACCCGGGCTGCGCGATCCGGTGGTCCTGGTAGACGCCGTCCGAGTCCAGGTCGACCTCCGCAAACAGCGCTCGGTAGAGGCTGCCTCCGCAGCGGCGCGAGCATGCGAGCTGCATGCCGCGCAGCTTACGGAGTCTGGGAATGAACCGATGGTTACGCGACGCCCCTGCGCAATGTCGCGGTGCCGGCCACGATGAACAGGACCACGAATCCGGCCACCACGCCCGCGTCCAGCTGAAGCGATGACCACGTGAGGTCGGCGCCCTTGAGCATGACGTCGCGCAGCGCATTCACGGCATGTGTCAGCGGAAGCACGTTCGACACGTACTGAAGCCACGTTGGCTCCGACCGGACCGGGAAGAGGATTCCGGAAAGCAAGAACTGCGGCACGATCACCAGCGGGATGAACTGCACCGCCTGGAACTCGGTGCGCGCGAACATGCTGAGGAAGATGCCGAGGTTCACGGCGGTGATCGCCATCAGGGCCTCGATCCCAAAGATCAGAAGCACATTGCCCTGGTTGTGGACGTTGAGCACGTAGAGCGCGAACAGCAGCACTTCCACCGACTGCACGAGCGCCAGCACAGTGAATCCGATCATGTAGCCGACCACTATCTCGCCACGCCTCAGCGGACTGGCCATCAAACGCTCGAGCGTGCCCTGCGACCTCTCGTTGAGGAACGAGACGATCGTGACGACGAACACCAGGAAGAAGACGATCAGCCCGATCGCTGCGGCGCCGAAGTAGTCGAGCGTGTCCAGGCTGGGACCGCCATAGAGGTACGTGACGTCCGGCTGCACCTGTACAGCGCCGGGTCTGTTCGAGGCAGCGGACGCGAGCGCCGACTGCAGAGCCTGCAGCACCTGCACGGCTGCGTTGGGCTGCGAGCCTTCGAGATGCACCTGCGGCGCGATGACTCCGCCCTGCGCCCGCTGGCTGAAGTCGGAGGGAAGGACGATGTAGGCGACGATCGATCCGTCCTTGAGCTTGGAGTCGCCGTCAGACGCCGCGATGTGCGTGGCCGCGACCTTGGTCGAGCTGTCCAGCGCCGAGCTAACCACCGCCCCTAGCGGCCCGCTGTCCTCGTTGACAACTCCGACCGCCGGAGTTGACGAGTTGCGAAGCATGTAACCGAGCAGGCCCAGGATGACGAGGGGTGCGACGAACAACAGGGCCAGCGTCCGGCGGTCGCGCCGGAATCCCTGCAGCAGCCGTCGAGTGATCGCGCCGATGCGATGGCCGCTCATGACACCTTCTCCCCGGCGAGCCTGAGAAACGCTTCTTCGAGGTTCTGCGTGCCCGCCTGCGCGCGCACCTCCGATGGACTGCCCTCCGCCAGCAGCCTGCCGTACTGGATCAGGCCGAGGCGCTGGCACCGCTCTGCCTCGTCCATTACATGGCTCGAGACGATGATCGTCGTGCCGTCCGCCGCCATGCGACGGAACTGTTCCCAGAACTGGACGCGGAGCTGCGGGTCGACGCCGACTGTCGGTTCGTCCAGTAGCAGCAGCTGCGGGCGATGGACGAGCGCGCATGCGAGTGAGCACCGCTGCCGCATGCCGCCGCTGATGGTCGAGACAACTGAGCCCCGCCTGGCGTACAGATCGACGAACTCGAGCGCGTCCTTGACCCCGCTTTCGACGCCGTTGATGGCGGCGAAGAAGCGGACGTTCTCCTCCACCGACAATCCCGGATACAGCGCCGCCTGCTGAGTCATGTACCCGACTTCGCGGAGGACGTCGAGGTTGGGCAGTTTGCGTCCGAGCACAGTCACGGTGCCTGAGTTGGGTTTGATCAACCCGACAATCGATCTGATCAGCGTTGTCTTGCCGGCGCCATTGGGTCCAAGCAATCCGTAGATCTCGCCTCGCCGCACGCGCAGAGACACCCCGTTCAGGGCTTTGATGTCACCGAAGTCCTTGGTGACGGAGTCGACGTCGACGGCTACTTGCTCACTCACTCGCTCCTCCTGTTGTCTCATCGGGCTTCATTGCGCGAAGCCAGCCTTCGGCCAGCGCCGTAACCGCCGCCTCGCCTTCCATGTTCAAACCGAGAACTCGCTCGGCCAGTGGTCGTGTCATGAGGTGAAAGAAGACCGGCCCAACGAAGGACTGCAGCGCCAGCACCGGGTGGACCATGCGGAGCCGGCCGGCCTGCATCTGTTTGAGCAGGTACGCGCCAACGCTCGCGAAGACCGTGGTGGCGAGCTCATGGGCGGCAGCCTCCGCATCAGGGCTTAGCGAGCTCACCTCGAAGAAGACGGCGCGCAGCAGGCCGATGCGTGGTGCGTGAGGCCCGGCCACCACGCGGTAAACGGTCCGCGCCACCTCGGGCATCACGACCTCGGGCGGCTCTTCGCTCATCGCGGCAACCAGTTGCCGGACCGGGTCGAGTGGCGAGAAGGCGTGGATCACACCCACGAACAGCGCCTGTTTGCCGGGAAACAGCCGGTAGAGGTTGGCCCGCGAAACCCCCGCGCGAGCGGCGACCTCGTCCATTGACAGCTCGGTCAGTCCGTGGGCTCCGACGAGCTCGAAAGCCGCCTCGAGGATCCGTTGGCGAGCGTCCGGTTCGGGTTCGAGGCTCAGGGCGTCGAGCAGAGCAGCCCGGGACTCGAACTCCCGATAGAAGCCGGTCCTGGACGTGCCAGACGCCGCGGCGATAGCCGCGACCGAGGCTCGATCGTTTCGCGAAAGCACGCTTTTGGCGCCCGCCAGGATCCGATCTCGCCGCGGCTTCCCCCGAGGCACCCAACGATACTAAATTGGACATAGCGTCCAGTCAAGTACCAGCCGTTGACAGCCTGGGTTCCCCAGGAAGCCTTCGCGCGCCTAGCTTGGTCCGCTAATGACGCGTGCGCTCTGGCATCAGCGCGCCGACCACGCCGACCAGCGGTCCACGGCTATCGCGACCGCCGGCCCCGGCGGCGCCTGCAGGCGGTACTGCGGATGGCGTAGCGCCAGTAGCTCTAACGCGCGTTCGGAGTCCGGACCTTGATCGAGCACGCGCGCGCGGCCGTCCGCCCTGATCCACCACAACGCGGTCCAGTCTTCGTCGTAGTGATCGACAAGCAGCGCCACCGCCGGATTCATCGCGATGTTGCGCAATCGTTTGAGGTCGCGCGTCCGCTTCGGCTTCTGGTCGACGGCGAAATAGATCGTGTCGCCGTCGAGCGCGAACACGATCGGGACGATATGCGGCCTGCCTTCGGCGTCGGCCGTAGCGAGATGGGCTACCGCAGCTGCGGCAAACCGCTCGCGCATCTGCGGCTCGTTCATCCGGCAAGTCTGCTGCTATATCGTTGACCCGTGCAGCGCCTGCGCACGTACACGGTGGAGGAAGCAAACCAGGAGCTACCTCGCGTCCGCCGCATCGTGACTCAGATCGCCGAGCTCTCGGCCCTTCTGCCCGAGCTCGAGGACCAGGCGCGCATCGCCGAGTACGAGTCGAAGCGCAACGGCGCGGCCGACGACCGCCGCGACCGCCACCAGCAGGCTCGCGACGCGGTCAGCGGCGCCGAGCTCGAGCTGTTGAAAGCCGTGGCCGCCCTGAACGGCATGGGCATCCAGCTCAAAGGTCCGCTCGAGGGCCTCATCGATTTTCCGTCGTACCGCGAAGGCGAGCTCGTGGAGCTGTGCTGGAAGCTCGGAGAGGAGAGGGTCGAGCACTGGCACCGGGTCGGCGAGGGCTACTCCGGACGCAAAAAGCTCTAGCCGACTAGGGCTTCTTTCCCTCCGAGGGCACCGCTCCTCGGACCGCGACGTAGACGCTCCTGGCCACACCCGCAGCGTCGAGTCCGTGCTCGCGCAGGATGTCTGACGCTTTGCCGTGCGGGAGGAATTGATCGGGCAGCGCGATGGTGCGCACTTTTCCCGCCAGCCCATGAGGCGCAAGCGCCTCGAGCACCGCGCCGCCAAAGCCGCCGGCGCCGACGTTGTCTTCGACGGTGACCACCGTGCCCACCGCGCGAGCCCAGTCGGCCATGCGCGGGTCGACCGGCTTGATCCAGCGGGCGTTCACAACCCCGCATGACAGGCCCATCGTCTCGAGCCGCTCCGCGGCCTCCTTTGCGATCTCCACCATGCGGCCGGTGGCGAAGATGACCGCGTCGGTTCCCTTGCGCACCTCTTCCCATCTGCCGACGGGCAGAGGCTCGGCGGGCAGGTCGGGCGTCGACGGAACGGGTCCGCGAGGGTAACGGATCGCGATCGGGCCGTCCGTACCCAGCGCGGTTTCGAGCAGCGCGCAGAGCTCAGTCGCGTCGGCGGGGGCGGCCACCTTCAGGTTCGGGATCATCCTCAGATAGGAGAGATCGAAGACGCCATGGTGCGACGAGCCGTCGGGCCCGGTGACCCCCGCCCTGTCGATGACGAAGACGACGGGGAGCTTGTGGAGCGCCACGTCCATGATCGTCTGGTCGAACGCGCGCGCGAGGAAGGTCGAATAGATGCATACGACCGGGCGCATCCCCGCAAGCGCGAGGCCGGCCGCGAAAGTGACGGCGTGTTGCTCGCAGATGCCAACGTCGCAGAAGCGCTCAGGAAACTCCTTCGCGAAGTTGAGGAGCCCGGTTGATGAAGCCATCGCAGCCGTGATCGCGGCCACGTCGGGGTGCCGC
>DASYXY010000017.1:0-37164 GCA_035934385.1 Candidatus Dormiibacterota bacterium
TCTTCCGGCACAGGAAGGTCTGCGGGCAGCTCGGTCAGGGTGCTCACTGCGTGTCCGCGGGAGATTGAACCTCTGCGACGGGGTTCGCGACCACTCTCACTCGCTGGACGGCGTTGTTCTGGACTCCTTCGAGGTTCCAGCTCTGGGTGTCAGGTTGGGTGTTGCCCGCGGAGTCGGTGGCGCGGACGCACAGCTCGTGCTCACCGGGTCGAGCTTCCCATTCGTGCCTCCATCCGCGCCAGGCAAACGGCGACACGGCCGGCTCCAGTTCCACTGAGGTCCAGGTGCGGCCGCCGTCGTCGCTGAGCTCGACGCGCTCGACCGTTCCGAGCCCTGACCACGCACGGCCTTCCACGGTGTGCGTCCCGACGCTCACGAAGCGCGCTCGCGACATGAAGTCGGGGACGCCGGGCGGCACCATGAGCGCGCGCGGCAGCATCCGCGTCACAGGTTCGCCCGCGCTCTGATCGCTCACCCGGTAGTGGTACGCGCGCGCCTGCTGGTAGCCCTCGAACGGCGCCGCGGTGACGGTGATCGAGCGCAGCCACTTCACATGCGTCATGCCGTACCAGCCGGGCACGATGAGGCGCACGGGAAATCCGTGCTGCGGCGGCAGCGGCTGGCCGTTGATCGCGTGCACCAGCATCACCTCGGGGCGCTGCACCTCCGCGAGGGGAAGGCTGCGCTCATAGAGCTGGTCGACGCCGCCCTGCACGCCGCGGTCGTGTCCGGTGAACACGACCTCGCGCGCGCTGTCGCGGAGGCCGGCCTCGGCGAGTAGGGGTCCCAGCGGCGTGCCCGTCCACTCCGCCGTCCCGACCGCTTCGCTCAACCACGGCTGGCTCATCGGCCGCGGCGAGAGACGGGCGCGGCCGTTGCCGGCGCACTCGAGCGTGACCGCGATCGTGGTCTGCGGTCGCGCTTTGATGTCGTCGAGGCTCAGGCGCAGCCGGCGCTTCACGAGGCCTCCGATCCCCAGCTTCCAGGTACGCGCGTCGACGGCCGGGATGTCGAAGTGGATCAGCAGGTAGTGGAGGCCGATCGGCGTGATCGGGTAGCGCAGCGCCTCGAGCGGCATCGAGTGATTGCGCACCGCGAGCTGGAGCTCGTCAGGAGTGATCTCGGGGCCCGCGATGAGCGTCCCCGCGGGACGCGACTCCAACGTCTTCGCCAATGCCGGTCCATGTTAGTTTGGCGAGTCTGATGCCGCATCCGACGACTCTGCTTCTCTTCGCGCTGGTGACGTTCGTGCTCACGGCTTCGCCGGGCCCAGGCGTCATCTACGTCGCCGCGCGAACGCTCGGCCAGGGACGCCGCGCCGGCTTCGCCTCCATGTTCGGGATCGAGAGCGGCGAGGTGGTCTGGATCGCCGCCGCGGCCACCGGCCTTGCGGCCCTCCTGGCAGCCTCGGCGGACGCCCTCACCGTCGTCCGGTACGCGGGCGCCGCATACCTTATATATCTGGGCGTCCAGCGATGGCGCCAGTCGGAGGTGGTGGAGCCGCCGCGGCCGGCGCCCCTGGGGCGAATCTTCGCCCAGGGATTCCTCACCCAGATCCTCAACCCCAAGGTGGCGGTCTTCGTGATCGCATTCCTGCCGCAGTTCCTGGATCCAGCCAGGCCGGTGCTGCCGCAGGTCGCGGTGCTGGGCGCCGTTTACATCGCCATCGCGCTGGTCGTCGACTTCTCGTACGTAATGGGCGTCGGAGCGCTTTCCACGCGGGTGCTGTCGAGCTGGATCGCCCGGAGGCGGGCCGGTCGCGTCGCGGCCGGCACCTACGTGGCGCTGGGCCTTGTCGCCGCGGTCTCAGGCGATCGCCTTTCGCGATAGCGCACGCTGACCGGCGGATGAAGCTCTACGACGAGCTGGCCGGATGGTGGCCGGTGTTCTCGGATCCTGAGGAGTACCGCGTCGAGGCTGCACACGTCGCCCGGCTGCTCCTCAGGTCGTCCAGGCCACCACCACGCACCGTGCTCGAGCTCGGTTCCGGCGGCGGCAACAGCGCCTTCCACCTCAAGGAGCGATTCGCCATGACCCTCGTGGACCGGTCACCGCAGATGCTCAAGGTGAGCCGGAAGCTCAACCCGGAATGCGAGCACGTCAGGGGGGACATTCGCACGCTCCGCCTCGGCCGCACGTTTGACGCCGTCTACGTGCACGACGCGATCATGCACATGACCACCGCGCGCCAGCTGCGTGCCGTGCTGAAGACCGCGTACGAGCACTGCAGGCCCGGAGGCGTCGCGCTGTTCGTCCCCGATTTTGTGCGCGAGACGTTTGTCGCGGGGACAGATCAGGGTGGATCCGACTCTTCGGGCAAGCGATTGCGATTTCTGCAGTGGGTGTTCGACCCGGACCCGAGTGACACGACCTACCAGGTCGACTTCGCGATCCTGCTGCGCAACAAAACAGGAAGCGCGCGAGTCGCGCACGACCGCCACATCCTCGGTCTGTTTCCGCGCTCGCAATGGCTGCGATTGCTGCGTGATGTCGGACTCAAGCCCGTCGTTGTTCGCGACGATGTGGTGCGAGAAGTGTTCCTCGCGCGCCGCCGCGACGCGTAGTTTCAAAACGTAATCATGCGAATCCCATTGACATGAGGGCATCACATCAGGTATCACAACGATTGCAAGGTGATGTTGCTCGTGGTCGCCATCACAGAGGCCATGACCGGTGCGAGCGCAAACCTTTCGTTGGAATTCATCGGGACCCGCCAAAAAGTTATGGGTCCGAAATAAGTCGAAGGAGGTAGCTCACATGGCCGCAAAGAAGAAGGCTGCAAAGAAGACAGCCAAGAAGAAGGCCTCCAAGAAGAGGTAAAACCTCTTCTCGCGCTTTTTCGTTAGTCAGTTTCGCGCCGGGGTTCTGTGGCCCCGGCGCTTTTCATTGGCGGCGGTCGGAGCGCCGCGCGAAGGTCCTCGCGCGAGCGGACCTCGAGCTTGTCGTAGACGTGGCGCAGGTGGTACTCGACCGTCTTCGGGCTGAGGTAAAGCCGCGCCGCGGCTTCGCGCGTGGTCGCCCCCTCGGCCAGCGTCAGGGCGACCTGCAGCTCCTGCGGAGTGAGCTGCTGCCGGTGGCTGTCGTCACGCACGCGCGCGGTCTCGCCGCTGGCCCGCAGCTCGGCGATCGCCCTTTCCGCCCACGGAGCGGCGCCGAGCAGGTCGAACACCTTCAGCGCCGAACGGAGGTGGTTGCGCGCGTCGACTCGCTTCCTGTTGCGGCGCAGGCGCTCGCCGTAGTACAGCTCTGTCCTCGCCCGCTCGAAGACATCGGACGTCGCATCGTGATGGAGCAGTGCCGTTTCGAAGTGCTCCCGGTATCCCGCGTCATCCGCCACAAGGCCCTGTGCCCGGGCCGCGCGCGCGAGGGCGAACGGCAGACCTTTGGTCTTCGCCCCCAGCTCGTAGCGCGCCGCCGCCGCTCGCGCCTCCTCCATACGTCCGAGTCGAACCAGCGCGTCGACGATGTCCGGCGCCGGCGACAGGTCCGGGTCGTTGATGGCAACTGAGTCCAGAAACGCTTCGCACTCCGTGAATCGCTCGAGCGCAGGCTCGGCACGGCCGAGCCCAAGCTCGAGCTGGCCGAGGGCGATCATCGACCAGGCGCGGTAGAACGCGAGCTCGTACCGGTCGGCGAGCTCCACCGCCTCGGCGGCGTGGGCTCTGCACTCCTCCTCGCGGCCTTCCAACGCGTCGAGCCACGCAAGGCCCCCGGTGGATCCCGCCACCCATCCGATCTGCGTGGTCTCGCGGGCGACGCGCACGCTTTCCTCGTATTGGGCTCGTGACAGTGCCCAGCGATCGGTCGCCGCCGCGTCGCGACCAAGCAGCAGCAGGATGCCGGGAAGCGCCGCCGTGGGCGCGTGCTCGCGCGCCAGGCGCAGCGCGCGATCGAGCAGCACCCGGGCGGCATCGGTGTCGCGCAGGTAGAGGCCCACGAGCGCCGCGCACATGAGCAACAGCGGATCGACATTGTCTGCGGGCACCTTCTCGAACAGCTCCACGCTCTCGAGCAGATGCTGCGGGCCGCCAGATCCCGGATCCTCCAGCACCGCCGACGTGCCAAACGCAACATGCGCGGGGATCGCAAACTCAGGCGGATCGTCGGGCCGGAGCAGGTCGAGTGCTCTTTCAGCGAAGGCATGGACGTTGGCGGGACCGGTGCCAAGACTCGAGATCACCGCGTCGCTGAGGATGCGGATCGCTTTGAGTCGGTCCACCGCCTGGATGGCCTGCGCCGCGCCGAGCAGCAGTCGATGGCCTTCGCCGACTGCGCCACGCCGCACGTCGATGAGGCCGTTGAGGGTGTCGATGTCGACGCGCAGCTCCGATCCCTCCGCGAGCTTTCGGGCTGCGCCGAGGGAATCGATCGCTTCCGCAGCCTGGCCGCTCAGCCACGCGTTGTCGCCGGCGTTGAAGAGCCGCGTCGCGCGGAGCTCGAGAGCTTCGGTAAGCCGGGCCGACTCTTTCCACGCGCTCGCCGCGGCCGAGTAGCCCGTGCTTTCGCGAGCCCGCCGTGCCGCCGCCTCGAGCGCCGACGCCGCGGCTGCATCCCAGCCAGGAGCGGCCGCCGCAAGGTGCCACGCCTTGCGGTCGATGTCGGTCGGATCCGTCATCGCCTCCGCGAGAGCCCTGTGCGCGGCGCGCCGATCGGTGGGCGACGCCGAGTGATAGATCGCGGCGCGCGCCAGGGGGTGCACGAACTCGACACTGCCGCCTCGCTCGAGCACAAGCCCCCTGGCCCCCTCCGCGCTCTCGACGTCTGACAGATCGAGCCCCGACGCAACCGCCGCCCGGCGCACCAGTCCGAAGTCGGCCGGTCCTGACGCCGCCATGAGCAGCAATACCTGCCTTGCCCCGATCGATAGCCCGTCCGCGCGGCGCAGATACGCACGCTCCACGCTGGTGGCGACCGGCAGGTCGTGGTGCGGCGATGACGGCCTGCGCTGCACGTCACGGCCCAGCTCGAGCAGAGCGAGAGGGTTGCCGCCGGTCGCTTCGAGCATCCGTCGCGCCGCCTCAGCGGGAACCTTGCCGTCGGCGGCCTTCTCGAGAAGGGCTGTAGCCGACGCCACGTCGAGACCTCCAAGCGTGATCTCGGGCAAGCCCGCGGCCAGGAGGGGCGACTCCTCGCCCTCGCGGACCGCGATCAGGATCGCGATTGGGTCCGCAAGAAGTCGGCGGGCCGCGAACCCGATGGCTTCGCTCGAGGCCCGGTCCAGCCATTGGGCGTCGTCGACCGTGATGAGCAGGGGCTCGTCCTCGGCGTAACCCGAGATCAGGCCAAGCACCGCCGCGCCGATGATCAAGCGGTCGGACTCGATTCGCGGACCTAGCCCGAGCGACGAACGCAGCGCCGACGCGTGGATCGGGGGCAGGCGGTCGAGCAGCCCGAGCGTGGGATGAAGGAGGTCGTGGAGACCGGCAAACGGCACGTCGGCCTCGAACTCCACGCCTCGCGCCGAGAGCACCCGCATCGAGCCGGCTTGCGCGACGGCGTGGTCGAGGAGAGCAGTCTTGCCGATTCCCGGCTCGCCTCGAATGACGAGTCGGGAGCCCCGCCCCAGCCTGGCAGCGGCCAGCACCTGGTTGACCGCGCCGACCTCCGCGTCGCGCCCGACAAGCACGGTGCAATTCTCCCGCCAACTACTAGGGGGGTCCCCGGATGCGATGCCGGCGGCCCGAACCTAGCTTCGAGACATCCCAAATCTCGGAGGTGCCTCAAATGGCAGTTCAGACACAGGCTCCAGACATGGACAAGCTGATGGCGTTTCTCGGCCAGGTGGTCGGCGAGCTCGGGGCGACCGTCAACGCCGGGCTCATCGTCGCGGGCGACCGGCTCGGCCTGTACCGGGCGATGGCCGGCGCCGGCCCGATCTCATCTGCTGAGCTGGCGGAGAAGACAGGGACCGCCGAGCGATACATCCGCGAGTGGCTCAACGCCCAGGCTGCCGGCGGTTACGTCACTTACGACGCCGCCAGCAAGAAGTACGAGCTCCCTGTGGAGCAGGCGATGGCACTGGCGGACGAGAACAGTCCGGCGTTCGTGTGCGGCGCGTTCGAGCTCGCGACGGCCACGCTCAAGGCCGAGCCCAACATCGAGAACAGCTTCCGCACGGGCGCGGGCTTCGGCTGGCACCAGCACGACACCGGCGTGGCGACGGGCTGCGAGCGCTTCTTCCGTCCCGGCTACAACGCGAACCTGGTGTCCACCTGGATCCCGGCCCTCGATGGCATTGAAGAGAAGCTGCGCGTGGGCGCGCGCATCGCCGACATCGGCTGCGGGCTCGGCGCTTCGTCCCGGCTGCTGGCCGAGGCCTATCCGAGGTCGAAGGTCACCGGGTTCGACTACCACAAGGAGTCGATCGACCTGGCGACGCAGAAAGCCAAGGCCGCCGGCCTGGATGGCAGGCTGAGCTTCGAGGTGGCATCTGGGTCGGCGTTCCCCGGCAAGGGCTACGACCTGATTGCGGTGTTCGACTCGCTGCACGACATGGGCGACCCGGTCGGTGCCGCCAAGCACGTCAAGCAGGCACTCGCGCCCGACGGCACGTGGTTGATCGTCGAGCCGATCGCGGGCGACAGCGTGGAGCAGAACATGAACCCAGTCGGCCGCGCGTACTACGCGTTCTCGACTTTTCTCTGTGTGCCCAACTCGCTTTCCCAGGAGGTCGGCCTCGCGCTCGGCGCGCAGGCGGGCGAGAAGAGGATCCGCGACGTGGTGACAGCCGCCGGCTTCACCCGGTTCCGCCGGATCGGCGAGACCCCATTCAACCTCGTGTACGAGGTCAGGCCGTAACTTCACGACCCGATTCGCGGCGGGCGGCGAAAGCCGCCCGCCGCATCCACACTAGGAGACTGAAACTCAGATGAGAGCGATGCAGCCCAGCCGCCAGGGCGATACCACGCGTGACGGAGTGCGCCTGCACTGGGAGATCTACGGCGAAGGCGAGCAGACGATTTTCCTGCTGCCGACCTGGTCGATCGTGCATTCGCGGATCTGGAAGCTGCAGATCCCTTACCTGGCACGGCACTGTCGCGTGCTCGTCATGGACGGGCGCGGCAACGGGCTCTCTGACCGCCCGTTGGAACCAGGCGCCTATGACGACGAGGAGTTCGCCGCCGACGCGCTAGCAGCGATGGACGCCACGGGCACGGCCGCGGCGGCAATGGTCTCGCTCTCGTCAGGTTCGCGCTGGGCGCTCCTGCTGGCCGCGCGCCATCCCGAGCGCGTCACCCAACTCGTTTTTCTCGGCCCGGCGGTACGCCTGGCGCCGTGGAAACCGCTCAAAGACGCCGTCACCGTGATGTTCGACGAGGTTCTCGACGAATACGTCGACTGGCAGAAGTACAACGCCAACTACTGGCGGCAGGATCATCGAGGCTTCCTCGAGTTCTTCTTCGGCCGCATGTTTTCGGAGCCGCACTCCACCAAGCCGATCGAGGACGCCGTGACCTGGGGACTCGAGTCGACGCCCGAGGTCCTGGTCGGCACCGAGCGCGCCCGAATCCTGGACCGGTCCGAGACCGAAGAGCTCGCCGCGAGGGTCAGCTGTCCCGTGCTCGTCATCCACGGCGAAGAGGACGAGATCGTGCAGCACGCCAACGGCGCGGCGCTGGCCGAGCTGACCGGCGGGCGACTGCTGACCATGGAAGGCAGCGGGCACGGCCCGCACGTTCGCGATCCGGTCGCCGTCAACCTCGCCATGGCCGAGTTCCTGCTGCCGCCTGTTCCGCGTCCGGCGTGGCGCCGGGGCCTCACGCGGAGGCGGCGCGCCCTGTACATCTCGTCGCCTATCGGGCTCGGACATGCGCGAAGGGACCTGGCGATCGCGCGTGAGCTGCGCCGGCTGGTGCCCGGCCTGCAGGTCGACTGGCTCGCGCAGGATCCGGTGACCCGCTTCCTCGAGGCCAATCACGAGACCATTCATCCAGCGAGCGCGCTGCTGGCCAGCGAATCGCGCCACATCGAGGATGAGTCCAGCCCTCACCGCCTGCATGTCTTCGAGGCTTTCCGCCGCATGGACGAGATCCTGCTGGCCAACTTCATGGTCTTCCTCGAAGCGGTGCGCGACGGTGATTACGACCTGTGGATCGGGGACGAGGCGTGGGAGGTGGACCACTACCTCCACGAGAACCCCGAGCTGAAGCGCGCCGCCTACGCGTGGCTCACGGATTTCGTCGGCTGGCTCCCCATGCCTGGGCTCGGAGAGCGCGACGTAGCGCTGACCGCCGATTACAACGCCGAGATGATCGAGCACATCCAGCGCTTCCCGTGGGTGCGCGATCGTGCGATCTTCATCGGACGGCCTCAGGACGTCGTGCCGGGAACATTCGGACCGGGGCTGCCGGACATGCCGGAGTGGACGGAGCGGCACTATCAGTTCACGGGCGGCTACATCCTCGGGCCGGATCAGCCGTCAAACGGCGACCGAGCAGAGCTTCGCCGGCGGTTCGGTTTCCGCGACGGCGAGACAGTGTGCATCGTCTCCGTCGGCGGATCGGGGGTCGGGACGCAGCTGCTTGGGCGGCTCATGGCGGCGTATCCGGCGGTGCAGGAACGCGTCCCGGGCCTGCGGATGATCGCCGTCGCCGGGCCGCGGGTCGACGTCGATTCGCTTCCGCACGTCGACGGCGTCGAGGTGCGCGGGTTCGTACCCGACCTCAACCTCCAGCTCGCCGCGTGCGACATCGCGCTGACACAGGGAGGGCTCAGCACGACGATGGAGCTAGCCGCGGCGCGGCGGCCATTCATCTACTTTCCGCTGCGCGATCACTGCGAGCAGAACATCCATGTCCGACGCCGGCTCGAGCAGTATCGCGCCGGACGCTGCATGGACTTCGACGAAGCGACGCCGGACGGCCTGGCGACGGCGATCGAGTCGCTGCTGGCGAAGCCGGTGGACTACGCCGAGATCGAAACGGGGACCGCGACTCGCGCGGCGGAGATGATCGCGGAGCTCGTCTAGCAAGGTCCTTCGCCGACCTCGCGTCGGCGGAACGACTACTCTCACCTGACCGATGCAGACGCTGACGCCGGGCTCGATCCTCGGCCACGCGGTGCGAAGGCGTGAAGATCCTCGCCTCATCACCGGCGCGGGACACTACGTCGACGACACGCAGATCGCTGGTTGCCTCCACGCGGCGTTCGTGCGGTCGACCCTGGCTCACGCGACGATTCGGTCTGTTGACATCGCGACGGCCGCGGCGGCGCCAGGTGTCGTGGCGGTCCTGACCGGCGCCGATCTCGGACTTCCGGATCGCGTCGGGTTCGCGATGGTGGCCGCGACGCTTGCGCGCCCTCAGCTCGCCACGGGTCGCGTCCGCTTCGTGGGCGAGCCTGTGGCCATTGTCATCGCCGAGAGCCCGGAACAGGCCGAGGATGCAGCCCAACTGGTTGGCGTCGATCTCGAGCCGCTGCCGGTCGTGGTCGATCCGGAAGCAGCCCGGCGACCGGATTCACCGCTCCTGTTCCCAGCGCATGGCTCGAACACGGCAAGCCACTTCGACTCGACTCGCGAGGAGGACGTGCTCGCCGGCGCCGATATCAGGATTCACGGTCGATTCGTCAACCAGCGGCTTGCGCCCGTTCCGATGGAGCCGGAAGCGATCCTGGTCGTACCGGAAGGCAAGCGCCTGGCCGTCCGCGCCACGAGCCAGGTCCCATTCGGGCTGCGCGCCGAGATGGCGTCGTCACTCGGCATGTCCGAGGCCGACATCCGGGTGCTCGTCGGCGACATGGGCGGCGGGTTCGGCGCGAAGGCCGGCGCGCGCGCCGAGCTGATCGTCGTGGCCGCCGCGGCGCGAAAGCTCGGGCGGCCGTTGAAATGGATCGAGACGCGCTCGGAAAACATGGTCGCGATGACGCATGGGCGCGGCCAGGTCCAGGACGTCGAGCTGGGCGCCACGCGGGATGGAACACTCGTCGGCCTGCGCGCGCGGGTCCTCGCCGACGTCGGCGCGTACCCGGGCATCGCGATGCTGCTGCCGATGCTCACCGGGCAGATGTCATCGGGCGTTTACGCGATTCCCGCGATCGACTACGAGGCACAGTGCGTCGTCACCAACACCACGCCACTCGGCGCCTATCGCGGCGCCGGCCGGCCCGAGGCGGCCGCCATGGTCGAGCGGGCGATGGACATGCTGGCGGCCGAGCTCCGGATGGACCCGGCCGACCTGCGGCGCCGCAACCTCATCGCGCGCGATCGGTTCCCACACACGACCCAGGGAGGGGCCACGTACGACTCGGGCGATTACGAGAAGGCACTCGACAAGCTGCTCGAGATGTCGTCATATCGGGAGCTGCGTGCCGAGCAGGCAAAGCGGCGCAAGAGCGACGACAGGCAACAGCTGGGCATCGGCCTTTCGATCTATGTCGAGGTCACCGCCATGGGAATCGGCCCCGAGTGGGGAGCGGTTCGCATCGAGACCGACGGGACCGCTACGGTGCGATGCGGCACGACTTCCTTTGGACAGGGCCACGAAACCTCGCTGGCCCAGATCGCGGCCGAGGAGCTCGGCATGCCGATCGACGCGGTGCGTGTGATTCATTCCGACACTGACGCCATCGAGCGAGGTACTGGCACCGTCGGCTCCCGCTCGATGCAGCACGGCGGCTCGGCGGTCCACCAGGCCGCGCAGCAGGTGCGTCACAAGGCGCGCGACCTCGCTTCGCATCTGCTGGAGGCCGACCCTGCGGACATCGTCTTCGTCGAGGGAACGGTCGGCGTCGCCGGCGTCCCGGATCGATCCATCAACTGGGCTTCGCTGGTGGCGGCAGCGGGCGACCGCAAGAACCTGCCCGACGGAATGGAGCCGGGCCTCGCCGCTGAGTCCGACTTTGCGGGCGATGGAAGCTTCCCCTTCGGGGCGCACTGCGCCGTGGTCGAGGTCGACGTGGAGACGGGCGACGCACGGGCCATCCGCTTCTTCGCGGTTGACGACTGCGGGCGCATCATCAATCCGCTGCTCGCCGAGGGGCAGGTGCACGGCGGCATCGCCCAGGGGCTGGGCCAGGCGATGCTGGAGGAGGTCGTGTTCGACGATCAGGGCAATCCGCGCACAGGTTCGCTGGTCGACTACCAGATACCGAGCATCGGGGAGATCCCGATGGTGGTGACCGCCACCACCGAGACTCTTAGCCCGAACAATCCTCTTGGCGCCAAAGGGATCGGCGAATCGGGAACGATCGGTTCGACGCCGGCGATCCAGAACGCGGTCATCGACGCGGTGTCGCACCTGGGTGTCAGGCACATCGACATGCCGCTCACACCCGAACGCGTGTGGAACGCCATCGTGGCGGCAAGGACTCCCAAGGCCTGACCAGTGAGCGCACCAGCCGGAGCAGCGCCGGCGACTGACTCGCAGCGAGAAGGCATGCTGCTGCAAGCCCTCGCCACCCAGTACGGGATGCTTCAGTCGGCACGCGGGGGCACGATCTCAGAAAGCTCTTCACGCTCGAGCATCTACCTGACCAGCCTCACGGGCTCGGTGGTGGGCCTGTCGTTCGTGGCCCAGGCGTCGAAATTCAGCGACACCTTCATCATCTTCGCCCTGGCGATTCTGCCTGTCGTCTTCTTCCTGGGCACCGTGACCTACTACCGCCTCCTGCAGACAGGGGTCGAAGACGTCATCTACGCCCGGGCGATGAGCAGGATCGGCGAGTACTTCAGCAACATCGACCCGACACGCGCCGGCATGTTCCACGCATCGTCGATCGACCAGGTCGGCCTTGCGAAACTGGGGCTGTTCAAGCTCCGTTGGCAGCAGTTCCTGTCGGCCGCGGCGTCGATCGCGATCATCAACTCCATCGTGGCGGGAGTCGTCATCGCGCTGATCGTCGCCTACGTGTTGCCGGTTGGCCCGTTGGTCGCGTTTCTAACGGGGATCCTGGCGGCGTTGCTGATAGGCATCGCCTTTCTCAGACACCAGTGGAAAACCTGGATGCACGTGGCCCAGGCGCTGCCGATGTCGACCTGAGGCGCGCGCCCCATGTACGACGCCTCGATCTGGCGCGACTACTTCGTCATGGTGGGCGGAGGCGCCGCTGCCCTGACAGGGCTCGTGTTCGTCGCGATGACGCTCCACCTGGACGACATCGTCGGCCACCCCGTGCACAGGCACCGCGCGAGGACCATTCTCACCGGGCTCACAGCGGTATTCATCCGGTGCGGACTCGTGCTGATGGGCGGTCAGAGCCGCCAGGCGGTCGCGGTCGAGCTGATCGCCGTCCTCGTGGTGGTGGAGGTGATCCTCTACCGCAGCACCATGGACGCGTTTCGAGCCGCGGACCGACAGGCTTTGCTCCGCGCCATCGGCAGCTTCGCGACCCTGGTCGTCGAACAGCTCGGCGCCGTCGCCTTCTTTGCCGGCGCGAACTGGGGTCTGTACGTCGTGGGCCTGGGCATGATGTCGTCGTTCGTCTTCATGGTCACAGGTGCGTGGCTTCTGCTCGTCGGAGTCGGTAAGAGCGAGGCTCCGACCGCCGCCTGAGACTCCCGCTGCTGTCGGAAGTGCGGCTGGCCAAGCCACTGCAGCCGGTCGACGCCTCCTGGAAGCACCTGCCGATCAAGCCACGCGGCACAACCAAGCTCGGGTTCAGCTTGCGGCCACGCCAGATCGAATCGTTCGGTCTGAACGTTCAGGAAACGCTCGAAGCCCTGCTGGCCTTGCCGTTCGAGCTGGTTCGCCTGCCCGCCTACTGGAACCAGATCGAGGCTCGGGCCGGCGGGTTCGACACCAGCGATCTAGAGCGGCAGCTCGCGGCGGCCGAGCGCGCAGGCAAGCAGGTCATCCTGGCCATCGGGGCGGTCAAGAATTTCGGCTACCCCGAGTTCTACGTGCCTCCGCACCAGCTCGCGCAACCCCTGCCAGAGGGTTCGGTGGTGCGGCCGTCAACCCACGCGGACCTGCTGGCGGGCGCGACTCGTTTCATCCACCGCGTCGTCGAGCGATTCCGCGATCGGTCAACGATCGTGGCATGGCAGCTGGAGCACGAATCGGTCGACCCGCTCGGGGTCGAGCACTCGTGGCGCCTGGGCGCCGACTTCGTGGAGCGGGAGCTCGACGCGCTTCGCGGTGCCGACCCAACCAGGCCGGTCATGATGAGCGGCTTCCTGCCGACGTCGTCGGTGGTGAGGCTCTCCCAGTGGTGGCAAACGCGCGACCAGGGTGACTCCCTCGCCGTCGCTCGTCGACTTGCCGACATCGTCGGCATCGACTACTACCCGCGCCACGCTCTGTTTCGACTCGGACCCAGGACCGTGTATCTCGATGGCTCTGGGACTATCGACGACCTTCGGCAAGGCAACAAGAGGCTGATGGTGTCGGAAGGCCAGGCGGAGCCGTGGGAGGCGGTGACTGTTCCACCGAACCCCGGCGGCCGCGCGATGTTCAGCTGTGGCCCGGCCGCCGTGATAAGGAACTACAACGCTGCCATGGAGTGGTCATCGTGGACCGAGCCGCTCGAGGCCTATCTGTTCTGGGGCGCGGATTACTGGGTTCTCCGAGACCGATCCGGCGACTCCACCTACCTTCATGCGGTCAAACGAATCCTTACAGGCTCCTAGCTGAGCTGTTGGCCCACGGGGGTCCATGTAGTCCCGCCATTGGTCGTCGTGAAAAGGTCCGACGAGTCGCCCACGTTTTCCGCCGTGGACACGAACGTGAAGCCTCGCAGAGCGTCCACGAACTGGAACGACTGATTGACCGTGTAAACGAACCGGCCGCCAGGAAAAACATCCGCCTTCACTAGCGTCCAGCTCTGGCCGTCGCTTCTGTAGAGGTCGCTCTGCGGGTGCGAGGCCGGGCCAGAGCCCAGGAACGCGAGCGCGGTCTCGGTGTCGACGATGTCGATGCCCCCCACCCTTTCAGCACGCGGAAGTTCGGGACCGACTGTCCACGTCGTGCCGCCGTCGGTCGTTCTGTACAGGCGAGCGAACGAACGATCCGGGCCGGCGAAGCAGCTGACCGCCAAGAGGCCGGACTGCTTCACGATCACCGGCGCGCTTGCGGCGCAAATGGCGTCAGGCTCGCCTGCCATCGAAGGTAAATCGACAGAGGACCAGGTCCTGCCACCGTCGTTCGTCAGGGCCAGCACTGACACGTACGGCAGAAGCTGCTCTTGGCCAGCCTGGAAGCAGTCCCAGCTCAGCCAACCTCTGGAAGCGCTGACAAAGGTCAGGCTGGTCTCGACGCAACCTCGAGCGGTGTGGCCGAAAGCTCCAGGGTCGCTCCAGAACGCGCTTGCGAGCCTGGTCCAGTGATACCCGCCGTCGGCCGTCGTGTAGAGATCGCGCGCTCGCGAAGGCGAGGTGTTGTACCCGTTGTCCGTAAGGAGCCAGCCGCGCTCTGTGTCGATGAAAGCGAGCAACGTCGTTGAACCAGTAGGCACTTCGCCCCTCTCCGACCAGGATGCTCCTCCGTCCGAAGTCGCAAAGACGTGGAGCGTTTCGGACCCGAGCGTTTGCGGCGCGACGGTGAATGCACCTGCCGGTTCGATCACCCACGCATGCACCGAGTCCAGCGTGCAGCCTGCGCCCGGACCTATCGTCGCGTACGGCGGGCTTGGGACGTGAGTGTCACTCCACGTCACACCACCGTCGGTGGTTCGACTCCAGGGAGTCTGCCAGCCGATCTTGTCGGTCACCATGTGGAGTCCGGCCACGCACGTGACCGAGCTGCCGGCCCTGTTGGCCGGCACGTTGTTCTGGACGTATTGCCGCAGTGCGAGAAATGCCCCGAAAGCAGCCAGCGCAAGCATGATGATCAAGGCCGTCGCGACCAGTCGCCGCGAGCCCGCGCGAAGTTCGACGTTGGGCCAGGGCACAAAGCGTCTCGGTGCTTCGAGACTGGACACCTCGGACCGAAAGCGCTCGACGGCGCCCGCGCGCGGCTCGACGTCAAGCGCGGCGTGAAAGCGTTGTGAAAGCAGCTGGTCGTCCACTAGCTGAAGGCCTCCTGCACCTGAACGATCGGCCGGAGTCGCTGCACCGCTCGCTCAACTCTGCTGCGCGCGGCCCGGGGCGTGGTCCCAAGCGTGGCGGCGATTTCCTCAATGGGTAGGTCGAGGTAGTAGCGAAGAACGAGCACGAGGCGCTGGTCGTGGTCGAGTCGAGCGAGCGCCCGGCGAAGATCGACGGACGTTGCCACGTCGACCTCCTCAGCCGCGATCCTTTCGAGAACCTCGGGCCTGGGTCCTGACCGGGGCCGGCGCGATCTGATTGCTCGGCTCTCGTTGGCCACGATGGCAAGAAACCAGGGCCGTAACCTGGATCCTTCTCGGAGGTTGCTCAACTTGCGCCACGCCCTGAAGGCGGCCTCCTGAACAGCGTCCTCGGCTTCATCGCCGTCGTGTAGAAGTCCGTAGGCGAGCCTGAACGCCGCGCGGTATTCAGGGGCGAGCATGTCCGCGAACGCCCGTGCATCTCCGCTCTTTGCGGCCCGGACCAGGTCGGCCTCCCTACCTTGAAACAACACCCCTTGCGCCTACAACCGCTCTATAGGGCTGATGTCGCCAGATTGCCGCAAGAATCTTCATGCCGGACGAACGGAGGCCTTATCTTGCTGCCCGATGCGGATGCGCAGATTGGTGCTCGCGCTGGTTGCCGCCGCGGCCCTGTTCCTGATACCGGCGACAGTTGACGCCCATTACGAGCGGCCAACGCACGCTCCCGACGGCACCGGGCACGTCCCGGTCTACCGCACGACCGGCCCCCATCTCGTCGTCTGCAAACAGGACGACGCCGACTTCGCGAACCGCATCGCATCTTTCCCGGCCGACCTGCAGGACTACAACCGCCGGCTCTACTCGGAATGTCTTTCGAGCGGCTACCGAGATCTCCAGGCGGCGGTCGACCAGGTGACCCAACCGGGAACGACGATCCTCGTGCTCCCGGGCGTTTACCTCGAGGAGCCCAGCCTCGTCCAGGAGCCGGCCTCCTGCAACAACCTGCCCGCCCGGCGCGTGCCTGCCGGTTACCAGATCCTCAGCTACGAGCAACAGAAGGCGTGCCCTCACCTCCAGAACCTGGTCGGCATCTTCGGAATCAAAGACCTCCAGATCGAAGGCACGGGAGCAGCACCGTCGGACGTGATCTTCGATGCGCAGTTTCAAAAGCTGAACGTGATCCGCGGCGACCGCTCCGACGGCCTCTACCTGCGCAACTTCACCGCGCAGAGGTCCACCTTCAACGCGGTCTACGTCATCGAGGCCGACGGTTTTGTGATCGACCGCCTGGTCGGCCGGTGGAATACCGAGTACGGCTTTCTCTCGTTTGCCGTCGACCATGGCCTTTTCAAGAACTGCGAGGCGTACGGCAACGGCGACTCAGGCGTCTACCCCGGTGGAACGTCCGACATCAACGGCAGCCGAGGATTCGACGTGCCCAGATACGCGGTCGAGGTGACCGGATGCCACAGCCATGACAACCTCCTCGGTTACTCGGGCACCGGAGGCGACTCCAACTGGGTCCACGACAACGAGTTCGACCACAACTCGGCCGGCGCGTCGATGGACAGCCTCTTTCCCAATCACCCTGGCCTACCGCAGAACCACGCCCTTTTCGAGCACAACCTGATCCACAGCAACAACTCCAACTATTACGGCTACGTGCGTGATGGGACGTGCGCGCGCCCATACCTGCAGCGCGGCATCGAGAAGGGTGTCGTCTGCCCGAGCCCACCCGTCCCGGTGGGCGTCGGGGTGATCGTGGCCGGAGGCAACTACGACATGTTTCGCGACAACTGGGTCTACGACAACTGGAAGGTGGGCTTTGTCCAGACATGGGCGCCTGGCGTCGCGCTTGGAGACAACCGGCTCTCGGCGCAGGAGTGGACATCCAGCCACAACCGCTACCTGGGCAACCACATGGGAAGCGCCCCTGATGGCTCACGCCTTCCCAACGGGCTCGACTATTTCTGGGATGGTCAGGGCGCCGACAACTGCTGGCAGATCGCGGGTCAGGACTCAGTGCTACCGGCGACCCTGCCTTCGTGTCCGGGAGGGAGCCCGGATCGGCTGCTCGCCGATCCCAACAAGCTGGTCCTCTTCGGCGTGTGCATCTCTTACGACCTGGGCTCGCGAACGCTGCCCGCGGGCTGCGACTGGTTTGACACGCCGAGGCGTCCGGGTGAGCCGGCGGCCACCATCAACATCCAGTTCCTCTTTCCTTTGATCCAGTTGCTGGCTCTCGTTGCGGCCTTCGCGATCCTGGTGCGCCGGCGCGTGAGACATAGCCGGCTTGGCCTTGCAGGCGCCGCGATCGCCGTGCTCGGGTCGGTTCTGCTCGTCGCGGGTTCGGCCGACCAGCTGTTCTTCCTGGCTCCGCCTGGCGTCGCGCTGTTGGGAATCGGTTGGATCGGAGCGTCTCGCCTGATCGCGTCGCGCAAGCTCGCGACACTCAGCGTCGTGCTTGGCGCGGTCGCCGTCCTGGAGGCGATCGATAGCGGTCTCTACTTGCTTCCGTCGCCGATTGGTCCGGTGTGGATTCGCGTCCTTCTGGAAACGGTCTGGATCGTGTGGACGGTCCTGAGTCTGATCAGACCAAAGGGTCAGCGCTTACGTAGCGTGTACCAGGCGGCCTCGTAGCCCGCGAACGGGCTACCTGCCTGCTCAGACACGACGTCCCACGTCGTGGCGAAACGCTCTCGTACCTCTCCACGTGCGACGCCGCGTGGCCCCGGGCGCCGGGACCCCTCTCCGCGAAGGAAGCAGAACAGAAGCATCGTCGCGCCTGGGGCCGCCACCGCCGTAGCGCCGCGGACGTACGCGGCCCGGCCGGAATCGGGAATGCTGTGAAAGCAGCCCACGTCGAAGATGAGGCGGTAGCCGTCGCCAACACCCATGTCCACCAGACGCGTGACATCCCCGACTATGAGTCGAGGCGTTACGCCCGCACGTTGGGCCTTGGTCTTGGCGAGACGGATGGCACGCGGAACGAAATCGACGCCGGTGACGTCCCAGCCATGTTGGGCCAGATAAATGCAGTTGGTGCCGGTTCCGCACCCGAGGTCCAGCGCCTTGCCGCCTGGATTGGACTCGACGAACGCGACGAGCTCGGGGGCCGTAACGCCTGAGTCCCACGGCTTGAATCCGAATCGGTATGCGGCCCGGAAGAAAAGGCTCACACCAGGCCGTGCTCCCACTGGTCGACGGGCGACAGCACCAGGCATCCGATCTGGTCGTCGCGGCGAAGCATCCAATTCGAGGCCGCCAGCACCTCGCATCCCGCGTATCCCCGGACGGCAGCCACCAGCAACGAAGCTCCGTAGAAGATCATCGCCGCGAAACCGAAGAACGAGATGGCCGGTATCGAAGCCGTACTCACCAGCAGCGCGAACACCGCGATATTGACTATCGTCGGCACCGGCCCGGTTGCTTCCAGACGGCTGCGGTCCCGACGAAGTCTCAGCCACTGCCACAGCACGAGCACTGCTGGAAACGCCAGCAGCCCGATGACAAGCGACAAGTACTGCAGCTGCAGCTGCAGGTGGCCCTGGCTCACGATCACTTTCCCGCCGAGCGTGCCCAGCACCAGCAGGAGCACTCCCAGAACGATCCGGGCTGCGGTTCCAATCGCGCCAATCTGCCGGCCACCGCCCGTCATCTCACCCGCCTGATCAGGCAATGTACACCCCGATATCTCGATGCCGATTCCGAGCGACCTGAAAGCTCTGACGTTCGACATATTCGGCACGTGCGTGGACTGGCGCTCGGGCGTGATCGCCGAGGTCAAGCGCGTCGCCTCGCTGCGCGGGATCGGTGGCGATTGGGAGAGGTTGGCCGACGATTGGCGGGCGCTGTACCTGCCCTACATGAACCGGGTTCGTGTCGGCGACCTGCCCTGGACCAACTTCGACGCGCTCCACCGGATGTCGCTCGATGAGGTCCTAACTCAACTGGGTATCGATGGGTTCGACGCCGCCGACCGCGACGAGCTGACGCGCTCGTGGGAGCGATTGCCGGCCTGGCCGGACGCCGACGCGGGCCTGCAACGGCTTGCGACCCGCTTCACCGTCACCACGCTTTCCAATGGCAATCGATCGCAGCAGCAGGCGCTGATGCAGTACTCCAGTCTGCCGTTCCGGCGCCTGCTGTCAGCCGAGGACTTCAAGCACTACAAGCCCGACCCCGAAATCTACCAGGGTGCGGCCAAGGCTCTCGGCTTCCGGCCCGAACAGGTGCTGATGGTGGCGGCGCACAAAGGTGATCTTCGTGCGGCCGACGCCGCAGGTCTGCATACAGCATTTGTCGAGAGGCCCCTGGAAAAAGGCCCTGGCGGAGGCAGCGACCGCCTGCCCGACCCAGACTCGGACATTCAAGCCACCGACTTCGTGGATCTCGCGGTGCAGCTTGGCTGTTGACCGGTATCGCGACCTTCGCCACGCCGTTCGCGAGCTGTGCTCGCGTTTTCCAGGGGAGTACTGGCGAGACCTCGACGACCGGCAAGCCTATCCGGATGCATTCGTCGACTCGCTCACGAAGGCGGGCTATCTAGCCGCGCTGATTCCCCGGGAGTACGGCGGCTCCGGGCTCGGGATCCAGGAAGCGAGCGTCATCCTCGAAGAGGTGAACCGATCTGGAGGAAACGCCGCGGTTTGCCACGCGCAGATGTACGTGATGGGAACTCTGCTCCGCCACGGCAGCAAGGAGCAGAAAGAGCGCTATTTACCGGAAATCGCCGCCGGCCGCCTGCGCCTGCAGGCCTTCGGCATCACCGAGCCGAACTCGGGCTCGGATACAACGCGAATCGAGACGACGGCCGTTCGACACGGCGACGAGTATCGAATCAACGGCGAGAAAGTCTTCATCTCGCGGGCCGAGCATTCCGATCTGCTGCTTCTGCTTGCGCGGACCTCGCCCTATGCCGAGCTCGAAAACAAGACGCTTGGCCTTTCGATCTTCATCGTGCACCTCAAGGCAGCTATTGCGGCGGGCACGATCCTGGTGCGGCCATTGAGGACGATGCTCAATCACCACACGACCCAACTCTCCATTCGAGACCTGGTCGTGCCCGCCGAGAACCTGGTCGGTGAGCAGGACCATGGCTTCCGATATCTCCTCGACGGTCTGAACGCCGAACGCATCCTGATCGCCGCTGAAAGCATCGGCGACGGCAGATGGTTCATCGAGCGCGCCGCCGACTACGCTCAGAGCCGCGTCGTGTTTGACAGGCCGATCGGCGTCAACCAGGGCGTGCAGTTCCCGATCGCACTCGCGTACGCCCATGTCGAGGCCGCGGACCTGATGCGATGGAAGGCGGCGGAGCTCTTCGACGGGCGCTCGGCCTGCGGTGCGGAAGCCAACATGGCCAAGCTCCTGGCGGCCGACGCCGCGTGGGAAGCCGCCAACGCGTGCCTCGACACTTTTGGAGGCTACGGATTCGCGCGCGAATACGACATCGAGCGCAAGTTCCGGGAGACCCGTCTGTACAAGGTCGCGCCCATCAACAACAACCTGGTCCTCGCCTACCTCGCGGAGCATGTCCTGCATCTACCGAGGTCCTACTGACCGGTCAATCGCCGCGCCTGTTCTGGTTTATCCACACCGCGATCTGGGCCCGCGAGTGAACGCCAAGCTTGCCGCGAATGTGCTCGGCGTGAGCGTCAACAGTCCGCTCTGAGACGTGCAGCCTCGACGCGATCTGGCGATTTGTCAGGCCGCGGGCGAGCAGCTCGGCGACCTGTCGTTCCCTGTCCGTCAACGCCTCCTCCCCGTTGCGAAGGTTGCCGAGCTCGGGCAGGTCCTCGCCGCTGACCACGAGACTTGCCACCTGCTCGTCGGTGAACCTGGCGCCCTTCTCGAACAGCACGCGGCCTTTCGCCCCGAGCTTGCGCTGGGCGGTTGGAAACCAGCGATCACGGCTGGCCTTCTGCAGCGATGGGACGTGCGATCCTGACGCCGAATATCGGGCGTTTGCGGCGCCGGCGATGAGCATCGCCCGTTCCAATCGACCTCGTACGGCGTCGAGCTCCGCTGCTATGTAGAGGGCGCCGGCCACCCCCGCTGGGGTACCCAACCGCACCTGGAGTGGGACTGCGTCTCTGATTGCGGCCTCGGCCCCCTGGAGATCACCTCGCTGAATCGAGGCCAGTGCAACCTGCTGGCTGCAGTAGGCGATGCCGCGGACGTGTCCAATCTCTTTGAAGATTGCCAGCGCCTCTCTGTAGCGATCGTGGGCCTCGTCGGCCAGACCAAGCTGCAGGGCGAGAATGCCCGTGTCCTGGAGTGATTGGGCCAGAACCACCCTGTCCCCCGTCTCCCGTGACAGGCGAACCGCCTCTTCAAAGAGCGGGCCCGCCTGCCTGAAGTCGTCGGTCCCGAACCGCACGAACCCCAGACCTCCAAGATCGATCGCGAGACGAGTCTTGTCATCTCGCCGGCGAGCGATCGCGACAGCCTCCTCCAGGCATCGCCGCGCGAATACGAAGTCGCCAAGCCTCCAGGCCGTGTTCCCAAGCTCCGCCAGGATCCGATCTCGCAACGCGGTAGGCTCCCGTTCCACGTCGAGCGCGGAGCTGAGCCAGCGACGGGACTCGCGATAGTGGCCGGCAATTTGCAGGAAGGGAGACACCGCGGTGGCCAGCCGAGGCAGCACTGCGGGATCTGCAAGCTGAGCCCAGTCCAGCCCCGCCCTGAAGTTGTCCAGGTCGGCACGCATTCGATCGAGCCAGAGGTCTTGATCGGCCAGATCGAGCTGGGAGTTTGATTCCTCCGCGACCGCTAGGAAATGCCCCGCGTGCCGGGCGCGCAGCGGCTCCCACTCTCTGTTTTCGTGGAGTTTCTCGACGGCAAACTCTCGAATAACCTCCAGCAGGCGGTACCGCGCACGGCCTCGGACCGAAGGCGACGTCGAGACCAGCGACTTGTCGACGAGAGCCGCGAATGTCGCGAGTGCGTCGTCAGGCACCGGGCCGCCGTGGCATACAGCAGCCATGCCGTCGATGTCGAATGTGCCGGCGAAAATCGCCAGGCGGCGGAACAGCGCCCGCTCCGCGTCACTGAGCAGGCCGTAGCTCCAGTCGATGCTCGCGCGCACTGTGCGCTGGCGTTCCGGCCCAGGTCGGTTGCGGCCTCCTAGCACGTCGATTCGCTCTTCAAGCCGATGCAGGATCTCTTCCGGCGGCATCATCCTGATGCGGGCTGCGCACAGCTCGAGGGCGAGTGGAATGCCGTCGAGCCGCCTGCACATCGTGGCTATCGCCGCGGCGTTGCCAGCATCCAGCTCGAAACCCGGTCGCGCCTGAGCCGCTCGCTCGACGAAGAGCTGGACCGCCGGTGACCGCGCGATCACGCGAGCAGGGCCTGAGGCCGCATCCGGAACCATCAACGGATTCACCGTCCACACGACCTCGCCACGCGCGTCCAGAGTCTCGCGACTTGTGGCGATAAGCCGCAATCCTGGATATGCGGACAGCAAGGACTCGGCCAGAGTCGCGCACGCGCTGGCCAGGTGCTCGCAGTTGTCGAGGACGAGCAGCAACGACCTGTCGCTGATCCAACTGCCAATCGCTTCCATGACCGGGGCGCCGGGTTGCTCCGGAGCGCCAAGTGCGCCGGCGACCGCGTTCGGAACCAACGATGGATCCGATGTCGCGGCAAGGTCGCAGAACCACGCCCCGTGCTTCAGCTTCCGCGCACGCTCGGCGGCCACCGCGATCGCAAGGCTGGTCTTGCCAACCCCGCCTGGCCCCGTCAGCGTGACGAGGCGGTGCTTTTCGGACAGGCGTTGGAGCTGCTCGACCTCCGAATCCCGCCCGATCAGCTTGTCCAGGCGAACCGGCAGATTTCCAGGTGGCAGGCGTCCAGCCTCCGACAGCACGGCTGAGGGAACGGTAGTTGGCCACGCCGCTGACGGTCAAGGCCGGTGACCCGAACTAGCCCGCTGCTTCGGGCGCGGCTCTCATCGCCTTCGGCATCGTGCTGTCCGCGAAGACAGTCGAGCACTCCTGCAGGTAGGCGATCACGAGGGGCGTGATCTCGACCACGTTGTAGAGAAGGTGGAGGTAGGGACGTGCCAGCGGCGAGCCGATCAGGCCGCCTTGTCCAAGGATCCCGTTCCAACCCCCCGCAAGGTAGGCGGCCGAGTGAGTGACGTACAGCCAGTACGTGTAGACGTGTTCGACCGAGTGCAGGCCGGCGGCAAAGAACGCGACCGTCAGCCAGATGTTGGCAAAGCCGTACCGGTAAAGAAGGGCTCCCGTACCGAGCCAGATGCCGATGTTCCAGTAGAAGTGGACGGTCTCGACGTCGAGCTGGCCGAACACTCCCTTTGACGCCGCGAGCTGGCCGTGCGTGACTAGCAGCTGAAAGTTCTGGACCACGTGCTCGGACAGGTGCCCGAGCTGCAGAAGCACCAGCGTGCCGAAGAGGGCGAACGCGCCGAAGTGCTTGTAGTGCCAGGTCGCTGTCGAGACGTAAAGGGGCAGCCACGGGAGCAGGGCGGCGCCGGCGATGAACCACAGCGGCAAGCCGACGGCGGCCAGACCGAAGAACACCACGGTGGAGGCGAGTGCGGTCGCGGCCATCGTCCGCCAATCGATTTCGCTGGGCAGAAAATCAGTCCGACGGCGCGCCTGCAGTTCCTGGCCCCGCCTTCGCGTGCCGCGCCGCCAGACCGCGATCACGATCACAGCGTCGACCGCGACCATCACGGCGACGGCCGCGAGCGCTAGGACGGTCATGGCCGGGATCAACCTGGCCGGCAGGTAGTGCACCTTCAGCGGCACCGCACGCGCCATGTAAGACATCCACCCGATCGCGACCGCTGCCACGAAGGGAATCGCGGCCGCCCGCCTCCACTCGGTCCGGAGCGTGTTGTTGAGTAGGTTTGTCATCGCTGTCCTCCTTTTGGCGGTTGAGGGCGCCGTCGAACGGTCGCCCTCAACCTTTTTCCGTCAGTTGGCCTCGTGGGGCGCCGCCTGCAGGTTGGCGCAGGAGTTCGGCGGACACCCACCGTTGAAGGAGTGAATCTGGTCATCAATCGATCCAGGGATCGGCGCGCCGTGGGTCCGGACGACGAGGTGAATGTCAGCGCCGCGGGCGCTGATCAACCCATTGCACGGCAAGGCCGCCGACGCGCAATCAGAGGCATCGCCTTCGCGCAGGTACCCGCCGTAGTCGCCAACGCCGTCCGAGGCGATAACGTGCCCTGCCGCGAACTGGACAGAGGCCCTCACTGCCGCGACCTTCAGGTCGCCCAGTCCGCAACGTGTGCCGCCCATGCCGTGGCTGCACGCGGCCGGATTGTTGAAGATCACCCACCACACCGTGTCCGCGGTGTCCGCAGGCAATCCAACCGTGTGGACGGTCATCGCCACACCGTTGTCGTTGCGGACCAGCGTGGAGGTGGCGATTCCTGGCGCGACCAGCGCGCCCGTTCCGAACACGACGACGTTCACCGTGTCTTGCGACGCCGGCGCGGCTTGAACCGCGCCCCCGGCAATGGCTGTTGATGCGAATGCCGCCGCGGTCGCCGCGGCCAACCTCGATATCGAAGCGATCCCGCTGAACCTCATGTGGACGTTCCTCCTTGGAATCTGGCTGTTCGGCCGAGTTCGCCGGCAGCGTAGGAGGAGACCTGCGGGACCCGAATCGGTCCAGTTACCTAGTTGCGGTACCTAATTGCTTGACCCTCCCGCATGGGGAGGGTTCAACATTCCGGCGTGGCTTTGCGGCTGACGATCGGCGACTTCTCGCGCATGACGCACCTCAGCGTGAAGGCGCTGCGCCACTACCACGAGATCGGACTGCTCGCCCCGGTTGGGATCGATGCGAGCAGCGGCTACCGGCAGTACGACGTCGAGCAGGTACCGGTGGCCCAGGTCATCAAGCGCTTGAGGGACCTGGGCATGGGTCTCGACGACATCGCCCAGGTGCTGCGGGCGCCCGACGTTGCCGCTCGCAATCGGGCCATCGTCGAGCACCTGCAGCGAATGGAGAGCCAGCTCGAGCAGACCAGGGCGACGGTCATGTCCCTGCGGAGACTGCTCGAGATGCCGGACGCGCCCAGCCCATCAAAGATCGAGTTCCGCTCGATTCCTGCGACAGCCTCTGTCGCGATCCGAGAGCGCGTGGCGGTGAGCGACCTCGGCGGCTGGTGGGTGCAGGCGTTCGAAGAGCTGCATTCGGTGGTGGCGAGGCGGCGCCTCGAGATCGCCGGACCGGACGGTGCGCTCTTCTCCAGCGCGTGGTTCGAGGACGAGATAGGCGATGTTGTCGCGTTCACTCCGGTCGGGGAGCTGCCGGAGCCCGGCCGAGGTCAGCGCGTACAACCGCATCTGGTCCCGGCGGCTGAGGCCGCGGTCCTGCTGCACGAGGGATCGTTGACCGACCTCGACCGCTCGTTCGCCGCCCTCGGCGGCTACGTCTTGGAGCGGGCAATCGCCGTTGAAGGACCGATTCGCGAGTACTACCTGGTCACTGCCTTCGACACGCCGGATGAGGCCCGTCACCGCACTGAGGTCGCTTGGCCGATCTTTCAGACGTCGACAAGGCCGTAGCCTCGAGGCCGCGTCTGGCGGCGGATGCCGCAGGTCTCGTCGCAGGTCTGGTGACCGTCGTCGCGTGGGGCTCGGCTTTTGTCGGCATACGGGCCGCCGGCCACGCGCTGAGCCCTGGATCGATCGCTCTCGGCCGGCTCATCGTGAGCTGCGCCATCCTCGTGCCGGTCGCAGTCATGAGACGCGAACCGCTCCCTGCGCGCAGAGACGTCGTGCAGATCGCGGTCTACGGCGTGCTGTGGCTCGCGATCTACAGCACGACGTTGAACGCCGCCGAGCGTTCGGTCGACGCCGGCACAGCCGCGATGCTCGTCAACACCGGCCCGATCCTGATCGCGATCCTGGCCGGGCTGTTTCTGCACGAAGGCTTTCCCCGGCGGCTGTTTGCCGGCTGCGCGATCGCGTTCGCGGGCGCCGTGCTGATCGGATTCGCAGGCACGCATTCAGGGACAGCCTCACGTTTTGGAATCGTGCTTTGCGTGGTGGCGGCACTCGCCTACGCGGTTGCGGTCGTCGTCCAGAAGCCCGCGCTCAAGCGGGTCTCGTCGTTCCAGGTCACCTGGATCGGTGTCGTCGCGGCGGCAGTCGCATGCCTTCCTTTCGCTCCGCACCTCGCGGCCGAAGCGCCGACGGCAGGCGTCTCAGCTATCGCCTGGACCATTTACCTGGGCGCGGTGCCGACAGCACTGGGCTTTGCGACATGGTCCTATGCACTGCGACGCACCAGCGCCGGACGGACCGCGTCGCTCAATTACCTGATCCCGGTGGTCGCGATCGTTCTCGGCTGGGCGTTGCTCGGCGAGGCACCGCCCGCGCTCGCCCTCGTCGGCGGGACCCTGTGCATCGCCGGCGTGTACGTCGCCCGCAGGCAATGATGGCCGCGCCGCATAGATAGAGGACGCGCGCGCGGTAGGGTGACGTGATGCGGCCGCCCATTTTCTTCGGCGTCCACGGCGCGAGCCTGCTGACGGTGATTTCCTTCTGGGCGGTCTTCTACGGTTGGGTCTTCAGTGAGATCTGGCTCTCGTGGAAGAGACGCTCGGAGCCGGGTGCGACCACGAACGATCGGGGATCGAAATGGCCTCTCATCGCCGGCGTCTGGGCGGCGGTTGCCCTAGGCGTCGGGCTTGCCGCCGCTTTTCCGGCCACCGCCATCACGGCTGTCCGGGAGGGTCTGTTCGCCACCGGACTGGCGCTGATGCTGGCCGGGCTCGCACTGAGGTGGTACTCGATCCGGATGCTCGGCAGGTCCTTCACCGTGGATGTGGCCACACGGCCCGGACAGGAAGTGGTCACGTCCGGACCCTACCGGTGGATTCGACATCCCTCGTACACCGGGGCGCTGCTGACAGTCCTCGGCATACTGGTCTGCTGCCTCAACTGGCTGTCATTGCTCGCATTCCCACTTGCGGTTGCCGGGTACGTGTACCGGATTCGCGTCGAAGAGGCCGCCCTGGCGGATGGCCTCGGGGATGCGTACCGAGACTACATGCGCCGCACACGCCGCCTGATCCCGTTCATCGTCTAGCGCGACACTCTCACCAGTTCGCTTCCATGTCGATATAGCCCAGGCCGCGCGCCCGCCGGTCCGTCCACCTGTAGAGGAAGTAGCCGAGCACGACCGTGCCGGCGGTGGCGATCAGCAGTCGAAGCAGGACATCGCCGTCAGAAAGACTCGGGAACATCTTGTAGACGCTGCCGTGGAGGATGGCTCGCCGGCAGAGCTCCAGCCAGTACGGCAGCGGCGATAGGGCGGCCAGCCACGCGATCGGGCCAGGCAGCACGCCGATCGGAAAGATCGCGCCCGAGAACAGGTACAGGAACTGAGCCATGATCTCGCCGTAACCGTGCGTGTCCCTGCCCGCGAGCAGGACCATGCTTAACGTGATCGCGAATGCGACCACGGAGATGAAGGCGAGAAGGCAGGCTGCGATCAGCAGTGGATAGTCGATGCGCAGAGCATTGATGGGAAGCTGCAGCCCGACCGTGCCGACGACCAGGACGATCACGACCGAGGCGGCGGCGCTCGCCAGCTTCGATGTCGCCCTGCCGAAGAGGAAGATCGGGAATCCCAGCGGCGCCATGTACGAGTACTTGAGGATGTGGAAGCGGCCGCGGTCCTCGAGTATCCCGGTCGCAAACTCGGATACACCCTCCTGGATGAACGACCAGAACGCCGTGCCGATGATCAAGAACGCGAGATACGGCCGGGCGGCCGCCGCGTTGTGGGTGATCACGGCATACATGACGGCGAGGATCAGCGCCACCGAGATCGGTCGCAGCACCGAGTAGGTGATGAAGAGGATCGGGCGCGTCCAGTTGCTGGAGACGGCCCACCCCAGTCGCACCGCCGCCGCGTAGCCGGTGAGCCGGCGGGGCATGACTACTCCCATCGCGTCACCAGCTTGCCGTCTCTTCGCGCGCGCCTTTCCATGTAGCGAAGCGAGAGGCCCGCGAGCACGGCAAAGATCGGGATCTGGATCGCCACCAGCAGGGCCTCCGTGCTTGCTGGGATGAAGACCGGGGTGCTGGGCAAGAGCAGCTGTCGCATCGCGTCGAGCCCGAGCGTCATCGGCACCAGCGAGGCGGCGCCGGCGACGTAGGCGCCAAGAGCGTGCACCGGAAAGTAGAGTCCGGACAGGAAGTTGACAGGTTCCTGCATCGCGTTGCACAGGTGCTCCGCCTGGCGGCCATAGAAAAGGAAGAGGCTCGCCAGCAGCATGCCGAGGCAGTAAAGAGCGGACAGGGTGAGCACGAAGACGCCGATCGCGGGAAGGCTTCCCGAAACCGTGTACGTGACGCCAAACAGCAGCGAGCCGAGCACCAGGATGACAAGCGCGCGAAGCGTCACGGTGAACATCGACCCGAGCGCCATTCCAAGGAGCACGCCCTCGAAAGTGGTGGGCGCGATGACATACAGCTCGAGGGTGCCGTTGCCCCGATCCCACGAGAACTGCGCGGCCATGCTCCAGAGCACGTTCTGCCAGAACGCGAGCATGGCGCCGCCCATGACGACGAAGCCGAGGTACTGGCGCGGTGCGTGCAGCCCTTCGTAGACCAGCACCATCGCAAGCGCGCCCACCACTGGGAACGCCATGTCGAAGAACAACCACGTCTTCTGGCGGTTGGCCGCCATCACCCGTGGATACGCACGCGCTGCGATCGTCTTGAAGAAGATGCGCAGCGCCGGATACTCGGCCGGCTGAGCCGCCCCGATCACGCCTCCTCCTCCGTCATGCTCCGGCCCACGAGCTTGACGAACGCGTCCTCGAGCGTGGGCTGGCGGCGCACAAGGCCGCTCACGCGCCGGCCGGCGCCCTCCACGGTCGTCATCACACGCGGCAGGATCGCGTCATCGGCGAGCAGGAGGCTGAATCTGTCGACGCCGTCCTCCTCGCGAACGCTGGCCGCGCCGACACCCTCGATCGCACGCAGCAGGTCGAGCAGCGGCGTGCCGGGATCGAGCTGCAGGTCGACGATCACGGTCTCATCGACCGAATCCTTGAGCGCGCGTGGCGTGCCTTCGGCCACGATCCGGCCGCGGTTGACGATCGCGACCCGGTCGCACAGCTCGTCCGCTTCCTGCATGTAGTGCGTCGTGAGGATCACCGTGCGTGTCGGGTCTTCGCCCATCCACCGCTGCACCTCGCTGCGCACGTCTCGCGCGGCGCCCACGTCGAGCGCGACGGTCGGCTCGTCGAGGAAAAGCACGCGTGGATCGGTCATCAGGCCGCGGACCAGGTTCATCTTCTGGCGCATTCCGCTCGACAGGCCGGTGATCTGCTTGTTGGCGGCGTCGGCCAGGCCGAGGCGCTCGAGCAGCTCGTCGATCCGCCGGCGGGCCGCTTTCGAGTCCATCCCGTAGAACTGGCTGAACATCCAGAGCTGCTCGCGGACTTTCAGGATCCCGTACCCCGCCTGCTCGCCGCCGGAGACCATGCTGATCCGGCTGCGCAGGTGTTTGTAGTCGCGCACCACGTCGAGGCCGTCGACCAGGGCCTGGCCCGATGTCGGCAGCAGCAGCGTGACCAGGATCTTGATCAGCGTCGTCTTGCCGGCTCCGTTCGGCCCCAGCACTCCGAACAGCTCGCCTTGACCGACTCTGAGGTTCACGTTTTCGAGTGCGGCCGTCACCTCGCGACGCGTCTTGTAGACGCGAGTCAGCTGTCGAGTTTCGACGGCAGGGCGTGATGCATCGCTGGAGGGATGGTTGGTGCCGGCCACGGCGAAGGCGAATTCTATCTCGCGCCGGCCTCGCGGGCCTATGTGGGGAGGGGCACGAACCCCTCCCCACTTTCGGGCCTTAGGGCGTCGGGTCCAGGAAGGCGCCTCCGAAGATGTCGGAGTTGCCGAACGCTGCTGGGCAGTCGGTCAGTGGCGACGGCTTGATTGCAGGAGTTCCAGCCTGCAAAGCCGCGCGATAGGCGTCGATGGCTGGGCAGTCCGCGGCGTTGCGGGCGTCATTCCAGACAGCGGCCCCGTAAGTCCGAGTCGCAACTGCGTAGACGTAGTCGCCGAGGAACTCGTCGGTCAGGGCGTTGGCGCTTGCGCCGCGCGGGTCGCCGGGGAGCCCTCGGTTGAGCTCGCTGAACGTTCCTGTGCCCGAGCCTGTGACGTCGGCGTGCAGGAATACTCCTACAAGAGTCCGTGGATCGGTCGTGTTGGTCCGGAACGGTGTCGTGAACGCGTTGTAGACGACATAGACGTCCGTGCCGTTGGGCGAGATGGCAGGCGCGGTGTAGTAGCCGCGGTCACCGGCTGTCTCGATGGCGCGCGGGGTTGCCCACGTGGCGCCGCGATTCGTCGACTCTGTGAAGAACACGTCAGGTGCGGCGAGGCTGCCGCTCACGAAGCTCAAGACGATCCGGTTGGTCGCGTCGCCGCCCGACGGAGCGCCGTTGGCGATGTCCACGCTTGCCGCGGGAGCGAGGTCACTCCGCGCCCCGGCGATGCCGTCGATCACCGGGCGACCCTGCACCGGGTCGAAGGCACCGGGCTGGACGACGGGTCCGATAACCGGCCGCGGGCTGGACCAGCTGGTGCCGCCGTCGCTCGACACGGACATCATGTCGAAGAACTGCTTGCCGTCGCTCGCCGAGGTGGCGCGCCCGAAGATGTAGGCGTTCCCGCTGCTGTCGGTGCGGATCGTGCAGCCGTCGAGCGGGTTGCGCTGGTTGTTGTTGGAGGATGCGCCGACCGGATGCTCGCTCCACGTGCTGCCGCCGTCGCGGGACACCGCGACCTGCAGCCCGGCCGGTGCGGCGTGGCCTTTCTCCTGGCCCACAAAGTCTCCCCAGCAGACGTAGACCGTTCCGAAGAACTGACTCGAGCTTGCGTTGTCGGCCCAGACCTGCTCCTTGTCTGAGAACGTCGTCGTGGACTGTTGCGACACGATGACGGGAGGCATCCAGGCGTTCTTGCCGGCGGTCCCACCGGCCGCGGCCGTAAGCACGTCGTCGGAGCGCGAGACGCCGACCGCCTCGAAACCGCGGAACGTCTCGTTGTCCTTGGTGGCGGTGAAGTTCGATGTCAGGTTCGCGTAGTAGAGACGCGACCCGTTCGACCAGCTGAACCCGCCGGGACCTGGCCTCGGCCCGAAGGCCACGGCTGGGTCGCCGTCGCTGACGAGGCCATGCTCGAAGTACAAGGGCAGAGTGCCGATGGGCCCGACGCCGGGCGTGCCGCCGCGCGCGGACCAGCCGGTGTAAGTCGGTTGGGTCCAGGTTTTGCCGGAGTCGAACGAGAAGTAGACGCCGGATGTACCTACGCCCTGCGTAAAGGGACACGAGTGCCCATTGCATGGGGCCACGTCGATCTCGTCGTTGGACCCCGCCACCAGCACGTTGGGCGAGTGGGCGTCGACCGCGATGGCCGGTTCGTTCTGTTTGTTCTGCGGGAACGGCGCCGTTGGACTGCCTACGTTGATCCGAGTGTCAGACGGACCGGCACTCGCGATCGTCGACGCGGCCACCAGGACGCCGACCATCACTCCGACAGGAATCGCAGAGAGTCGTCGCATAAATCCTCCTCGCCGCAGTAAGTCCTCGAGCTCGAGGATCCCCACTTCGCGCCGGAACATTCCCGGCTCAGGTTCTCAGCCTAAACCCGGCCCTGCTCGGCTTGCAAACTTCGAGATCGTCAGCCTACTGGTCGGCTGGCGTAGTCACCGGCCGGCTTCCCATCGATGAACACATGGCAGACTTGCTGCCGGAACCCTGCCACGAGCCATGGCCGTTCCTTGCGGATCAGAACTTCGTGGCGCTCGGCGTCGCCGACCGTCAGTCGATAGTCCTTGAAGCGACTGAGGCTCAGCAGCCGCAGATCCCTCTTGACGATTCTGCCGTCGATCCAGATCCTCACCATTCCCGAAAGCTGGCTGAAAGAGAATCGGACAATGTGAGTTTCAGCGTCACCGACGCGAAACTCAAACTCGAGCCGAGCGTTGAGCGAAACCCACTCTTGATTCATTCCAGTGGGCCGTGCTGGTACCCAGGTTGTTCAGTTCCACCGGTAGTAGCCGTCCGGCGAGAGCGTTGACGTCCATTGACTGCCATCCCACCACCAGTTGCCATCGCTCGACAGCTGGCCCACCGGCTCAGCGTAAGGCTGCACGCCTAGACTGTCGGCAAACAGTGGCGAGATCCGGGTGGACGACGTACCAGCTGCGGAGGCAGCTGCTGTCGATCGGCGAGGACTTCTGGATCCAGAACGCGCAGGGCGAGAACATCTACAAGCTGGACGGGAAGGTCCTTACGCTCACGCAGACCTTCGCCCTCGAGGATGCCGGCGGCAACGAGCTGGCCAGGATGAAAGCCGAGATGCTCACTCTGCGCAAGACGATGGACGTCGTTCGAGGTGGGCAGGTTGCGGCGACAGTTCGCAAAGCGTTCATCAACGTGCTGGGCCAGAGCTTCACGGTCGACATCAGTGGGGACGGCGAGCTACATGCGAAGGGTGACGTACTCAACCACGAGTTCCAGATAACGTCCGGGAATGCAGTCGTGGCGACGGTCTCCAAGCAGTGGTTCGCGGCTGACTTCATGTACGGAGTCGCGATCGCGCCAGGACAGGACGAGGTGCTGATGTTGTGCATCGCGATCGCCATCGACGAGATGTCGGAGACCGACCGGCACTAGCGCTCAGCCGAGCTGCTCGGACGCCCGTGTCATGGTCTCAGCCGCCTCGGGGCGTACTGGGGGATTAGTGATGCCCTTCATGAGGGCGGCCAGCAGCCGCACCGTCACGTTCGAGATCAGGAACACGACCGCGACCGCCACGACAATCCCCATGATCTCGATCCCAAGCTGCTTGACCGCGGATCCGCCTCCACCGAAGAGCACGCCGTTGGGAAGCGTGGGGAATCCGGAGCCGATCGCGAACTGGTTCTGGGCAAAGAACGCGATCATGAGCACGCCGAATATGCCGCCAACGAGGTGGCCCGGAAACAGGCCTACGGGATCCGACATCCACTTCGCACGCCCGACGAACTTTTCCGCATAGCAGAAGATGGGGCCGCAGAGCACACCCAGGATCAGCGCGCTGCCAGGGCTCACGAAACCGGCCAGCGGCGTGATCACGATCAGGCCCATCAGGATGCCGTTGACCACATAGAGCGGGTTGAAAAGCTCCTTGGTCAGGATGTAAGCGGTCAGCGACGTGGAGACCATCGCCGTCGCCGCGGCGATGAAGGTCGTCTCGACCACGATTAGCGCCTCGTCGTTGAATGCCAGCACGCTGCCGGGGTTGAAGCCGAACCACCCGACCCAGAGGAGGAGGATCGCAATCGTCAACCAACCCGCGTTGACGCGGTAGGGGACCACTTCACTTGTCTTGAGGCCGTTGGCCTTCTCCTCCCGCCATATCTGCCAGACGATTCCGAGGCCCGCCGCTCCGGCGGCGCCATGCACCACCAGTCCGCCGGCGAAGTCGACCATGCCCAGCTTGGCGAGCCATCCGCTCGGGTTCCAGATCCAGGCCGCCGGCAGCGCCCAGATGATCACGAAGTAAATGACCGAATAGATTGCGAACGCGGACAGCTTCATCTTGTGAAGCGCGACCACACCAACGAGCGCCAGCGTGACCGCGGCAAAGGCGGTCTCGAAGAGAAAGTAGGTTCCGGTGCGAAGCCCCGCGCCGGATACCGACCACCAGGGGTCGGCGATGCCCGGCGAGAAGGCGCCGAGGACCAGACCCGGCCCGTAGAACGGGTTGCCGATGATGCCGCCAACGGTCGGAGCGAAGGCAGTGTTGAACCCGACCACCGCCATGACCAACACGGCCAGACCGGTGATCAGAATGGTCTTGACCAGGCTCTGGATGACGCGCTCGCCGAGCTCGCCGACCTCGAGCAGCCCGACCGCGATTGTCATCATGAAAACGAAGAGACCGCAGAGGACCACCCAGAGGTTGTTGGCGAGGACGGCGGCTGTCATTTCGCCGCCATGATGCCCGAAAAGCCCAACGGCTGGGTGGGCGGCTAAGAACTCAGGAGAATCTCGGCCAACTTCTCTGGCTGGCTCAGGGCGACGAGGTGTCCACCCGGGAGCTCCTCGACCGGGATGGCCAGGCGCTCGGCGACCACCCGGCGCTGGAACTCGAGCGGGAGGAAGCGGTCGTCGCGTCCCTGGATGAAGCGAGTAGGGACCCTCGGCCAGGCCTCGAGCGGCCACGGCTGCGTGAACAGCGTGTCGAAACGCGACACGGGTTCGCCCATTCGCGTGGCCTCTTCGACGACCCCGGGAGGGACGTCATGGAAGAAGGCTTCGATCGGATCGAATTCGGCCGGCAGTTTGAGGCCGTGGTTTCGGTAGTAGTCAGCTCGGGCTGCCTCCTGGCCCGTGTTGCCCCACCACTCGCCTGCGGTCTCACCAGGCCGCGGCACCATCGCGTTGAGAAGGACGATCTGGTCGACCGGTACATCTCGAGCCACAAGCGGCGCGATGAACCCCGCCAACGACTGGGCGACGAGGACGACTTTGTCGCGTCGCCCACCCGCGGCGCTGACGACGGCCTGCGCATATTCTCCCAGCCCGGCATTCGGATCAGCGACCGGCAGCTCCACGGCCACGACTGAATGGCCTGCACTCTGGATGAGCGGCGTCAGCCGGTGCCAGTACCAGGCCCGGCCGTCCGCCCCGGGAATCAGGACGTAGTTCTTCATCCGATTGCAGCGGCCACCTTACGGGTTAGGTAAATTGCCCGTCGAGCGATGAAATTTGCCGAGCTGGCTGCGGACCTCGACCGGATGGAGGCCACCAAGAGCCGCAACGAGCTGGTGCGCATCTTGTCCGAGGTGTACCAGGCGTGCTCGACTGACGAGCTCGGCCCGATCACCTACCTGATCCAGGGCCGGCTGGCGCCCTTCTTCGAGCCGGTCGAGATCGGGCTCGGTGAGAAGCTGCTCATCAACGCGGTCGGCGCCGCTTATGGGGTGCCTAAAGAGGAGGTCGTCAAGCTCAACAAGCAAACCGGGGACCTGGGCCTCACCGCGCAGCGCGTCGCGCCGGCGGGGCGGCGCGGGGCGCCGGAAGTGCTTGACGTGCACCGCCGACTCTCCGAGATCGCAGCCGCGAGCGGTGAGGGCAGCCAACAGAAGAAGCTCGACATCTTCACCGGCCTTCTCAAGGACCTCGATGCCGTCTCGGCCAAGCACCTGGTCCGCATCACCCTGGGCAAGATGCGGCTCGGAATCGGCGACCCGACCGCGCTTGACGCGATGTCGTTTGCAAGAAAGGGTGACCGCTCGCTGCGGCCCGTGCTCGAGGGCGCGTACAACCGCACGTCCGACCTCGGACTCATCGCCCGAACCCTGTGGGATTCGGGCGAGGCCGGGCTCGAGGCGCTCAAGGTCAGGGCGGGTCACCCTCTGCGGCCACAGCTCGCGGAGCGCCTTCCGAATCCCGAGGCGGTGATCAAGAAGCTCGGCATGGTCGGGGTGCAGCCGAAGTACGACGGCCTTCGAGTCCAGATCCACAAGAACGCCAAGGAGGTGAGCATCTTCTCGAGAAACCTCGAGTCGATGACCGAGATGTTCCCGGAGCTGGTGGCTGCAGCCTCGCAGCTGGCCGCGTCCGACGTCATCCTCGATGGCGAGGCGATCGCCTACAACCCCGAGTCCGAGGAATACGTCCCCTTCCAGGAGACCACGGCCCGCCGGCGCAAAGAAGACATCGACGAGTTCGTTGAGAGCGTCCCGATGCGGGCCTTCATCTTCGACGTCATGTTCCGCGACGGCTCCGACCTGACACCGCTCCCATATCAGGCGCGCTTCGAGATAGTCCAGGAGCTGATACGGGAATCAGACACGCTGCAGACGGCGCCGCTGATGAAGACGGATTCCGCCGAGGCCCTCACCCGAGAGCTGCTCGACAACATCAGCCGCGGCCTCGAGGGCGTCGTGGCCAAACGCCTCGACTCGCCTTATCAGGCAGGCGCCCGCAACTTCAACTGGGTGAAGCTCAAGCGGAACACGAGCGGCCAGCTGACAGACACCATCGACGTCGTGCTCCTCGGCTACTACCGCGGCAAAGGCAAGCGCGCGGAGTTTGGGGCGGGCGCCCTGCTCGCCGGCGTGTACGACAGCGACAGGGACGAGTTCGTGACCATCACCAAGCTCGGCACCGGGCTCTCCGATCAGGGCTGGCGTGAGATCCACGGGCGGCTCTCCAGCCTGGAGGTCGGCGCCAAGCCCGCCCGCGTCAACTCGAACTTCGTCCCGGACGTCTGGCTCGAGCCAAAGATCGTGGTCGAGGTGCTGGCCGACGAGATCACCCCGAGCCCGCGCCACACCGCGGGAATGAGTGACGACACGCCGGGCTTCGCGCTCCGGTTTCCCCGCATCGTGTCGATGCGAACCGTGGACAAGAAGCCGGAGGACGCCACGAGCGTCCGCGAGGTCCGCGAGATGTACGAGCAGCAGCGCCAGCCTGGCCGCGGACGGCCCGGCTGATAGGGACATTCGGCACATTTCTCTGTTAGGCGGCCCAGCGCGCATTACACTGCCCACCACATTCGAGATCAGTCGGGAGAGGGAAGGGTGGTAGCTCGGTTCGCAATCCGTCTTGTGCTCACGCTCGCGCTCGTGGTCGCGGGCCTGGTGCTGTTCGCCATCGCGGCGGCGGCCGTCACTGGCACGACGTCGGACATTTCGGTGGTCAAGACGGGGCCGGCCACGGCCCAGCCGGGAGCCACGGTCGCCTACACCATCGCGGTCACCAACAACGGGCCGGACGACGCCACCAATGTGTTCGTGGACGACTTCCTGCCTGCCGGCGAGAGTTTCGTGAGCCTCACGCCTAACGCAGGCTGTTCCGTGCCGCCCGTGGGCGGCGGCGGGCTCGTCGAATGCGTGATCCCGACGCTCGGCAATGGAGTGACCTCGACATTCACGCTCACCGTCCAGTTGTCAGCGTCGTTGCCGGTAGGCGCTCTCATCCGGAATACGGCCGTCGTTCAGGCCGACCAGACGGACCCGGTCCCGAGCAACAACTCGAGTTCGAGCACTTTGACCGTGGCCTTGCCGCAAACCGACATCTCGGTCACCAAGAGCGGTCCGGCCAGCGCCCCGCCGGGCGCCAGCATCACCTACACCGTGACCGTCACCAACAACGGTCCTGACACCGCCACCAACGCGACCATGACCGACGTCCTGCCTCCCGGCGAGACC
>DASYXY010000037.1:0-28364 GCA_035934385.1 Candidatus Dormiibacterota bacterium
TGAGCGTTGACTGGGCGGCGTTCCATTTGACGTCGGGGTCATCCTTGCCTACGAACATGAAGATCAACCCGCCGATCCAGCCAAGGACGTAGGCAAGGATCGTGTAGGTCTTCTTGTTGCTGGCCGCGCCCCCTGGCGCTGCGCCCTGAGGCGCCGGCTGCCCGGGCGGCGGCGGCGGGATCTGCGACATTGATTTCCTCCTCTAATTCGGCTGGCGAAGTGCGCGCCGATTATCGGTTTAATGCCGCGAAAACGCCATACCCGTAGCAAGTTCCTCTGATAGGCTCCGGGCGAGATGACCGAGGGGGGTCAACCCGGGGAACGTGGCCGCGACGGCACCAACCTGCCGGCGACGCCGGGCGAGCCGCAGACCCCGCCCATGCCCCAGCATCCGGGCCAGAATCCCCCGCCGGCCAGCAGCTTTCCCGGCCAGGACGCAGCCACCATGCGGCTCATGCCGACCCTGCCGAAATCGGGCGTCCCGCCACCGGGCGGGATGGCGGAGAGGCGCATCGGCAAGTACGTGGTCAAGCGTGAGCTGGGACGCGGCGGCATGGGCGCCGTCTACCTCGCGGAGCAGACGGGGCTCGGCCGCGAGGTCGCGATCAAGGAGCTGGTCCCGTCGGCCGCCGCCGATCCGATCGCGCTGAAGCGCTTTCTCCAGGAAGCCCAGGTCATGGCGCGGACCAGCCACCCGAACCTGGTGCAGGTCTACGACATGGAGCAGATCCAGGGCGCGAACTACATCGTCCTGGAGTTCGTCCGCGGCAAGTCGCTGCGCGACTGGCTCAACCGCGGAGCAATCCCGCTGCCGCAGGTTTTCGCCGTCATGCACGGCGTGCTGCAGGCGCTCGACTACGCGCACCGGCACGCGATCGTGCACCGCGACATGAAGCCCGAGAACGTGCTCATCTCCGACGAGGGCGACGTCAAGGTGGCTGACTTCGGCATCGCGCGGCTCACCGACGACTCGGTCGCGCCCGGTTCCACTGCGACGAAAACAGGCACCACGGTGGGCACTCCCCAGTACATGTCGCCCGAGCAGGTGGCGTCGAGCAAGGTCGACGGGCGCAGCGATCTGTACTCGGCCGGGATCATGTTCTACGAGCTCATCGTCGGCCAGCCGCCGTTCACCGCATCCGAAGCCGACGGCCCGTTCACGCTCATGGCCAAGCACGTGCAGGCGCCGCCGAGGCCGCCTTCTGTGCTCAAGCCCGGGCTGGATCCCCAACTGGAAGAGGTGATCCTCAAGTCGCTGTCCAAGCGGCCCGAGGACCGCTACCAGAACGGCCAGGAGTTCGACGAGGCGGTGTCCGGCGTCGCCGACCGGTTGTGCCCGGGGTGGCAGCGCAGCCTGGATCCCGGAGCCGACCTGTCGAAGATGGTTCCACGGCCGGCGACCCTGCCTCCGGGCACGATGACCGCCGGCGCACCGCCCACCCAGTTCGCCTCGCCGCCGCCGATCCAGGCGGTTTACAACCCCACGCCGCCGGTCAAGCCGGTGGTCAAGAAGGCATCGGGCGGCGGATGCATGAGCCTGCTCGTGATCACGCTCGGTCCGGTGCTGGCGACTGCCCTGCTGCTCGCGGCCTCCCGCTAGCCGGCCGGACCGTCCTGCCCGTCGGTCGGCGCCGCCTGCGCCGCCAGCGCCTGCTCGGCCTCGGTGCCGATCAGAATGTCGCGCGATGCGAGGTTGCCGGCCGCAAGGATCGTCTGCTGCGTGAACTGCTGGGTGAACTGGCGGTGGGTCTCCGACGCCATGTCGGTCGGGAACTGCACCCACGGAGCGCCGGTCGACTCGCGGATCGCGGTCACCTGGTAGATGCGGAAGGTCTCGGCTGACTTGCCTTTGAGCTGAACGCCGGGCACCAGGTCGACGGCGATGTAGTCCTTGCACATGTCATAGGTCTGCTGGCCGATGAGGAGGTGGTAGGCGGGGGCGTTGGCGCAGAACCGCGCCGCGGTGTTGACAGTGTCACCAAGCGCCGTGTACTGCAGGCGGCTGTGCGAACCCATGTTGCCGACGACCGCCGGCCCTGTGTTGACGCCGATGCCCCAGCGGATCGGCGGCAGGCCCTTCGCGATGAGCTGCTGCTGCAGCTCGGGCGCGCGGTTGATCATGTCGTAGGCGCATCGCACCGCCAGCAGCGCGTGATTCTCCTGGTCGCGCGGCGCGTTCCACAGGGCCATGATCTCGTCGCCGACGTATTTGTCGATCGTCCCGTCCCAGGTGAAGATGATGTCGCTCATGTGATCCAGGTACATCTGGATCAGGGTCGTCACATCTTCGGCGGCCATCGACTCGGACATCGACGTGAACCCGCGTATGTCGACGAACAGCAGGGTGATATCGCGGCGGTTACCGCCCCGCAGGATCTCGTCCGCGCCGCCGCGAGTCTTGGCCAGCTGGGCGACGATCTCGGGCTTCAGGTACTGGCCGAAAAGCGTGGTGACCTTGCGCCGCTCGCGGTCTTCATAGAGGACGCGATAAGCGGTGACTCCGGTGTAAGTCAGCGCGAGCGCTATCCACGGATGGAACAGGTCCGGGACGATGTTGATGAAGTACGCGAGGGCGCCCATGCCGACCGTGAACACCGCGAGGGCGCCGATCGTCGCGATCAGGCCCCAGGCCACCGACAGCCTCGCCGCGACAAAGGCCATGAACAGGCCGAGCGCGAAGATGATGAGCAGCACCAGCAGCGGCGGCTCGGGGGAAAGGAACGCCTTCGGTCCAGTGAGCATCATCTGCACGACGTTGGCCTGGATCTCGAGCCCGGCCATGCCGGCCGAGACTGATCCCGCACTCGAGCTTCCCACCGAGGTCGGGGTCAGGTGCTCGTCCTGCACTCCGGTCAGGTAGTAGCCGCCGATCAGCACGACCTTCCCGGCGAGCGCATCTTTCGGCACGGTCCCATTGACCAGGTCGGCGAACGAGTAGTACTCGTGGCGCGGCTCGTATCCGCGAGGGCCGCTCGAGTAGCTGATGATCGCCTGGCCGTGCTGGTCGACCGGTAGCGGCTTCATCCAGGTGGTGCCGAAGGTGGCGCCGCCGGGCGAATAGGTGAGGTCTGGTCCCTGCAAGCCCTGGAGCGCGAACGCGCGGTAGGCTGCGAAACCCAGCGCGTCGATGGACGTGATCGCGCAGCTGCCGGTCGCGGTGCAGGTCGGCTGCACGAACATCGGCATCTTCCTCACGACCCCGTCTGCGTCGGGATTCAGGTTGGTCGAGCCCAGGGTCACGTTGGGATAGGGGTTGGCGCACTGGACGGTCGTGGTCGCCGCGAGCGGATCGGCGCAGCGGAACCGGCGCAGCGGGATCTGGTCGGTGCCTGACATCGCAACCTGGCCGTCGCCCAGCTGCAGTGGGCCGCTAGACCCGTACGCGAGCACGACCGGCACCTTGGTTGTCGCCAGCTCAGTTGCGAACGCGTCGTCGCCTTTGACTGTGCGGCCCTGGTCGTTGAAGCCGATGTCGAACGCCACCGCGCCTGCGGCGTCCTTGTTCAGGACGCTCAGTGCTATTGCGTATTCGCCGCGGTCAAGTGGGAACTGGCCTCCCAGCAAGGGTATGGAGTGGTCGTCGATGCCGACGATCACCACGTTCGGGTCGGTCGATTCGAAGAAGAGACGGTCTTCGGGATGCAGCGACAGCCGGATCTGGCAGTCGGGGGACAGGTTGTCGCAGGCTACCTGCTGCGTGTACAGCCAGTACATCGAGCCGCTCACCAGGAGTCCCAAGAGCACTGCGACGACCGTGCGGTAGGTGTACCAGTAGCGGATGAAGCGGCCCAAGGCTGGCGGGATCATAGCGCCCGCCTGAGCGGCCTGTGCCACGATCGCGCCGAGATGACGGTCAGGTGCGGGATCGCCGGCTGGATCGACAAGTCGCTCATCGATTCACAGCTCTTCTACCCGATGGCGGTCAAGAGCTCGGAAGACCGGCTGGCCTTCTACGCGACGCAGTTTTCGATGGCCGAGGCCGACACCAGCTACTACGGCATCCCGAAACCCGAGGTGACGGAGCGCTGGGCGGCGCGAACGCCGCCGGGTTTCCTCTTCGACGTCAAGTCGTTCTCACTGTTCACCAACCACCCCACGCGACCGATGAACCTGCCGCCCGACCTGCGCGCGGAGCTGCCCGAGGCTCTTCGCACCAAGAACACCCTCTACGTCGAGCAGCTTCCGCCGGAGCTGGTGGACGAGGCCTGGGAGCGCTTTCGGGCCGCGCTGGAGCCGCTGCGCGCGGCCGGCCGCATCGGCGCGGTGTTCTTTCAGTTCCCACGCTGGTTCCTTCCGTCGTCGCGCTCGCTCTCTTATGTCGAGCAGGTGCAGGAGCGAATGTTTGGATTCCAGATCGCGGTCGAATTCAGGAAGATCGAGTGGCTCGACGCGCGCCACCTCGATGGGACGCTTGCATTCTTGCGCTCACGCGACATTCCTTACGTCGCGGTCGACACACCGCAGGGCCACGACTCGAGCATGCCCGCGCTTCATGAGGTGACCTCGAGCAAGCTCGCGGTCGTGCGGTTCCACGGCCGCAATCACGAGACCTGGGACCTTCGCAACGCGCCGCCAAACGTCCGCTTTCGGTACGACTACCCGGACGCCGGCCTGCAGGAGTGGGTGCCGCGCATCAAGGAGATGGAGCGCTCGGCCAAAGAGGTGCACGCGATCATGAACAACAACTACTCGAACTACTCGGTCAAGAATGCAAAGCGACTGGAAGAGCTGCTGGCTGCGTGGCAGAAATGAGGGCGCGTCAGGGGAAGGACGCGAAGATCCGCTGGCATTGCTCAGTGCTCATGGGGCCTCCGTACAGGGCGAAGTGCAGATGGTGCCCATTCCCCGACGAGTCGTGCTCGCAGATGAGTTGTCCAGAATGATGATCGCCGTCCAAGATTTGGTTTGCTCCGCACCGTGTGGAGCAGTAATCCTTCATCTGGGCGACATCGTTCGCGTTGCCTGAGACCACGACGTACGAGGTCTCGCCGTTAGCCGTTCCCACCATCGTGAACGAGGCCTCGCCGCACGAAACGACCGCCAGAACGGCTATGAGAGCTAATGGCCACAGCAGGAGTTGGACCCGCATTTTGGGTGGGCACAATCTAGAGCCACGGTCTGGGATTCGACCCCCCTTATCTGGCAGAAGTGACCCGACGCTAGGCGCGCTCGTCCGCGGGCGGTGGGGTCGCGACCAGGTGCGGTGATTTCATGCGCCGCGCCTCTCCGAGCGCATGGTCGAGCAGGCCGCCGAACACCGGCTCCGCAATGTGCGCCAGGCGGTAGGGCAGCACCATCACGTCGCGGCGCGGGAACCTCGCCGTTCTGACGATCGCGTTGGCGACCCACCACGCGGGGTACTGAGGGCCGATCGGGGCCTCGGTCTCGGCGAAGAACTCCGTCTCGGTGCTCGCGGGGTAGACGACGCAGACCTTCACCCCGGTGCCGGAGAGCTCGCCCCGCAGGGCGTGCGAGAAGCCGACCACCGCGTGCTTGGTGGCCGAGTAAACAGCGGAATAGGGGGCGGCACGAAAGCCCAGCACGGAGGCCACGTTGATGATGACGCCGCGCCGCCGCTCCACCATCGAAGGCAGCGCCGCCTGTGTGGTGGTGACCACACCCTTCACGTTCGTCGCGATCAGCTCTTCGATCTTGTCCTCAGGCATGTCGCGCATGCGCCCCATCCAACCCAGCCCGGCGTTGTTGACCAGCACGTCGATTCGCTCGTGGTCGCGAAGCGCGGCGGCGACGAACGCACGAGCTTCGACGCGCTGGCTGACGTCCAGGCGGCGGACCGTCACCTCGGGCGCGCCTTTGTCGCGGCATTTCTGAGCGACCGCGTTCAGGGCGTCGACGCGGCGCGCACCGAGGACGAGGTTGGAGCGCCTTCGCGCGAATGCGAGGGCGGCTGCCTCGCCGATGCCGCTGGATGCGCCCGTGATGACTACGACCGCCTCCTTGAGCCGCACGTGGCTAGCTTAGGCGCGGCCTAGGGCGCGGATGGAGGCCGGCGGCGAGGCATGCGGCGAGCCAGGTGGTCGAGATGCGAGTGAGGCGACGAGCAGCGGAGCGAGCGCATTGGAGAACTGCGTGAGCGAGCAGCGCAGGAGCCGAACCCGCAGATCGGCCGCATGGGCGCCGCAGGTCCGCCGATGGGTCTCCAGCCGCACCCTACAATCCGGGGCATGAAGTCGGCGGTGTACCGCGGCGAGAAGCAGGTAGAGGTCACCGACGTGCCCAAAGCGGCGATTTCCCAACCGACTGACGCTCTCGTCAAGGTGACGCTGGCAGGCGTGTGCGGCTCCGACCTCCACATCTACGAGGGCCGCATCCCCGGTGCCGAAGGCTGGGGGATGGGCCACGAGTTCGTCGGCGTCGTCGAGGAGGTCGGGCCCGAGGTTCGCCGCTTCAAGAAGGGCGAACGGGTCGTGTCGTCGTTCTTCGTCGCGTGCGGCCACTGCCACTACTGCGTGCGCGGCTGGTTCAACCAGTGCGTGCAGCGCGGCGCGTTCGGCTACGGCGAGTACTTCGGGGCGCTAGGGGGCGCCCAATCCGAGTACATCAACGTGCCGCTGGCCGACACCACGCTGGAGGCGATCCCCGAGGGAATGGCCGACGAAAAGGCGATCTTTGTCGGCGACATCCTGGCGACCGGCTTCTTCGCCGCAGAGCGGGCCGAGATCAAGCCGGGTGACACGGTCGCGGTGATCGGCGCTGGGCCGGTGGGCCTGATGGCCATCATGTGCGCGCAGCTGTTCGGCCCGGCGCGAGTCTTCGTCGTCGACATGGTCGACAGCCGGCTCGAGTTCGCGCAGGGGATGGGGGCCATCCCGGTCAATGCCAGGGAAGTCAATCCAGTCGAGTTCATCAGGCACGAGACAGGCGGCTTTGGCGTGGATCGAAGCATGGAATGCGTTGGCGCCCTGACGGCGGTGGATACCGCCATCCAGTGCGTCAAGGGCGGCGGGACGATCTCGATGGTCGGGATCCCGAACCACACAATCGGCGATTTCCCCTATGTGGACGTCTGGCAGCGGGCCCTGACATTCCGCGCCGGCTGGTGCAACGTCCAGGCGTACATGCGTCCGCTGCTCGACCTGGTCGCCGCCGGCCGGTTGCAGCCCGAGTCGATCATCAGCCACCGCATGAAGCTCGACCAGGCCGCCGAGGCCTACCGCATGTTCGACGCTCGCGAGGCGATGAAGATAGTCCTCACGCCATAGGCGCTCCGGCGTTCTGGTCGAGCGCCATCAGGTAGCCCTTCGCTCGTTCGGTTAGCGGGTAGCGGTTCTCCAGCTCGTGGAACGCCGCGCCATGGTCGCTGTGCTCCAGGTGCGCGAGCTCGTGCACGACCAGGTAATCGAGCACCCACGCAGGCAGCTTCGCCGCCCGCGTGGCGACACGAATCGCGCCGTCGGTGAACGAGCAGCTGCCCCACCGGCTCGACATCTCGGCGAATCCGATCGACGTCCAGCTGAGGCGCCCGCCGAAATGCCTGCGGTTGAGCTCGCGAGCACGCATCTCCAGCCGCTCGTCTGAGGGGATCGACCGCTTCATCCTCTTCTCCAGGCGTGCGCGCATGGCTTCGGCCCACCGTTCGCGATCCGGGATCGGCATCCAGGCCGGCACGAGCAGCTCGAGCACACCGGACCGCAGCCTGGCGGATACGGTTCGACGCCGCCGGTGCGAGGCGATGACGCGGACAGGTGGGCGGAACGATTCTGGATCGGCGTTCAAGACGTTGGCTCCGATGATGCTCAGACGGTTCGTGGCCGATTGTAGGCGGCGGCCGGCGGACCGCAACCCTGCCTGTTAACGCCAAGCGCACAGGCGAACGAAAAACTACGATTCAGCCCGGAATGCCCAGGAGCGTCGTCATCGGCAACGGCAACGTGCTCGTGGGCTTCGACGCGACCTACACGGTCCGCGATCTCTACTTCCCGCGCGTGGGCGACGCCAACCAGACGATGGGCAACCCTTGCCGCACGGGGTTCTTCATCGACGGCAAGTTCGCATGGCTCGACGACCCGGCATGGCAGCGCGACCTGGAATACGCGCAGGACTCGCTGGTCAGCAACGTAACGCTCAAGCATCCTCGCCTGGGCATCACCGTCAAGTTCGAAGACTTCGTCGACATGGCGCGCAACTGGTTCGTGCGCAAGGTCGAGGTGGTCAGCCCATCGGGCTTCGACGTCGGCCGTGTCTTCTTTCATTACGACTGGTATATCGAAGGCTCCGACATCGGCAACACCGTCGCCTATGAGCCGCGGCACCGGGGCGTGCTGGCGTACAAAGCCAACCGCTACTTCCTAATAGGTGGGATCCACGGGTCGCAGTTCGGAATCGACACGTGGGCCAACGGCAAGAAGGGCAACAACGCTGCGGGTACGTGGGTCGACGCCGAGGATGGCGTGCTTGGGCGCAACCCCATCGAACAGGGGTCCGTCGATTGCACAGTCGGGTTCGAGATTGGTCCGGCCGTCCCGGGCGAGCCTCGCGCGCTGACCCACTGGGTCTGCATGGGCAGCCGGCTGAGCGAGGTCACGACGTTCGGCCAGGACCTCATCGTGGGCAAAGGCGCCGAGACATATCGCGGTCGGACGATCACGTATTGGCGCGTGTGGTCGGAGAAGGATCACCGCCACATCGACGATGAGCTAGGGCCGGACGTCACGAGCCTCTACCGCCGCAGCATTCTCACTGCGCGCAGCCATGTCGACAATCACGGCGCGATCATCGCCGCGACCGACTTCGACATCACCAAGTTCGCTCGCGACACGTACGCATACGCGTGGCCGCGCGACGGCGCCATCGTCGCCAACGCCCTCGACCGCTCCGGTCACGAAGACGTGACGAGGCTCTTCTTCACCTTCTGCCAGGACTCGCTGGTGGAGGAAGGGTTCTTCCTGCACAAGTACACCCCGTACGGACTGCCGGGCAGCTCGTGGCTGCCCTGGGTGGACAGCCACGGCCTGCGCACGCTGCCGATCCAGGAAGACGAGACGGGGCTCGTGCTCTGGGCGCTGTGGCAGCACTACAAGATCCACCGCAACCTGGACTTCATCCTCAACCTGTACTCGACGCTCGTGGTGCCGGCCGCGGACTGGATGGTCGACTACTTCGACGAGCGCAACGGTCTGATCAAGCCGTCGTGGGACCTGTGGGAGGAGCGGTGGGGCGTGCATGCCTTCACGGTCGGCTCGGTGTGGGCAGGCCTGGACGCCGCACGCAACTTCGCCGATCTTTTTGGCGACAAACCCGCGCTGGTTCGCTACCGCGACGCGGCGGAGCGACTGCGCGAGGCCGCGGACACGCATCTCTACAGTCCCGAGCTGGGTCGCTTCGCGCGCAGGCTGGCGGTGGAGGAGGACGGGACGCTGACTGTCGACATGGTGATCGACAGCGCCATCTGCGGGCTGTGGCGCTTCGGCATGTACGCGCCCGACGAGGCCCGCATCGCCGACACGATGGAGGCGATCCGCGAGCAGCTGTCCAACAACGGCGACGCCGGTGGCATCGCCCGCTACAAGGACGACTACTACTTCCGCGTGGAGAACGACACCAGCCGCGTGCCCGGCAATCCGTGGTTCATCTGCACGTTGTGGATGGCGCAGTGGCATACGGCGATGGCCAAGACGGCCGCCGACCTGAAGCCCGCTCGCGACATCATCAACTGGGTCGTCGCGCACCAGCTGCCGGGCGGGCTGCTTTCCGAGCAGCTCGACCCGAACACCGGCGCGCCGCTCTCGGTTTCACCGCTGACCTGGTCTCACGCCGAGCTCATCGCGACGGTCGACGACTACTGCCGCAAGGCCGATCACCTGAGCCATGTGCAGCACGACGGATCGCCGTCTCGCCGGGTGCAGTCGGTCTAGCAGGCGATCCCGTTGGGTCAGCCAGGCGGACCCTCGAACCCGCAGTTCTCACCCGACGGGCGCTGGTTCTGGGACGGCGCCACCTGGCAGCCGGCGCTCTCGCCCGACGGACGGTGGCGCTGGAACGGCTACTCGTGGGTGAGAACCCGCGGCGACCTCTCGGCTGGGTGGATGGCCGCAATCGCCGGCGGCATCATCCTCGTTTTCATCCTGGCGATGGTGCCGGTGGTCCTCGTCATAAACCGCCTCAACACGACCACCGTGGCCGCGGTGCCCAGCCCCATGCCTCCTTCACATTCTCCGGCGCACCGCTCGTTCACCGCCATCCCGTGCGACCAGCTCGAGCACACGCAGGTGCACTACCACGCGTTCTTGCAGATCCTCAACCAGGGCAGCAACGTCGACATCCCCACGAATGTCGGGCGCACGCTCGGCTGCTACTACTGGCTGCACATGCACTCCAATGAGGCGGGGATCATCCACGTCGAATCGCCTGCCGACCGCACCTTCACGCTCGGCGACTTCTTTGACGTCTGGAGCGACTGGGGCCAGGCGTCACAACCGCTCGACAGCACGCACGTGTCGACGCTCACGTTGACGGGAGATCAGAAGCTCGTCGTCTACATCGACCAGGGCGACGGCAAGGGCGCGTCGCCTTTCACCGGCGACCCCCGCACCATCGTGCTCAAGAACCACGAGGTCATCACGCTCGAGATCAGCCCCCCGGTGGTGAATCCGCCGCCTGCCTTCTCGTGGCCGCCGGGGTTCTAGAGGCTCGGCCTCAGTACCAGTAGTTCGGGCCTTCGGCCGAACCTGCGCCTGCCGGCACGGGCGTGTCGACCGCGATTCCCTTCTCGCCACCGAGCGCCCGGACGGCCGCCTCCGCGCGGGCGGTCAGGGCGTCGTAATCCTCGCCCGGCTGCGGAAGGAGTGGGTCGCCGAACACGATGCTCACCTTGCCCGCCTGCGGGCGCCTGCGAAAACGCGGCAGCACCTCGTACATGCCGTCGATGAACGCGGGCACGATGGGCGCGCCGGCGTCGATGGCCAGCACCGCCGCACCCTTGCGGAAGCTGCCGACGGCGCCGGTGACGGAGAGCCTGCCTTCGGGAAAGATGATCACCGACCAGCGCTGACGCAGGAGGTCTTTGAGCGTGTCGAGGTAGGGACGAGCCCCACCGCCGCGCGGGATCGGAAACGCGTTGACCGAGATCTCCGCCACCGCAGCCTCCCACTTGCGTTTGAAGATCGAGTCGGCCGCCGCCACCACCAACGATCGGTTGCGGTAGCGGGGGGGCAGTGCCTCGACCATCACGGCGCCGTCGAGCGCGCTGCAGTGGTTGGCGATGAAGATGGCGCCGCCCTGTAGCTGCATGAAACGCTCGCGGTGGCTGACCGTCAGCTTCGCGAAGCTGTTCAGGCCGGGAAAGAGCAGCGTGTTCTGCAGGACCGCGCGCGTGCGCCGCCAGGTTTTCTTCCGGCTCCATTCGTGCAATCCGGCGGTGGTGGCGCTCGCCAAGGCGCGACAAGCTTACGGCCACCAGCCGAAGGCGGCTTCCAACCCGCTGATACGATCGGCTGAGTGACCGGCTGGAGCCGTGAGGTTCACCAGGCCGCGATCGACGGGGTGCCGGTGCTGTGGGCGGAGGCCTCAGGTCCGCTGCGGGCCACGCTCATGTTCCGCGTGGGTCGCGTCGACGAACGGCTTTCGTGGAGCGGGATCACGCACCTGGTCGAGCATCTCGCGCTTTTCCACCTGGGGCCGCGACAGACCTACGAGTTCAACGGCGCGGTGACGAGCAACCGCACGATGTTCTATGCCACCGGTGAGCCCGCTGACATCGTCGCGTTCATGGCTCACGTCACGGCCTCATTGCACCGCCTTCCTTTTGACCGGCTGGAAAGCGAAAAGTCTGTGCTTCTGGCCGAGGCGTCGTCCCGCCCGAAGTCGCCGGCCGACCTCATGTTCAACCTGAGGTTCGGAGCTCGCGGAAACGGCCTGTATCGCTACAAGGAATTCGGGCTGTATCACCTCACGGAGTCGTGGGTGGCGGCCTGGGCGGCGCGTGGCTTCAGCCGCGACAACGCGGTCATGTGGCTCAGCGGTCCTCCGCCAGCGGACCTGCACCTGTCGCTACCGGCAGGCCAGCCGATGCCGCAGGCGCCCGCCGTCCCCATGGAGCTGGGACTACCGGCTTACGCGACGGCGGGTGTGGGCGGAGCCGGAGTGTCCATGGTGGCCCCTCGCTCCACTTCGCTTGCCATGGCCACGAGCATCGCGAGCGACAGGCTCCTCAAGCGCCTGCGCTACGACAAGGGCATTGCCTACAGCGTCGGGGGCGGCTACTTTCCGATGGACCGTCAGCAGGCGCACGTCTCGCTGTGGACCGATGCGCAACCGGGCCAAGCAGCGCCGGTTCTCAACGACACCGTCCAGTCGGTGTATGCAATGAGCACTGAGGGTCCGAGCGCGGAGGAGCTGGCCGAACAGGCCGGCAACTTCGTTCGCAGTCTGGACCGCGATGAAGCCGTGCTGGCGTGGCTCGATCGAACGGCCGTCCGCATCCTCAACGGAGAGCCAACGCAGCACCCAGATGAGTTGAGGGCAGAGATGGAAGCGGTCACGCCGACGATGGCTCGCGACGCGATGGCTCAGGCAGTGCGCTCAGCCATCTACATCGGGCCCGAGGACGTGCCGGCCCCTCCGGCCATTCATGCGTATACGGTCCCAACGCCACCGCCCGTTCAGGGCGAGACGCATCCGCACGTCCGGAGCGAGCTGTGGAAGCATGCACCGTTCCTGTCGGTGAGCAACGAAGGTGTCACGCTCGAAATCAACGCCAATGACCGGATCACGGTTCGCGACGAAGCATGCGAGGCGCTGCTCCGTTATGACGATGGGGGCATCCTGCTCGTCAGCGCGGACGGCTCGTCGCTGCCAATCAATCCGACGGAGTGGGTTGGTGGACCGATGGTGATTCAGCAGATCGTCCAGCGACTGCCGGCCACCCTGGCGGTGCCACTGCCGGGTGAATCGACAGGAACGACGATCAAGGTTCCCCAGCCGAAGGCGCCCACCGGATTCGCGGTGGCGGGAATCCCCATTGATCGCTGGATCGGCCTTTTCGTCTTCATCGCAGTCGCCGTGGCACTGTTGGCATTCACCATCTTCGGGAATCGAACGGCAATCGGCAGCACGCCACCGCTCGTGAGCCTCGTGTTGTGGGCTGCGCTGGGCTACCGCATCCTCCGCCGCCTATGAGCTAGAGCGCCCGGCGGGATGGCTCAGAGCGGGATGTTGCCGTGCTTGCGCGGCGGTCGCTCCACTGTCTTGCGCAGGCATAGCTCGAGGCCACGCACCAGCGAGCGCCGGGTCTCGCGTGGCTCAATCACGTCGTCGACGTACCCGCGCTCCGCCGCGACGTAAGGGTTGGCGAACCGAGTGGTGTACTCGTTCACCAGCTGCTGCCGCCGCGCGGCCGGATCCGCAGCGCCGGCCAGCTCGCGCTTGTAGATGATGTTCACGGCCGCGTCCGGACCCATCACCGCGATCTCCGCGGTTGGCCACGCCAGGTTCAGGTCCGCGCCCATCTGCTTGGGCGACATGACGCAATAAGCGCCGCCGTAGTCCTTGCGGGTGATGACGGTGAGCTTCGGCACGGTCGCCTCCGCGTACGCGTACAGCAGCTTGGCGCCGTGGCGAATGATGCCGCCGTGCTCCTGGTCGCGGCCGGGCAGGTAGCCGGGCACGTCGACGAAGGAGATGATCGGGATGCCGAACGCGTCGCAGAAGCGGATGAATCGCGCGGCCTTCACCGAGGCGTTGATGTCAATCGCGCCGGCGAGATGCTTGGGCTGGTTGCCGACGATTCCGACCACGTGGCCGCCGAGCCTGCCCAGGCCGACCACGATGTTCTTGGCGAAGAACGGCTGCACCTCGAAGAACTCGCGGTCGTCGAGGACCCGCGCGACCAGCTCGCGCATGTCGTACGGCTTGTTGGGTGCCTCGGGCACGATGGTCTGCAGCTCCACGTCCGCGCGTTCTCGGTCGTCGTTGGTGGGCATGAAGGGTGGACGCTCGTTGTTGCTCGAGGGCAGGTAGGAAAGCAGGCGCCTCACGCCCGCCGCGCATTCCTCCTCCGATCGCGGGAGGAAGTGAGCCACGCCGGAGGTCGCGTTGTGGACGTCACCTCCACCGAGCTCGTCGAAGGACACCGCCTCGCCGGTGACCACGCGAATGACCTCGGGCCCGGTGATGAACATGTAGCCCTGTCCGGCGACGATGAAGATGAAGTCGGTGATCGCCGGCGAGTAGACGGCCCCGCCGGTGCACGGCCCGGCGATGACGCTGATCTGAGGGATCACGCCGGACGACCTCACGTTGCGGTAGAAGATGTCCGCGTAGCCGGCCAGCGCGACCACGCCTTCCTGAATGCGCGCGCCGCCCGAATCGTTGATGCCGATGATCGGCACGCGGTTGCGCAGCGCGAGCTCCTGCACCTTGACGATCTTCTCCGCCGTGACCTCACCCAGCGAACCACCGAAGACAGTCGCGTCGTAGGCGTAGACCGCGACCGCGCGCCCGTCGATGTCGCCGAACCCGGCGACCACTCCGTCGCCGGCGATGCGGCGATCCTCCATGCCGAACCCTTGCGACCGATGAGTTGCGAAGACGTCGAGCTCGACGAACGAGCCGTCGTCGACGAGCATCTCGATTCGTTCGCGAGCGGTTGCCTTGCCGGCGGCGCGCCTCTTGTTGGCGGCCTCGGTCTCCGCGTGCAGCGCCTGGTAGCGCCGTTTGCGGTACTGATTGATCTTCTGCTCCGAGACGCTGGCCGTCGCTCGCTCGGGCGCTTCGACGCCCTGCAGGTCGGGCAGCGTGCGCCGAACCGGGGTCAGGCTCTTCGGCTTGCGGGTGGCCATATCCGAACTATCCTAGGCGCGGCTCTCAGACGGCTTGCGAAACACGAAGAGGTTGTTCAGGCCGAGCTGGAAGTGCGAGTGGCGCTCGAGCTCGAAACCCGCGCGCTCGAACATGCTGGTCGCCTTCCGCGGATCGAAGCCGTAGTGCTGGCTGTCGGCCATGCCGTCCGCCAGATGCGCGCTCTTCAGAAGGTGCAGCACCATGTCCACGCGCGGTGAGGGGACCGTGACGACGACCCGCCCGCCGGGGCGGAGACACTCGAAGCAGGCGGCGGCGAAACCTTCCTGCTCGGGCTCCGGGACGTGCTCCACGACCGCCAGCGCGGAGATCAGGTCGAACTCCTGCCGCTCTGCGGGCAGCGCAGCGGGGAAGGCTCCGCGCACGTAGGCGTACTTTCCATCGCTCGCCGGGACAGGGTCCATGTCGATGCCCATTCCGCCGGCCAGTCGCGCGTCGAAGAAGCGGAACAGGGCCCCATCCGCGCAGCCTATGTCCAGGACCCGCGAGCCTTGTTCCACGTACGGCCGCACGCGCTTGACGCGTTCGCGCTGGAGGCGATAGTCAAGCCATTTCATGGGGCGGCATAATCCTGCCACCACGCAGCGAATGCGATCGTGCCCAACGTAATCGCCCCGTTTCGTCGCGTCCTGAGCATGCCGCTGCTGTGGTGGGCGATCGCGTTCGTGATGTTCGTCCACGACCTCGTCGCCAACCTCGAAACCGCCCAGCGTCCTGACGCCTCCTCGGTTCTCTTGGCGGGGTCGCGCTGGCTGCATGATCCGTCGGCGATCTACGCCGACACCGCTCGGTTCCTCGCCCAGACCGGCATGGTGCCGGTGGTCGGCCTGATCCGGCCCCCGGCCGCGGCGATGCTGGCCGCGCCCTTCACCGTGCTGCCAAAAGCCTGGCAGGTGCCGGCGTGGACCACCGCCGACGCCATCGCCGCGTTGGTTGGTCTCTACCTGCTGCAGCGGGCGATCGCGCGCTCCTCCCTGGAACGCGCGGTGTTCTGGGCGGTGGCGCTTTACTGCCCGCCGTTGTTCGCCGACGTCGGTGCAGGCCAGATCGGCGGCTTCGTACTGCTGCCCGCCTGTGCCGGCATGGTCGCTTTCGAGCGCCGGCCTGGGTGGTCGGGGGTGCTGGCGGCCGCGGCTGCGAGTCTCAAGTTCTATCCGGCCCTGATGGTGGTCGGAGCCAGACGGCGGTGGCGTCCTTTCGTCGCCGCCGCGGCCGCAGCCGGTGCGTCGATCAGCGTCATCGCCTCCATCCCGCTGGGCCCGGCGGGGGCCTGGGCGTACGTCACCGGCGTGCTGATCCCTTCCTTGAAAGCGCCCAACCCGGATTGCGCCCAGACCTCGGTGGCGACGCTGTTCGGCCGCTCGATCGGCGGCGATCCATACCCGATCATCAACGGCGCTGGCGGCATCACCACCCTGCAGTCGCCTGTCCACCTGTCCGCGCTCGCCTCGGCCCTGACGCTGATCGTCCTCGCCGCGCTGGTTATCGGCGCATTGGCGGCGGCCCGCGCGAGCGGCTGGAACCCCGCGTATGGCATGGCCCTGGGTCTCGCCCTGGGCGCTCTGCTGCCCGGCGAGCTCAACCCGTATCAGTACCTGCCCCTGCTGCCCCTCGTGCTGATGGTGATGATGTCGGCTCTCCGCCGCCGCAACGGAGCACGGATCGCCGGTCTGGCGATCGGTCTCTTGCTTTGGCTGCGCCAACCTTGCCTGCTGCCGTTTCCGAACGTGTGGACGCTCGGCGCGCTCTTGCTGTTCACCGTGTGCGCGCTGGCGGCGTCGGAGTTCTGCGAGTCGCTGCCCGACAGGCCTGTGGGAGAATCGGTTTTTCCGCGCCGCCTGATCAGTTAAGGAGTCGGGGGATGCCGCTCAACGCTGACATCGCTTTCACCTGGATCGGTCATGGCACCTGGAAGGTCCAGAGCGCCAAGCGCAAGGAGATCCTCATCGATCCGTGGGTTGCCGGCAACCCCGCCGCACCAGAGGGCCTGAAGCACATCGAGCGCTGCGACCTCATGCTCATCACCCACGGCCATTTCGACCACATCGCCGACGCGCTGGAAATCGGTAAGAGGACGAAAGCCAAGGTGGTCAGTAACTACGAGATCACCACCTGGCTCGGCTCGAAGGGCCTCGAGTCAGGCGCGCTGATCGGCGCGAACCAGGGCGGCACCGTCGACATCGACGGGATCAAGGTCACGCTCGTGCACGCGGAGCACTCGTGCGGCATCACTGACGGCGACAAGATCGTTTACGGCGGCGACGCATGCGGTCTCGTGATCGAATTCGAGAACGGCTACACAATCTATTTCGCCGGCGACACCGACGTGTTCGGCGATATGGCCATCATCGCCGAGCTGAACAAGCTCGACGCCGCTTTCCTGCCGATCGGCGGCTTCTACACGATGGGGCCCGAGCGAGCGGCGAAGGCGGTGAAGCTGCTGGGCGTGAAAACGGTGGTGCCCATGCACTTCGCAACGTTTCCCGCGCTTGCCGGCCGGCCGGACCAGCTGCAGGAGTTGGTCGGGAACGATTTTCACGTCCTGGACATCAAGCCGGGAGACACGATCTAGTCGACAAGTCGGAAATCACCGCCGAGCTCGTCGCGCGGCTCGTCGCGCTCCAGTTTCCGCAGTGGTCGGCGCTGCGAGTCATCCCTGTTGCGGAGGACGGCTGGGACAACACCACCTTCCGGCTCGGCCAGGAGCTTGCCGCCCGGCTGCCCAGCGCGAGCGCGTACGAGGCGCAGGTGGCAAAAGAGCAGCGCTGGCTGCCGTTCCTGGCCGGCAAGCTGCCTCTGACGATTCCGGCGCCGGTCGCGGAAGGCCGGCCGGGCGCCGGCTTCCCGCGGCGCTGGTCTGTCTATCGCTGGTTGGAAGGAGACCGCGCTACTCGCGATCGCGTCACCGACATGAGCGAGGTCGCGACTGCCCTCGCTGACTTTCTGGTCGCGCTGCGGGGTGTCGACGCGATCGGAGTCCCGCGCCCGGGCATGCACAACTTCTTTCGTGGTGGCGCGGTGGCGACGTACGACGGCGAAGTGCGCGACGCGATCGACGCATTGGGCAATCGGATCGACTCGCGAGCCGCGTTGGAGGTATGGGATGCAGCGCTGCGCACGCATTGGACCGGCACCCCGGTGTGGGTCCACGGCGACATCAGCCCTGACAACCTGCTGCTTGTGGGCGGCCGGCTGGCCGCCGTGATCGACTTCGGCTGCTGCGCGGCCGGAGATCCTGCTTGCGACCTGGCCATCGCGTATACCTTTTTCGACGGGAATGCCCGCGAGGCGTTTCGCGACCGCGTCGGCCTTGACAGCGCGACCTGGGCGCGCGCACGCGGTTGGGCCCTCTGGAAAGCGCTGATCCGGCTGCAGGCGGGCAGGCAGGGAGCCGCCGGCACCTTTGACGTACGTCGCGTCATAGATGAGGTGGTCTCAGAGCACAAAGCCTCACAATCCCGCGTGTGAGAGACCCGGTCGGCGCGCCCGCAGGCTGGCTCGCGCGAGCCATCAGGGACGGCCGGCTTTCCTCGGAGGAGGTCGTCCGCGCTCATCTCGACCACATCGGCGCGGTGAACCCTCGGCTGAACGCCATGGTCTGGGTCACCAACGAAAGCGCCATCCACCAGGCGAAGGCGGCCGACCGCCACCTCGCCAAGCGCGACTTCGAGCCCCCGCCGCTGCATGGCGTCCCGTTCACCGCCAAGGACATCTTCGACACCGCCGGCGTCGCCACCACGGCGGGTCTGCGCAAGTTGAAGGACAACGTCCCTGACAAGGACGCGACCGTCATCGCGCGCATGCGCTCGGCAGGCGCGATCCTGCTGGGCAAGTCGAACTGCCCGCCCGGCGGTACAGGTGGCGAGAGCTGGAATCCGCTGCACGGCGGCACGCGCAATCCGTATGACCTGACCCGCTCGCCTGGCGCCAGCAGCAGCGGCGAGGCGGCGATCATCGCCGCGGCTGGCTCGCCACTCGGCATCGGCAGCGACTCAGGGGGGAGCATCCGGCTGCCGGCGCACTACTGCGGCATCGCAGCCCTGAAACCGACCACGGGCTGGGTGCCGAGCACGGGCGCCTACGGCCTGGTTGGTGGCCTGATGGACCCGCGCAGCCAGGTAGGGCCGATGGCCCGGTACGTCAACGACCTCGCGCTCGTGCTGCCGATCCTGGTCGGACCCGACGGCATGGACTCGGCCGTGATCCCGATGCCGCCGAGACGCCGGCGCCCCAAGCTGCACGGCCTGACGGTCGCCTGGTACGCCGACGACGGCATGGTCTCGCCGACCAAGCCGACTGTGGCCGCACTGGCGGCGGCGGTGCATGCGCTGGCCGAGGCCGGCTGCCGCGTCACCGAGGCGCGGCCGCAGGGACTGATCGAGGCCCGGGAGGTGACCCGCGGCTACTGGGGCCGCGTGCGCATGACCCACGAGCGGCTCATCAACGCGTGGGACCGATTCCGCACGCAGCTGCTGTCCTTCATGCAGTCTTTCGACCTGATCCTCACTCCCGTCGCCGCCGACGCCGCGCCGCTGTACCGGGCCAAGATCCCGATCGACGACCAGTACAGCTTCACCGTGCCCTACAGCCTCGGCGGCAACCCGGCGGTCGTGGTCCGCGCCGGCACCTCGCCCGAGGGACTGCCCATCGGCGTGCAGGTCGTGGCCCGCAACTGGCGCGACTACGCCGCGCTGGCGGCGGCCGCGTGGATCGAAAAGCAATTGGGCGGCTGGCAGCCTGCTAGTTTGGGAGCGTGAAGTTTCGGTACTCGCGCTGGGACGGCTCCCAGCGCGTGGACGATCTCGACGCCGGGGACCTGCTGGACTCGCTGTCCGACGATCTCATGAACTACGGCGACCTGAACGCTGCGCTGCAGCGGCTGCTGCGGTGGGGTTCGCCGAACATGCAGGGCCTGGAGCAGCTCCTCAAGCAGCTGCGTGAGGCGCGCGAGCGCGAGCTCGGCCGTTACAACCTCGACTCGACCGTCGATCAGCTGCGCCAGGAGGTGCAGGACATCATCGACTCCGAGCGCGAGGGCATCGAGCGACGCCAGAACGAGGCCGCGACGCCCGAGGCGCGCAAGCTCATGGAGCGCATCGCGAAGCAGCGCAACGACCAGCTCGACCGCATGCCGGATGACCTCGGTGGGCGCGTGAAGGCTCTGCGCGACTACGAGTTCGTCGACGACGAAGCGCGGCAGAAGTTCGACGCGCTGATGCAGCGGCTGCAGAAGCAGATGCTCGACCAGATGTTCCAGGGCCTGAAAGGCTCGATCCAGCAGATGCAGGGCCAGGACCTGTCGCGCGTACGCGACATGGTGCGCGCTCTGAACAGGATGCTCGAGGACCGGATGGAAGGCCGGACGCCTGACTTCAACGGCTTCATGGAGAAGTTCGGCGACATGTTTCCGCCTGGCATCAACAGTCTCGACGAGCTGCTGGAGCACCTGCAGCGCCAGATGGCGCAGATGCAGTCGCTGCTGCAGAGCCTGAGCCCTGAGGCGCGCGAGGAGCTGCGTCAGATGATGGACGCGCTCCTGCAGGACGATTCGCTCCGCCTCGAGCTGGCCCGCCTGTCGGGATTCATGCAGGCGATGATGCCGCCGTCCGAGCTGACCGAGCGCTACCCGTTCTTCGGCGATGACCCGCTGAGCATGGGCGAGGCGATGGGACTGATGGAGCGCCTGCAGCAGATGGACAGGCTCGAGTCGCAGCTCGAGCGCGGCAGCTTCCGGCCTGACGACGTCGACCGGTCTCTCGCGCAGGAGCTTCTGGGCCCGGAGGCTCGCCAGGCACTCGATCAGCTGCGGCGTGTGACCGACGTGCTAGAGAAGGCCGGCTACGTGGAGCGGCGAGGTCGCCGGCTGGAACTCACGCCGCGCGGCATGCGGCGCATCGGCCAGTCCGCGCTCAAAGACATCTTCGAGCAGCTCAAGAAAACGCGCATGGGCCAGCACCAGCTGTATCGGGGCGGTATCGGCAACGAAGCGTCCGACGAGCTGAAGGAGTACGAGTACGGCGACCCCTTCCTGATGGACCTGAAGGAGACGCTCTTCAACTCGCTGGTGCGCGAAGGTCCGCAGGTCCCGGTCCACATCGGAGCCAAGGACTTCGTCGTTCACAAGACCGAGCACGTGACGCAGGCGTCGACCGTGCTGATGATCGACATGAGCCGCTCGATGTTCCTGCGCGGCTGCTTCCTGGCCGCCAAGAAGGTGGCGATCGCGCTCGATTCGCTCATCCGCAGCCAGTACCCGCGCGACTCGTTGTACGTCGTCGGCTTCTCGAACTACGCCGTCGAGCTGAAGCCGCAAACGCTGCCGCAGCTTGCGCTCAACGATTACGTGTACGGCACCAACATGCAGCACGGGTTCCAGCTCGCTCGCTCGCTGCTGGCGAAGCACCGCGGCAACCGCCAGATCATCATGATCACCGACGGCGAGCCGACCGCCCACCTCGAGGACAACGGGCGTGCGTACTTCGCCTACCCGCCGACCTACAAGACGATCCAGCAGACGCTGCGAGAGGTGCGGCGCTGCACCCGCGACCGCATCGTGATCAACACGTTCATGCTCGAGCGCGGGCCCTACCTGACCGAGTTCATCAACCAGATGACGCGCATCAACAAGGGAAGGGCCTTCTTCGTCTCGCCGGAGCGCCTTGGCGAGTACATCCTGGTCGACTACGTGAGCGGCCGGCAGCGCCGCCGAGCCAGCGCCCGGCGCGCGCGCATCGCATAACCTGACCGCATGGCCATAACGGACAAGGTCGCCACCGAGCGGCGAAATCTGAGCCCGGCTGCCCTCTACGAGCACGCCGTGCGCCGCGACGAGGCGGCCATCGTCTCCAGCGGAGCGCTCACCGCCGAGACGGGCAGGCACACGGGCCGCTCCCCCAAGGACAAGTTCTTCGTCAAGGAGTCGACGAGCCAGGACGCGATCTGGTGGCACCCGGGCAACCAGCCGATCGGCAGCGACCGTTTCGACGCGCTTCTGCGCCGCATGCAGGAGTTCATTGACACGCACGACGTCTACACACAGGACGTGTTCGCATGCGCGGACCCGCGCTACCGGCTCCGCGTGCGCGTGGTCTCGGAGCTCGCGTGGCACAGCCTGTTCGCCCGCAATCTATTCATCCGCCCAACCGCCGATGAGCTCATGGGCTTCGAGCCCGATTTCACCGTCATCTCGCTACCGTCCTTCAAGGCGGACCCAGCGCGCGACGGGACGCATAGCGAGACGTTCATCATCGTCAACCTCGGACGCCGGATCGTGCTGATCGGTGGCACCGGTTACGCGGGGGAGATCAAAAAGTCGATCTTCACCGCGCTGAACTACCTGCTGCCGGCGCAGAACGTCTTTCCCATGCACTGCTCGGCCAACACCGACGTCGACGGCTCCGATGTGGCGCTGTTCTTCGGTTTGAGCGGCACCGGCAAGACGACGTTGTCAGCGGATCCTTCGCGCAGGCTCATTGGCGACGACGAGCACGGCTGGGCCGATCGCGGAGTCTTCAACTTCGAGGGCGGGTGCTACGCGAAGACGATTCGGATCCGCAAGGACTCGGAGCCGGAGATCTACGCGGCCACCGAAAGCTTCGGGACGATTCTCGAGAACGTGGTGTTCGACCCGCGCACGCGCGTGCCGGATTACGACTCGGACGACAAGACCGAGAACACGCGTGCCGCCTATCCGATCGACCTGATCCCCAACGCAGTGTTGAGCGGCACCGGCAGCCATCCGCACAACGTTCTCTTCCTGTCAGCTGACGCGTACGGCGTTCTGCCCCCGGTCGCGCGCCTCGACGACGACCAGATCCGACACTATTTCCTCTCCGGCTACACCGCCAAGGTCGCGGGCACGGAGCGCGGCGTCACCGAGCCGGAGCCCATCTTCAGCACCTGCTTCGCGGCGCCGTTCCTGGTGCTGCCGCCCGAGCGCTATGCGGACATGCTCATCGAGCGCGTCAATCGCCACCACGTGGACGTATGGATGCTGAACACCGGCTGGGTCGGGGGGCCGTACGGAGTCGGGGAGCGGATGTCGATCGCCCACACGCGCGCGATCGTGCGCTCCGTCATCAACGGCGACCTGCGCGGGGTGGCCACCCACGTCGACCCGATCTTCGGGCTGCACATCCCCAACCGGGTCCCGGGCGTACCGCGCGAGGTGCTCGACACGCGCGAAAGCTGGCCCGACCCTGACGACTACGACCGCCAGGCGGCAAGGCTGCGGGGCATGTTCGAGGAGAACATCAACAGCATCGGCAAGAGCGCGTCCAGCTCAGGTTAGTGCGCGTAGCCATCGTCGGCAGCCGGCACTTCGCCGACCCCGATCGCGTCGCCGGCTACGTGAGGGATCTTCCCGCCGGCTCGTCGATCATCACCGGCAGCGCCAGCGGCGTGGACGCGGCGGCGACCAAGGCCGCGCGGTCGCGTGGGCTTCCGGTGCAGGTCATGCCGGCTTCGTTCGATGAGCTGGCGGACGCTTCGAAGTCAGCCGCGCGCAACCAGCGGCTGGTCGACGCGTGCGACGTTCTGGTCGCCTTCTGGGATGGAGCGTCGAAGGGCACACGCTCCACGGTCGAGCGTGCCCTCGACGCCGGCAAGGAAGTCCATGTTTTCGTCGCTACCTAAGATGAAGCCGATGACGGTGGCAGTCGCGATTCACGCTCGCTTCTTCGCGCGGCTGCGCGAGCAGGCTGGAACCGATTCGGAGACGGTCCATGTGCCCGAACGCTCGACGGTGAGCGACGTTTATTCCGCCCTGCGGCGCGCGCATCCAGCGCTCGAATCCGACCTCAACGCAGTGCGTCCGGCGGTCAACCAGGAGTTCGCCGGCTGGGACGCCGTGGTTGGAGAGGGTGACGAGGTGGCGTTCATTCCGCCCGTGAGCGGCGGCGCGAGTGAGGTCGGCGTGCTGTTCGAGGTCACGACCGAGCCGCTGGACGCAAGACGTGTCGAGACCGCGGTTGGGCGCGCGGGAGCCGGCGCGATCTGCACCTTCACCGGCGTCGTGCGCGACACCTCGCGCGGCCGGGCGGTGACGCATCTCGAGTACGAGGCCTTCGCCGAGATGGCCACCGCCGAGATGCGCAAGATCGCGGACGAGATCGCGGACCGCTGGCCGGAGGCGCGGGTGGCGATGGCGCACCGCACCGGACGCCTGGAGATCGGCGAGGCGTCCGTCGTGGTTTCGGTCTCCGCACCGCATCGCGCCGAGGCGATCGCCGCGTGCAAGTGGGGGATCGACCGGCTCAAAGAGTCGGTGCCGATCTGGAAGAAGGAGCACGCCGCGGACGGGACTTTCTGGATCGAGGGCGACCAGGCCGTCAAAGCATCGAGCTGAGGCTCTCGCCGGTCACCTGGAGCGCTCTCCACGCATGAGCGCTGTTGGCGTCGCCGGCGTGAGGCCCGCGCAGCTCGGCGACGAAAGACGCCACGTCGGTGACCAGCCACGCTAGGCGGTAGAAGTCCAGCGCTGAGCGGTCGATCGCGTGCCCGGTCGCCGCTGTGTATGGGGCCAGGCCCGCATCGGTGCCGTCGTCGAGCATCCAGAGGTCGCGCTCTGGCGCGGCCAGGGCGACGGTGTCCCAGTCGATCAGCCGCAGTCCTTCCTCGATGCGGATGAGGTTGCCGGCATGCGGCTCGCCGTGTGTGATCACTAATTCTCTGGAAGCCATGGGGACCGCCAGCCGGTCGTACCTGTTCAAGGCCCCAGTGACCAGCTCACGCTTGGTCGTGAGCCATTCGCGTACGCGCTCGGAATATGGTCCGCCGCTCCATTGGCCGCCGCTCCCTTCAAGTGCGCCATCCAGGTCCGCCCGGCCAGGAACGTCGAGGCTTCGCCGCGGCGCCTCGTCCCGCACCGCTGTGGTCGCGAGGTGCAGCCTCGCCCAGATGTCGCACAGCTCCGCCCGGTCGCGCAGGCTGAACGCGGCACCAAATGTGCCGGGCCTGCCCGCGATGTAGGGAAAGAGCGCGCCGCTGAATCGCTCGTCGACGCGCGTGACAACATCGCCGCCGGCGGCTGGAATCGGCGCGACAACGAAGTCCAGGCCGGAATCGCGCAGCCGGCGCGCCGTGGCGAACGCGACGTCCAGGCCCGCGAAAGCTGAGTCGTGATCCGCGCCAAGCCAGGGCTTCGTCCCGAGATCGTCGACGGTTAGGAACCGATAGCCGGCGTCCGCGGTGCGCAAGAGCCAGTGATGGCTTCCTCCACCGACAGGTTCGTAGCTGATCGATTCCACGTCGAGGCGCCAGCGGCCGGCGACCAGCGCGCTCAGCGCGGTTTCGTCGAGGCCTGCAGGCGGAGCCTTCACAGCTTCCAGATACGCAGACCGCTACCTGCCGAAGCAGGCACCGGTCAGTCCCTGATGCGCGCGATCGACAGTCCGTCGCGGATGGGCACCACCACACCGTCGAGGCGCGGGTCGTTCGCCACGAGCTCGTTGTAGCGAGAAACGTTTCGCGCTTGCTGGTTCTTCGGCTGCACCACCTCGCCCTGGCGTAGCGCGTTGTCCGCGAGGAGCAGCCCACCGGGTTCTAGGCGTTCGAGGCATAGGCCAAACACCTGGCGAACGACTTCCTCGGACGGAAACGAGTTCAGGAGGTCGATGAAGCACACGTCGAATCGAGCGTCGAGCTTCTGGAGGCCACGCACCGCGTCCTCCTCCAGCACCAGGGCCCGGTCGCCCAGGCCGGCCTCCGAGAAGTTGGCGCGCGCTCGCCGTGCGCGCTCTTTGTCCATCTCGTAAGTCGTGAGCGTGCCCCCGTCGGTGCCGCGCAGCAGCCAGATTCCGCTGTAGCCGGTGGCCGTTCCCAGCTCGAGCACGCGCTTGCCACCCGAGATCCGCACCAACAGGCTCAGCAGCGCGCCCTCCTGCGCGTCGACGATCGGGATGCCCTCGCGATGGGCCTCCTCTTCCATGCGTGCGAGGACCTTGTCGCGAGGCGCGACGAGGCTCTCCATGTACTCCTGCAGCGCGTCGGTGACCTCGACGGTCCTCATGGGCTAACGCTCTCCGGGGCCAGCACTTCGAGCACGCGCTCAACCTCCTCGTACGTGTTGTAGAAGTGGGGCGACAGGCGCACGAAGTCGCGATGGATGCGAGCGACGACGTGGGCTGCGTTGAGGTCGCGAAGCACCTCTTGAGCGGACGCCCCCGGCTTGCGAAACGACACGATACCTGACGATTCCGCCCGCGATCGCGGCCAGGGCTCGACGATCTCGTGGCCTCGCTCCGCCAGTCCTTTCGCCAGCCGCTCGGCAAGGTTCAGCACTCGATCCTCGATCACGTCCGCGCCCACCTCGAGCAGCAGGTCGAGGGCGGCGCCGAACGCGACCGTGTCCAGCAGCGACACGACCGATTCCTCGAAGCGGCGGGCCGTCGGCCGGAGCGTCAGGTCGTAGTCGAAGTAGCGCTCGAAACCCGCGACCGAGCTCGGGCCGACGACCGGCGGCCACAATCGCTCCAGCAGCTCCGGCGAGAAGTAGGCGAAGCCGACGCCGGGCGGGCCCATGAGCCACTTGCCCGCGCCTGCCGCGCAGCAGTCGATGGACATCCGCTCGATGTCGACGCGCAATGCGCCGGCGCTCTGCATGACGTCGACCGCAAACACGATTCCGCGACGGCGGCACTCGGCGCCGATGGCTGCCACGTCGAGGCGGAACCCGTTCCAGAACTCGACGTGCGAAACCGCGACGACTCGAGTGCGCGCGTCCGCGAGCGCCAGCACCGCATCCGGCGTGATCCGTCCGTCAACTGGCTTGGCCCGGCGGAAATCGACTCCGCGCCGCTCGAGCGCCATCCACGGGTAGATGTTGGCCGGATACTCGCCGTCGACGCCGACGACGTTGTCTCCTGGCGTCCAGTCGAGGCCCTGCGCCAGCAGCGAAAGACCGTGCGAAGTGCTGCGCGTCAGGGTGATCGAGTCCGGCGAAGCGCTGATGAGCCTGCCCACCAGCTCGCGCAAGGCGTCGGCCTCATCCTGCGACTGGTGATCGCGATACGGCCTGTTGAGGATGCCCTCGACGAGCCGCTCGATGGCTGCGCGCCCACGCTCGGACATGGGCGAAACGCCGGCGTGGTTCATGTGGATGTAGTGCTCGGTGAGCGGGATGAGGTTCCGAGCCTCGCGAGGGTCCATCACGCGGCCCTCTCCAGAAACCGCGCCACCAGCGGTTGCAGCGCGGTGATGTAGTCGTGCATCAGGTCGATCGCAGAGGCCATAACGTCGTCGTCGAGCACCGCCGCCGGCAGCGTCTCGTAAAGGCGCGACCACCCTCGGTCCCACGGCTCGAGCTCGGCGCGCCGCAGCGCCGCCTTCACTTCGACCATGTGCTCGCGGAAGAATTCGAAGGCGCGCTGGTTCTGCTGGGCTGTGCCCTCGAAGTGCAGGCCGACCTCGAGGCGGCCATCGCCGGTGTGGTGCCACGCCTCGAAGTGCAGCTCGGGATGACCGTAGTGGAGCTTCAAGAGGCGGCTGTGGCCGCGCATCAGCTCAAAGCCACGGAGCTCGGCCGGCAGCCGAGACCTCAGGCCCTTGCGCACGCCCGCGAAAAAGTCGGCCGGGGCAATGGCTGCAGCGCGTGCCAATGACCAAATTATCGCGCCGGTAGTATTGCCGGCAGTGGCGTACATCCCCACCGTCACCGAGAACGAGGGCGGCAACCGCGAGCGCAGTTTCGACATCTACTCGCGGCTGTTGAAGGATCGCATCATCCTGATCGGCCGGCCTATCGATGACGTGGTCGCGAACCTGGTGGTGGCGCAGCTCATCTACCTGTCGGCCGACGACCCCGATAAGGAGATCCAGATCTACATCAACTCGCCGGGCGGCACCGTCACGGCCGGGTTCGCGATCTACGACACCATGCAGTACGTGCGATCGACGATCTCAACGGTCTGTATCGGCCGCGCCGCGAGCTTCGGCACGGTGATCCTGATGGCCGGCGCCAAGGGCCGCCGCTTCTCGCTGCCGAGCTCGACCATCCACATGCACCAGCCGCTGATCGGCGGCCGCGGCCTGCAGGGGCAGGCCAGCGACCTGGACATCCACGCGCGCGAGATCGTGCGGATCAAGGGCGTGCTCAACGAGCTCATCGCCAAGCACACGGGCCAGCCGATCGAGCGCGTCGAGCGCGATACGGATCGCGACTTCTTCCTCACGCCGTCGGAGGCCGTTGACTACGGCCTGATCGACGGGATCATCGAGACGACGCCGGTTGCGGTGATGGCGGGGGCGGCGCAGGCAGCAAAGACTGCCTGAGCAGCATCCGGCCGACCACCACCAGCCCCGCGGCCACCGGCACCGGGGCCGGCGCCAGCGCGGCGACAAGGGCGCCGACTGACAGGATCAACCAGTCCCAGGCATCGGCTCGCGACCAGATCACGAGTGCCACCGAGACGAGCACCAGATCCGCGGGCAGCGCGTGAGGCGATGCGATGACCCCGCCGGCGACCAGGATCGACGCCGCGACGGCCAGTTCATCGCGGCGCCTGGCGGCTCGCCATATGACCGCCAGCGAGAGTGCCAACGAGACGATC
>DASYXY010000045.1:0-1603 GCA_035934385.1 Candidatus Dormiibacterota bacterium
CGAGCGTGCCACTCGCGCCACACTCGAAACACTGGCTGAGCGCTTAGCTGGCGGTGAAGCGCATGACCTTGCGGCACAGTTGCCACCGGAGCTTGCACGCTCTCTCGAAGCACCAGATGCGGGGATCGGTGCCAAATTGACGCTGGACGAATTTTTCGAGCTGGTGAGTGAGCGAGAGGGGATCGACCTGCCAGACGCGACGTTCCACGCTCGCGTCGTCATCGGGGTCCTCACGGAAGCTGTCTCCATGGGTGAGATACAAGACGTTCGTGTCCAGCTTCCGGCTGCGTTCGCTCAGCTCTTCAACGTCGAAAATGAGGGCGATCTGCCCCAGATCACGACCTAGAGGACCGAACACCGAGATTCGTGGAAAAGAAGACAGAGAAGGAGATCGAAACAATGAACTATCGCCCGTACCCGGAGGCTGACGACGCCGTCCTATTTCCCACGCTCGCCGACTCAGAGCTAGCCGTTCTCGCGGCGCTCGGGACCCGGCGGCCGGTGGCCGTGGGCGAGTATCTCTATCGAGAGGGGGACCCCACCTACGACTTCTACGTGATCCTCTCTGGAGTAGTCGAGGTCTCGGTCCATTCCGACGGCGAGGAGCGGATCATCAATCGCCAGGGACCGGGGCGATTCCTGGGCGAGCTGAACCTGCTGACCGGTGAGCGGGTGTATCTGTCGGCCCACATCGTTGAGCCTGGCGAAGTCCTCGTGGTGCCGAGGGCTGCGCTGCAACACGTGATCGCGACGAACCCCGGCCTGGGCGACACCATCCTCACCGCCTTTCTCGCCCGCAGGCGCGGGCTGCTGAACCGCGCCTCGGCTTCCCTGCGCGTCGTGGGGTCCCGCTTCTCGCCCGAGTTGCTCCGGATCCGGGAGTTCCTGGCCCGCAACCGCATCCCCCACGAGTGGCTGGACCCCGAGCGAGACTCGACGGTTGAGCGGCTCCTGCGCGAGTTCGCCGTCACCCCGGGCGAGTTGCCAGTCGTAATCGCCTCCGGCTCGGTCTTGCGCCACCCGACGCCCGGAGTGCTGGCGCAGTACCTCGGGTTGACCATCGACAGCCTTCCCGAGCGCTGTTTCGACCTTCTCGTCGTCGGTGCAGGGCCAGCCGGTCTGGCGGCGGCGGTCTATGGCGCCTCGGAGGGACTGCGCACCCTGGTCGTCGAAATGGTCGCCGTCGGGGGCCAGGCAGCGGGTAGCTCGCGCATCGAGAACTACCTCGGCTTCCCGACCGGTATCTCCGGCGGCGACCTCACCCAGCGGGCCGTCGTGCAAGCGGAGAAGTTCGGCGCACACCTCACCAGCCCGTGTGCGGCCGCCTCGTTGCGTGTGGAGGCCGGGCATCTGGTGGTCCGCCTGTCGGACGGGACCGAGGTCGCCGGTCGCGCGGTGATCGTCGCCAGCGGGGCCAGCTACCGGCGTCTCGATGCCGCCCGACTCGCCGACTTCGAAGGCAACGGCGTGTACTACGCGGCCACCGAGATGGAAGCCCGCCTCTGCGCCGGATCGCCGGTCGTGGTCGCGGGCGGGGGCAACTCGGCCGGTCAGGCCGCACTGTTCCTCGCAGCGTCCGGTAGCCCCGTGACCGTCGTCATCC
>DASYXY010000069.1:0-1851 GCA_035934385.1 Candidatus Dormiibacterota bacterium
GAGTCGATCCGGCTGGCGTTCGTGGCAGCGCTGCAGCGTCTGCCGGCGCGCCAGCGCGCGGTGCTGATCCTCCGCGAAGTGCTGGACTGGCAGGCCGCTGAGGTGGCGGAGCTCCTCGAAACGTCGGTCGCGTCGGTCAACAGCGCGCTGCAGCGAGCGCGGGCGACGATGGCGAAGGTCGACGGTGACATGGAGGCTTCGGCGACGGCGCTCAGCGAGTCCGACAAGGCGATGCTCGAGCGCTACGTCTCGGCGTTCGAGCGCTACGACCTGAACGCGTTGACGGCGCTGATCCGCGAGGACGCGCGCCAGTCGATGCCGCCGTACGACATGTGGCTCCGCGGTCGCGATGACATCCTCAGGTGGTGGTTCGGCCCGGGCATCGCCTGCAAGGGCTCGCGGGTGATCCCGACTGTCAGCGCGAACGGCCTGCCTACCTATGGCCAGTACAAGATCGATCCGGACGGGGGCTACTCGCCCTGGGCGCTCCAGGTCCTGGACCTGTCAGGCGGGAGGATCCGAGAGTTCACCTTCTTCCTGGACACGGCCAGGCTCTTTCCGCTCTTTGGACTGCCTCTCCACCTCGACTCCTAGGCCACACAGCTCGAGAAGCTCGAGCAGCTCAGGGCGTGCGTTCGCCAAACGGAGCTGGCGGCCGCCCCTTTTGAGTCCAAGCCGGAGCCTGCAGACGTATTCGACGACCTCGAGGCCCGGCTCGTCGATTTGGGCACAATCCAGGACGACCACCGAAATTTAGACGGAATAGTCAGCAAGAAGTCATCGGTTGCCGACCGATGAGTCTGGAATCATCCAGCCGTCTGAATGAGCATGAAGAACTCACGCTGGCTCTCCCTGATCGTGCTGTGCACCGGGTTTCTTTTGATCGTGGTCGACATGACGATCGTGAACGTCGCACTCCCCTCGATCCAGAAGGATCTCGGCTTCTCGCCCTCCGGGCTGGCGTGGGTGATCAACGCGTACCTGATCGCGTTCGGCGGGCTGCTCCTGCTGGCAGGCCGCCTGGGCGACCTGGTCGGCCGCAAGAGGGTCTTCCTCGCCGGGCTCGCGATCTTCACGGGCGCATCGCTTCTCTGCGGGTTTTCCTTCTCGCAGCCGATGCTCATCGCTGCGCGGTTTGTCCAGGGCATAGGCGGCGCGGTCAGCTCGGCGGTGATCCTGGCCATGGTCGTGACGCTCTTCCCAGAGCCGTTCGAGCGTGCCAAGGCGTTCGGCATCTTCAGCTTCATCGCCTCGGCCGGCGCGGCGGTGGGCCTGCTTGCGGGCGGCCTCATCACCGAAGCCGTCAGCTGGCACTGGATCTTCTTTGTCAACCTGCCTATCGGCGCCGTCACCGCGGTGGTCGCGATGCGCCTCCTCGACGACGACCCCGGAATCGGCCTCGGCAAGGGAGCCGACTTCCTCGGCTCCGCCATGGTCACCGCGGCCTTGATGCTGGCGGTCTACGCCATCGTCGAGGTGTCACCCGCGGCCGGCGCGGCCGCGGTGGCGCTGCTGGCGGCATTCGTGGTTCGCCAGTCTCACGCCCGCAACCCGATCCTGCCCCTTGGCATTTTCCGCTCGCGCAGCGTGGCCGGCGCGAACCTGGTGCAGGCCCTCATGAACAGCGCCTTCCTCGGCTTCTTCTTCATGGGTTCGCTCGACCTCGAGCGGGTCCTCGGCTACGGCCCGATGGCGATCGGTCTGGCGTTCCTGCCGGTGGCTGTCGTCATGGCTCTGTTCTCGATCCGGTTCTCGGCCCAGCTCATCTCCCGCTTCGGCGCCGGCGCGATGCTGGCCACAGGCCTCGTGCTCGCAATGGCCGGCCTGCTCGTGGTGGGGCTCGGCCCAGCG
>DASYXY010000091.1:0-1610 GCA_035934385.1 Candidatus Dormiibacterota bacterium
CGCGGACGCTCACCGAGGTGAAGCGCTAGCCTCGCGGACCCGGTCGAGGGTCCGCATGTTCGCGATCGATTCGCTCAACGGAATCTCGGGGGCATTTCCTTGCAGCGCACTGTCCGCGAAGGACTCGACCATCAACCGGTACTGCTCGAGGGGGACGACAGCGGGAGTGAACGGCCGCTCGAGCCGGTGCACCGCATCTCGGGCGAGCACGGTCAGGTCCTGGTCCTCGGGTGACTCGAAGCTTGCGAAGAACGAAGCGGTTCGCCCGGCCTCGAAGGTGAGCAGGCCCGTCGTCGTCATGTCGACGCCATGTGCATTGTGGGCTCGGGCCAGCACATCGTGCGGCTCGCCCATGATCCAGCGCGCGACACTGATGCAGTAGCAGCCGACGTCCAGCAGCGCGCCGCCTCCCAGCGCCGAAGCAAACCGGTAGTTGTCCTCTCCTTCGAGCGTGAATCCGAATGCCGCCTGGACGTGGATCGGGTCGGAGATGCCCGCGACGAATTCGCGCACGCGCGGGTTGAAGCGGTACATGAATGCCTCCATGAGCAGGCGGTCGCCCCGGGCTGCAGCCGCCGCCATCTCCTCCGCTTCCGCCGCGTTCATGGCGAGGGGCTTTTCGCACAGAACGTGCTTACCCGCCGCCAGCACGCGCAGCGTCCATGGGAGGTGGAGGTTGTTGACGAGCGGAATGTAGACGGCGTCGACCTCGCGATCCTCCAGGAGCGCGTCGTAGGAATCGGCCACGCGCGCGCCAGGGTAGGGCGCGAGCATCGCACGCGCACGTTCGGGCGACCTGCTCGCAAGCGCGACGATGCGTCCGTTCCGGGAGGCATCGATCGCGGGGAGAAGCGCGATGCGAGCTATGCCCGCCGCGCCGAGCACGCCCCAGCCGATCTCGTGGGCTATATCTCGGCCTTGATCTGTGCGCCGCCGCGTGCGATCGACTGCGTCGCCGCCTCCATCACCGCGACGGTCCGCCGGGCCTCTTCGGCGGTGACAGCCAGCGGCTCCTGCCAAGCGAGGTGGTCGGCCAGGTTGCGGTAAAAACCATGCTCGTCGCGCGGCGCGAGCCTGAGCGTTTCCTCACCGCTGCGCCTGAAGACCGTGAGCCGAGCGGGAAAGTCGGACGGCACCTCAGCTTTGGCCCAGTCGCCGACGACCGCGCCGTCGGTGCCCAGCAGATACCACTTCGGTTTTCTTGCGGCCGCGATCTCCGATTGCAGGAACATGGCCTGCGTCCCGCTTGCGAAGGTCACATCGACGCGGACCTGGTCGGCATTCGTGACGTCGTGCCAGACGCGCTTGTGGGCCTGCGCCTCGACCATGCTCACGGTCTCGGGGAAGAGCTGCAGGATCCAGTCGAAGTAGTGGGAACCCCAGTCGTAGATCGTTCCACCGGAAATGGGTTCGTGGCTGTGCCACAGGTCGCATGGGTGGTCGTAGCCGCCGATGAACGACTCGAGATAAAAGGGCTCGCCGATGTTGCCCGACCGCGCAACCTCGCGGAGCGCGAGGTAGTCGGGATCCCACCTCCGGCTCTGGTACACGGTCAGGACGAGCCGTCGCGATCGCGCCATGTCGATCATCCGGTCGCCGTCCTCGGCCCG
>DASYXY010000025.1:0-20667 GCA_035934385.1 Candidatus Dormiibacterota bacterium
AGCTGACCGAGCTCGACCCCGCCGAGGAGAAGGAGATGCGCGCGGGCTACGGGATCGACGAGTCGGGCCTTGGCCGGATCGCGCGCGCCGTGTGGGAGGCGGGCGGCCTCATCACCTACTTCACCGCCGGCGAGCCGGAGGCGAGGGCGTGGCCGTGCGAGCGCGACTCGCCGGCGCCACAGGCGGCGGCGAAGATCCACACCGACTTTGAGAAACATTTCATCCGCGCCGAGGTCACATCGGTCGACGAGCTGGTCGCGGCAGGTTCGATGGATGCCCTTCGCGCAGCCGGAAAGCTCCGCGTCGAGGGACGCGATTACCTGGTACAGGACGGCGACGTGGTCTTCTTCCGAGTAGGCCGCTAAAACGTATTTCCGGTCGACTGGAGCAGCTGCCAGAGCAGGGTTCCCAGCCAAAGAAGCACGGCCGCAACCGCAACCAGGAGAAGGAATCGCACACAGCGCTTAACGGCTCGGGCGCATTATTCCGGTATGTCCCAGCTCCGGTTCAGCGACGCCCACGTCTGGGTGAGGATCGACGACGACGTCGCGGTGCTGGGCCTCAGCGACTACCTCCAGGACCAGATGGGGGAGATCACAACGCTGGACCTGCCCGACCTCGGAGACTTGCTTCGTGCGAAGCGCCGCATGGGCCACGTGGAGTCGGATGATGCGTCTTCTCCGCTCGAGGCGCCAGTCAGCGGCGAGGTAGTGGAGGTCAATCCAGAGGTGCTGGAAAACCCCGACCTCGTCAACGCCGAGCCATACGGTTCGGGTTGGCTCGTGAAGGTGCGGCTCGAAGATCGCAGCGAGCTGGATGACCTGATCAGCGAAGAGGAGTACGCGGAACTAACCACCGAAGTCTGATTCGCAGTCGCGGCATGATTGGGCCTCGTGTTCCAGCCCAAGCTGTGGAAAGACGGCGAGTTCCTGAAGCTCTGGTGGGGCCAGACGATCAGCGAGTTGGGGAGCCAGGTCAGCATTCTTGCGCTGCCTACGATTGCGATCCTGACCCTGAGCGCGACACCGTTCCAGGTCGGCCTGCTCGAGGCCCTGCAGTTTCTCGCATTCCCAGTGCTCGGTCTCATCGCGGGCGTGTACGCGGACAGAATCCGCCGGCGCCCGATCATGATCGTTTGCGACCTGCTGCGTATGGTCGCCCTCGGCAGCGTGCCGGTGGCCTACATCCTCGGGGGCCTGACCATCGGGCAGCTCTACGCCGTGGCCCTTCTCGTCGGCGTCGGCACCGTGTTCTTCGACGTCGCGTATCAGTCGTACCTGCCCGCGATCATCTCGCGGTCAGACCTGATCGAAGGCAACAGCAAGCTGCAAGTGACCGCGTCGGTGGCCCAGATGGTCGGCCCCGCACTTGCCGGCTTCCTCATCCAGCTCCTAGGGGCGGCGCGCGCCGTCACGGCCGACGCCACGTCGTTCCTGGTGTCCGTCGTGACGTTGTGGTGGATCCGCCGGCCTGAGCCCGCGCCGAAACCGGCGTCGGCGGCGGGGCGCGGCGGTTTCTTCGCCGAGATGCTGGAGGGAATCCGATTCGTGCTCGGCAACCCAACCATCTCGCGCATCGCCGGCAGCACCGCGACGTCCAACCTCGGCGGAAACATGATTTTCGCGGTCCTGCTGATCTACGCCTATCGCTTCCTCCACCTGACGCCCGGAGTCATGGGTTTGGTCTTTGCGGCGGGCGCGGTGGGCGGCCTGCTCGGCGCCTTGAGCGCGTCCTGGATTGCCGCGCGCCTCGGGGTTGGGCCGACCCTGTTCGTCAGCATCACCGTCGGCGGACTGTCGCTGATCCTGGTCCCCCTCGCGCAGTACGGGTTCGCGATCCCGCTGCTGATCGCTTCGCTGTTCATCGGCAGTGGGATCAACCCCGTCTACAACATCACCCAGGTCAGCCTGCGCCAGGCCATCACGCCGAACCGCGTGCAGGGCCGCATGAACGCCACTGTGCGCACGATCATCTGGGGCACCATCCCCATCGGCGCCCTGATCGGCGGCACGATCGGCACGGTCTACGGCGTGCTGCCCGCGATGTACACGGGAATCGCGGTCAGCCTGCTCGCCGGAGCCTGGATCCTGGCCGGGCCAATCCGGTTGCGCGTCCAGCCAGAGCCCGTCGGCGACGTGTAAAGGCTTGACAGCCGCTACATTCGGGGTTATAACCTTCGCCGGGACACAACATGTCGTAGCCCACGATCCAGCCGGTTGAGTCCCACGGCCCAAAGACAGGCAGGCGGAGCACCCAGGTCCACGTCCCACCCCACCGCCTGCCTGGTCCCTGGGCTAGGTAGACTCCTTGCTCGTGAGTCGTAAGTCTCGCCGCAAAGCTCGTGCGCGATACCGCCCGCCGGTCAAAGCTTCGGCCCCAGTCGCGGGCGGCACCGTCACCGTTCAGCGCTCGGTCTCGCAGGCCCGCGTCGGCGGCGACCAGGCGACGGTCCGCGCCGTGGAGATGTCTCTCGGGGGCACCAACCGCATCCTCAAGGGCCGAGGCGGGCGCATGGTCGTGGAGTCGATCGACCCGTCGATCCCTCTCGACCGCGTGCCGTACTTCTCCAACGACCTTGTGCGCCTCGCGGTTGTGGCTGCCGCCATGGTGGTGCTGCTGGGCGTCGGCGCTCTCCTGATTCCGCAGCTGATCACTTAATAACCGGGTCGAAACTCGAGGGCCGCTGGGCTAGAGTTTCGGCGACATGTCCGAAATCGGCGACGAGCTCAAGCACGTTCTGCGCAGGCACAAGGCCGGAGAAGGCGAGCATCAGCATCCGGTCAACGTCATCCACCACGACGAGGCGACCTTCGGCGAGCGCCTCGCCGACCGTATCGCCACCGGTATCGGCTCGTGGACGTTCCTGATCGTCCAGACCATCGCGGTGGCCACCTGGGTCATCATCAACATTTACGGGTGGATCAATCGGTGGGATCCGTTTCCGTTCATCCTGCTGAACCTTCTCTTCAGCGTGCAGGCCGCCTACACGGGTCCGGTTCTGCTGCTGGCAGGCAACCGCCAGGCGCAGAAGGACAGGCTCACGCTCGAGCATGCATCGGCGGAGGCTGACAAGGCGGACATGCAGAACGTGCAGATCCTGACCGAGATCCAGAAGAACACCGAGGTCGCGCTGCAGATCCTTCAGCACGTCCAGTCGCTCGTCGAAGGCAACATCGCTGACGAGAAGGGCGCGACGAAGGCCTGACCGAGCGGCCGGCGGTGCCCGTCTACACTCAGGCCGTGCGCGTCATCCTCTTCACGGGCAAAGGTGGTGTAGGCAAGACCTCGATCGCGGCCGCGACCGCGACGCGGTGTGCCCAGGCCGGCTACCGGACTGTCGTGATGAGCACCGACCCGGCACACTCGCTTGGCGACTCGTTCGACATCGAACTTGGCACGTCGATGACACCGATCGCCGACAACCTTTGGGCCCACGAGATCTCGGCGCTGCACGAGATGCAGCGCCATTGGGCGAGGCTGCACGAATACGCGGTCGAGGTCTTCGCGACACAGGGACTCGATGAGGTGATCGCCGAGGAGGTCGCCAATCCGCCAGGGATGGACGAGATCGCGTCCCTGATGTGGATCAAGCACTACGTCCAGCGCGGCGAGCACGACGTGCTCATCGTCGACTGCGCGCCCACCGGCGAGACCCTTCAGCTGCTGACGTTCCCGGACGCCGCGAGGTGGTGGCTGGACAAGGTGTATCCGTGGGAGCGCCGGGCGATGAAGCTGGCGCGCCCGGTGCTCCAGCCGCTCATGGACATTCCTCTCCCGAGCGACGAGATCTTCGCTTCCTTGAAGGACCTGCTGCTCGATCTCGATGGCATGCACAAGGTCCTAACGGATCCTGAGATCACGACCGTGCGCATCGTGCTCAACCTCGAGAAGATGGTCGTCAAAGAAGCGAAACGTGCTTTCAGTTATCTGAGCCTGTTCGGTTACGTGACCGACGCGGTGATCGTGAACAGGCTGCTGCCAGGCGAGCTTCACGACGAGCTTTTCAAGAAGTGGCAGCGCATCCATAAGCGCTATCAGGCCGAGGTGGAGCAGTCTTTCGCCGGCATACCGATCTTCAACGTGCCCCTGTTCGACAGCGAGGTCGTGGGCGAGAGGATGCTGCAGCGCATGGCGAGAGCGACCTACGGCGACAGGGATCCGTCCGAGCGTTTCGTGACAGCGAGCCCGCAGCGCATTCAGAAGGACGGCCCCGACTATGTCCTGTCGATTGACGTGCCGTTCGTGGACCGCTCGGACGTCGACCTCAGCCGCCACAATGGCGAGCTGTACGTGACCGTGGGCAACTACCGTCGCGAGATCTCGCTCCCACGCGTGCTGGCGCAGCGCGAAACCGCCGGAGCGGCGATCGACGACGGCAAGCTTCGCGTCCGCTTCACCAAACGCAAGGACACCAAACGATGACTCGCGATGGCGAAAGGGCGATCGAGCTCATCAACGAGCTCGCGACTCGAGTGGGGAACGTGCTGACCGACATGGTCCCGCCCTCCGCGCAGGTGCACCTGCTGAACGCTCAGCGCGAGCTCATCACAGCGCTGGTGCTCATCTACGAGCACCGCGTCACCGCCGGCCCCGCTGAGGCTGCCGGCTCGAGAGGACGGACCGTGAGGCGAAGCGCCGTCAGGCGGCGCCCTCGCGCCGCCAACAGGATCCCGATCGAGTAACCAGTTGACCGGCCTCGGCATCTTCCTCGTCGCGGCGCTGATGCTCGTGCCCGCGCTGCTCATCGCCATCCCGGTGCACGAGATGGGCCACGCCGCGGCGGCTTACCTGCTCGGCGATCGATCGGTTCGCTATTTCGGCTACTTCACCTGGAATCCGCGGCGTTTCCTCGACCCGATCGGCGTGATCGCGGTCTTCATCGCTCTGGTCGGGTGGGGCAAGAAGGTGCCGGTGCAGCCCAACCGGATCAGGACGGTGGGGCAGAAGGTCCTGTACGAGCTTGGCGGCCCTGCCGCAAACCTGCTCGCGGCCGTCGTGTTCGGGGTGATTCTCAGGGTGCTGAGGAACGCCGGCGCCGTACCCTCGATCAGCTCGCCCCTCGACATCGTGACCTACCTGCTCTTCGCGATCTGGTTCCTGAACGTGTCGGTCTTCGCGTTCCAGCTGCTGTCGATCCCCGGCCTCGACGGCTGGGACATCATCGAGGCGCTGTTCCGCAGCCGCAATCCGCGGTTCTTCTTCAATGTGTCCACCCGCCGCCAGCAAATATGGATCGGCGCCATCGTCGTGATCTTCATCGGCAGCGTGTTCAGGGTCCCGGTGCTGAGCGTCGTCATGTCGCCCTTCTACACGCCCGCGAGCCTAATCTCATTGGGCGTATGCACGGGGTACGGAGTCCCAAACTTCAACGGGCTGGAGCCCTGCCTGCTGTAGGCACCCTGGTCAACCAGCCCGCGTACTCGGCGCTGTCGGCCGAGTTCGGGCGGGAGCGTTTGGTGGAAGCCGTTCGCGCCCAGGTCGAGGCCGAGCGCCGGAGAGAGCCCGTTGGCGACGACGATCGGTTGGCCCTGGTCGAGTCGCGTCTGCGTGCGGAGGCGGCGCCGCGCCTGCGCCGCGTGATCAACGCCTCAGGCGTGATCCTTCACACCAACCTGGGCAGAGCGCCCCTGTCGCGTGCGGCGCTGGATGCGCTCGCCATCGCCGCCTCCTACAGCAACCTGGAGCTGGACCTTGCCAGCGGCAAGCGCGGCGAGCGGGCAGGGCTCCTGGCCGCGCCGCTGGTCAGCCTCTTTGGCGCCGAGGCCGCGCTGGTCGTCAACAACAACGCAGCCGCGGTGCTGCTCGCGCTGACGGCGCTGTGCAAGGGCCGCGAAGTCGTCGTGTCGCGCGGCCAGCAGGTCGAGATCGGGGGGTCATTTCGCATGCCGGACGTCATGCGCCTTTCTGGAGCGCGGATGGTCGAGGTCGGCACCACCAACCGCACGCGAGCGGCCGATTACGAGGATGCGATCACGGCACGCACCGCCGCGCTCCTGCGCGTCCACACGTCCAACTACACGGTGAGCGGCTTTACCGAGACGGTGTCACTTCCGGAAATGGAGGCAATCGCGCGCCGCCACGACGTGCTGCTCATCGACGACCTCGGCAGCGGCGCTATCGAGCCCATAGGCGGCGAGCCGACCGTGGCCGAGTCCGTCGCCCACTGCGACGTCGTCACGTTCTCGGGCGACAAGCTGTTCGGTGGGCCTCAGGCGGGCATCGTGCTCGGCCGAGCCGGCGCGGTCAGCCGCATGTCCCGCCACGCGCTCGCCCGTGCGGTCCGCATCGACAAGCTCACGCTGGCGGCGCTCGAGGCGACGATCAAGCAGCGTCTGGCGGGCCGGGCGGACGACGTGCCCGTGCAGCGAATGCTGCGCACGCCGGTCGCGGATGTGCGGCGGCGAGCCGCGATGTGGTCCGTCAAGCTTCAGGAGCGCGGCCTGGATGTTCGCCTGGTCGACGGCGAATCTGCGGTTGGCGGCGGCTCGGTGCCCGGGCATGCGCTGCCCACCGTGCTGCTCGCTCTCGGGGGGCCGGCATCGCGGATCGCGAGCGCGCTCCGCAACGGCGAGCCTCCCGTGATCGCCCGCATCGAGGATGGAAGCTGCCGCATCGACCCGCGCACCGTCCTCAAAGGTGAAGACGAGGTGCTGATCGACGCGGTGGAGGCGGCGGTCAAGAGCCTCGGATGAGCTTCGTCATCGGGACCGGGGGGCACATCGACCACGGCAAGTCCACCCTCATCACAGCGATGACAGGCATCGACCCCGACCGGCTGGCCGAGGAGAAACGGCGCGGCATGACCATCGACCTCGGTTTCGCGCATCTGCGGCTGCCCAGCGGAAGAGAGGTCGGAATTGTTGATGTTCCCGGCCACGCGCGCTTCATCCGCAACATGCTCGCCGGGGTGCACGGTCTCGACGCCGTCATCCTCGTGGTGGCCGCCGACGAAGGAGTGCGGCCGCAGACGCGCGAGCACCTCGAGATCGTTGACCTGCTCGAGGTCAAACGCGGCGTGGTCGCACTCACCAAGGTCGACCTGGTGGACGACGAGTGGCGCGCGCTGGTGACCGAGGAGATCCGGGCGGCCATCGCGTCGACCTCGCTGGCCCGAGCGCCGATCGTTGCGGTCTCGGCCGTCACCGGCAGCGGGCTGGACGAGCTGAGGACCGTGCTCGACCGGGTGCTCGACGACACGGAGGCGCGCGCCGACCTCGGCCGGCCGCGCCTACCCATCGACCGCGTCTTCACGATGAGCGGTTTCGGCACCGTGGTCACGGGCACGCTGGTCGACGGATCGATCAGCGTGGGCGACGAGCTCGAGCTGGTCCCAGGCGAGCGCCGCGTGAGGATCCGCGGCCTGCAGCAGCACAACCGGGAGGTCGATGTGGCCTTGCCTGGCAGCCGGGTCGCGGCGAATCTCACAGGGGCCGAACGCAACGAGATCGGTCGAGGCGACGTGCTCGCGCGGCCGGGCACGCTCCCCACGACGAGGAGGGTCGACGCGCGCGTGCGCGTTCTCGTCGATGCCGCCCGGCCGCTACGTCACGGCGCGGAGCTCACGCTGCATACCGGTACGGCCGAAACGGGCTGCCGCGTGATCGTGCTCGATGGTGACTCCATCGACGCAGGCTCCGAAGGATGGGTGCAGCTCTATCTCGACGCGCCCATCGCGGCGGCCTCGGGCGACCGCTTCATCCTGCGCGTGCCAAGCCCGTCCACAACGCTGGCCGGAGGTCGATTCGCCGACGTCGCTCCTCGCAAGCACGCACGCCACGACGCTGCCGTGCGGAAGTCGCTGGAGCGCCGCGCCTCCGGCGACGTGCTGCAGGAAGAGCTGCGCAAGTACCCCAGGGGCGTGAGCGTCGCAGCCCTGCTGAAGGCCACGCTCGCGCCCGTCGCCGCGGTCGACGGCCTGGCGGCCAGGCGAGTCGCTGAGTGGATCTGGGCGCCGGAGCACTGGGACGCGCTCACGGCCCGCGCTAGCGCCGAGTTGAGCGCCTATCACTCAGCGCACCCATTGCGGGCGGGTATGCCGCGCGAGGAGCTGCGCAGCCGCCTGGGCGTCGTACCGGGCGCCTTCGGGCCCGCGCTGGCCGGGCTCATCGAGGATGCTGTCGTCGAGGAGCGTGACGGCGAGATGGCGCTCCCGGACCATGAGGTCCCGAAAGATGCCGCCGATGGCGCGGGTTCGCGCCTGCTGGTCTTGCTCGGAAGCACTCCATTCGCCCCTCCATCGATTGCCGAGGCGATGGAGAAATCGGGCGCGGGTGCCGAGGTCGTGCGTGCCCTCGAGAGGAAAGGCGACCTCGTGCGCTTGAGCGAGGACGTGGCCTTCACACGTGATGCCTATGAGGAAGCCGTGGCGGTGGTCAAAGAGATGATCGTGAGCACCGGTTCCATCACTGTGGCCCAGCTTCGCGATCGCATGGGCGCGAGCAGGCGTCCGGTGCTCGCGCTGCTGGAGCATCTCGACTCGCGTCGCGTGACGCGCCGCGTCGGGGATGCGCGCGTTCTGAGGTAGGCTGGCGCAGGCATGCGAATCGCCGAGATGCTTGCGCGCGGGCGCCCGACGGTGTCGTTCGAGTTCATGGCGCCGCGCGACGAAGACGAGGTCGTCGTGGTCGAGAGGACCATCGCCGCGCTCGCCGGCCACGCGCCCGACTGGGTTTCGGTCACGTACCGCAAGGCGACCGGACAGAAGACGCTCGAGCTTGTCACCCGCATCAAGCGTCAGTACCACATCGAGGCGATGGCGCACCTCACATGCGCGAACACCGCGGACGAAACGCGCCCGATGCTCAACTGGATGGAGCGCGAGGGAGTCGCAAACGTGCTCGCGCTGCGCGGCGACCCGCCCGGTCCGGGCCAAGCATTCGTGCCGGCCGACCCGCGATTCCAGCACGGCAGCGACCTCATCGAGTTTCTGCGGAAGTCGGGATATCGCTTCGGAATCGGCGCTGCGTGCAGCACGGAGAAGCACCCGGAGAGCCCCGACCAGGTCCACGAGTTGCGCTACATGAAACTGAAGGTCGATTTGGGCGCGGACTTTCTCATCACGCAGCTCTTTTTCGACAACCGCTTCTACTTCGACCTCGTGCGCCGCGCGAACGAGGCGGGCATCACAGTGCCAATCGTGCCCGGCCTCATGCCCGTGCCGAGCCGGCGCTCGCTCGCTTTCATGGCGGCCATGACCGGCGCTTCCGTCCCGCCCGACCTCGCGCATGCAATCGAGCAGGCTCCTGATGACGACGCGGTGCGAGCCCTTGGGGTCCGGCACTGCATCGGGCAGTGCGTCGAGCTGCTCGAAGCCGGCGTGCCCGGCCTCCACTTCTATACCTTCAACCGCGCCCGCGCGCCGATGGAGATCCTGGCTTCACTTCACGGCCAGCAACTCCTCACGGCTTAACCTTTCCCCGTCACATGCTCGCGGGAATCGATCTAGGCGGAACCCAGGTGCGCGTCGCGCTCGCGCGTTCGGACGGCCGGTTGATCGCGAGCTTCAAGACCAAGACGCCGCTCCTGCGCACGCCAGAACGCATGGTCGAGTGGGCGGCCGAGGAGATCGAGCTCCATCGCGGCCGCGAGAAGGTGACGAGCATCACGATCGCGGCGCCAGGGCCCATCGACATCAAAAAGGGAGTGCTCGTCAATCCGCCGAATCTTCCCGGCTGGCGCAACGTGCCCCTGGCCGCCCTGCTGCACCGGGCGACCGGCGCGCGCGTGCACGTCGCCAACGACGCGGACATGGCTGGACTCGGAGAGTTTCACCGAGGCGCCGGCCAGGGGACGCGAAACATGGTCTACATCACGTGGTCGACCGGGGTCGGCGGCGGCCTGATCATCGACGGCAAGCTGCACCGCGGCGCGCACGGGACCGCCGGCGAGGTGGGGCACATGATCATCGACCCGGACGGGCCGCTCGACAACTGCGGGCAGCGCGGATGTCTCGAGGCGATGGCCGGCGGCGCGGCGCTGGCTCGCGAGACCGGCCACCCGGCTTCGGAGCTCTTCAAAGCCGCGGCCAACGGCGACGCACAGGCGCGCAAGGTCGTCGCGCGCGCCGCAAGCTACATGGGCATGGCCCTCATCAGCCTCACCAACGCGCTCGACCCCGAGCTGTTCGTGATGGGCGGCGGTGTGACCCGTTCCTGGGCTCTCGTCCAGCCGACGATGCTCGAGACCCTCAAATCCTCACCGTTCATCAAGCCGGCCCGCCGGCCCCGCCTGCTGCGCGCCCGCCTGGGCGACCGAGCCGGCCAGGTGGGCGCCGTGGAATGGGCGCGGATCAACCAGTAGCCGGCTCCGATGTCCTGGGCCTGCTGAAGCAGGCCGCGGTCGAGGAAGGCGCCACGGCCTGGATCGTCGGCGGCTACGTGCGCGACAAGCTGCTCGGCCGGCCCCATCCGGACCCTGACGTGGTCGTCGAGCACGGCTCGGCATCCGGTCTGGCGCAACGATTCGCCAGACTCGCGGGCGTATCACCACCGGTGATCTTCGAGCGCTTCGGTACCGCTCAGGTGACGGTGCCGGGTCACATCGTCGAGTTCGTGTCGGCCCGCGCCGAGTCGTATCCGCCGGACTCGCGCAAGCCGGTCGTCCGCCCAGCCTCGCTTGCAGACGACATCAATCGGCGCGACTTCACGATCAACACACTGCTGATGGATTTCGACGGCAACATCAGCGACCCGTTGGGCCGCGGTCGCGCCGACCTCGACACGAAATTGCTCCGCACGCCACTCGACCCGGCGCAGACGTTCAGCGACGATCCGCTCCGAATGCTCCGTGGAGTCCGCTTCGCGGCGCAGCTCGGATTCGAGCTGGCACCTGAGATCCCGCCCGCCATGCGCGAGATGAAGGGCAGGCTCGCCCCGCCGGTCATCTCTGCCGAACGCATCGCGGACGAGCTGCGCAAGATGCTGGAGTCGGAGCGGCCGCGGCGCGCGATCGAACTCCTGGACGAGGGCGGCTTGCTGGAGGTCGTCCTGCCCGAGGTGGCGGAGTGCAAGGGCGTCGAGCAGGGCGGATTCCACACGCACGATGTGTACGGCCACACGCTGGAGGCGCTTCAGTTGACCGAAGGCGATATCGTCCTGCGGCTCGCCGCGCTATTCCACGATGTGGGCAAGCCGCGCACCGCCACGCCCGACGGCGCCTTCACCGGTCATGAGGAGGTGGGAGCGCAGATGGCGATCGGGGCACTCGAGCGGCTGCGTTTTGCGCAGCGCGACACCGAGAACGTGGCTTTGTTGGTGCGGCTTCACCTCAGGCCGGTCTACTACCGCTCCGAGTGGTCCGACGGCGCGGTGCGAAGGCTGGCTCGCGACGCGGGCGATCAGCTCGAGCGGCTCATGGCGCTGGCGCGTGCGGACCTCGCGGCCTCTGCGTATCCAGACCAGGCGAAGCTCGACGAGCTGCAGCAGCGCCTCGACCGGGTCCTTACGGAATCGCCGTCGCGCCTTGCCCCGCCTGTCGACGGCGCCGACATCATGCGCATCCGCCATCTCGCACCCGGTCCCGAGGTCGGACGGATCAAGGCTCGGCTCGCGGAGCTGATCATCGACGGCGAAGTTCCGGCCGATCGAGACGCGATCCTCGCGTACCTTGAGGGACATCCGCACCTCTAGCCCAAGCTGTTAAGTACGGGTTATATTGGGCCGCGAGAGGACCCGCCCGGTGGTTCATTTCTCGAAGGGTTTGGGGTCGGGAGGCGATGATGACTGACGCACGTACGGAAACAATCGAAGCGCCGGCAGTGAATGGCGATCGCGAGATTCGAAGCTCCGAGCCGCCTGTCACAACGGTGCTCGCGAAGGACGATTTGCTGACCGGCCGCCTGCAGATTCGCGGCAACGGCAGCGTGATGGGAACGTTCAACGGCAGCATCGACTGCGACGGCGAGCTCCTCATCGGACCGGACGCTCGGGTCGAGGCCGACCTGACCGCCAACAAGGTGACCATCGCGGGATTCGTCAAGGGCAACGTCAAGGCCGTCGCCCGGCTGAAGATCGCCAACACAGGGAGACTCGAAGGCGACGCCCGCGTGGGCGCGCTCGTCGTGCTCGAAGGCGGCGTGCACCACGGGGTGATCCGTGTCCACCCGGAAGGCATCCCGGACGGCGCTGAGACTTCTATCGTGGAATCACCGCATCCTGCGGCCCAGAAGTCGGTCGTTTCGAGTGTGCCGGACCCGATCGGCAAGGTCAGGAAGTTCTGGGGTGAGTTCTTCTAGGCGTCAGGCGAAGAAGCCCGCAACCGCGGGTAGTCGGAGCTCGCCCCGGAAGATTGCCAAGTCGCGCAGCGACGCGCCCCCGCCCGCAACGCGCCGGCCGCCAACTGGGCCACCCTCGTCAGCGCGCCTCACCATCAAGCGCTCGCCCGCCGCACGGGCCACCATCGAGCTGCCGCCCCGCCCGCAACCCGCCGGAGTGCGGCGCCTCAGCGAAGTGGTGCTCGAAGAGGACGAAGTGCTCATCGAGGGATTCGAGGCTCAGCTGAACGGAGTGCCGGTGCGCATCACGGCCGTCCTGGAGCGAACCTGCGTGTATCTGAGCCTGGAAGGCGAGCGCCGCCTCGTCAGCAAGAAAGACCTCTGGGTCGAGGCGGACAAGCTGCCTATTCGTCGACGGGGCATCGGGTAGCCTACTCCAGAGTGTCCGAAGTCAAGGGCGGTATCAACCGCAACCTGGCGCTGGAGCTGCTGCGTGTGACCGAAGCCGGAGCGCTGGCTGCCGCGCCGCTGCAGGGCCGGGGCAACAAGAAGGCCGCCGACGCGCGCGCGGTCGAGGCGATCCGCGCGGCTCTGTCCGACGTCGACATGCGCGGCACCGTGGTGATCGGCGAGGGGGAGAAGGACGAGGCCCCGATGCTCTACTTCGGCGAGGAGATCGGCAACGGTCTCGAGCCAGAGGTCGACGTCGCGGTCGATCCGATCGAAGGCACGAGCTTGACCGCAGCCGGGTTGCCGGGCGCAATCTCAGTCGTCGCCCTGGCAGAGCGCGGCTCGATGTTCACCACGCACGTGCACTACATGCTCAAGCTCGTGGTCGGCCGGCGCGCACGCGGCGTCATCGACCTGGAAATGCCGGTCGAATGGAACCTGCGTCGCATCGCCAAGGCGGAAGGGCTGCCGGCGCAAGAGCTGACGGTCGTAGTGCTCGAACGCGACCGCAACAAGGACATCATCGCCCAGATCCGCGACGTCGGCGCCCGCATCAAGCTCATCAGCGCCGGCGACGTGGCCGGCGCGCTCGAGGCCGCTCTCGAGACGAGGTTTGGGATCCATTGCATGATGGGCTCGGGCGGCGCCACCGAAGGGGTCCTGGCCGCGTGCGCGATCAAGACCATCGGCGGCGACATGCAGGCGAAGCTCTACTTCAAGGACAAGGACGAGCGCGAGCAGGCGATCAAGGAAGGCCATCAACCGGACAAGGTCCTGTGCCTCGACGACCTCTGCTCAGGCAACGACATCTTCTTCGCCGCGACTGGCATCACGTCAGGCGAGCTGCTGCACGGCGTGCGTTATGAAGACATTTATGCGTACACGCAATCGATGGTTCTTCGTTCGGCTTCTGGCACCATGCGCATCGTCGACGCGTATCACCCGATCGACAAGCTTCGCGCCAAGGGCTTGCTGCCCGAGCAGGTAGCGATCCGCTGAGCGCCACCGAATCGGGTCAGTTTCTCGCCGCCGCGACCAAGGCTCTGACGAAGAGTCAGTGGGAGTGGATCGGGGCCGCGCGGGTGTTGTCTCGCCAGCGAACGTCGACGCTCGCGCAGGAGGAGCGCCTCGACCTGCTGCTCTCGACAGCGGACCCTGCGATGGCGCAGGCGTTCACGGGAGGCTTCAGGGTCGCGCAGACCAAGCTCGCGATCAGCAAGTTGCTGCCCGAACCGATCGCGGCTGCGGCGCTGGAGTCGGCGCAGGTGGTGGCGCTTGCGATCCTCGTGCGTGAGCAGATGAGCCAAGGTGAGTTCGCCGGCCACTACCGGCCATTCGCGACGATCCTGCCCGGGCCAGGCTACGAGCCGCCACCGGCCATCGATCGCCAGATCGCGCTGTTCATGGAGTTCCTGCCGACGCTCGACGGCGACGCCAAGGTCGAGGTGATGGCGGTGGCGAAAGCCCTGAGCGAGCCGCCGAAGCCGCCGACCACGATGACGCCCATCGCCGCCGTCCCCTCGCCAGGCATGTCGACCCCGACGGCCGGCTCGGGCGTGCCTGCGATGTACGCCGCGGCATGGAAGCTGGCAATCGACACTGCGCACTCGTCGGGGCGCACGATCTCGTTCCGGGCGGCGCAGGATCTTGCCGAGCAGGCGGCGCCGCACGACGGCTCGGGCATCGTCGGGACGGCCGGCGTGGCCGCGGGCGGAATCTTCATGCGCGACCTGGTTCCAATCGAGCAGGTGCTGCTCCTCTACGAGCCCTTCGCGTCGGCGTTTCCGTACGAGTCGCTGTTGTAACGGCGATGCATCCGATGCGCGCGCTGTTCGAGCGGAACGCCTGGGCGAACGAGCGCCTGTTTGATTTCTGCGTGCAGCAGCGTGCCGAGGTCGTGACCGCGCCGGCCGACGGCGACGTATACGGCGGTATCGATGCGCTTTTCACGCACATCGTCTCCGCCGAGTGCGCCTTCCTGCCGATGATCACGGGCGAACGCCGGGCGAACCGGATCACCGACCAGCGGCCCGTGCCGCTTGGCGACCTCCGTGAGCCGATGCACTGGGTTGCCGAACGCTGGCCTGGCGCCATCGACTTCGACCGCAACGCCGAGGAAGTGTTCGAGATCCAGCGCCGCAGCGGTCCGCAAGAGATGACCGATTGGCTGGCCCTAACGCAGCCGCTGCAGCACTCCGATGACCATCGCAACCAGGTGGCGACGGTGCTCAGCCGCCACGGCATCGAGGCGCCGGAGTTGGATCTGTGGGCCTTCGGCGAAGCCGTCGGTTTCGAGAAGGCAGACTCTGAGATAGGCCGACCGGAGCGGCGCCACGCGGTCCTCCGGCGGGCGTTCGGCCACCACTCCTGGGCGACCGGCACGCTGCTCACGAGGTGCCTGGATCTGTCACCGGAGCAGCTGGCGCTGACCGCGCCTGGCACCTATGGGCCGATCCTCGAGACCTTCGACCACATGGTTTCATCGGATCGGTCGTACCTCTCGCGACTGCAGGGCGGAGGCCGGCTGCCACGGCTGCACGCCGGCGGCATTCAGCCACTGCTCGACGAGTTCCGACGCACGTCAGAGCGCTGGCTGGCCTACCTCGATTCCAGGCCGGACTTCGACGCCGCGGTCGACATGCAGGACGGAACCAGGGTGGGCGCGTGGGTCATCGTGGCGCAGGCGATCCACCACGGCAACGACCATCGCACCCACATCGGGACCGTGATGATGCGCCACGGATTGCCGCTCCCCGAGCTGGACCCGTGGAGCTACGCCCTTGCGGTCGGCGCGCTGGGAAAACAAACCCCTTGACAGGCCGCCGGCCCCGTCGCAACGTGGAGGCACGACACCGGTGCCGTCGCTCACGCAAAGGGTGGCCTCCAAAAGTAGGCAACGGCCGTAAAGCGGCGCGAAAACCAAGAAGCGTGGTTATCGACGGAGCCGGTTCGAGGCGGTGTCCGCTGATGGCGCCGCCTCATTTCATGTCACGGATCTGAACCTCCGCCGCGATAATCGCGGCCGTGTCGTTGATCTCGCCGCTGGAACGAAGCTGGTTCCGCTCGGTTCTCCTGATCGCGGCGGCGATCCCGATCTCGGCCCTCTACGCTTGGCGAACCCTGGTCCTGCCTCTGGCCTCCGGCGCCCTGCCCGAAGACTTCGCCGTGAACTACATTGCGGCGGCGGCAAGAATCGCGTCGGGTCACAACCCTTACGACCTGGCAGCCGGGACCAGGCTGACTGTGGCCGGGCCGCAGTACGTGACGCCGCTCCCCGTGGCGTGGGCCCTGCAGCCGCTGCTGCACGCGAGCGCCGCCACTCAGCTGATCGTGGTGTTGGCGGCATTGCAGATTTCCGTGTTCGTGTTCCTCGTCACGACTTTGCGGGCGCTGGGCGTGAGGTACTGGCAGTGGGCCGTTCTGCTGGTCCTGGTGGCGATCGCCTTCGAGCCTGTCGCGGGCAACATCGACGAGGGGCAGATCAACCTCGTGCTCCTCGCCCTGAGCGGCATCTGGCTGCTGGGATGGGTGCGGGGCGACCGCTGGTGGGCGGGCGCGGCCCTGGGCGCGGGGGTCGCGTTCAAGCTCCTGCAGGCGCCCCTCGGCTTGCTGGTGCTCTGGGGACGGCGCTGGCGGATGCTTGGCGGCGCGGCGATCGCGGGTCTGGCCCTGTGGCTGCTCGCTGTGCCGCAGTACCTCCCCGACTTTGTGTTCAAGATCGCGCCCGTGCTCTCGGCCGGCACCGGGCTGTTCGAGAACCATTCACCGGGCGGCACCGTAGCGAGGCTGCTCGACCCAGGCACATTCCTGGGCTCGGTGGCGAACACCTCGCCGGCGGCGCGGGTGATCACGCTGTTGATCTCGCTGGCGGTCCTGGCGATTACCTTCTTGGTCCTGCGCCGGCCCGCCTCGGGTGCATCCGGGCGCGCTCTCGAGGCCGCGGCGGTGGTGTCCGCCGGTCCGCTGATCGCCAGCTACTCGTGGGGCACGCACCTTGTCCTGCTGCTCCTGCCCATCCTCGTGCTGCTGCACTGGGGGATCACGCGGCGCGACTGGCGCGTGGTCGGTCTCGTGGGCGCCGGATGGATGCTCATCGGTCCCGGCCACAACTTCTTTCAGACGCTGTTGGTCTCGGGCTACTCGAACCTGCTCGTGCTGAGGCTCATGGCCGAGTTCGGTGTGGTCGGAATCTCGGCGGTCTGGGCGGCCGCATTGCTGGCGGTGCGCCGGCAGCGATCAGCGGACCGAGCGGATGCGGCTCACGAAAACCGTCCCAAGGACGAAGAAGACGATCGCCGAGCCGAAAACAGCCCTGTACCCGGAGTTGGGTGAAACGCTGTTGAAGTAGTCGAGTAGATAGCCTCCGATCGCGGGCGCGATCGTTTGCGGAAGCACCTGGGCGACATGAAAAAGGCCCATGTCCTTGGCCGACTTGTCCCGGTCGGGCAGGGTGTCGCAAGCCAGCGCCCAGTCGACCGCGTAGTACAGGCCGTAGCCGAGCCCGTAGAGAACCCCGAGCCCGATGACGATCGGGATCTGCGGTGGGTAGAGCACGATGAACACGATCACGACTATGCTCTGGGCAATGCCGCTCAGGTAAACGAACACCTTGCGTCCGTAGCGGTCGGAGATGTATCCGCCGCTGATGCCGAAAGGTATGGCGGCCACGAACACGATGCCGAGCCAGTTGGAGGTGAACTGGTCCGCGTTGCTCACCTTGACGATGTCGTTGAAAAACGGGGAAAGGAAGTAAGCGACGATCGTGATGGCGGCCGTGACCATCAGCCGGGTGAAGAGGACCCAGCCGAAATCGCCGCTCCACAGCGGCGACACGAAGTTTCGGGCCGATTCGCGCAGCGGCAGGCGCGGGCCGCGCTGGATCCTTGTCATGCCCTCGCCGCGGGACGCGATCAGCATCGGGATCATGGTCACGAGGGTGATGACGCCGATCACGACGTAGGCCCACGTCAGCTGATGCGCCCCGGCCAGTACCGAGGTGGTCAGAACTCCGGCGAGCCCGCCGCCCTGGTTCATCGCCGCCAGGAAGCCGCTGGCCTTGCCGAACTCTCCTCCCGGGACGACGTCCGGGATGACCCCGGCGTACGCCGCGCCGGCGGCGTTGGCGAAGAACTGGATCCAAACGTAACCCACGACCAGCTGGGCGTAGCTGTGGGCGGTCATCATGATCCCAAGCCCGACGAGGTTCAGGATCGTGCAGACGAAGATGATCGGCCGCCGCCGGCCCCACGGTGTGTAGAGGTAGTCCGAGAGCTGGCCGACCGCGGGCGGGACGATGACCGCGAAGATGGCCCCGACAGCGACCATGTTGCCGAGGGCGGCTCCGTACGTGCTGTGCGGGACCAGGTTGCGGAGCTGGCTCTGGATGAGCACGAATCCGATCGGCAACCAGTGGAAGTTCAGGCCGAACCAGAAGAAGGACAGGGCCGTGTGCCGACCGTTGCCAAGCCGGGCGGGCTTGGCGGTCGCGGCAACCGCCGAACTCACGTTGCAAGGCTAAGTTAAGTGGGGTTCCTCTGGGGACCGAAACCAGCTACCCTGTTCCGCGCCCCCATGCCACTGCTTTCGCGTGCCATGCAAGTCCTGGTGGAGGTGCCGAGACACGGCAAGCTCGCCTACTGCCTGCTGCGCGACGAAAGGGTCCCGAGAGCGCCCAAGGCATTGCTTATCGCGGCTCTTGGCGTGATCGTCAGCCCTATCGACTTCCCCGCCTGGATCCCCGTGCTGGGCGAGCTCGACATGCTCGCCCTCGGCATCCTTGCGGTGCAGACATTCATCGAAGCTTGCCCGGAGGACATCCGCCGCGAGCATGAGGCGGCGCTGGCGGCGAACGACAGCACCTTCGATCGGGACGTGCGTGACACGATGGCCGCCGCGCGGCACGGGGCCGGCCGCGTCGTGACCCGAATCAGGTCGCGCTTCCGGCGCGAGGACGACTTCGACGATCCATATTCATCGGTAGCGGAGGGCTAGGGCTGTGCGGGTGATGTTGACCAAGGACGTCGAAAGCGTCGGCAAGGCCGGCGACATCAGGGAGGTCGCCGACGGCTACGGTCGCAACTACCTGCTGCCGCGGAAGCTCGCCGTGATCGCTGGTCGAGGTGTCGAGGCCGAGGGCAAGCGCTTGCGCGAGGCGGCCGCGAGGCGTGAGACCAAGGACCGCACCGAGGCTCAGGCTCTCGCCGATGAGATCGGCAACAAGACTGTGGTGGTGCGGTTGAAGATGGGCGCCGAGGACAAAGCTTTCGGGTCGATCACCAACCAGGACGTCGCAGCCGCGCTCAAGGCTCAGCACCGCGTCGACATCGACCGCCACAAGATCGACATCAAGGAGCCGATCAAGACGCTCGGCGAGCACCAGGTTCCTCTGCGTCTGCACCGTGATGTCACGGCCCACGTCAATCTGATCGTCACCCAGGACCGCTAGCAGCTCATGGCGACCATCGCGCTGACACCCGGGAGGGTGCCACCACACGACCTGGATGCCGAGATGTCCGTGCTGGGTTCCATTCTTCTCGACCCACTGTCCATCGCGAAGGTTCTGCAGTTCCTGCACCCCGAGGACTTCTACCGCGAGAACAACGGGCAGGTTTACCGCGCGGCGCTCGACCTCTTCGCCGCCGGCGAGCCGATCGACAACGTCACCGTGGCCTCGCAGCTGCAGCAGATGGGTGTGCTCGACCGCATCGGTGGCCGCGCGCAGCTGGCGTCGATGCAGGGTGCGGCCCCGACCTCGGCGAACATCGAGTACTACGGCCGCATCGTCAAGGAGAAGGCGTACAAGCGCCGGCTGATCTCGGCCGGCGGCAACATCGCGGGCTACGGTTACGACGATTCGATCGAGGCCGAGGACGCGATCAACCAGGCGCAGTCGCTCGTGTTCGGCGTGGCCGACGATCGCGACCAGCGCGAGCTGGCGCGGCTCTACGACCTGCTCGGTCCGGCGATGGAGCGGATCTCGCTGCAGATGGAGAGCGGGCAGGGGGTCATCGGGATTCCCTCAGGCTTCCACGACCTGGATCGAATGACGGGCGGCTTCAAGGACTCCGACCTGATCATCGTGGCGGGCCGGCCCTCGATGGGCAAAACGGCGCTGGCACTGAACATTGCTTTGCACGCGGCGCTGGACGCCAAGAAGTCCATTGCGATCTTCAGCCTTGAGATGTCGAAGGAGCAACTAACCGAAAGGCTGCTCACCTCGCAGGCACAGATCGACGCGCAGAGGCTTCATCGTGGGCTTTTGAGTGAGGCGGAGTTCGATCGAGTCTCGAATTCTTTGGGTCCGCTTGGGGAGGCGGCGATTTACATCGACGACTCGCCTTCCATGGACGAGCTCACACTTCAGCTCAAGGCCAGGCAGGCCAAATTGCGACATGCCGTCGACCTCATCGTCGTCGATTACTTGCAGCTGATGCGCGGTAGGGCTCACGGGGGCGACGACAATCGCGTGCAGGAGGTTTCTTCGATTTCTAGGGCCCTAAAGGGCCTGGCGCGCGAGCTCAGAGTCCCAGTCATCGCGATCTCCCAGCTCAGCCGGCAGCCTGAGCAGCGACCTGACAAGAGGCCAATCCTGAGTGACCTTCGTGAGAGCGGTGCGCTGGAGCAGGATGCGGATTTGGTGGTGTTTCTTTTCCGACCTGAGTACTACAAGTCCGAAGAAAAGCCAGGGGTCGCCGAGGTGATCGTGGCCAAGCACCGCAACGGACCGACCGGCATGGTCGAGCTCAAGTTCCGCCGCGACCACACCCGGTTCTACAACCTGGAGACGAGGCGCCCCGAGCCGGGTACCGACCAGGCGTAGACCGGTGGTCATCATCCTGGTCGGCGGTCAGTGGGGCGACGAGGGTAAGGGCAAGGTCATCGATTACCTCGCCGCCAAGGCCCACATGGTCATCCGCAGCCAGGGCGGGAACAACGCCGGGCACACCGTCATCACCGAGGACGGCGAGTTCAAGTTCCAGCTGATGCCGAGCGGGATCCTGTACCCC
>DASYXY010000031.1:0-2151 GCA_035934385.1 Candidatus Dormiibacterota bacterium
TGGATCCTGCTGGCGTTGATGCTCCTCACCTACGTCTTGCTTGCCGGCGCGGTCGGTTTTGCTTTCGGCGGCGCGGCCTCCCGCAGGCGCTGGCAGATCGGCGCCGTCGTGGTCGCGGTGGCGGCCGGTCTCGTGGCTGTATTGGCGACGCTTGCCATCAACGGCACGGGATGGGGTTTCCCGGTCGCGGACCTCGTGTGGTGGTTCGACGTCGCAATGCTTATCGAAGGCCTGGTCGCCCTTCTGCTTTCTGTAGCGGTCGGCCTTCCGGGCTGTGAGATCGGGATATGGCCGTTGTTCATCGCGTCCATCCGTGGCACTGCGCCCCTCCGCGAGGAGGGGCTGGCCTGCGTGGTCGGACTCCAATACCTGGACGCATGGGAAGCGCGAAGGCGGTCTGCCTAGGCCGGCGCGCGGCGCATGATGGAGGCGATGGACAAGGCAACTGAGTTCGAGCTACCCGACCAGAAGGGCAATACCTGGCGGCTGGCGGACCACCTCGCTCGAGGGCCAGTCCTCCTGGTCTTCTACCGCGGCGATTGGTGACCCTACTGCAACGGGCAGTTGGCCTCGTACGCACGGGAGTGGTCTCGATTTGAATCGGCGGGAGTGAGCGTCGCGGGTATATCCGTCGACCCGGTCGCCAACAATCTCGCAATGGTCGACAAGCTGCTCTTGCCTTTTCCCTTGCTCAGCGATCCCGAGGGTCGCGTGATCAAGGAATGGGGCGTGTGGACCGACGGCGAGGGCGGAATCGCCAGGCCGTCGATTTTTGCCATTCGGAAGGACGGTGCGATCGCGTGGCGGTACGTCGGCGTGGATTACGCGGACCGGCCGACCGACGACGAGCTGTTCGCGTCGTTGAGTGGAGGTGATTGATGGCACGCGGTGACAGGCCACTACCGTTCGAGCAGCTGGAACCGTACATGCGCGGCGCCAAGTTCGCCGCCGTGGCCCTGGGCCGCCGGCACAGTGATCACGATCCGGACCTGGCCTCGGACGCAGCTCGTTATTTCGACCTGGCGGAGCGCTACCGTCAGGCGGCGATCGCGACCTTCCGCCTCAAGCGCGATCGCTGATTCGCCCGCACCTAGCCCCGCGATAGTCCGGACTATCGATCACTCTCGGAAGCGAAAATGCGCGTTAGTCCGGACTATCGCGTAGGTGGCCGGTGCGCACCACGGGAAAAATGCAGTCGTTTGACTGAAGCCCAGGACCGGCCGGCCTTCGTAGATTCGGTCGCATGAGCAACGACATCGAGAAGAACAAACAGATCGTTCGTGCGTTCATCGAGACCGCCTTCAACAAACACCAGGCGGATCGAGCGGCCGACTACATGACAGCGGACATCAAGTGGCACGGCGGCACCCTCGGCACGGTCGAGGGTCGTGACAAGTTCGCCGGGCTGATCGGCGCCATCGTCGCCGCGCTGCCGGACCTGCGCAACGTCGAGCAGGACATCATCGCCGAGCGAGACATCGTCTCGGTGCGCGCCGTCGTCGAGGGTACGCACCAGGGAGACCTCCTCGGGATCCCGGCATCCGGCAAGCGCGTCAGGTGGGACGCGGTCGACGTGTACCGGATCGAGGACGGAAAGATCGCCGAGGAGTGGGCGGCAGACGACCTGCTGGCTTTCGTCTACGGGGTTGGCGCCTACACGCCTCCCTGGCTCGCCGGAGCGCCGGCCTGAACCGCCGCGAGGGCTCCCGCCAGCTCTGACCGCGACGCGACGCCCAGCTTCGGGAATACGCGATACAGGTGCGCGCCGACTGTGCGGTGGGAAAGGAACAGGCGGTCGCCGATCTCCCGGTTGGAGAGCCCGGCGGCCGCCAGCTGCGCGATCTGGAGCTCCTGCGCGGAGAGGGGACGTCGCGGCGCCGTGAGCGGCTCGGCGGCGCGCTCGCCTGAGGCGCGCAGCTCAAGGCGCGCCTTTTCCGCCCAGGGCTGAACCCCCAGCGCCTCGAATATCTCCTGCGCCGACCGCAGATGTGACCTCGCCTCAGTGATCCGGCGCCGGCGCCGCAGCCACGCCCCACACGACAGCTGAGCCAGGGCGTGATCGAACGGCCATTTCGGCTCGGATGCGATCGCGGTCTCCCACAGGTCCTCGGCATCGGAGTCGGCGGCCGTCATGGCCCGCGCGTAGCGCAG
>DASYXY010000072.1:0-2842 GCA_035934385.1 Candidatus Dormiibacterota bacterium
CCATCACCGTGTCGACGAGTTTCTGCAAGTCCTCGAACCGTACCTCTTACCGCGCAAAACGCTGATCGACGTCGGGGCCGGCACCGGTCGCCACACCGTCGCGCTCGCTCAACGTCTCGAATGGGTCACCGCGGTCGAGCCCTCGGAAGGCATGCGCTCGCACATCGCACCGCGCGACAACATCACTGTGGTCGCGAGCACCTGGGAGGACGCGGAGGTCGCTCCCGCGGATCTCGTGATCTGCAGCCACGTGCTTTACGGAGTCGCCGATCCCGTGCCATTCATAACCAAGCTCGAGCGGTCGGCGCGCGAGCGTGTCTTCGTGATGCTTCGCCAGACCGACCTGCCGCATCCCGCCGTGGAGGTGCGCAGGCGACTGTTCGGTGACGCCGGACCCCGGCTTCCGCGCTTCAGCGACCTGTTCATGCTTTTGGTGCAGATGGGCATCGCACCGGATGTCGATTTCCTCCGCTATCCGATCGTCACGCGGTACGCGGATATGGACGAAGCGATCGTCGATGTGCGCGCCGTGGTGGGAGATGGATGGGATGAATCGGTGGGGCGCGCGGTGCTCGAGGAGATTCTTCGACCGGAGGACGCCCAGCTCGTCTTTGACGGTGGGCTTGCACTTTCGGGGGTTGCGCATTGGCAGCCACAGAAGAGCTGACCATACGGCCCGTCAGGCCGGCGGATCGGGACCGCATCCTCGAAATCACGAGCGAGGTGTGGGGTGGGCGCGATTACATCCCCAAGGTCTTCGACCGCTGGGTCTCCGACGCCGGCGCAGCATTCGAGGCAGCGGAGCTCGAAGGCGTGGTCGTCGGCGTCCAGCGTTTGCGGGCCTACGCCCCGGGCCTCATCTGGTACGAGGGGTTGCGGGTAGCGGAGAAACATCGGCGCCAGGGAATCGCGCGCGCGATGCTCGAAGCCGCGATCGCCGAAGCACGCGAGCAAAACTTCCGCGAGATGCGTCTCGCCACACGCGACGCGCCTGCGGTGGGCCTGTTCGAGTCAGCGGGATTTCGCAGGCTGGTCGAAGTGAAGTGGTGGCGCGGGAATCGAGTCGAGGGTGGCGAGCCCGCGCGCATCCCCGACGCGCCTGAGGCGAAGCGGCTGTGGCCGGTGGTGGCGGCAAGCCCGGGCTTCGAGCTTTACGGCGGCGTCGTCCCCGACCTGAACGGCTCACGCAACGTCAACGCCGAGGAGCTGGAACGGGTCGCTCGCGATGGATTGATTCGGGTTGGACCGGGCGGCCGCGCCATCGCGCTCTTGCGTGAGCCGTGGAGTCAGAACATCGCGGTGGCGATGCTGGCGGGCTCCGGCGGCGCGCTGCGCGAGCTGCTGATGGCCCTGCGGTTCGAGGCGGACGCCGACGGCCTTACCCACGTGACGGTCAACCTGCCTCCGCATCACCCTGCCGAAGAGGACCTTCGAGCGAGCGGATACGATTTCGCGGATGTCGAAGCCAGCGCCTACGTATACGCGCTCTCGCTTTCCTAATTGACGCGCCGCTACGTCATTCTCGGCAACGGCATCGCCGGCCAGACCTGTGCCGAAGACCTGCGCAAGGCGGACTCCGAGGCCTCGATCACGATCATCGCCGCGGAGCGGCACCCGCTCTACAACCGGGTCGCGCTGCCGCGATACCTGCGCGGACAGGTTCGACGCGAGAAAGTTTTCATGCGGACTGTTGAGCAGTCGGCGGGGCAGACCATCGAGATCCATTTCGAGACGTGGGCGACTGAGGTCGACTTTCGCGAGAAGGTCGTGCGCACGAATCGCGACCAGGAGTTTCGCTACGACGCGATCCTGATCGCCACGGGCGGCCGGCCCAAGCCGCCGCCCTGGTCCGGCTCGACGGAAGTCTCAGCGTGCATGGGCTTCCAGACCCTCGACGACACGGACGCGATCATCGCGAGCGCGGACGCGAGCGAGCGCGTGCTGGTAATGGGTGGCAGCTTCATCGGCTACGAGCTCGCCGAAGGCGTGAGCTTTCGGCATAAGGCGCAGGTCACCTGGATCATGCGCGGGCCGTGGTTCCTCCGCTACGTCCTCGACGAGGAAGGCGGGCAGCTCTGCCGCCAGCTCGGTGAGGCGCAGGGCGTGGAGTTCATCACCTCGGACGAGGTGCAGAAGTTCAGCCGGCTCAACGGCAAGTTCCTGGCCGAGACCGTCAACGGCAAGAAGGTCGAGTTCGACCTTTTGACGTACGGCGTCGGACTCGATTACTACACCGAGCCCGCGCGCGACGGCGTCAAGCTCGACAAGGGGATCGTCACGGACGCCAAGTTGCGCACCTCTGCCCCCGACGCCTACGCGGCCGGCGACATCGCGGTGTTCTACGACCTCATGGTCGAGCGGCACAACCAGATGGGCACGTGGGACAACGCCGAGGCGCACGGCAAGGTGGCAGCGCGCAACATGGCCGGCGCCGACGAGGATTTCTTCGACGTGCCCACCTACACGACGACAATGTTCGGCTCCACCCTTGCCGTGATGGGCGTCACGCCTGACGTGCAGCCCGGCCTCGAGTCGGTGCGGACCTTCAGCTTCGAGGAGAAGTTCTATCGCAAGCTGTTTTTCAAGGACGACCGGCTGGTCGGCGCGATCATGATCGGCCCGCCCAAGGGCCGCAAGAAGCTGATCGAGATCATGCGATCGCGCCAGAAGATCGAGCGTCCGAAGCAGGAGCTGCTGGACCCGACCAACCTGAAGGACTGACCATTTCAGCAGCGACCGGCGTATCGTTTGCCTTAAACAAATGGTTTTCGCTTACAGCGAAAGCGCCCGGATGATCCGCGGGGCGCTCGGCTCCGTTTTGCGCACCCGGCGGGTTGCGGTC
>DASYXY010000013.1:0-2849 GCA_035934385.1 Candidatus Dormiibacterota bacterium
CAAACCGATCGCCCGGCCGCGTCGGTTGGCCGGCACGATCGCCGGGATCATCGCGAGCGTCTGTGGGGTCATCAGCGCTCCGCCCACTCCCTGGAGCACGCGCGCCGTGACCAAGATCCCGGCCGACGGCGCCAGTGCGCAGGCGACTGATGCTCCATCGAAAACCAGAATGCCGACGATCAGCAAACGCCTCGGGCCGTAGAGGTCACCCAGCCGCCCACCTGTGATCAATAGAGCCGCATAGACCAGGGTGTACGCGTTCAGGACCCAGAGAACCTGGTCGAGGCTTGAGTGGAGCCCCGTCATGATGCTGGGAATGGCGATGTTGACGATGGTTGTGTCGAGGACGACAAGAAACGCGCCCAGACACAGGATTGCCAGCGCCGCCCAGGTGCGCGCCGACACCAGTGGCTGCGGCGGCGCCACGACCACAACGTCGTTTCTCGCCGCCTCAATCGATCGTGTTGAAAGCTCAGCCATGGCAATTCCTCTGCAAACGTGTCCGGCAGTCTTACGGCTGAGCCAACTCTGCCCGCACTGGGCGCGGAGAACATCGGGCGGACACCCATTTGCGTTCCCCATTTCGCGCGCCGCAGTCCTCGACGGCTTGGCGTGCGACTAGGCTTGCGCTGGAACATGACCAAGCTGGAAACACTCCCCTTCAAGCACGGCGAACCGACCGCAACCGCAGGTCTCCGAGCTTCCCTGAAGGCTCCAGACCTCCAGAAACGGCGCCGCGATCTGCTCGATAGCTTCGATCGCGATGGTGACCCCGGCGTCCAGCTCGAGGTCGCGTTCCTCGAATACATGGTTCATGACTTCGACGCCGGGCTTACGACCGCGCTGGCCGCTTACCGAGGACTCAGAAAGCAGGGGCGCAAGAGGCGAGCCGCGCTCGCGGCTGCCGCGGTTGGGCGAATCTATTTCGAAGGGCTGAACAACCAGGTCGCAGCCCGCGGCTGGTTCTCGCGGGGCCGCACGATGTTGGCGGACGAGGGAGAGTGCGTTGAGCGCGGTTGGGTCGAGCTGGGTCTCGTCGGCTGTTCGGTCACCGACGTCGGGGCCCTCGCCACCAAGGCGGCCGAGGCCGTCAAGCTGGCGCGAAAGTTCGAGGACCTCGACCTCGAGTGCAAGGCGCTCGCGGACCAAGGGCTGGCTCTGGTCACGCTTGGACGCGGCGCCGAAGGCATGGAGCTGATCGATGAGGCGATGGCGATTGTCAGCGGGGGCGAGGTCCATTCTTTCGCGGCGGGCCAGGTTTCGTGTTGCACCCTGACCGCCTGCGAACGGGTTGGTGATCTTGCCCGGGCCGACGCGTGGCTCCGAGTCTTAGATGAGGTGGGCATATCGCCAAGCGATCAGCAGGCACCCATATTGTTCGCGCACTGCCAGGCGACGTACGGCAGCCTTCTCTGCCAGGTGGGTCGCTGGGACGACGCCGAGACTGCGCTAACCCTCAGCCTAACTGCCGGTCGGAACGGTTTCTTTCTCCACCGCGTGATGTCGCGCGCTTCGCTGGCCGACCTCCGAGTGCGGCAGGGCCGACTTCGGGAGGCGGAGCAGCTGCTCGCCGCGTGCGGCGATCGGTGGGAAGCGATCCCGACCCGGGCGAAGCTGCACTACGTCCGTGGTGAGTTCGAGCATGCCGTCTCGTCGGTGAAGCAGGCGCTGCGGCAGATCGGCGAAGACCATGTGAGAGCGGTGCCGCTGTTGGCATTGCTTGCGAACGCCGAGATCGCGCGCGGTGACGTCGATGCCGCCCGCCGCGCGGCCGAGAGCGCCGAACGCCTGGCGCGCGAGACGCGATCACCCGCGCTGATCGGCGAAGCGGCGTTGGCGATGGGCAACGTGTTGTCTGCGCAGGGGAAGGCCGGCCCGGCGACCACCGCGCTCGAGGCGGGATTGCAAGCCGTCGCGCCCATCGAACAGGTCCTGACCAAGGGCGCTCTGCATCTGGCGCTGGCGCGGCTTGTGGCGGATACCGACGCCGACGTGGCTGTCACCGAAGCCCGAGCCGCCCTCGCGATATATGAAAGGTTGGACGCGCCCGAGGCCGAAGTCTGCGCGACCCTCCTTCGACGGCTCGGAGCCAAGGTGTCCTACAGTCCCCGCCCTCCGGCAGACCCGCTGGCGCCCCTCAGCCGGCGCGAGCGGGAGATAGTCGATCTGATTGGCCAGGGGCTGACCAACGCACAGATCGGCGAAAAGCTGTTCATCTCCCCGAAAACTGCAGAGCACCATGTGAGCAACATCCTGGGCAAGCTCGCCCTGCGAAGTCGCTTCGAAGTCGCCGCCATAACCACGGTGATGCCAACCTAAGGCGACCCCCGCCGCCGCGATTCAACAACTTTGGGGGTGGCTGATGGGTATGTCCCCGATTCGGAACATGCCCCCTCCGATGGACAGTGCCCATCAGTTCGATGGGGCACACAATTTCAGTACGAAACGGGCCGGCTGTCCAGGCGGCTCAAGAGATCGCCCGGCGTCATGGCATCGCGGCCGAGCAGGCCCGGGTGTTGCACGACGCGACCAACGTTGTAGTTCACCTCGGCCCGTCACCGGTCGTAGCGAAGATCTACCGCGCCTCGGTTGGAGATCGCGGTTGGCGCAAGTTGGCCACCGAGCTCGAGATCGCACGCCACCTTATCCGCGCCGGCGCCCCGGTCGTTGGCCCTAGCCAGGAACTGCCGCCGGGCCCGCACGGACTTGGCGACTTTGCGATGACGTTCTGGCGCCATCAGGATCACGATCCTGATGCGCTCGCAACAAGCCGGGGCGCCGGGCATGCCTTGGCGCAAGTCCATGAGGCGCTGGACAGCTACCCCGAAACCTTTCCCTCCTTCTTAGAC
>DASYXY010000015.1:0-66636 GCA_035934385.1 Candidatus Dormiibacterota bacterium
TCGCGGGCGCGGCGATGGAGCCGCGCTGCGTCACCGCCGCATACGACGCGGAGACAGACGGCCTGAAAGTCTGGACGTCCACGCAGAGCATCTTCGGCGTCCGCAACGCCATCGCGTCGATCGCGGGGTTGCCCGAGGAGAAGGTTCGCGTCATCGCCGAGGACGTGGGCGGCGGATTCGGCGCCAAAGGCATGGTCTTCCCCGAAGAAGTGCTGACGGCCCTTGTCGCGTGGCGCCTCAAGAAGCCGGCCACGTGGACCGCCGGCCGCAGCGAGGACGGCGCCACCACCGCGCAGGCGCACGGCACCGCGATCGATCTCGAGATCGCCGCCGACAGCAACGGCAAGTTGCGTGGACTCCGCGGCCGCATCGTCCACGACGTCGGCGCGTACGCCGGCTCGGGGACCGGTCAGCCGCAAATCATCATCGGCCACATGATCTCGGCGTACGTCCTCCCCGCGATGGATGTCGAGGCCGTGCTCGTCTACACCAACACGTGCCCTACGGGATTCATCCGAGGTGGCGGGCGACCGGTCGGCAACTACGCGATCGAAAGGGCGATGGACGCGCTGGCAACCGAGCTGAAGATCGATCGCGTCGAGCTGCGTCGACGAAACCTGGTTCAGCCGGCGCAGATCCCGTACACCACCGGGCTTCCCGCGGGTCGCGGGGGATACGTCTACGACAGCGGCGATTATCCGAAGCTGCTGGACCTGGCCGTCGAGGAGATTGGCACGAAACCCGCCGGTGACGGAAGGCTCATCGGCCTGGGCCTCGCGTGCTGCGTGGAGACGACCGCTTTCGGCCGCGGCGAGCCGGCCAAGGTGCGGCTCGGCAAAGATGGGATCGCGCACGTCTACCTCGGCTCGACGCCTGGAGGCCAGGGCCACGAAACAATGGCCGCCATGGTCTTGGCCGACAGGCTCGGCTGGCCTTTCGAGAAGATCAAGGTCACGGCCGGCGACACCGCCAACGTCCCGTTCGCGCTGCTCACCGCCGGCAGCCGTAGCGCCGTCCAGGTCGGCAACGCCGCGTCCCGCGCGGCGACGGCGATGAGGCGCCAGCTGCTCGAGCGCGGCGCCGAAGTGCTCGAGGCCGACGCCGAGGACATCGTGCTCGAAGACGGCGACATCACCGTGCGCGGGACGCCGTCACGGCGGGTGCCGGCCACCGACGTCATCCCCGACCAGGGCCTCGAGGTGCTGGAGACCTTCGATCCCGCCCGCCCGAGCACCTTCGCGAGCGGATGCCACGCGGCGATCGTCGCCGTCGACCCGGACACCGGCCAGGTCGAAGTGCTGCGCTACGTCATCGCTCACGACACCGGCAAGGCGATCAATCGACTCACGCTCGACGGCCAACTGATCGGCGGCTACGCCCACGGGCTCGGCTACGCGATGTTCGAGTCAGCGGCGTACGACATCGACGGCACCCCGAAGGGCGCCAGCTTCCTCGACTACTCGATCGTCAGCGCGGGCGAGGTGACGGCGACGCCGATCCTCACGCACATCGAAACGCCCACCGATTCCAACCCGGAAGGCTTCAAGGGCGCGGGCGAAAGCGGGACCATACCCGTTCCAGCGGCGATCTCGGCGGCCGTCGAGGACGCAATCCGGCAACGCCGCCCGAACGCGGTCGTGGACCGCATCCCCATCACCCCCGACCGCATCGTCGAGCTGCTGGCGAACTGAGCGGCGCGAGCGCACCGAACCCGGTCGCCTGGCGGCGCAACCTCGCCGCTCTCTGGTTCGCTGAGTTCACGGCCATCTTCGGCTTCAGCTTCGCGTTCCCATTCCTTTCGATCTTCATCGCGCAGGACCTCCACGTCCACTCGGGGCGAGACCTGGACCTCTGGACCGCCGCAGCGGCCAGCGCGTCGGGCCTTGCCATGACCATCGCGAGCCCGATCTGGGGCGTCCTCGGCGACAGGTTCGGACGAAAGCCGATGCTCATCCGCTCGATGGTCGGCGGCGCCATCTTTGTGGGACTGATGTTCCTCGCCCAGACCCCTACCCAGCTTGTGGTCCTCCGCTTCCTGCAGGGCGCGACCAGCGGCACCGTTGCCGCTGCGACGGCGCTCGTGGCGGCGGAAACGCCGAGGCCACGGGTCGGCTGGGCACTCGGTGTGCTTACCTCCTCGATCGCCTTGGGCGGTGCTCTGGGTCCGGTCATCGGCGGACTCGCCGGCTCCGCCATCGGCCTGCGACTGGTGTTTCTGGGGGGCGGAATCCTCCTGATGCTGTCGATGGTCCCTGTCCTGTTCGTCGTTCGGGAAAGCGAACGGCGACGTCCGGAAGGCACGCGGCCCGGCACCCTGGCCACGATCCGTCAGCGACCCGGGACGCTGCGCGCGATCGCGGTGCTCGTCGGCGCGCAGGGCCTGCTGACCCTGGTGCAGAGTGCGAGCCAACAGCTCGTCGTGCTGAAGCTCTTCGAGATGCTCGGGAACGGGGCTGCGGCCGCGGCGGGACTCACGTTCGGGGCGGCGGGGATCACGAACAGTGGCGCGGCGGTCGCTTACACGCGGGTCACGAGACGTCTTGGCTACGTGCGCACCACTGCGATCGCGGCGCTGCTGCTGGCCGGGACGCTGGCGCTCCTGCCTGCCGCGCGATCGACGGCGCTCGTGGTGCTCATCGTGGGCATATCGGGCTTGCTGAATGGCACTGTGGTGCCTGCGACTGCGGCCATGATCGGCATGGAAGCACCCAACGAGGTACAGAGCACGGTCTTCGGCATCAACGCGAGCTCGGTCGCGTTCGGCTTCTTCCTGGGACCGCTCGTCGGCGGCGGCATCGCAGCCACCGCCGGGGTGCCCGCGGCCCTGGTGGTGAGCGCCGTGCTCGCGGTCGGCCTGGCGGGCCTCCTCGGGATCGGAGCCCGCGAGCCCTCTCGGTAGAATGAAGACGATCCCCAATGGCTAGACGCAACACGCCGCCGCCCGATTCGATCGATGCCGGTAAGAAGTACGTGGCTACGGTGCACACGTCGCGCGGCGATTTCGTCATCAGCTTCGTCGATCCCAAACTTGCACCCAAGACCGTGAACAACTTCGTGGCGCTGGCGCAGGAGGGCTACTACGACGGCCTCACGTTTCACCGCGTCGTGGCGGGATTCGTGGTCCAGGGCGGCGACCCTGATGGCAACGGCACGGGCGGTCCCGCCTACAAGCTTCCTGACGAGAGCAATCCTTCACGCTGGCCTCGGGGCACGGTGGGCATGGCGTTGAGCGCAGCCGGCGTGAGCGGGTCGCAGTTTTTCATCACGCTCGGCGACGCTCCCTTCCTTGCGAGCAACGGGGTTTACAACCATTTCGGCGAAGTCACGTCAGGGATGGAGGTCATCGACAAGATCCAGGTCGGCGACACCATGAAGTCGATCGACGTCAGCGCCTCGTGAGTTGGCGATTCGCCGGGCTCGTGGCCGCCGTCGTCCTCGCGGCGGCCGCATGCGGCTATTCGGATCCTTACGCCAGCAACAGCCCGGTCGCCAACGAGAGCCCGGGTCAGGTGACGCCCAGCCCCGGCACTGACGACTTCCACGCCGGCGACGGCCTCACACCGATCGTCTTTCCGGACGGGCTCAAGATCATCGACCTGAAGGTCGGCACGGGCACCGTCGCCCGAACCGGCGACGACGCGACCGTGCAATACACAGGCTGGCTGGCCGACGGCACGGTCTTCGACTCGAGCCGCAGTCGCAATCAGCCGTTCACGTTCAGCATCGGGAAGGGCCAGGTCATCGCGGGATGGGACGAGGGGGTACCGGGCATGGCCGCCGGCGGCCAGCGCAAGCTCATCATCCCGGCGGCGCTCGCGTACGGCACGCAGGGCCAGACGGACCCCAACACGGGAGCGTCGATCATCCCGCCCAACGCGACGCTCGTGTTCGAGGTCGAGCTGGTCAGCGTGAAGGCCGGGCCCAGCCCTTCACCATCTCAATAGACGTAGCTCGCCCACGGCGAGCTGCTAAGTGATGGTGAGGGTGCCTTTCATGCCCGAGCTTTCGTGCCCGGGCTGGTCGCAAAAGAACGTATAGGTACCGGCGTCGATGCTGTCGACCGTGAAGATGCTGGTGTCGCCCGCCGAGATGAGCTCGCTCCCAGCCTTCCGATTGCCGCTCGAGTCGCGAATGATGAAGTCGTGCGCGATCGAGCCGCCGTTGACCAGAAAGAACACGAGCTTGCCTGAAGGCTCGCTGAGGGTAGACGGATCGAACTTGTACTCCGTCATCGTCACCTTGATCGAGCCCGAAGGTTGGGCCGAGCTGCTGCCGCCGCAAGCCGCAACCAACGCAAGCGCCACGAGCGCCACGAGCGCGAACGCGACGGTCTTCCTCACCGGAACAGCGTAATCCCGAGATAAAGGATCCCAAAAAGGAAAATCCACACCACGTCGACGAAGTGCCAATAGAGCGTCACCGCGGCGACCCCGACATGGTGCTGCGACGAGAACTGCCCCCGCGCTGCGCGGAACAGGATGAGGATCAGGAGGATAAGGCCGCCGAGAACGTGGAGGCCGTGGAAGCCGGTCATCGTGAAGAAGGCGCTGGCGAAGGTGTTCGCCTGCAGGGTCAAGCCCCGCCCGAATGCACTTATGAACTCATACAGCTGGCCGGCCTCGAATCCGAATCCCAGGACGATCGTGGCGACCTGCAGGAGGAAGAACTGGCGGCGGTTGTCGTGCGCGATCGCCTCGCTCGCGAAATGGCACGTCACACCGCTGGACAGCAGGACGATCGTGTTGACGAACGGGATCGGCCACCAGTTGACGTAGAACTCGGGAGTCGTCGACGGCGGCGGAGGCGGCCACACGATGTGGGAGCCGAACAGGTAGAAGTACATCGCGAAGAGGCTGCCGAAGAACATCACCTCGGAAGCCAGGAAGATGTACATGCCCATCATCCCCGGCTTGATCGCCGGATACCGAGGCGCCTGCGGCTGCATCGTGGCGACTGCCATCAGTGCTCGGCCTCAGGTCCGGCCGCGCTTGCCTCGTACAGGTTGGTGTCCTCGAACCAGACCCAGCCCACCACGCCGCTCAGGAAGATCACCCCTCCGATGACCGCAAGCGCGATCCGCGCCTCGGCCGCGAAGGGGATGGCGGCCAGTCCGAGGAACAGGGCCCCCAGGCAGATGACAAACGGATAGTTGCTGTTCGGGAAGATGTGGATGCCGAGCTCGTGGGCTCGCGCGTCATAGTCCACAACGTTGTCGTTCGAGACCGGGACCTCGAGGTCGAACCGCGACACTTCGTGGCGCTGCTCCGGATCAGCCGCCTGCCAGGCCTTGAACGCCGCCGAGGCCATCACGCTCGAGGGCCACAGCTTGTATCCGCAGTTGCGGCAGTGATCGACGAAACGGGCGGTCCGCAGGCCGCAGCGCGGGCAGTCGACAGCCAGAGATGGGTTGGCCACGTCGACATAGCGAGGCTTTCTGGCTTTGGCCACGTTCGGATTCCGATTCTAAAGTCTGAGCGGTCGCCGGGTCGGCCAACCGGCCGCCGATATACTTTTGGGCCGTGCGGTTGATCACTAGAAGCCTGGTGTGGTCATTCGGGCTCCTGGTGGCTGCGATCTCGCTCAGCGGCTGCGGCATCGGCGGCCTGTCCCCCATCTTCCCGCAGCCCGTGTCGCCCAACGGCGCGGACATCTATCAGACCTACATAGGAATTTCGGTGCCGGCGCTGATCATCTTCATCGGCGTCGAGGCCGCGCTGCTGTGGATCGTGGTCAGGTACCGCCGCTCCAGCCAGCCGGCTGGCTATGTGCCGCCCCAGGTCCACGGCAACACGCGCCTGGAGATCGCCTGGACGATCGCTCCGCTGGTCGTGGTCCTGGCCATCGCGCTTTACAGCTTCGTCGAGCTGCAGAAGGACTTCCAACCCATCAACAACCAGCAGATGCTCGTGGTGATAAGCGGCCACCAGTTCGGCTGGAACTACACGTACCCCGAGGGATTCACCGTGCATCAGGAGGGCACGCTCCAGGGCGAGGTCACGCCCTTCGTGGTGCCCACGCACACGCTGATCAAGCTCGAGTTCCAGGGCACCGACGTGATCCACTCGTGGTGGGTTCCGGCGATCTCGGGCAAGACCGACGCCGTCCCCGGCTACGACAACTTCTCCTGGCTCAAGATCGACAGCCCCGGCAAATGGCGCGGCGAATGCGCCGAGCTATGTGGGGTAGGGCATTCCACGATGCAGATCATCGTGGAGGCCATGGACCAGTCGGATTACCAGATCTGGGTGAATGATCAGCTGGCGGCCCAGAAGGCCGGGGCATAGGATGAGCTAGCCATGGCGGCCACCACCGTTCTGCCTCGCCCGAAGGCCTACGACGACACATTCTGGAAGCCGATCAGCCTGTGGCTGACGACCACCGACCACAAGCTGATCGGGATCATGTACATGGTCACGGGCATCCTCAGCTTCCTGATCGGCGGCATCTTCGCGCTCATCATCCGGCTACAGCTGGCGCTGCCGAACCAGAAGGTGGTCGACGCGGAGACCTACAACCAGCTCATCTCCGCGCACGGCGTGACGATGATCTTCTTCTTCGTCACCATCTTCCTGACCGGGATCGCCAACTACATGGTCCCGATCATGATCGGCGCCCGCGACATGGCCTTCCCGCGCGTGAACCTGCTCGGGTTCTGGCTCGTGCCGGTGTCGATCATCCTTTACTACAGCGGCTTTTTCACCGGCGGCGCGCTCGACGCAGGCTGGACGGGTTACGCGCCCCTCACCGAGAAGGCGTACCAGTCACACAGCCTGGGCGTGGACTTCTGGGCGCTGAGCATCATCGTCTGGGCGATCAGCGGCATCATGGCGTCGACCAACTTCCTCACGACCATCGTCGCGCTGCGCGCGCCCGGCATGAAGCTGACCCGACTGCCGCTCTTCGTGTGGGCGCAGATCTCGACCTCGATCCTGCTGCTCGTCGTCGGTGCGCCGCTGGCCGCCGCCATGATCCTGCTCGAGTTCGACCGGCAGCTGGGCACTCAGTTCTTCACCACCGCGGGAAGGCCGGTGCTCTACCAGCACCTGTTCTGGTTCTTCGGCCACCCCGAGGTCTACATCATGATCCTGCCCGGATTCGGGATGATCTCGGAGGTCATCCCCGTCTTCGCCCGTAAGCCGATCTTCGGCTACATGTCGATGGTGGCCGCCCTGTTCGGCATCGTGTTCCTCTCGATGACGGTCTGGGCGCACCACATGTTCACCGTGGGGATGAACACGTACGTCGAGGGCTTCTTCATGCTGATGACGATGCTCATCGCGGTGCCGACGGGCATCAAGTTCTTCAACTGGATGGCCACCGCTTGGTGGGGATCGATCGATTTCACCGTGCCGATGAAGTTCGCGTTTGGATTCCTCGCCACGTTCCTCATCGGCGGGATCACCGGCATCTACCTCGCGTCTGTGCCGGTAGACACGCAGCTGCACCAGTCCTACTACGTCGTGGCTCACCTCCACTACGTGCTGTTCGGCGGCAGCGTGTTCACGATCTTCGCCGGCGTCTACTACTGGTTCCCGAAGATCACAGGCCGGATGCTCAACCGCCGGCTCGGTGAGTGGAACTTCTGGACCCTGTTCATCGGGTTCAACGGAACGTTCCTGATCATGCACACGCTCGGCCTCGAGGGCATGCCGCGCCGCATCGCCACCTACAGCAACGAGGCGTGGGCGACGACGAACCTCATCATCACGATCTCCTCGTTCCTGATCGCGTTCTCCGTGCTTCTGTTCATGATCAACCTCATCTCGAGCTGGAGAAACGGCGAGGTCGCGGGCGATGACCCGTGGCACGCCAACACGCTCGAGTGGGCGACGACCTCGCCGCCTCCTCCCTACAACTTCGAGCGTGTGCCGCCGGTGCGGAGCTTCATGCCGCTGCGGGACCTGCGCGAGTCTGGAGAGCGCGAGCCGCAGACCGCCGCTCAACCGGCGCCCGCGCACTGACGATGTTTCTCGCCGGCGAGTGGGTTGGCGCGTGGCTCTTCATGAGCCTTACCTTCCTGGTGGCGACCCTCGGCGTGGTCGGCCTTGGTTGGTGGGTGCTGCGCGGCGACGCCCGGAATCGGGCGGCGGAGGCCGTGCTCGAGAATCCGCCCGAACCACAGGGGCACGCCGAGGCTCATCACTAGGTACCCGGGCGACCCCGCTGCGTAATCTGAGCGCATAGCTCTGAACCTGATCGACCTCGTCATCGTCGGGGCCACGATCGTGGGCATAGCCAACGGCTTCAGCCGCGGCTTCTGGCTTTCCCTGGCCCAGTACGTCGGCCTGCTGATCGGCGTGGTGGTGGGCGCCGCCGCGGCGAAACCGCTGCTCGATGTCATCGGGATTGACAATCCCGTCGCCCGACCCCTCGGCGCTGTGCTCGTGCTGGTGATCGGGGGCAGCCTCGGATCCAGCATCGGCTTCGCGATCGGCCAGCCGATCCGGCACCGGATCCTGAAGGGCCGAGTCCACACGAGTACCGACTCCGTCGCGGGCGCCGTGCTGTCGGCGGTGGCGGTGCTGGTGATTTGCTGGTTCCTCGGCCTCAGCTTCTCGCGAGGGCCAAGCCCCGACCTCTCATACGCGCTGCAGCGCTCGACGGTCCTTCACGTTCTCGACAGCGTGGCGCCGCGCCCACCGAGCTTCCTCGCGCGCGTGCAGGGAATCCTTGCGGGCGCGTCGTTCCCGTCAGCTTTCGACACCCTCGATCCAGCGCTGCCGGGTGCGCTGCCCATTCCTACCGACGTCAACACGCCCGAGGTGCAGACGGCAGCCGGGGTCACGGTGAAAGTGATCGGCACCGGCTGCGGCGGACTGGTCACGGGTAGCGGATTCCCGATCGGCGGAGGCCTCATCATCACCAACGCCCACGTCGTTTCTGGAACGACGGATCACCGCATCGAGACAGCGGACGGCACCGTCCTTCCGGCCGCAGTTGTCTTCTTCGACCCCGAGGTGGACGTTGCGATCCTGCGCGTCCCCGGCTACGCCGGGCCGGCTCTCACCTTCGCGCCCGCTGGCCGTGGAACCGAAGGCGCCGTAATCGGCTACCCAGGCGGCGGACCCGAGAGGGTCGAACCGGCGGTGGTCGACGGGTCGATCCCTGCCGAGGGTCGCGACATCTACAACGCGAACCAGGTGAGGCGGCAGATTTACGTCCTTCAGTCACACGTGCGGCCGGGCAACTCAGGCGGCCCACTAGTGGACAAGCAGGGCCGTGTTCTCGGCATGGTGTTCGCCACGTCGGCCAGCCAGCCGGACCAGGCTTACGCGCTGACCGGCGACCAACTGCAGTCCGACATCAACCAGGGGAAGGCGAGCAGGACGGACGTCAACACGCTCAACTACAGCTGCGCCGCGTAGATATGAGAGGAAACCCGAGGTTTCCTCTCATCGACCGGGCGGCGTAGCCGCCGGGTCTGCTCTCCTTCCGTGCCAGGTTTGGATTGATCTATTGGATTGCGCCCCGCGACGCTTGAATGCGCTAGGAACAAAGTCATGGCCGGGCGGAGCCCGGCCAACCCTGCGGCGCTAGAGAACTACGTCTCTTTTTCTTCGGCCTCGGGCTGCGCTTCCTCGATCAGCATCACCGGGATCCCGTCGACGATCGGATAGAAGACTTTGCAGTTCGGGCAGTGAAGCTTGTCAGGTTCGCGGTACTCGATCTTGGTGTGGCACTTGGGGCAGGCCAGGATCTCGAGCAGCTCCTCGGATATCACGCAGGCATCTTAAGCGCCAACTGAAGAGCACATCACTAGACTGGCGCCCGTGATCCTGCGCCGGCTCTACATCTACCTGGTCAGCGCCGCGTCGCTGGTCGTGGTCGCGTTCGGCATTTCGGGCCTTGGGGACACGTATGTCCTCTACTTCCTGAACGACCCCGGATGGCAGGACAGCCGAACGGCCATCGCGGGCTACGGCGCGGCCATCATCGTCGGCCTACCGGTCTGGGCGATTCACATCTGGATCGGGCGCCGGTTTGCAATGCGCGATCCCGCTGAGCGCGCATCCGCGATCCGCCACCTCTACGTCTACTGGGCCTGCTTCGTTTTCGCGCTGTTCTTCACGATCAACCTGGGCAACGGCCTCGCTTCTGCATTGCATCAGTCGCTCGATCCTTTTGTGGGCCCGCAGCCCCCTGGTTTCGGAAAGGGGCCGCTCATCGACACCACGTCCGTGCCCACTGCGCAGTCGACGTGGAACGCGCTCGTCCTGCTGGTGATCTGGCTCCTGCACTACCGGATGGCCGCGCGCGACCGTGCGGCGGTCGGCGAGCAAGGGGCGTCGGCGACGCTGCGGCGCTGGTACATGTACGCGGCGCTCTTCATCGGCTTTGTGCTGATGCTGTACAGCGGGGCCGAGGTACTGAAGCTGCTATGGGCGAAGGTGCTCGGCAGCAACCTCTACCAGTACGACAGCCTGTCCGTGCCCGTCTCCACCCTGGTGACCGGATTCATCCTCTGGTCCTTCCACGCTCGCGTCGTGGCGACCCGCTATCTCGAGGACGACCGCAAGTCGACGCTGCGAGCAGTCGAGGGATTCCTGGCGGTTGGCGTCAGCATCACCCTCGCGCTGTACGGCGGCAGCCAGATCCTTTATTACAGCCTCGCGCGTCTCATCGGGGTCGACAACCCGGGCGGCCTCGGCAACGACATACTGGCCGGGCTCGCTGATCCGGGCTCGAGGCTCATCGTATTCGTGCCCGCATGGTTGCTCGTGCGCACCCGGCTGTCACGCGATGCTTCCAGCGGCGAGGCCAGGCGCCAGGCCGCGATCCGCCGGCTCTACGTCAACCTCGCATCGCTCGTGTCCCTGGCCGCGATGGCTTTCGGCGCCGGGCAGGTCTTGTGGACACTCGCCGAGCAGTTCGAGGCGCCAATGATCGGCGTCAGCCCCTTCGACTGGAAGAACCCACTGAGCATCGGCGTCACGCTGTTTGCCGTCGGCGGCGCCGTGTGGCTGGCGCACTGGCGTCAGGCCCCCGCCGCGGAAGAGCGCCAGTCCGTCAGCCGCCGGCTCTACCTGTGGGCCGCGCTGCTCGGCAGCGTGCTGGCCGGACTCGGTTTTGCTGTCGCGCTCGTCTACTCGGTGCTGCAGCAGCTCTTGCAGCAGAACCCGCGCCTCAACGACGTGAACAACCTCGACTTCGGCCACTACCTGGCCGCGCTGTTCGTGGCGCTAGTCGTCGGCCTTTACCACTGGCGCGTCATGCGTGCCGACACCCGGGCACGGCCACCATCTCCCGCGTTGGGACCGGCGGAGCCCGCCGCCGAACCGGCCACGCCGCCGTGGGCCGCCACCGCGCAGCTGTCGGCGCCAGACCCCGCGTCCGTGCTCACGACAGCCATCACGGCGTCAACCGTGCAGGACGTGATCGACCTCGCCGACTGGCGCCGCCGCGTCGGCGACCTGTATCGCTCGAAGAGTGACGATGGCATCGCAGAGTTCAGGCGCAAGCGGGATGACCTTTTCAAAACACATCCGCAGTCGCCGATCGAAGCTGACGAGCGATCGCACTTCACCGGCCTCGAGTACTTCGCACCGGACCCAGCTTTCCGTGTATCGGCGCGCATCGAGCCTGGCGACGGTGACGAGCTCGTCATCGACACAGGCGGCGAGGACGGGGCGATCAAGTACCGCCGCGTGGGCAAGCTCGTGTTCAAGCTCGCGGACCAGGAATGCTCGCTCACCGTGCTGAGCCTCGTCCAGTACGCCGGCGGCCTTTTCGTGCCCTTCAAGGACGCCACCTCCGGGCACGAGACCTACGGAGGCGGACGCTATCTGTTTGACACAGCGAAGGACACCGACGGGTTGGTGGTGGAGCTGGTGCCGGGATCGACGGAGCTGACCATCGACTTCAACTACGCGTACAACCCGTCGTGCGTCTACAGCCCACGATGGGCGTGCCCGCTTGCGCCTCCGGAAAACACGTTGAAGGTCGCGGTACGCGCGGGCGAGCGCATGTACGAACACCCGCCGGCCCCCGAGATGGGATCGGGAGGTCCGGTCTAGACCCGAAGGCGCGGGTGAGGGCGCAAGCCCTCCCCCGCGGTACCCCCTCCCGCCAACACGCGGCGCCTGGAGTGCGTACGTAGTGGCACGCCAGGTGACGGCCGGAATAAATCCGGCCTAGGGCTCCACTGGCGTCTCTTCTAAAAGGCCTTCGCGGGCTTGGAGCCCATGAGCTTGATGAGCTCGCCGGCCCGCGCGATGGCTTCGGGCGTCGGCAGCGTCGGGTTGTTGAACGTGAAGCCTCCGAACCCGGCCTCGACGTAGTGCTGCAGGTATTCGGCGCCCTGCTCCGGAGTGACAGCCCGGAACGAAGCACGGCGCCGCTCGGGGATGTGCTCCAGCAGCGCCTTGCCTTCGCGCTCGCTCTCGACGATGAGAACGCCGGCCCCAACCGTCAGCAGCACCTGCGACGGGTCGCGGCCGACGGCCGCGCAATGCTCCTCGAATACCCGCTTCTTGCGCTTGAGGTCTTCGAGGTCGCCACCGAACCAGTGGCCGATGTCGCCGTGCCTGGCCAGAATGCGCAGCGTCTTCTTTTCGCCGCCACCGCCGATCAGGATCTTCGGGCCTCCAGGCTGGATCGGTCGCGGCGAGTTGAGCGCGTTCTCGATGCGGTAGTGCTTGCCTTGAAACGACGCTCGCTCCTCGGTGAACATCAGCTTCGCGATCGTCACCGCCTCATCCAGCCGCTCCATGCGCTCAGCGATCGGCGGGAACTCGATGCCATATCCGCGACTCTCCGATTCGTTCCACGCAGCACCAATACCCAGGAGGGCGCGCCCATTCGAGAGAACGTCCAGCGTCGTGACCTCCTTGGCCAGGACCGCGGGATTGCGATAGATCACGCCGGTCACGAGCGTCGACAGCTTGACCTTCGAGGTCTCGCGCGCGATGGCCGCAAGCGTCGTGTACGCCTCGAGCATCGGGGCTGTCTCCGGGCCGACCCCGCCGATCTGATAGAAGTGGTCCATCACCGTGACCAGGTCGAAGCCGGCGGCCTCCGCGGCTTTCGCCTGCTCGATCACGCGATCGAAAAGCGCCGGACCCGTGGCGTCCGCGAAGGTGTAGTTGGGCATGTGGTATCCGAACAGCAAGCTCATACCCATTGAAACTACGACGGTCGGGCAGGCCTTCCCCGCGTGCCATAGATAGAATCGCGCTCAAGCGCCATGTCCATAGACGAAACCTCTAGCAGCCGGCTCAGCGATCTGCAGCTGCCCCAGGTCGAGGGGTTTCTCGAGGTCGCCCGCCGGGGCAGCGTGAGCCGCGCTGCCGAGGCGCTGTTCATCACCCAACCCACACTCACGGCTAGGCTGCACGGCCTGGAGCGCGAGCTCGGCGCGAAGCTGTTCCTGCGCACGCCGCGGGGAATGCGCCTCACCGACGCGGGTCGCGCGTGGGTGCCGTTCGCCGAGCGCGCCGTGCGCGCGCTTGTGGAGGGCCGCGACGCGCTCGAGCAGGTGAAGTCGGCCTCGGCCGGGCACCTCACGATCGGCAGCGCCCTCGCGGTGAGCACGTACATCCTGCCCGACCTGCTCGAGCGATTCGTCGCCGGCCATCCGCGGGTGGAGGTCTCCGTCCGCACGGGCCACTCGGAGGACGTGGTCGAGCTCGTTCTGCGCGATGAGGTGCAGCTCAGCCTCGCGCGGGCGATCAACCACCCCGACCTGGAGCTTCGCCCCTTCCACCGCGAGGAGCTGGTGCTCGTTTGTGCGCCGGACCACCCGTTCGTCCGGCGCAGGTCGGTGACCCTGGCCGAGGTCACCAACGAGAAGCTGATCATGTTCGACCGCACGTCGAGCTACTACGAGATCACGCAGTCGGCGTTCGTCTCATCCGGCGTCAGGCTCCGCCGCTTCATGGAGATGGACTCGATCGAGGCCGCCAAGAAGATGGTCGAGCGCGGGCTGGGAGTGGCGTTGCTGCCTCGGACCTCGGTCGCACGCGAGGTCGATGCCAGGACGATGAGCCGGGTGCGGTTGCGCGGCGCGCCCCACATGTACAACCACATCGCTGCGTTCCGGCGGCGAGACGCAGGCAGGCCCGAAGGCGTGGTGGCTGCGTTCATGAGCCTGCTGGGCGCCAAGGACAGTCGGTAAGCAGCCACCACGCTATCGGCGGGTCCTATAGCAACGATCAAATCAATTGATTTGACTGATGGCAGCCCCCACCAGTACTGTCCCCGGCATGGACACGCAAGAGCAGAAGCCGGAGATCAAGGCCTCGGGTGAGCCGTCGGCTCACGAATGCGAGTGCCCGGATCCCTGCAACTGCGATCACGAGAACGAGTAGCACCCAACACCCCCACGTTCGGCAGTCTGAAGCTGGAGGTCTCGATGGATCTTGTCGCTACGCCTCTCCTCCCGGAGGGCTACAGAGTCCCGGCATCTAGAAACGAAGACCCCAGCAAGCGATTGCGGAGGCTCCTCGCGTCGAGGCCGTACGTGTTCGGGCCCGGCGTGTACGACCCGCTCGGCGCAGAGCTAGTCATGTATCACGGCTTCGACGCCGTGTACTTCAGCGGCTACTCGTTTGCGATCGGCCACCTCGGCACCACGGACATGGACCTGTACTCGTCGGTCGAGATCGCTGACGGCGCGCGGCGGACTGTCGCGGCCCTGCGCAAGTTCCAGCTGACCATGGCCGTGGGCGACCCGGAAAAGGACACGCCGCCGGTGCACCTCGAGATTCCTCCCGTCGTGGTCGACATGGACGCCGGCTACGGCAACCTCTTCAACGTCCAGCGCACTACCGACCTGTACGTCAGGGCCGGCATCGCCGCCGCGCATATCGAGGACCAGGTCACGCCGAAGCGATGCGGTCACATCGCGGGCAAGGCCCTCATCCCGGCCGACGAGTTCGTGGGCAAGCTTCGCATGATGCGCGCGACGGCCGACGACCTCGGTCATCCGGACTTCGTGATCATCGCCCGCACCGACGGCGTGTCGGCCACGGAGGCGCCCGAGTCGAAGCGTGGCATCCAGCTGGCGATCGACCGCGGACTTCGCTATCTCGACAGCGGCGTGCCCGACCTGCTCTGGTGCGAGTTCCCGACCGCGGAGCGCGCGCCTGTGGAGCAGTTCTGCGCCGAGATCCGCAAGCGCTTCCCGAAGGCTCGCTTCGCGTTCAACTACTCGTCGTCGTTCAAGTGGTTCAACGAGAGGAACTCGATCACGTGGGACGACCTGGGTGAGCTTGGTGTCGGATTCATATTCATTACGCTGGCGCTGCAGCACGCGGCCGGACATGGGATGTCGCTGCTGCTCAACGACCTGAAGAAGCAGCAGGAAGAGGGCTACATGGCCCTGCAGCGCAAGGAGTGGGCGAACGGCGCCGACATCCCCACGCGCAGCCATCACCTTTTCAGCGGCGTTCCGTACCACCAGCACCTGGGTCACGTGTACGGCGCGTCGCGGTTGAGCGAAGACCTGGACGAGCATCTCGAGGTATCGAAAGTCGTCTAGCTCGTAGCATTTCGCAGGCGCGATGGTGCTCTTTCCGTTCCGCTACGTCTGGTGGCTGATCGGCAGCCTGCGGGCGAGGCTTGGACGGCCGCCCGACTACATCACGTTCCTGATCGAAGAGGATATGCCCGTGCTGCCGGATCCGCCGATCCCGCAATGGCAGCGCTTCTTCCGCCGCCAACGCCTGAGCGTGCGCGAGCTCGGGCGGCGCTTTGAGGCGATCGAAAAGGACTCCCGGATCAAGGGCGTCGTGCTTCACCTGCGACCGGTGCCGATGTCACTGGCGGTGCTGCAGGACATGCGGGAGCTGGTCACGCGCCTGCGCAAGGCCGGCAAGAGGGTGATCGCGTGGGCGCCCTTCTACACGACCGGGACGTACTACCTCGCCTGCGCCTGCGACGAGATCCTGCTGCTGCCCACTGGCATCGTCCAGCCGCTCGGGCTGTCGTCAACCGGCATGTTCCTGGCGCAAGGCCTCGCACGCGTCGGCATCCAGGCCGACTTCGTGCAGGTGTCGCCGTACAAGACGGCGGCCGACATGCTGACGAGATCGAAGATGTCCGACGAGATGCGCGAGCAGATCCGGTGGCTATTGAAGTCGCAGCGCGATCAGCTCGTGAAGGCGATCCAGGACGGCCGCAAGCTCGAGCCCGATGCCGCCACGCAGGTCGTCGACGGCTCGCCGTACACGGACGATCAGGCGGTGGCGCACAAGGTCGTCGACGCGGTGGCGTCCGAGGAGCAGCTGCCCCAGCGGCTCAGCAGCGGCGCGGAGGTGCGCATCGGCGACTGGGACCAGGCGCGCAAGAAGATGAGCAGGCCCGCTCCGCGGCTTCGTCTTCGCAGCTACGTGGCGATCATCCGCATCGAGGGCACGATCATCGACGGGCGTTCGGGCCGTCCGCCCGTGGCGCCTCCCGTCGAGGTTCCGATCGTGGGCGATCCGCGAGCGGGCGACCTCACGGTAGTCCAGGTAGCGCGCCAGGTCGCGGCGGACCGCAGGGCTGCCGCGGCCGTGGTTTACATCGACTCGCGGGGCGGGTCGGCGACGGCTTCCGAGGCGATGCGGCAAGCGCTGGCGGTCGTGGCTGCCAAGAAACCGCTGGTGATCGCGATGGGACCGGTGGCCGGATCGGGCGGCTACTGGGTTGCGACTCCGGGGCGCTGGATCGTCGCGCGCCCGGGAACGCTGACCGGATCCATCGGGGTGCTGACTGGAAAGCTCGTGACCGCGGGGCTCTGGGCGAAGCTGCTGGTCAACCGCGAGACCGTCGCGGAGGGGCGCCGGGCGGTCATGGAAGGCGACGAGAAGCCGTACACGGCGGAGGAGCGGCAGATCGTGCAGGCGATGATCGATCGAACCTACGGCGTGTTCCTCGACGTGGTCGCCTCGTCGCGCGGGGTTCCCCGCACGGATGTCGAGCCCGTCGCGGGCGGCAAGGTATGGACTGGCGCCCAGGCGCTCGAACGAAAGCTGGTCGATGAGCTGGGCGGCCTGGATGCGGCGTTGGCGAAAGCACGCAGCCTCGCCGGCCTGCCGGAAACCACACCCGCGTTCGAGGTGCATCCACCGAAGCGAGCGCTAGCACCGCAGACCGTGCCCACCGCGGCTGGACTCGTCGGCTACCTGTTCGAGGGCTTGTCGATCTTCAACAGGACGCCGGTCCACGCGCTGATGGAGGTTTTGCGCACAAATACATGAAATTCGGTGCGCATAACCCGCGTTTGTGCACAAACGCAGGGCAACCGAGCTAGAAACCCAGCTCCGGGTACTGCTCCGGCCGGCGTTCGCGCATGATCTCGTAGACCCGCGAAACGATCGCCTCCCGGTTCGGCTTTGTGAAGTAGTCGCCGTCCGGGCCGTACGCCGGCCGGTTCGGTGACGCAGTCAGGGTCCGCGGCGCAGCGTCGAGCGACCACCAGCCGTTCTGCGCTTCCAGGACCTGCTGCATCATGAAAGCCGACGCGGCTCCGGGCATGTCTTCGTCGAGAAACAACACCGCGTGCGTCTTGTCGAGCGATCGCGAAATCGTGCGCCGCACGTCAAAAGGGTTGAGCCACTGCACGTCGATGATCTCGGTCGATACGCCGAGCTCGTCGAGGTCGCGAGCCGCCTCCATCGCGATTGCGCAGCACGCGCCGTAAGTCACAACCGTCACGTCGCGGCCCTCGCGCAGCAGCTCCGGCACGCCCAGGGGCACAGTGAACTCGCCCACGTTGTCGGGGAGGCGCTCCTTCAAGCGGTATCCGTTCAGCACCTCGACCACCACCGCGGGGTTGTCGCCGCGGAAGAGCGTGTTGTAGATGCCCGCGGCCTGCGTCATATTGCGCGGCACCGCGATGTAGATCCCCCGCAGCGCATGCAGCAGCACCGCCATCGGCGATCCCGAGTGCCAGATCCCGACCAGCCGGTGGCCCTTGGTGCGGATGATGACCGGCGCCTTCTGCCCGCCGACCGTCCGCCAGTGCAGGGTGGCCAGGTCGTCCGACGCCTCCTCCAGTGCGTAAAAGAGATAGTCGAGGTACTGGATGTCGCAGATCGGCCTGAGCCCCCGCATCGCGCTGCCGGTCGCCTGCCCCAGGATCGTGGCCTCGCGGATCCCGGTGTCGGTCAGGCGCAGCTCCCCGTACTTCGCCTGCAGACCCTCGAATACGAGGTTCACATCGCCCAGCTTCCCGATGTCCTCGCCGATCACGAAGATCCGCGGGTCGCGCGCGAAGTTCGCGTCGAAGTTGCGCAGCAGAACCATGCGGCCGTCGACCATCGGCGACGAGTCCGAGTACTCGGCCGGCACCACGGGCACGTTCAGCGGAGACTCGGTGGACACGCTGTAGACGTGCGAGTTGTATCGCTCCCGATTCTCGCGACCATAAGCCTCGACGAATCGCGCCAGCTCGTCGCGCGCCGGCGACTCGAGCCCGCGAAGCGTGGCCAGCGCCCGCGACGCCGCGCCCATGACCATCGCCCGCGTCACCTTCGAGCTCTCGGCAAGATCGGCGGCGATGGTCTGGACTTCGTGTGTGCCGGCCTTGCCCAGCAGCGCGACCAGGCGCTCCCGCTCGTCGCGGATGGGCAGCTGATACGCCTCCCACGCGAGGTCCCGCGCCGCCTCCACGGCTTCCTTGTCCGCCGCCTCCCAGCCTTCGATCTGGGACTCGCTGGCCACTCCCTGCTCGACCAGCCAGCCGCGCATCCTTGCGATGCAGTCGAAGTCTTTTTCGAACTTGAGCCTCTCCTTCGACTTGTAGCGCTCGTGGCTGCCGCTCGTCGAGTGGCCCTGCGGTTGCGTGATCTCGATGACGTGGAAGATGGCCGGCTTGTGTCCGGACCGAACACGTTCGACGCCGGCACGGTATCCGTCGACCAGGCCCACGTAGTCCCAACCGCGCAGCACGTGGATGTCGATGCCGGGCCGGTCATCGGGGATGAAACCGCGCAGCACGTCCGAGATCGAAGACTTCGTCGTGGCCATCGAGATCGGCACCGAGATGCCGTAGCCGTCGTCCCACACCGACAGCGCCAACGGCACCTGCAGCACGCCGGCGGCATTGATCGACTCCCAGAACAGCCCTTCGCTGGTCGACGCGTCCCCGATCGTCCCGAATGCGACCTCGTTGCCGCTGCTCGAGAAGCCGTCCTGCGCCGACTTCAGCTGCGGGTTGTCCCGGTACAGCTTGGAGGCGTAAGCGAGGCCGATCAGCCGCGGCATCCAGCCCGCGACGTTGGACACATCCGCACTCGAGTTGGCCATGTCGACCTGCCGGCGGAAGTCGCCCGCTTCATCCAGGAAGCGCGTCGCGAAATGGTTGCCCATCTGCCGGCCGCCCGACGCAGGCTCGGCCTCGACGTCTGCGTTGCCGTAGAGTTGGGCGAAGAATTCGCGCACGTTGGACATTCCGGTCGCCCACATGAACGTCTGGTCGCGGTAGTAGCCCGCCCGCCAGTCGCCTGGCCGGAAGGCCTTCGCCATCGCGATGTTGGCGACTTCCTTGCCGTCGCCGAAGATCCCGAAGGTCGCGTTCCCGCGCAGGACCTCCGCGCGTCCGATGATGCTGGCGCGCCTGCTGCTGTAGGCCAGGCGGTAGTCGGCGGCGACTCTTTCAGCGGATAGGGGCAGCTTCGAGTTCGGAAGCGTCTTCGCCAGTCGATGTCCCTCCGCGGTTTTGCTCGAAGGCCTTCAGCCTCCGCCAGACCTACAGTACCAGCCGGACGCCGAAACGAGGCCTGCGGGCGCTACGCCAGGTTGGCGCTGTCCGCGATCTCCTCACCGTCGCGCTGCAGGAGCCCCGGCCGGCTGGCCGCGAATGCCTTCTTCATGTGGACGTACGCCTGTTCCATGTCGCCCCGCCGCTCCAGCACCTCGGCGTAGATCCCGTGGCAGCGGAGCAGCCGCTCGTTGAGATCGAGCTTGGCCAGCTCGGCGAACGCCACGTTGAACTCACGGTCGGTGCCGGGGTGGTCTCCCTCCCTGTCGGCCACCAGCCCGAGCCACACGTGGGCCTCGGCCACGTTCGGCCGCTCGTCGAGGCGCGTGGCCAGGTCAAGCGCCTGCTCGGCGAGCTCGCGCGCGTTGGCGTTGAAGCCCTCCTGCAGGCTCAGCTCGGACAGGCTCAGGAGCACGTGGCTGCGGCCGATCTCTGTCTCGGTCTCCTCGAACAGGCCGAGCGACCGGTCGAGGTGCTCGCGAGCCTGAGTGTGATCGCCGCGCGCCAGCATGATCAGGCCGAGGTTGTTCTCGGCGCGCGCCAGCGAAAGCCTGTCGCGTAGCACCTCGAGCAGGGCGATCGATCGGTTGGCGAAGCGCGCCGCCGCGTCCACCTGGCCGGTCTCACGGTAGGCGTCACTCAGGCCGCTGTACATGAGCGCCAGCCGGCGCAGGTCATACAGCGAGCCCGCCGCGTCGATGGCCTCCTGGTACGTGGCGATCGCTTGAGCCCAGTCCTTGTTGGCAAGGTGCACCGTGGCCAGAATCGCCAGCAACCGAGCCTCGGCAGGCTGCGGCACGGGCTTGAACCGGCGGCAGATCGCGAGCGCCCGCTCGGCCAGCTCGACCGCGCCAGGTCGCTGGGTCAGATACGCCAGCGAGGCCTGCGAGCCAAGGCACTCGGCGAGCATCAGCTGGTCGTCGATCGCCTCGAAATGAGCGCGGGCGGCGGCCAGCAGAGGTTCGGCTTCGGCGGCCTCGCCGAGGTTGAGCAGCGCCTGGGCCAGGAAGTAGCGGATCCGGCCCAACCGGTGTGCCGAGCTGCTGCCGTCCAGCAGCTTTCGGCCAAGGGCCGCAGCGTCGGCAAACCTGCCAGCGGCGCACATCGACTCGAGTTGCAGGAGCCCTGCATGCGTTTCGTCGTTGGCGCCCCCGGGGTCAGCGAGGAAGTACTCGACGGGCTTGCCAGTGCGGCGTGCGATGTGCTCGAGAGTCGGCAGTGACGGCCGGGTGCGGCCGTTCTCGATCAGGTAGATCGCGGGGGCGGTGACGTGGCCCTTGCCGAGCTGGGCGAGACTCAGTCCCGCCTCGATTCGAGCCTGTTTGACGGCTCCTTGCTTGAGGTTCACCCCGGGGAGACGCCTGCGTGCGGTCGGTCGTGCTTCGGCCAGTTGGCTGGGCGCACCCCGACTCCGGCCTTCGCCGGTCTTGAACACGCGGGCAGCTTAGCTCAAATCGCTTAATGACGCCACCGCATAAGCGGCGCGGTTTGAAACGATCCTTTCAGCTAGGAAAAGCAGCATGGCGGTGACCCACCGGCTCCCACCGGAAGGGCCATCAGCACCATGGCCGCCAGCGTCAGGATCGTCGCGAACAGCAGACTGAAACTGAACTTGCGCATAACCTCGATCACCTCCCTTGGCGACGCAGCCGGCGCCGGCCGGCGTTAAGGCTATGCTTAACGGCTTTATAAAGCCAGAAGAGTTTTGGCCGCGGGCGTGGTACGGATGACCCCTCCCGGCCCCGCGCGGAGCGCGGGGAGGAGCGTTAGCCGAAGATCAGGTGACGGAGCGTGTCCGCGACGTCGTTGCCATCCCTGCGGGCCGGGCCGTCGGACGGGGCCTCGACCGCGGCCACGATCCCGTGGAGGTCGTCATCGGTGACCTCCTTTTTGGTCCCGGCGACTTCCTGGAACCGCTCCCACGCGGCGTCGTCGTTGGCGTGCGTCGTCTTCAGGCCCAGCTTGGCGAGCCGGTGGCGGAACGCGCCGCGGCTCGAGCGCGACGTCAGCACGAGCCGGGACTCGGCCAGGCCGATGTCCTCCGGCTTCATGATCTCGTAGCTCGCCGGCTCCTTGAGCACGCCGTCCTGCTGCATCGCGGCCGCGTGCGCGAACGCGTTGGCGCCGACCACCGCCTTGTTGGGCTGGACCGGGGTTCCGGTCAGCTCCGCCACCAGGCGCGAGGTGCGGGTGATCTCGGTGGTGTTCACTCCGGTCTCGAATCCGAGCCGGGCCTTGCGGACGCGCAGGAGCATCACGATCTCCTCGAGCGACGTGTTGCCTGCACGCTCGCCGATGCCGTTGACCGTGCACTCCACCCGCCTGGCGCCGGCCATGATCCCGGCTTTGGCATTGGCGGTCGCGAGACCCAGGTCGTTGTGGCAGTGGACCGAGAACAGGGCGCGCTCCGACCCGCGTGCCCGACCGATCACCTGCTCGACGATCTCGCCGAACTCGGTCGGGACGCAGTACCCGGTCGAGTCCGCGATGTTGATGACGTTGGCGCCGAGCGCGATCATCGTCTCGACCGACTCGACGAGATAGTCGGGGTCGGCACGGCCAGCGTCCTCCGCGGAGTACTGCACGTTTTCGCAAAGAGAGCGCGCGTAGGCGATGGCCTCGGCGCCTTTCTTGAGCACTTCCTCTCGCGACAACCCCAGCTTGCGCTCGATGTGCACGTCGGAAACGGGCACGACGACATGGATCTGCGGAGACTGAGCGTCCTTGATGGCGCGCCAGACGGCGTCGATCTCGTCTCGATCGGCCCGAGCCAGCGCAGTCACAGCGACACCACGGACCTCCCGCGCGATGCGCCGGCACGCGTCGAACTCGCCTGCCGACGAGCTCGGAAACCCCGCTTCGATGACGTCCACGCCAAGCTTCTCGAGCTGCCTGGCGATTCGCAGCTTGGCGGCGGCGTTCAGATGGAAGCCTGGCGACTGCTCGCCGTCGCGCAGCGTCGTGTCGAGAATGAAGACGCGATTCGACTCGGCACGCTGCTTGCCGTCTTTACGTTCTTTCGCGTTCATCTCGACTCCTCCGTAGAAACAAGAAAGCCCCCGCCTTGGGGGCGGGGGCTTTGCGATCTTTCAGCTTGGCTTCAGGTCGCGCTCGCCCCCGCCTTCACGATGGCAAGGAGGCCGATGAGGCCGGTGAGTACCAGCGAGCGCACAGACGAGCTCATGTCTGCGGGCAGCTTACCAGCCCCGGCGCTGAGGCGGCTTGTGATTCGAGTACAAATTCGCGCTCATGGCCGGCGGTAGAGTGATGCCCCCAATGGGCGCGCCAGCCAGGACCCTGGCCCAAAAGCTGTGGGACTCGCATGTTGTCCAGATCGGGGACGCCGGCGACGAGCCCGACCTCCTCTACGTAGACCTGCACCTCGTTCACGAGGTGACCTCGCCGCAAGCCTTCGAAGGCCTGCGCATGACCGGCCGTCACGTGCGCCGGCCGGACCTGACCCTGGCGACGATGGACCACAATGTGCCGACGCGCGGCGGAGCGCGCGCCGCCGACGAGCTTTCGCGGAGGCAGATGGAGGTCCTGGCCGAGAACTGTGTGCGCGAGGGGATTCCCCTCCACCAGATCGGCAGCCGGCGTCAGGGCATCGTGCACATCATCGGCCCCGAGCTCGGCCTGACCCAGCCGGGGATGGTGATTGTCTGCGGCGACTCGCATACGTCCACACACGGCGCGTTCGGTGCGCTCGCGTTCGGCATCGGAACCTCCGAGGTTGAGCTGGTGCTCGCCACCCAGTGCCTGCCCCAGCGGCGGTTGGGCGACCTTGCCGTGAACATCGACGGCGAGCTGCCGATCGGCGTCACCGCCAAGGACATAGCGCTCGGATTGATCGGCACTGTGGGCACGTCGGGCGGTGTTGGCCACCTGGTCGAGTACCGCGGTTCGACAGTGCGTGGGCTGACGATGGAAGGTCGAATGACGCTCTGCAACATGAGCATCGAGTGGGGAGCGAAGGCCGGCATGGTCGCGCCGGACGACACCACCTTCACGTACATGGAGAGGCGACCGCACGCACCACGCGGCGCGGCGTGGGAAGTCGCGTTGGACTACTGGCGCTCTCTGCCGACGGATGTGGACGCGACCTTCGACCATGAGATCGCGCTCGACGCCGCCCAGTTGTCTCCCTTCGTCACGTGGGGCACCAACCCCGGCCAGGTCGTGGCGATCACCGGGCGAGTGCCAAGCCCGCGCTCCGACACGGACGAGCGCGCGCTGCGCTACATGGACCTGAAGCCCGGGACCGCGATGGCGGACATCGCGGTCGACCGCGTCTTCATCGGCTCGTGTACGAATGCGCGAATCGAAGACCTTCGGGCGGCGGCAAGGATCATCGGCGGCCGCCACGTGCATCCGAAGGTGCGAGCGCTCGTGGTGCCGGGCTCGACGACCGTCAAGCGCGCCGCGGAGGATGAAGGCCTCGACCTGGTGTTCAAGGCCGCGGGTTTCGAGTGGCGCAACGCCGGTTGCTCGATGTGCCTGGGCATGAACCCGGACATCCTGGCGCCGGGCGAGCGGTGCGCCTCGACAAGCAACCGCAACTTCGAAGGCCGGCAGGGCTCCGGCGGGCGCACCCACCTGGTCAGCCCGCCGATGGCCGCGGCCGCGGCGATCACCGGGCACCTGGTCGACGTACGGGAGCTGGTCTAGAGGTGGAACCTGTTGTCAAGGTGTCCGGCCGCATGGCGCCGCTCGACCGCGCCGACGTCGACACCGACCAGATAATCCCGAAGCAGTTCCTGAAGCGCATCGAGCGGACCGGCTACGGGCCCTTCCTTTTCTATGACTGGCGCCGGCAGCCTGATTTCGTCCTGAACCGGCCCGAGCACCAGGGCGCCGCCGTGCTGGTCGCCGGCGCGAATTTCGGCTGCGGCTCCTCGCGCGAGCACGCGCCATGGGCGATCCGGGACGCCGGCTTTCGCGCGGTGATCGCGCCGAGCTTCGGCGACATCTTCCGGGCCAACAGCTTCAAGACCGGCATCCTCGCGGTGTCCCTACCGGAGAGCCAGGTCCGGCACCTGATCGACCTCGCGAGCGAGGATCCGAAGGCGACGGTCGAGATCGACCTCGAGGCCCAGGAGGTGCGTGGCGAGGGCTTCGCCTACGGGTTCGAGATCGACCCGTTCGTGCGCGAATGCCTGCTCAAGGGACTGGATGAGATCGGGCTGGTCGAGCGCCACGCGGCCGCGATCGCAGAGCACGAGTCGAAACGGCAGGATTGGTTGCCCGCTGTCAGGGCTTGAGGATCGCGCCTTCCGAGGCCGAGCTCACCAGCAGCGCGTAGCGGGCCATCACACCGGTCCGGTAGTGCGGCTCTGGCGCCGACCAGTCGCCCAGCCGCGACTCGATGTCGACACCCTCGACCGCCAGCGACCGGCTCGGCACGTCGATCGTGATGACGTCGCCGTCGCGCAGCGCGGCCAGCGGCCCACGCACCGCCGCCTCCGGCGCGACGTGCCCGATCATCAGCCCCTGCGTGGCGCCGGAAAAGCGGCCGTCGGTCACCATCGCGACCGAGTCGCCCAGACCCTCGCCGACGATGGCCGCAGTCACCTGCAGCATCTCGCGCATCCCCGGCCCGCCGCGCGGCCCTTCGTAGCGGATCACCACCACGTCTCCCGGCTTGATCTGCTTGTTCAGGACGGCCGCGAACGCATCCTCCTCGCGGTTGAACACACGAGCGGGCCCCCGATGCGACGTTGGCGTGTGATGCGTCACCTTCACCACCGCTCCGTCTGGTGCCAGGTTGCCGCGCAGGATGACGAGCCCGCCCTCGTCGCGCAGCGGCGACGAAAGCGGGGTCACGACTTCCTGGCCTGGGGTCTCAACCACGGACTCGCACTCCTCGCCCAGTGAGCGGCCGGTGACGGTCAGCGCGTCGCCGTCGACAAAGCCACCTTCGATCAGCCGCTTCGTGAGCAGCGCGATGCCGCCTGCCCTGTGAAGCTCGACGGCGGCGAACCGGCCGCCCGGCTTCAGGTCGCAAAGCAGCGGCGTCCGCCGGCTGATGCGGTCGATGTCGTCGATGTCCAGGTCGACGCCGACAGTGCGCGCCATCGCCAGCAGATGAAGGACGGCGTTGGTCGAGCCGCCGCTCGCCGCGACAGCGGCGATCGCGTTGTCAAAGGCGCGTCGGGTCAGGATCTGGGACGGCCGGATGTCCTTCTCGAAGACCTGCAGTGCCAGCCGGCCGGCGGCCTCGGCAGCGGGCACCTTCGCTGGATCGACCTGCGGTATCGAGTTGAAGCCGACGGGGGACAGGCCGATCACCTCCATCACCATCGACATCGTGTTGGCTGTGTACTGGCCGCCGCATGCGCCGGCCCCAGGGCATGCGACCAGTTCCATCTCCGCCAGGTCTGCCTCGGTCGCCTTGCCGGCGGCCACCGCGCCGACCATCTCGTAGATCTCCCCGACGGCCACCTGCCGGCCGCGGAACACGCCCGGCATGATCGAGCCGCAGTAAAGAAGGATGGACGGCCGGTCCAGTCGCGCCATCGCGATCGCTGACGCGGGGATGGTCTTGTCGCACGCGCACAGGCAGACGATGGCGTCGAACATGTGCGCGCGGCCGATGAGCTCGATCGAGTCAGCGATCACCTCGCGGCTGACGAGTGGCGCCTTCATGCCCTCGGTCCCCATCGTGATTCCGTCGGAGATGGCGATTGAGTTGAACTCCATCGGGTTGGCGCCGGCCGCACGAATGCCGGCTTTTACCGGCACCGCGAGCTCGCGCAGGCCGAAGTTGCAGGGCATCGTTTCGGTCCACACGTTGGAGACGCCGACGAACGGCTTGTCGATGTCCTCGGCCTTGAGGCCGATGGCATGCAGGAACGCGCGCGCGGGCGCGCGATCACGACCCTGATAAAGGGTGCGGCTGATCCGATCTCCCAGGGGTCCCCGCGAACTCGCGGCTTTGCCTCCGAGTTCGTGGGGCTTAGGCATGGGCTGAGGTTAGCGCCTGCTCGAGGTCGGCCACCAGGTCCGCCGCGTCCTCGATCCCGATCGACAGGCGGATGAGCCCATCGCCCACGCCTGAGCGCTTGCGCTCCTGCTCGGGGATCGAGGCGTGCGTCATGCGGGCCGGGTGCTCCGCCAGCGATTCGACCGCGCCGAGAGACTCCGCCAGCGCAAAGATCTCTAGCCTCTCGAGCACGCGCAACGCGGTGGACTCGTCCTTGACCTCGAAGCTAACCATTCCGCCGAACAGCCTCATCTGCCGCAACGCGACCGAGCGCCCGGGATTCGACTCGAGGCCGGGATAGTGGACGCGCGCCACCGCCTTGTTGGCTTCAAGCGCGAGGGCGACGGAATTCGCGTTCTCGCTCTGGCGCTCCACGCGCAGCGCTAGCGTCTTGATGCCCCGCAAGAGGAGCCAGCAGTCGAACGGCGACGGCACCGCGCCGATCGCGTTCTGGTGGAAGCGCAGCCGCTGCTCGAGCTCGTCGTCGGAGGTCATGATCGCGCCGCCGACCACGTCGCTGTGGCCGCCGATGTACTTGGTGGCGCTGTGCACCACGGCGTCGGCGCCGAGGTGAAGCGGCTGCTGCAGGTAGGGCGTCGCGAACGTGTTGTCGACGCACACCGTGGCGCCGTGGCTGTGTGCTACCTCGCTCACCGCGTCGATGTCGACCACACGTAGGAGCGGGTTGGTCGGTGATTCCAGCCATACGAGCCGCGTCGACGGTGTGATCGCTTTCTCGACCGCGTCGATGTCGGTGGCGTCGACGGCCGTGAAGGTGACGCCGAACCGCTTCATCACCTTGTCGAACAGCCGGAACGTGCCGCCGTAAACGTCCTCCATGTAAACGACGTGGTCGTCCGGCTTGAGCAGGAGCATCAGCGTCGACTCGGCGCCGAGGCCCGAGGCGAACGCGAGGCAGTGCTTCGCGTCCTCGAGCGCGGCCAGATTCTCCTCGAGCGCCGATCGGGTCGGATTGCCGCTCCGCGAATACTCGAAGCCCTGGTGCTTGCCGACGCCCTGCTGCGCGAAGGTGGTGGCCATGTGGATCGGCTGCACCACCGCGCCTGTCGCCGGGTCGGGACCCTGGCCGACGTGGACGGCCCGAGTTGAGAACCCCCAGCCGTTCTTGGATTTGTCCCGCGTCAAATCAGCGCTGTCCGCGATGGGCCACGAACTCGAGCAGGTCGGAGCGGGTGATCACGGCCACCGGCTCGCCCGACTCGACCACCAGGACCGCCTGCTCGCCCCGGAGCAGCGGTTCGAACGCGTCGTCGATCGACGAGTCAACGCCGACCTGGCTTAGCGGTGCGTCCATAGCGGTCGAAACCGACGTCGTGACCACCGAAGGATCGTGGTAGACGCGGTCGAGCAGCGTGCGCTCCTGCAGCGTGCCGATCACGAGGTGGCCGTTCGCCGCCTCGGTGACCGGCAGCTGGGAGATGCCGTAGCGCTGCATCAGGTCGATCGCCTCGCCCACCGTGCGGGTGGCCTCGACGGTGACCAGCGGCGGCATGCCCTGAGCGTGGTCGGCCAGCACCTCGCGGATGCGCACCGCGCCCAGCCGCGCGAGGAATCCGTTCTGCCGCATCCATTCGTCGTTGAAGAACTTGCTGAGGTAGTTGCGGCCGGTGTCGGGGAACAGGACCACGATCACGTCCTCAGGACCCCGATCGCGTGCCACCTCGAGAGCCGCGTGCAGCGCCATGCCCGACGAGCCGCCGACTAGGATGCCCTCCTCGCGCGCCAGCCTTCGCGCCGCCGTGAACGACTGTTTGTCGGTGACCTGCACGACCTGGTCGACCAGCGTTAGCTCCATGGTTCCGGGCATGAAGTCCTCGCCGACCCCCTCGACCTTGTACGGGTGGACGGGCCCCGAGTAGATCGAGCCCTCGGGGTCGGCGCCGACGACCAGGACCTCAGGATTCTTCTCTTTGAGGAATCGGGCGACCCCGCTGATCGTCCCGCCTGTGCCCATGCCCGAGACGAAAACGTCGATGCGGCCCTCCGTCTGCTCCCAGATCTCTGGTCCGGTTGTGCGGTAGTGGGCCTCGGGGTTGCGCTCGTTGAAGTACTGGTTGGGCTGAAACGCGCCCGGGATCTCGTGCGACAGGCGCTCGGCGACCGAGTAGTACGACTGCGGCGACTCGCGCTCGACATTCGTCGGACACACGACCACGTCCGCGCCATAGGCGCGCAGCAGGCTGATCTTCTCGGCGGACATCTTGTCCGGCATCACGAAGACCATGTTGTAGCCCTTGATCGCGGCCACCATGGCGAGACCGTGGCCGGTGTTGCCGGAGGTCGGCTCGATGATCGTGCCGCCCGGCCGCAGCAGCCCCGACCGTTCGGCGTCTTCGATCATCGTGAGGGCGATCCGATCCTTCACGCTGCCGCCCGGGTTCAGCTGCTCGAGCTTGGCGAGGATCACCGGCTTGACGCCCCTTGCGACCTTCTGCAGCCGCACCATCGGCGTGTGGCCGACGAGGTCGAGGATGCTCTCGGAGAACTCCACAGTCCTTCGGCGATTCTATGCCGAGCCTGTTGGCTGTAGATCCGCCCGGTGTTCGCTGCCAAACCAGCGGAAGAAGATGGCGAGCCCGCAGACGGTCATGGTCGCCTTGCCCAGCACCATCAGCACGGCGCCGGCGAGCGTCTGATCGATCACCGGTGTGAGCGAACCGATCAGCCTTGGCACGTGGGCGTAGTACTCGTAGAACGGTTCGCGCGAGAAGAGCAGCGCCAGGGCGACGCCGTCCTGCGGGATGGTTGCCACCAACAGGTAGAGCAGCTTCACACCTGGCGACATCTCCCACTGCGAGTGGGCCGACGTGTCCTTCAACACCGGCCAATAGAGGATCACGCCCGCAGCGATGAACGTCAGGTGCTCGACGATGTGCAGCTCTTCGGAGCGCAGCGTGGCGTCGTACAGGGCGGGTATGTGCCACAGGATCATCACGCCGCCGCCGATCACCTGGGCCGGCACCGGCTCGGTGACTGCGCGCAGCAACGGCACTCGCATCAGCCGCCCCGCCATTCGCGGCGAGAGGCCCAGCAGCAGCAGGGGCGGAGCCACGAAACCGAGGAGCACGTGCTGCAGCATGTGCACGGAATCGAGGTAGTGGTCGCTGATGGTGTCGATCGGCGTCTCGAGCGCCACCCAAAGCATGGCCAGGCCGGACAGGAAGTAGAAGGTGTGCTTCGAGGTCGCATCCTCGCTCGCGCGCGCGAGAAACGCGTGGCCGAAGAACAGGAGGACGATCCCCGCGTAGACGGTCGGGTCGAACGGCCAGGTGACCTCTATAGCGCCATGATCATCCGCCGGCGGTGGTGGGCGCGGCGAGGATCGACAGGCTCACCATCGTGTAGGCCACCATCAGGACCAGCATCGGGTACTGGCTGAGCAGGGCCCGCTGCGCCGTGCGGAAGCGCTCGCCTGCGCGCAGGTGCGACAGATACACCGCGATCACGTGGCCCAGCACGATCAGGATCACCTGCGCGTACCACACGACCGCGGCCTGCGCGAGCGCAAAGCTCGGCGTGTAGCTCGCCACCGCGGGCAACAGGTGCCACCCCTTGCCGAGCGGGTCGTTGAGCAGCGGGATCAGCAGCTGCGATTGCACCGTGACGTAGCTGTAGTTGTGCGCGGCGTTGTACACGAGGGCGATGGGCACGAGCGTCAGCGCGAACGCAGATACGGTCGCGGTCAGGTCGACCTTGCGCGATCCGAAGTAGATGACGAGCTGCATGAACGCGACGAAAACGAGCACGAACGTCACCGTCAGCAGCAGAAGCCCGACCGTGCGCACGAAAAAGAAGCCCCACGCTCCTAGCGGAAGCCAGATCGGCTCCAGAGCAACGTCGAAGTCCTGCCATGCCGGCGTCGCGAGGATGCCGTCGAAGGCGAGGGTGCTGAGCATTAGGACCACGAACATCACGCGGTCCCAGCCCGTGGGAGCCGGCTTGAGCAGGCCGACCCCCCACGACCGTAGGTACACCGTCGTGATGCGTCCCGCCTCGTCGCGCTCCGCCTCCACCGGGCCGAACCGGCCGACGATGTCGAACAGCACGGTGAACGCCTCGCAGTGCCCGAGCCACTCGTCGCGTCCGTACAGGAACATGCCGGCAAGCGTCAGGCCGGTGTAAGCCACCGCGGCGATGGCCACGAACCAGGGCCGGTTCGACATCCCCGACGTCAGCTCCAGGCAGGCGAAGGCGAGGTAGAGGAACGTGGCTGGCCACACTCCGACGTTCGGCAGCGTGAGCGCGGCGCGGACGCGAACGAAGCGGGTGACCACGTCGTAGATCGCCGACCACGGATTCAGGAGGTACCAGAGGTTGCCGACGAGCCCGGACAGGATGACGGTCGCGGCCCAGAAGTAGATCCAGACGATGTACTCGGCGGGGTTGAGGTCGGGCCGCTTCTGGTTGCCGAAGAAGCCGCTCACGACCACAGCCGACAGCGCCAGCACGCCGATCGTGCCGCCGATGCCACGCGGCCACGGCGTGCGCGCGATCGAGGTCAGCCACGCCGACGCTCGGCGTGGGTACTGGATCGCTTTGGCGCCCACCGACTCGCCGGCGAAGATCACGACGAGCACGAACGAGATGACCACGACGAAACCGGCCGCCAGGAAATAGAGCCACCGTGAGATCGGCAGGTCGTATCGAGGCCCGAAGCCGTGCAGAAGAATGCCGGCCACGTAAAGGCTCACGGCGCCACGACCAGGTTGCCGAGGTGCGTGCTGCTGCTCTCCCACTCGATCTCGAACGTGCCGGACTTGTCGGCCTTGAACGAGTGGGTCGTGACATTGCCCGCGATGTTGTCGAAGTGGATGTCATATCCGTGGAGGTGCACTTCCCCGTCCATGTCGCTGGTGATGTTGATGGTCACCATGTCGTTCTGATGGACGTCGAGCTCGCTCGGCTTCATGGTGTCGGCGTGCGTGACCGTGACGTCGAACGTCACGTTCTTGCCGCCACCGCCCTGGTTCTTGTAGATCAGATAGCCCGCCACCACGACGAACGCGATGACCACGACCGCGACGACGGCGATTCGGTTACGACTCAGAGCGGTCCACCGCCGCCGATGATAGGTCTGCTAGCTAAGAGCTTCGTAAGCGCGGGCGCCGCGCAGCGCGAGGGCGAGCGCGCCAAGCAGCTCCGCCCTCTCGACGAAGACGGCCTGCCTGACATCGACTCTTTCGGCCGCCGCCTGGACCGCATGCCGGCGGATGGATTCTCGAATCGGCTGCAGCAGGATGCTGCCGGCGCGGCTGAGCTGGCCGCCGATGATCACCCGCTCCGGATTGATCAGGTTGCACAGGCCAGCCACGGCCACGCCGATCTCGCGGCCCGCGTCGGAGATCGCGCGCCGGCACCGGACGTCGCCCGCCGACGCGCGTTCGATCACGTCAGCCAGGCTCGGCGCCTCGCCGTCGGCCTCCGCGACCAGGCGGGTGATCGCGGGTCCGGATGCCACCGTTTCGAGACATCCGCGATTGCCGCAGTAGCAGAGCGCGCCGCGCTCATCGAGTGTCGTGTGGCCGATCTCGCCCGCGGTGCCGGACGCACCGCGCAGCAGCGACCCATCGATGACGAGCCCCGCCCCGATACCGGTGGCGGCTTTGATGTACGCGAAGTTCGTGCATTCGCGGCCCGCACCCCAGGTGAGCTCGGCGAGCGCACCGAGGTTGGCGTCGTTCTCGATGTCGACGGGTAGGCCGAGGCGGTCCTCCATCGCGTCGGCGATGCGCAGGCCCACCCACGCCGGCAAGATCGTGGCCGAGCCTGCGGTTCCCCGCTCGCGATCGACCGGTCCGGGGATGCCGATTCCCGCGCCGATCAGGCGCGAGCGCTCGATGCCAGCCTCGTCGAGAACCTCCGCGGCCATCATGGCGGCGGAGTCGAGTGCCTCCTTGGCGCGATGGTTGACATCCAGGTCACGCCGCCGCTCGGCGAGCACGTTGTGCGCGAGGTCGGCGACTGCCACCTGCACGTGACTGTGGCCGAAGTCGATGCCGAGAACTCCGCGCGTCGAGTTCTGCAGAACGAGCTGCACACCGGGACGGCCGGTCGCTCCGCCCGGCCGCTCGCCGTCGACCTCGAGCACGACGCCCGCGTCCTTGAGCTCAACGATCACGGTGTGGATGGTCGTGCGCGACAGCCCGGTGGCCCGGGCAAGATCGGCCTGGCTCGTCCTGCCGCGGATACGGAGCACGTCGAGGACCCTCTGCCGGTTGCGGTCGCGAAGCCACGAGAGCGACCCCTCCCCCTTCCTGGACACCGCATGGCGAATCATGGTCCGCAGCCGGAGTTTGTCAAGAGTTTGAACAATTTCCAGGGGCCTCCATATCGGTCTCTTGACAAACTCCCGGGCCTGCGCGATCCTTTGCTGGCGAACCGGGCGGGGCCGGTGGTCGCCACGGACCCTGAGTAGACCTGTTGCCGGCGCACTCTCGCCCCGGCCAGCCCGGGAAGAAGGCAGCAGGAAAGCGCCGCATGGATCAGGAGGTCCATATGCACTTGCGAAGACTGAGGCGCCTTTCGTTAACCGCATGTGTAGGCGCCATTGCCGTGATTGCGGCCGCATGCGGGAGCAGCAGCACGCCGACGGCGACTGCCACGATTCCGTCGGGGCTCACCGTCGACTCGTTCGACGTCAACTTCACGGCGATGGCCACCCTCAAGGACCTGCACGCCGCGGGCTCCGGGCTGGTGGGCGTCATCCTGCCGGACACGACGTCGTCCGTCCGCTACGTGAACTTCGACGCTCCGTACCTGACCAAGGCCTTCACGGCGGCGGGGTACAGCAGCTCGGAGTTTAAGATCGACAACGCCCAGGGCAACGACGCCACCGAGCTGGCCCAGGCGCAGGCGGACATCACGCAGGGGGCCAAGGTCCTGATTATGGACCCGCTCGACAGCACGGTCGGCACCCAGATCCAGCAGGCCGCCGCCGCCAAGGGCGTGAAGCTCATCAGCTACGACCGCGCCACGTTCACGGGCACGAACACCTATTACGTGAGCTTCAACAACGTCAACGTCGGCAAGCTCATCGGACAGGGCTTCAAGGACTGCGTGGCGGCGTGGAACATCTCAAACGCGAAGGTGTTCACGCTCAACGGCGGTGAGGACACCGACCCGAACGCCATCGACTTCGCCAAGGGCTACAACTCGGTGGTCTGGGGCGATGCAGTCCCGCAGGAGACCGTGGGCAAGACGGCGAACGGCCTGACCCTGGTCGGCGACCAGGTCGCTCCCGGTTGGGACAACACCAAGGGCCAGACCATCTTCCAGCAGCAGTTCACGGCGCACCCCGAGATCAACGCGACCATCGAGGCCAACGACGGCCTCGCCAACGCGGTGGTCACCGTCCTGAAGCAGAAGGGAATCGGGGCCAACAAGGTCCCGACCACCGGCCAGGACGCAACCCTGCAGGGAATCGAGAACGTCCTCCAGGGCTACCAGTGCGGCACCGTCTACAAGGCCGTCTACCTCGAGGCCCAGGCTGCGGTCGCGCTCGCGACCATCCTGCGCGCAGGCCTCACGCCTCCCGCAGCGCTGCAGAACGGCACGACTTCGCCCGCGGCGGGCAAGCCGGGCAACACGCAGCCGGCGGTTCTCCTGACCCCGCTGTGGGTCGACAAGTCCAAGGTCGCATCGACCGTGATCAAGGACAACTTCGTCGACAAGAACGCTCTCTGCCAGGCGGTTGGCGCCAGCGTCTGTAGCGCCAACGGCATCACCTAGCCGACCGGACCATCGACCGATGCCGCCGTGCACCGCGCGCGGCGGCATCTTTTTTCACGGAGCAGAATTGACGTAGATGGCGCAGGTTGCCGAGCCGCTGCTCAAGGTTCGCGGCATCGAGAAGCACTTCGGCGCGGTGCAGGCCCTGTACGGGGTCGACCTCGATCTTCCGTCAGGCCAGGTCACCGCGCTGTGCGGCGACAACGGCGCCGGCAAGTCGGTCCTGACCAAGTGCATATCGGGCGTCTACGCACCAGACCACGGCGAGGTCCTGTGGGAGGGTGAGCCTGTCCACATCCACAACACACGGGACGCTGCAAGGCTCGGCATCGAGACCGTCTACCAGGACCTCGCGTTGTGCGACAACCTCGACATCGTCCAGAACATGTTCCTCGGCCGCGAGCGCACTAGCGCCTACCTGCTCAACGAGGACGACATGGAGCGAGCGGCGGCAGAGACGCTGGCGAGCCTGAGAGTCACTACCGTCCGCTCCATCCGCCAGCCGGTTGCCTCACTGTCCGGTGGCCAGCGCCAGTCAGTCGCCATCTCCAAGGCCGTGATGTGGAACTCGAAGCTCGTGATCATGGACGAGCCGACGGCCGCGCTCGGCGTCGTGCAGACCCGGCAGGTGCTCGACCTGATGAAGCGCCTGCGTGACCGCGGGCTCGCCGTCATGGTCATCTCGCACAACCTGAACGACGTGTTCGAGGTCGCGGACCGGATCGCTGTCCTCTACCTCGGCCGCATGGTCATCCAGGACAAGGCATCCACGTTCGACCGCCAGCGCGTCGTCGAGTACATGACCACCGGCGGCAAGGGCATGAAGGCGGCGACCAACTGATGGCGCAGCCGGTCGAGGTGCCGCCCGACCCGACCGCAGCCGTTCAGGCCGCCGAGGCCGAGGTCCCGGCGGCGCTGGTCGCGCAGACGCTCGGCCAGTTTGTACGGGCGTGGATCGTCCGCATGCGGAGCGGTGAGATCGGCGTGCTGCCGGTCGTGGTCGGACTCGTGGCCACGATGGTGGTGTTCGAGATCATCAGCCCGAACCACGTCTTTCTCCACGCGGACAACCTGGTCAACCTCTTCGAGCAGAGCGCCGTCTACATGGTGCTGGCCATGGCCGAAGGGTTTGCGCTGCTGCTTGGTGAGATCGACCTCTCGATTGGCTTTGTCGGTGCGTGCGGAGCCGTGATCGCCGTGCAGCTGGTGCAGCCCGTCACCACTCACTGGCCGTGGTGGGCCGCGATCCTGGCCGGGCTCGCGTTCTGCGCAGCCGTGGGCGCGATCCAGGGCACGATCATCACAAGGCTCGGCATCCCCTCCTTCATCGTCACGCTCGCGGGCTACCTGATCTTCAACGGCGTGATGCTGATCCTGCTTCTGCTCGGCCCGTTCTCCGGCTATCCCAACCTCGGCTCATCGGACTTCAACGTGCAGGTCCTGTTCAACCTCATGGCCGGAAACATCGACCCGACCATCAGCTGGATCGTCATGGGGGTCGTGATCGCGGGAGTGGGCGGTCTCATGTGGTTCAGCGACGCCCGCCGGCGCCGGAGCGGCCTGGTCGCCCCGCCCGCCAGCCTGACGCTGATCAAGATCGGTCTCATCGCGGCCGCCGGCGTCGTGGTGGTCGCCATCTGCAATGTCAACCGCGCGGTCACGGGATTCCAGGCCGGCGTGCCCTGGGTGGTGCCGATCGTCCTGGCGATCCTCGGCGCGTGGACGATCCTGCTGGAGCGGACGAGATACGGGCGCTATGTGTACGCGATCGGCGGCAACTCGGAGGCTGCGCGCCGCGCGGGCATCAACGTGCCGCTCGTCGTGACCATCGCCTTCGCCCTGTGCTCCATGACGGCCGGCGCCGGCCTGATGCTGTACGCGTCATACATCGGCGGCATGTCGAACAACGTCCAGGGCGGCCAGCTCGTGCTGTTCGCGGTGGCGGCGGCGGTCATCGGCGGCACCAGCCTCTTCGGTGGGCGCGGCAAGGCCCTCCACGGTGTGCTGGGAGGACTGGTGATCGGGGGCATCTACAACGGCATGTACCTGCAGAGCCTCGACGTGCAGAGGATCTTCATCGTCACGGGCCTTGTCCTCCTGGCGGCCGTGACCATCGACGCCGTCTCCCGCCGAGGGAAGGCAACGGGCCGCCGGTAAGCGTCCGGAGGGCCCGGTCGGGGGCCTGATTGGGAATGCCCCCGGACGGGTAAAAGTTTTCCAGAACAGATGGCGAACACCACCCCCCGATCCGAGCTTCTTCCAGTCCTCCCCATGGACGACGTGGTCGTCCTGCCTCACATGACCGTGACCCTGGCGGTCGAAGGCGACAGCCAGCGGGCCGCGATCGAGGCCGCCCGCCAGGGCAGCCGCCTGATCCTGCTGGTCCCACGCGTCGAGGGCAAGTTCGGCAGCATCGGCACCGTCTCGCGACTTGGCGATTCGGCCGAGCTCCCGACCGGCGCCGAGGCGTTCACGATCCGCGGCGAGTACCGCGCCCGGCTGGGCAGCGGCCAGGCCGACATCGGCGGCGCCCTGTGGGTCAAGGCCGACCCCATCAACGAGCCCGAACCGCCCACCGAGCGGGCCCAGGAGCTCGGACGCGAGTACCGCGCCATGCTCGAGAACCTGGTCGAGTCACGCGGCGTCCCGCAGGTCGTGCAGTTCCTGCGCGCCGCCAAGACGCCGGGTCACCTGGCCGACCTCGCCGGCTACTCCCCCGACCTCAACACTGATCAGAAGCTGAAGGTTCTCGAGACCGTCGACCTCGAGGAGCGGCTGATGCTGCTCATCGGCTGGACCAAGCAGGTGCTGGCAGACGCTTCGCTGAAGGAGAAGATCCGCAGCGACGTCGCCGAGGGCATGGAGAAGACGCAGCGCGAGTTCCTGCTCCGGCAGCAGCTCGAGGCGATCAAGAAGCAGCTCAACGAGGGCCAGACCGACGTGGTATCGACCTATCGCGAGCGCGTCGCCAAGGCAAGCATGCCCGAAGGTGTGCTGACTGAGGTCAACCGCGAGCTCGACCGCCTGGAGCGGACTAGCGAGCAGAATCCCGAGTACGGCTGGATCCGCACGTACCTCGACTGGATGCTGGACATCCCGTGGAACGTGCGGTCGGACGACAACTTCGACCTGACCGAGGCGCGGCGGATCCTCGACGAGGATCACACCGGCCTGTCGGACGTGAAGGACCGCATCATCGAGTTCCTCGCGGTGCGCAAGCTGCGCAAGGAGCGCGGGCTCGAGGTGCTGGGCGGCCGGGGCTCCGGCGCGATCATCACGCTCGTCGGACCTCCCGGCGTGGGCAAGACCTCGCTGGGCGAATCGGACGCGCGCGCGCTGGGTCGCAAGTTCACCCGCGTCTCGCTGGGCGGCATCCGCGACGAGGCCGATATCCGCGGCCACCGGCGCACTTACGTTGGCGCCTTGCCCGGCAGGATCGTGCGCGCGCTGAAAGAGGCCGGCACGAAGAACCCGGTGGTAATGCTGGACGAGATCGACAAGGTCGGCAGCGACTGGCGCGGCGACCCGTCGTCCGCGCTGCTCGAGGTCCTCGACCCCGCGCAGAACAACACGTTCCGCGACCACTACCTCGAGGTCGACCTCGACCTGAGCGAGGTGCTGTTCATCCCGACGGCCAACGTCTCGGAGACGATCCCCGCACCCCTGCTCGACCGTATGGAGCTGATCCGCCTCGACGGCTACACCGAGGAGGAGAAGGTCGCCATCGCGCGCCAGCACCTGCTGCCGCGCCAGATCAAGCAGGCGGGCCTGAAGGCCGAAGAAGTGTCCGTCACCGACGAGGCGATCCTCAAGGTGATCACCGACCACACCCGCGAGGCGGGCGTGCGCAACCTGGAGCGCGAGCTGGGCAAGATCACGCGCAAGGTCGCGACCAAAGTCGCGGGCTCGGCGCTGGCGGTGCCCGTCGAAGTGACGCCTGAGCGCGTGCGGGAATACCTCGGCAAGCCGAAGTTCGACAACGAGGTCGCGGCTCGCACCGCGGTGCCTGGCGTGGCGACCGGTCTTGCGGTGACCGGCGTCGGTGGCGACGTGCTGTTCGTCGAGGCGACCGCCACCCCGTCATCCAACGGGCACGGCGGCAGCCTGACCCTGACAGGTCAGCTTGGCGACGTCATGAAGGAGTCGGCGCAGATCGCGCTGTCCTACGTGCGCTCGCACGCCAAGGAGCTCGGCATCGACCCCAAGTCGATCGATCAGTCCTTCCACATCCACGTGCCTGAAGGCGCGGTGCCGAAGGACGGACCTTCTGCCGGCGTGACGATGACGACCGCGATCGTGAGCCTGCTCACCGGCCGGCCGGTGCGCAACACCGTCGGCATGACCGGCGAGGTCACGCTGCAGGGCCTGGTGCTGCCGATCGGCGGCGTCAAGCAGAAGGTGCTGGCCGCTCACCGGATGGGCTTGAAGGAGGTCATCCTTCCGAAGCGCAACGAGAAGGACATCGACGACGTGCCCGAGAGTGTGCGCAAGGCGATGACGTTCTACCCGGCGAGCAAGGTCGACGACGTCCTCAGGATCGCGCTGGAGCCGGCAGAGCAGCCGAAGATCGAAGCCGCCTAAACGCGGTGGAGTTCGCGGAGCTGGTCCGGCGCCGGCGCATGGTGCATCACTTCGCGCCTCGGCCGGTGCCCGCTGAGGTGCTGGATTCCATCCTCGAAGCGGCCAGGCACTCTCCATCCGCAGGCTTCAGTCAGGGGCTCGGACTGATCGTCCTTGACGACCCTGAGCAGCTCGCCTGGTTCTGGCAAACGTCGCAAGGACATGAGGCCCCGGCGGACGCGCCGCCGGTGGTCGTGCTGCCTGTGCCGGACAAGCGGGTGTACCTGGAGCGCTACCGGCTGCCGGACAAAGGCGGGCCCGATGGCCCGCGCTCACAGGAAAGTGGATGGCCCGTGCCCTACTTCTGGGACCTCGACGCCGCGATGGCCTGCATGATGATGCTGCTCAAGGCGGCTGATGTCGGCATCGGCGCCTGGTTGTTCGGGATCCAGCAGGGGCAAGACGAGCTCGTCGCGACCCTCGGCGTGCCTCCAGGCTTGCGGGTCATCGGAGCTCTGGGCTTCGGCTACGCCGCGGAGGGTGACCGCATGGAGGGCTCGAGCGTGACCCGACCACGACGCACGTTGAGCGACTTTGTTCACCGGGGAGGGTGGTAGCCAACCGTGGCGAGTGATATCACGCGGTTCGCGCGCATCGGCCTCTGGGCGCTGCCGGTCTATGCGTTCACGCTTGGCGCCGGCACGATCACGCACCAGCCACCGCCACAGACCGACCTGGCCGGCTGGTCGCAGTACGTGACCACCAACGAGTTCCTGGTCAGCCACATCCTGTTCAGCATCTTCGGCGCGGTGTTCGGCGTGATCGGCGTGACGTCGCTGGGCATCGTCCTGATCGAGCGAGGCTCTGTGAAGCTTGGGCTCGCGGGGCTGCTCACCGGCGTGACGGCGAACGTGGTGATCACTTCGGTCTTCGGCATTGCGGCGTTTGCGCAACCGGCGATCGGCCGCCTGTACGAGTCGGGCCAACACGCCCTGGCGCAGAGTGTCTACAACGACGCCGCCCAGGGAACGCCGATGGTCATCGTCGCGCTCGTCTCCATCGTCCTGCTCGTCACGAGCTTCATCGTGTTCGGCGTGGCGTTCGCGCGGCTCGCTCTCATGCCGAAGCCCGCTGGGATCGGCTACTCGGTGTCAGGGGTGATGTTCGCGCTGATCGGGTTTGCGCTGGACAACTGGATCCAGACCGCGGCGGCGGTGCTCATGGTGGTCTGCGCGTCGTGGATGGTTGTCGCCCTGCGGCGGGCGCCGGCTTAGGAATAACAAGGCGCTCTCGCCGCTTGGCGTTTATGTGAGTCGCAGCCCGCAAGAGGTTCTCGAGCGTTCGACGGTCATCGCAGTCGTCGGCGCTTCGCGCGACCGGCGCAAAGCAGGCGGCTCGGTGCCGGAGGGACTGCAGAGGCGCGGCTTCCGGATCATCCCGATCAACCCCTTTGCCGACGAGCTGTTCGGCGAGCGCGTGTATCGCTCACTGCTCGACGTCAAAGAGCCGGTCGACCTCGTGGATGTGTTCCGGCCGGCGGCCGACGCGCCCGAGATCGCGCGGCAGGCGGCGGCGATCGGCGCCAAGGCGTTGTGGCTCCAGCTCGACATCCGGTCCGACGAGGCGCGGCGAATCGCCGAGGCCGCAGGGATGGACTATGTCGAGGACCAGTGCACAGCGGTGATCAGCGCCCTGTACCAGATCGAGAAAGCCACCGCCGCCTAAACCGAACGTCCGTTTACCGCGGCGCACGGTTGGTGCGCACCGTGGCACGATTGAGGCAGTGGCCCGCGCACCCGCGAGGCGACGCCTGACCGCCTCGATTCCTTCTTCCCCGACCGCGCTGCCCGACCTGCCGGACGCCCTCCGCAGAGTCGTGATCGAAAACGTGTCGCCGGAGGTCGACGCCGGCCGGTTCGCGGTTAAGAGGACGGTCGGAGAGGGTGTGACAGTCGAGGCCGACATCTTCGCCGACGGCCATGACCTCCTCACGGCGGTGCTCAAGCATCGTCACGAGTCGGCGGCGGTCTGGACCGAGGTGCCCATGACGGCACTCGTCAACGACCGCTGGCGCGGCCGCTTCAACGTGGCGGCGCTCGGCCGCCACAGATACACGATCGAGGCCTGGGTCGACCAGTACCGCACCTGGTCCAGCCGGCTCGCCAAACGGACCGCCGCGGGCCAGGACATCAAGCTGGAACTAGAGATCGGGTCGCGGATCATCGACGAGGCGGCCACTCGCGCTGGCGGCGCCGACGCCACCAGGCTGACAGCGCTTGCGGCGGCAATCCGCAAGCAGGCGACCGCGCCCGACGCCAATCAGAAGGAAGAGCTCGACGCGTTGATGGACCGACACGCCGACCGCTCGCTCGGCACCGTCTACGCGAGGGAGCTGGAGGTGGTCGTCGAGCCGGAGCGCGCCAGGTTCGGCGCCTGGTACGAGACCTTCCCGCGCTCGACGGGAAAGGCCGGCGTTCACGGCACGTTCCGCGACCTCGAGAACCGCCTGCCCTACATCTCGGGCATGGGCTTCGACATCCTGTATCTGCCGCCGATCCACCCCATCGGCAAATCGCATCGCAAGGGCCGCAACAACTCGACACGCGCCGAGCCAGGCGAGCCGGGCAGCCCGTGGGCGATCGGCTCGGACGAGGGCGGCCACAAATCGGTCAACCCGCAGCTGGGAACGCTCGACGACTTCAAGCGACTGGTCAGCGTCGCCGGCGAGCACGGCCTTGCGGTCGCGCTCGACATCGCGTTCCAGTGCTCACCCGACCACCCATACGTGCGCGAGCATCCCGAATGGTTCAAGCACCGGCCGGACGGCAGCATCCAGTACGCCGAGAATCCGCCGAAGAAGTACGAGGACATCGTTCCCTTCGACTTCGAGACCGAGTCGTGGCGCGAGCTGTGGGCCGAGCTCCTCTCCATCGTCGAGTTCTGGATCGCGCAGGGCGTGAAGATCCTGCGCGTCGACAACCCGCACACGAAGCCTTTCGCGTTCTGGGAATGGCTCATCGGCGAGGTCAAGCGCAACCATCCCGAGGTCATCTTCCTTTCGGAGGCGTTCACGCGGCCGAAGGTGATGTACCGCCTCGCGAAGGCCGGCTTCAGCCAGTCGTACACCTACTTCGCGTGGCGCAACACGGCCTGGGAGCTGGCGCAGTACCTCACAGAGATCACGCGGCCGCCCGTCATCGAGTTCATGCGCGCGAACCTGTGGCCGAACACGCCGGACATACTCACCGAGTACTTGCAGAACGGCGGCCGCAACGCGTTCGCCGCGCGCTTCCTGCTCGCGGCGACCCTGGGGGCTAGCTACGGCATCTACGGGCCAGCCTTCGAGCTCTGCGAGAGCCGCGCACGCGAGGCGGGCTCGGAGGAATACCTCGACTCGGAGAAGTACCAGCTCCGCGGCTGGAACCTGGGCAGCCCCGAGAGCCTGCGCGAGCTAATCACTCTCGTCAACAAGGTGCGGCACGAGAACCCCGCGCTCCAGCAGGATCGCGGCCTGAGGTTCCACCCGACCGAGAACGACCAGCTCGTCGCGTACACGAAGGCGACCGAGGACCTCAGCGAGGTGGTGCTGACGGTCGTCAACGTCGACCCCCACCACACGCAGATCGGCATGGTCACGCTGCCCCTCGAGGAGCTCGGCATCGAGCAGGGCCGGAGCTACCAGGCGCACGAGTTGCTCAGCGGCGCGCGCTACCTGTGGAACGGGCCTCGCAACTACGTCGAGATCAACCCGACCTCGGTGCCCGGCCAGATCTTCCGGTTCCGCCGCCGGGTGCGCAGCGAGCACGATTTCGAGTACTTCCTGTGATTCAGCAGCCCGAGCAAGCCAAAGACAAAGACGTAGCCGCCGAAACCGCGCCCGGGAACGGGCCGGTGGCCAAGGAAACTGCCACGGAGCACCTGACCAGGCGAAAGAGGTTCAGCGAGCCCTACCGCCTCGATTCGGACCCTCTTTGGTTCAAGGACGCGATCATCTATGAGCTCCACGTGCGCGCGTTCAGCGACACAAACGAGGACGGCAGCGGCGATTTCAAAGGGCTGATCAACCAGCTGCCATACCTGCAGGACCTCGGCGTCAACGCGATCTGGCTGCTTCCGTTCTATCCCTCGCCGCTCCGCGACGACGGCTACGACATCGCCGACTACGCCAGCGTCAATCCCATGTTCGGCGACCTCGGCGACGTGCATCAGTTCATCAAGGAGGCGCATCGACGCGGCATCCGCGTAGTCACCGAGCTGGTCTGCAACCACACCTCCGACCAGCACCCGTGGTTCCAGCGCGCGAGGCGCGCCCGGCCGGGGAGCGTCTACCGCGACTTCTACGTCTGGAGCACCACCAACCAGCGCTACCAGGACGCGCGGATTATCTTCAAAGACTTCGAGGTCTCGAACTGGACCTGGGACCAGGTCGCCGGCGCCTACTACTGGCACCGCTTCTACTCGCACCAGCCCGACCTGAACTACGACAACCCGCGCGTCAAGGAGGCCATCTTCCGGACGTGTGACTTCTGGCTCGATATGGGTGTCGATGGCCTGAGGCTCGACGCGGTGCCGTACCTGTTCGAGCGCGAAGGCACCAACTGCGAGAACCTGCCCGAGACCCACGAGTTCCTGCGCGAGCTGCGCAAGCACATTGACGAGAACTACCCGAACCGCATGCTCCTCGCCGAGGCTAACCAGTGGCCCGAAGACGCCGTGGCCTATTTCGGCAACGGCGACGAATGCAACATGAACTTTCACTTCCCGCTCATGCCGCGGCTTTTCATGTCGATCCGCATGGAGGACCGCTTCCCGATCGTTGACATCCTGGCCCAGACGCCCCCGATTCCCGACAACAGCCAGTGGGCTCTGTTCCTTCGCAACCACGACGAGCTGACTCTCGAGATGGTCACCGACGAGGAGCGCGACTACATGTATCGGTCCTACACGCAGGATCGGGCCGCGCGCATCAACCTCGGGATCCGCCGGCGACTGGCGCCGCTTCTCGGCAACGACCGCAAGCGAATCGAGCTGATGAACGGTCTGCTGCTGTCGCTGCCCGGAACGCCGGTCATCTATTACGGCGACGAGATCGGGATGGGCGACAACATCTTCCTCGGCGACCGCAACGGCGTGCGCACACCGATGCAGTGGAGCGGCGACCGCAACGCAGGCTTCTCCGGAGCGAACCGGCAGCGCCTGTACCTGCCTGTGGTCACCGACCCCGAGTATCACTACGAGGCGGTCAACGTCGAGGCGCAGGCCGCCAACCCGCACTCGCTCCTTTCGTGGATGAAGCGGGTCATCGCTCTCCGCAAGCGGCATCGCGCCTTCGGGCGCGGGACCCTCGAGCTCCTGCGGCCGGAGAACCGCAAGGTGCTCGCCTTCGTGCGCCGTTACGAGTCGGAGCAGATCCTGTGCGTCGCCAACCTATCTCGCTTCCTGCAGGTGGTGGAGCTGGACCTGGCGCAGTGGAAGGGCATGGTGCCGATCGAGCTGTTCGGTTCGACGGAGCTGCCGCCGGTCGGCGACACGCCGTACTACCTGACCCTCGGCCCGCATTCCTTCTACTGGTTCTCGCTGCAGCCGAAGCCGTCGCAGCAGCTGCTGAGCGATTGGGGCCTGACCGCCACCACGCTCCCGGAAGTCCGGGTGCCGGCCGCCTGGGAGTCCGTGCTGGTCGACGGCGGGAAGGAGGCGTTCGAGAGCATCCTCGTGAACTACATCCGCCAGCGCCGTTGGTTTGCGGGCAAGGCCCGGCGCCTCAAGTCCATCCAGATCACCGACTGGATCGACATCCGCACTGCCGAGGGCACCGCCTACCTGACCACGATCGTCGCGTCGTACGCGGAGGGCGACCCCGAGACCTACCTGCTGCCGCTCGCCCACGCCAACCCCGTCGAGTCCTCGCAGATCATCGACCGCTGGCCGCACGCCGCGATCGCGTGGGTGAAGGCGCCCGGGCAGGACCAGCGCGGCCTGATCTACGACGCCCTCGGACCATCCGGGTTTGCTGACGCTCTGCTGTCCGCGATGGCGCGGCGCCGGCGCTTCAACGGGCCCAAGGGCACGCTGGTCGGTTCGACGACCAGGGCTTTCGCGCGGCTGCGCGGCCCCGAGACGATCAAGCTCGAAGCCAACCTGTCCACGGCCGAGCAGAGCAACAACTCGGTCGTGTTCGGGGAGCGGCTGATCCTCAAGGTGTTCAGGCGCGTCGAGGAGGGCATCAATCCGGAGCTCGAGCTCGGCCGCTTCCTGACCGAGCGCACGAGCTTCACGCAGATCGCACCGCTCGGGGGCGCCCTCGAGTACCGCCCGGATCGCGGTGAGTCGATCTCGGTCGCTGTGCTGCAGGGATACGTGCCCAACCAGGGCGACGCGTGGAAGTACACCCAATCGACCCTCGCCACCTACTTCAAATCCGCCGATGTGCGCTCGGACGGCGGCCCGCCGGCGCTTCCGCGCAGCATGCTGTTCACCAACGCGGGCGAGCTGCCCGAGCTGGCGACGCAAGCCATCGGTGCGTACCTCGACTCGGCCAAACTGCTAGGCAAGCGCACGGGCGAGCTGCACCTGGCGCTGAGCAGCGACCCCGACGACAGCGCGTTCGCGCCCGAGCGGATCTCGCCGCAGGACCAGCGGTCGATCTACCAGTCGATCAGCCAGGTCGCGCTCCGAGCCCTTGAGCTGCTGCGCGGCCAGCTGAACCGGCTGCCGCAGGACGCACGCGACGACGCGCGGCAGGTGCTGGAGCTCGAGCCCCAGATCGCGCGCACGTTCAAGTCATTCCTGCAGCGCCGCCTTACCACCACGCGCATCCGCGTGCACGGCGACTATCACCTCGGTCAGGTGCTGTACACCGGCCACGACTTCGTGATCATCGACTTCGAGGGCGAGCCCACGCGGACGCTGTACGAGCGGCGCCTGAAGCGCCTGGCGCTGCGCGACGTCGCAGGCATGCTGCGGTCTTTCCACTACGCGGCGCAGGCCGCGCTACGCACCGATGGCATGACGCCCGAGGAGCTCGCGCGCATGCAGCCCTGGGCGCGGTTCTGGGTGGACTCTGTGTCCGTGGCGTTCATGCGCAGCTACCTCAGCACCGCGGGCGCCGCCTCGTTCGTGCCGCAGGCGCCCGCCGACCTCGAGCTGCAGGCGACGACGATGCTGCTCGAGAAAGCTCTGTACGAACTGCGGTATGAATTGAACATGCGACCGGACTGGGTGCGCATCCCGCTGCGCGGCATCTGCGACCTGCTCGCGCCATCACCCGCATGATTGCGAACTCGCTGCTGACGCAGTTCGACCTGCACCTCTTCAACGAGGGCACGCACGCGCATCTCTACGAAAAGCTCGGCGCGCACCTGAGCGGCGACGGAGCGACCTTTGCGGTCTGGGCGCCCAACGCGGACAGCGTGAGCGTGATGGGCGACTTCAACGGATGGAGCCGCACCGCGAACCAGCTGCAGGCGCGGGAGGCGTCGGGCATCTGGGAGGGTTTCGTCCCGGGCATCAAGCACGGCTCGCTGTACAAGTACAACGTCCACTCGCGCGTCACCGGAGCCGGCGTCGAGAAGGCGGACCCTTACGCCAGCTTTGCGGAGCCGCCGCCGCGCCAGGCCTCGATCGTCTGGGACCTCGCGTACGACTGGCACGACCAATCGTGGATGGCCGAACGCCCGGTCTCGAACGGACGCAGCGCGCCATGGGCGGTGTACGAGATGCACCTCGGTTCGTGGATGCGCATGCCGGAGGAGCACAACCGCTGGCTGACCTACCGCGAGCTGGCGCCACGCCTCGCCGATTACTGCAAGCGGCTCGGCTTCACGCACGTCGAGCTGATGCCGGTGATGGAGCATCCGCTGTACTCGTCCTGGGGCTACCAGGTGACCGGCTATTTCGCTCCGACCAGCCGCTACGGCACCCCGCAGGACTTCATGTTCCTGGTCGACCACCTCCACCAGAACGGCGTGGGCGTGGTGCTCGACTGGGTGCCCTCGCATTTCCCGGCTGACGAGTTCGGGCTGCAGCTGTTCGACGGCACGCACCTATACGAACACGCGGATCCGCGGCAGGGCGTTCACCCCGACTGGGGCAGCTCGATCTTCAACTACAGCCGCAACGAGGTGCGCGGTTTCCTCATCAGCAGCGCGATGTCGTGGTTGAACCGCTACCACATCGACGGTTTGCGCGTGGACGCCGTGGCGTCGATGCTGTACCTGGACTACTCGCGCAAGCCGGGCCAGTGGGTGCCCAACAAGTTCGGCGGTCGCGAGAACCTCGACGCCGTCGAGCTGCTGCGACGTTTCAACACCGAGGTCTACCAGGAGCAGCCTGACGTGCAAACCGTCGCTGAGGAGTCGACCGCGTGGCCGATGGTTTCGCGCCCGACCTACATTGGCGGCCTCGGCTTCGGCATGAAGTGGGACATGGGCTGGATGCACGACTCGCTGGAGTACTTCGCCAAGGACCCGGTCTATCGCCGCTTCGAGCATCAACGCCTGACATTTCGAATGCTCTACGCGTGGTCGGAGAGCTACATGCTCCCGCTGTCACACGACGAAGTCGTGCACGGCAAGGGGTCGCTGCTGAACAAGATGCCAGGCGACGACTGGCAGAAGTTCGCGAACCTGCGGCTGCTGTTCGCATGGATGTACGCCCAGCCCGGAAAGAAGTTGATGTTCATGGGCGGCGAGTTCGGGCAGTGGCGCGAGTGGGACCACGACTCGAGCCTCGACTGGAACCTTCTCAACTTCCCCGAGCACGCGGGGTTGAGTCAATGGGTCGGCGATCTCAACCGGGTGCTGCGCACCGAGAAGGCCATGCACGAGCTGGATTTCGATCCAGCCGGCTTTGCGTGGATCGACTGCACCGACAGCGACAACAGCGTCGTCAGCCTCATCCGCCGCGCCGCCGATCAGGACGACCTGGTGATCGCCGCGTTCAACTTCACTCCCGTGCCGCGGCACAACTACCAGATCGGCGTGCCCTTCCCCGGTTTCTGGCGGGAGCTCCTGAACTCCGACTCGCCGAACTACGGAGGCAGCGGGCAGGGCAACCTCGGCGGAGTTGACGCGGCGCCGATCGGCCGCCACGGGCACCGGCACAGCGTCACGCTCACGCTTCCGCCTCTGGGCGCGCTGTTCCTCAAGCACCGCACGGAGCCCGCGAACGAACAGCCCGCCGAATAGCACGCCGCCTGCCCGGCAGCACTACAACCAGCTGGCCGGGCAGAGCACCGAGCGACTGGCCGGCATCAGCGACGGCATCTTCGCGGTGGCCATGACGTTGCTCGTGCTGACCCTGGCGGTGCCCACCGCGGAAAAGGTCAGGTCTGAGTCAGACCTGGCGACGGCCCTGGTCCAGCTCCTGCCGAGCGTGCTGACCTATACGATGAGCTTCCTCACCGCCGGCATCTTCTGGGTCGGACAGCAGACGCAAATCAGCCAGCTCGAGCGGACCGACCGCAACCTCACGTGGATCGGGCTCGGGTTTCTCTTCGCGGTCACGCTGCTTCCGTTCTCGACGCAGCTCCTTGCGCACTTCATCCAGCTGAGGTTGGCGCTGGTGATTTACTGGCTGAACATCGTCATGCTGGGCTTCGTCCTCCTGGCCGGTGCTCAGTACGCCTATCGCAAGCATTACTTCCGAGGCGACGACGCCGAGCAGCGTCACACGATGAGCCTCTTGCGCCGCCGTATCTTCGTGGCCCAGGCGCTGTACGCGGCGGCGACCGCGCTTTGCCCGATCAACACCTACGTGAGCATCGTGCTCATCGTGCTGATCCAGCTCAACTACGTGCTCGCGCCGCAGATCCCGATCCTGCGCCACCTCTGACCGACGCTCGAGTGCCGGCACTGGGCTGTCAGTTGCGCGCATTCGGGGTGCGAGTGCCGGCACTCGGCAGGGTCAGGGGGCTGGTGAGGGGGTCACTCCGGTGAACTGCTGCGACTGGCCCGCCTCGGCGCGGATCACGTGCATGACCGCGTTGATCAGGGCCAGGTGGGAGAACGCTTGCGGGAAGTTGCCGAGGTGGCGGCCGCTGCGTGGGTCGATCTCTTCCGCGTACAGCTGCAGCGGGCTGGCGTAGGACAGCAGCTTCTCGCACAGCTCCCGCGCGCGGGTGATCTCGCCGATCTCCGCCAGCGCCGACACCAGCCAGAAGGAGCAGATCGTGAACGTGCCCTCCTCGCCCGACAGCCCGTCATCGGTCTCGGTGGTGCGGTAGCGGAGCACCATCCCGTCGACGGTGAGCTCGTCGGCGATGGCCAGCACGGTGGCGCGGACGCGCGGGTCGTCCGGCGGCAGGAAGCGCACCAGCGGAATCAGCAGCACGGACGCGTCCAGGGCCGTCGTGCCGTAGTGCTGCACGAACACGCCGCGCTTGTCGATGCCGTTCGTGCAGATGTCCCACTTGATCTCGTCCGCGGCGGTCTGCCAGCGCTCGGCCAGGACGCGGTCGCCGTGCAGCTCCGCGAGCCTGGCGCCTCGCTCGCATGCAACCCAGCACATCAGCTTCGACGAGACGAAGTGCTGCGGCTCGCCGCGCACCTCCCAGATGCCGCGGTCGGGCTTCTTCCAGTTCTCGATCGCCGACTCGACGGCTTTCTTCAGGATCGGCCAGACGACCTCCGGCATGTAGTCGCGCGACTTCGTGTGCAGGTAGACGGAGTCGAGCACCGCGCCCCACACGTCGTGCTGCTTTTGCGCATAAGCGGCGTTGCCGACGCGCACAGGAGTCGAGGCTTCGTAGCCACCGAGGTGGTCGAGCGTGCCTTCACTCAGCTCGCGTTCGCCGCCGATGCCGTACATGATCTGGAGGTCCTGCTTCTCGGCGGCGACGTCGGCGATGAAGTAGAAGAAATCGTTCGCCTCGCGGTCGAAGCCCAGCGTGTAGAGGCCCCACAGCATGAAGGTCCCGTCACGGATCCACGTGTAGCGGTAGTCCCAGTTCCGCTCTCCGCCGATGGTCTCGGGCAGCGACGTCGTGGGCGCCGCGAGCAGGGCGCCCGTTGGGCTGTACGTCAGCCCCTTCAGCGTCAGCGCGCTGCGCTGCAGGTAGCTCTGCCACGGGTGCTCAGGGAACTCGCCGTGGTTGATCCACTCGCGCCAGTAATCGGCGGTTCGCTCGATGCGCTGAAACGCCTCGTCGACGTCCGCCGGCGGTGGATGCTCCGCCCAGAACTCCTTGCCCGCCGAGTACTGCGAGCGCGGCCACGCCAGTGCTGCATACGCCCGCTCGCCCTGGCGCAGGGTCGTGCTCGCGTGGGCTCCCGGGCCCTCGAAGCCGACGCGCAGGTCGGTGACCAGGCGCAGCGGAATGTCGCCGTTCCCGCCAGTCGCGATCGCCTCGCCGTAGCCAGGGCTCGAGTACTCCCACTTCGCCGCCGTCCGCCCGTAGTCGAAGGCTGGCTGGCAGTCGAGGCTCAGGTCGACGCTGCCCACAACGCACTTGGCCGTGCGCAGGAGGATGTGCTCGGCCTCGTAGTCGGTGGGCGGCCGGCGGTGCGTGCCCGACCGGCGCTGGCCGTGATACCAGGGTCCGATGCACAGCGCGTCGCGGACGATAAGCCAGCCTGTGCGTGTCCGCCACGTGGTCTCGATGACGAGCGTGCCCGGCAGGTAGCGGCGTCCCGCGGGCACGCTGATGCCCGCTGGGCCGAAGCGGAAGTTGCCGGCGCCGCGGTCGAGGATCGACGCGAAGACGCTCGGGCTGTCCGGACGCGGCAGGCACATCCACTCCACGCGCCCGCTTGGCGCCACGAGGCAGTTCGCCTCGCAGTCGGAGAGGAATGCGTACTCGGCGATGGGCGGGAACGAGCTCGCGATCTTGATCGGCGCCGGCCCTGGAGCCGGCACCTCGTCCGGCAAATCCGGAAGCCCGTCGCCGTCCGTCGCAGGCCCGGTCGTGGGCCTGAGATCCTTCTCGCCTGTCTTGCGTTCCACTGCTGCGCCTTACCCCAGGGCGCACAGCATAGGCGCGAGTACCCGGACCTGGTTCACTCCGGCAACTGGATCGAGTGCCGCCGCTGCCACCACCTGCGAGCCTCCTCGTCGAGCAACAGCCAGTTGATCGCCGGCTGTGGCCCGGACGGCTTGCCTTCCTTGCTCAGCGCCAGCCACCGCCGCGTGATCTCCACGTACAGGTCCGCCTCCGTCCAGCCCGGCATCTGCTTCAAAACGTCGTGGCGCCGGATGATGTCGGCGATCGGGCGGTAAACGGTGTCGTACCAGCTTGCCGCCGCCTCGGCCAGAGGCACCGGACGGCCGCGCTCGAGGCCGAGGAAGTACTGGTGGCCGAGGATGTGCTTCAGCAGGTCGTCGTAGCGGCCGAGCCGCGAGCATTCGAGCCTCGCCTCCGGCCGCACCCTGTCGAGCTGCGTCGCCTCCAGGAAGCGCGCGTACTCGGCGGCGCGCAGCAGCGCAGCGGTGTCGACGTCGGTGCCCAGCGGCGCGCGGGTTTTGACGTCGACGACGCGCGCGGTGATCGTGGGCCGGCCCAGGCTTCGCGCCACCGACACGCGGTGGTGGCCGTCGATCACGTAGTAGCCGTCGCCGACCTTGTAAACGTCGATGGGCGGCAGCTCGGCACCCTCGACCATCTCGCGATAGATGCGCGTCCACCGGTCGCGGAGGCGCGGGGTCGTGGGCAGAAAAGCAGGGTCGAAATCCTCGGCCTTGGCCGTCGACGCCGCAGAGCCGACGATCCGGTCGACCGAAATCTCCTGGATGCCGCCGTAGGAGCGACCCTCGGCTCCGGCCGCCTCCAGCACGTCTTCGATCGACGCGAGCCGCCGCGCGCGGCGCGTCAGCGATGCGCTGAGCGACCTCCGGAACGCTTTGAAGCGTGCGGCATCGAAGTCCTCACCGGCCCGGATCGTTTCCAAACGTGCGGATCAGAAGAACGCGGCTTCGGTCTCCGCGTCGAAGAGATGGATCGAGCGGGTGTCGAGGCCTAGCTGCGCCGTGTCTCCGGGGGCCACCTTCATGCGCGGATCGACGCGCGCGGTCACCTGGTCCGAGCCCACCTGCCCGTACAGGTACTGGTCGGAGCCGAGCCGCTCGACCACGTCGACCTTCATGTTGAGGGTGCTGCCGTCTGCGCTCGGCTTGTCGGTCAGCGCCTCGGGCCGGAACCCAAGGGTGCGCTTGCCCGCCGGGACCGACTGCGGCAGCCTCGCCTCGAAGCCCGACGCTTTGGCGGTGCTGTCGGTGGTCGTCACCGGGACGAAGTTCATGGTCGGTGTGCCGATGAAGCCGGCCACGAACAGGTTGGCGGGGTGGTCGTAAACATCGCCTGGCGTGCCGACCTGCTGCAGGATGCCGGCGTTCATGATCGCGATGCGATCGCCCATCGTCATCGCCTCGACCTGGTCGTGCGTGACGTAGATGAACGTCGTCTCGAGCTCGCGGTGAAGCTTCTGCAGCTCGATTCGGGTCTGGCCGCGGAGCTTGGCGTCGAGGTTGGAGAGGGGCTCGTCCAGCAGGAACACCTTTGGGCTGCGCACGATCGCCCGTCCAAGCGCCACGCGCTGGCGCTGGCCGCCGGACAGCGCGCGCGGCTTGCGCTTGAGGAACGGGTCAAGACCCAGGATCTTGGACGCGTTCTTGACGCGCCTGTCGATCTCGTCCTTCTTCATGTGCGCCATCTGGAGCGGGAACGCCATGTTGTCGAACACGCTCATGTGCGGGTAGAGCGCATACGACTGGAACACCATGGCGATGTCCCGGTCCTTGGCCGCGACGTTGTTGACCACCCGGTCGCCGATGCGAATCTGACCCTCGGTGATAGTCTCGAGGCCGGCGAGCATGCGCAGCGCCGTCGACTTGCCACACCCCGACGGGCCCACCAGGACCATGAACTCCTTGTCCTTGATGTCGACGTTTAGGTCTTTGACGACGGTCACATCGGCCGTGTAGCGCTTGACGACGTGGTCGTAGGTGACAGATGACATCGCTCTTTACCCCTTCACCGAGCCGGCGAGAATGCCGCGCACGAAATACCGCTGGAGGCTGAGGAACACGATGAGCGGCACGACCATCGAGAAGAAGGCCGCCGACGTGAGCAGGTTGGAGCCCTGGCCGAGCGAGGTCGTGAGGTCGGCCAGGTTGACGGTCAGTGGCGCCACCTCAGGGGCGCCGCCGACGTAGATGAGCGCGACCAGCAGGTCGTTCCAGACCCACAGGAACTGGAAGATCACCAGGGAGGCGATCGCCGGAACGGATAGCGGAAGGATGATTCTGAAGAAGACGGTCAGCGTGCCCGCGCCGTCGATCTCGGCCGATTCGAACAGGTCGCTCGGCAGCGCTCGGAAGAAGTTCGCGAGCAGGTAGATCGAGAACGGCAGACCGTAGCCGGCGTGGGCGAGCCACAGTGGGACCCACGGCAGGCCGGGAATGCCGGTCGCCTCGAGGTTGCTCGTCGTCCAGTGCAGCTGGTTGACGTAGAAGCTCAGCACTGGGATGAAGGTCAGCTGCAGCGGCACAGCCAGCAGCCCGACCAGGGCGAGGAAGATCCAGTTGCGCGCGGGAAACTTCATCCACGCAAACGCGTAGGCGGCGAAGGCGCCGATGGTGACCGGGATCACCGTCGCCGGGATCGAGACCATGAAGCTGTTGAAGAAGGCCTGGCCCAGGTTGCTCTGCGCGAGCACATCGGTGTAGTTCTGGAACGTGAACTGGAGCGGCGTGAGAACCGTCCACCATCCGCTTGTCTTGGTCAGGGCGAACGGCCGGAACGAGCTGACCAGCAAGCCGATCGTGGGCAGCGTCCACCCTACAGTCAGGCCGATGACGACGATGTGCAGGATGTAGCGCTGGAGAAGCTGCGAGATCCAACCGGGCGAGAAGCGGGCGGCGACGGCGCTGGGCTGGGCGGCGGCTGCGACGGTCATCGGCGTGCCTCCACTGCGCGGAACTGTCTCAGGTTGAAGATCAGCACCGGTACCACCGCGATCAGCAGGATCACCGCCACTGCACTCGCGTGCCCGTTGTTGCCCGCGGTGTACAGCTGGTGATACATGCGGAATGCCAGCACGTCGGTGTTGTAGTTGCCGGAGGTCATCACGTAGACCACGTCAAAGGCCTTGAGGGCGAAGATCACCAGAGTGGTGCCGACCACCACGATGGTCGGCATCATCAGCGGGAAGATCACCCGCTGGAATACCGTGAACTCGCCGGCGCCGTCGACGCGGGCCGCCTCCAGCAGCTCGCCTGGGATGCCTTTCAGGGCTGCCGACAGGATGACCATGGCAAAGCCCGTGATGCCCCATATGGCGGCGCCAATGAGCGCCAGGTTGTTGAGCAGGTTGAAATTCTCACTGGGCCACTGATCCTGCAGCCACACCACGGGATCGTGATGGAAGAACGTCACGATCGCGTTCAGCGTGCCGATCTGGGTCTCGCCGGGCGGGGCGTACGAGTACATGAAGATCCAGATGATTCCCAACGCCACCGAGGAGATGGCCATGGGCATGAAGATCAGCGACTTGACCGCGCTCTCATAACGGACTCGGTCGAACAGGACCGCGAGGACGAGGCCGAACGCGAGCGTGAAGAGCGTGTAGAAGATCAGCCAGAAGATGACGTTGTTGCGGATGGCGATCCAGGCGCCACCCGTCGGGAAGTCCGCGAACTGCGAGGCGTAGTTGTTGAAGCCGACCCATACGCCCTCATTGTTCTGGAAGCTCTGCTGGATCGTGCCGAGGGCCGGCAGCAGCAGGTAGCCCGTGACCAGGATGAGCGCAGGCCCGACCCAGATCCAGGGCCTGACCTGCGGCCGGTTCTTGTCAGGAAGCCGGCGCACCAGGAACTCGCCGCCCACGATGTAGGCGGCGAGTATCGCTGGCACACCGAGAATGACCACAAGGAGCGTCGGGATGTCCTGCAGCAGAACGCTGAAGTCCACTCTCTTATCTCCTTATGTCATCAAGCCGCTGCGTAAGCCGTTGATTGTGTCTTATCCAGGTCGGCCAGGATCGAGTCCAGGTCGCTCTGGTTGCCGATGAACTTGAGGAGGCCCTTCCAGGCCGCGGTCCTCATGTCTGCCGGCATGTTGTCGGTAGCGTCGTACTTGGCGATCTGAGTGTTGACCAGGATCTGGGCGCTCAGCTTCGACAGCGGGTCGGGGTAGTCGTCAAGGCTGACGTTCTTGTTGACGGCGAGCTTGCCGCCCCGCTTGACCCAGATGTCCTGGGCTTGCGCAGTCGTCAGGTACTTGATCAGCTGCCGGGCCTGGGGCGTGTCGTTGAACATCGACCACGAGTCGCCCGCGACCACGTGCGCGCCAGAGAAAGAGGTGTTGATGTCCGGAAGCGGGAAGAACGTGAAGTCGGTGCCGGCCTGAAGTGAAGGCACGGCGCTCGTGAAGAACGTCGTGATGAACGACGCCTGGTTCAGCATGTAGCACTTCGGCGGGCTGGCGAACATCGGGGTGCCGACGTCGCCGAACTGCGTCGCGAGGATGTTGTTCTTGCCGCCATAAACGTTGCTGTCGTTTGGTCCAAGGATGGTGCCGAACGTCTGCCACGCCGACTTGATCTCTGAAGACGTCCACTTCTGCTTACCGGCGACCCAGTTGTCGTACACGCTGGGCCCGGCCTGGCTGAGAACGATCTCCTTGAGCCAGTCACTGGCGGGCCAACCGTCGGCCGCGCCACCGCTTGCCACCGCGATACACCACGGTGGAGTTCCGCTGCTCTTGATGGTGCTCTGCAGCGCCATCAGGTCGTCCCACGTCTTGGGCACCGTGTAGTTCTTGGACGAGAAGTTCTTCGGGTCGTACCAGATGAGGCCCTTGACCGCGGCCCACGAGAAGATCTGGTAAAGCTTGCCGTCGTTCAGCGGCTCACCGAGCTTGATCCAGCCTGCCGAGGTGCTGGATGAAAGCGCGCTCATGTCCACCGCGTCGTTGAGCGGTCTCACCTTGCCCTGCTGCGCAAACTGCGTCAGCAACGATGGGCTGGGCGCGGCCGCGAGGTCCGGCGCGTTGCCGGCCGCCACGCGGGTCCTGAGGATGGCGTCCTCGTCGCGCGTGGACTCGTACTGGACCGTGATTCCCGTCTGAGCCTCGAAGGGCGCGAGCACGGCCATGAACGAGGCCTGCTCCTGGCCAGACCAGACGGCGATGACCTTGACCGATCCCGCGTTGGCCGATGACGACGTGCCGCACGCGACAGCCACGAGGATCGCGCCAAGCACTGGGACCAGGGCACGTACTCTCATAGTCAAATCCCCCACTTTCGGGCGAGCGGTTGCTCCCCCGTACACCGGTCCGATCGAAATTCCATTCTGATAGCCCACTCTCCTTTTGGCAAATCGGCTTGCTTGGAAGGATTCACGCTACGCGTTCTTCCCGATCACCTCCTTGTGCGCGGTGCGGCGGTGGAAGCTCGCACGATCAGCTTCGTCGCGAGCGGAGACGGCGATTGGACGGGCCTGCCTTGCAGGCGCTGGATGAGAAGGCGGGCGGCGATTCGCCCTTTCTCGACAATGGGCTGCCGGACCGTCGTCAGCGCGGGGTTGGTCCAGGCCGCGATCGGCAGGTCGTCGAAACCGACCACCGAAAGGTCGATCGGCACATTCACCCCCGCCTGTATCGCGGCCGTCATGACGCCGATGGCGGTCATGTCGCTCATGGCGAGGACTGCCGTCGGCCGGCGCTTGCCCTGCGCGATCGCCTCGAACGCCCGGACTCCCGCGGCCTGCGAGATGCCCGCGGTGACGAGCTGCGGCGCCGGCGCGCCTGCCTCGTCCAGCGCGGCCTGGTAGCCGGCGAGCCGTCGCGCGGCCGTGGGCGTGAGGCCAACCTCGGAGCGCGTGGGCGGCAGGCCGATCACGGCGATGTCCTGGTGGCCGAGCTTCAGCAGGTGTCGCGCCGCAGCCTCGGCGCCGGCGGCGTCATCGACGTTGACCGTGGGGTGGTTGACCGAACCGTCCGCATCCACCAGCACGCTCGGGATGCCGAGGCGATCGAGCGTCTCCAGCGCGCGGTCGTTGGAGCTGAGGCCGAGGCTCACGAAGCCGTCCACCGAGGCCGCTCGGATCGCGCCTTCCAGCGAGCCGTCGAGCGGCGGTACCAGCAGCAGGGACAGGTCGTGTTTCTCGCACAGCTCGCCTAGACCCTGCAGCAGCTCGCTGAGGAACGCGTTGGCAAAGACGGTGCTGAGGCGCTGCGGGATGAGCACGCCGATCGTTCCGCTACGGCGCAGCGAAAGGGCGCGGGCGGCCGGGTGAGGCGCGTAGCCGAGGCCGTCGGCCACCTGCAGCACTCGCTCGACCGTGGCATGGCCCAGCTTCTCCGGGTTGTTGAAGGCGAACGAGACCGCGGTCTTCGACACCCCGGCGGCCATGGCGACGTCGGAGATGGTGACTCGGCTCATCGCGCAGAGAGCCTCGAGATCACGTGGTGCCCCCAGGTCACGCCAGGCCTCACCTCGCTGCTTAAACCGCTTTAGTAAAGCGGTTTAGGGGCGATCGTAGAGCGGTTGGGAACTCGTGTCAAGCATCGGGTTCAGCGGCCGGCCTACGGCGGCACCGCCTGCAGCACTCCATCGCCCGCCGAGACCAGCCGCCACCTGCCCTCATGCACCAGCCGGTGATGCCGCCTGCACAGCAGGATCAGGTTGAACATCTGGTGCGATCCGCCGTCCGCCCAGTGCTGGATGTGATGCGCGTCGGTCCACATGGGCGGCATGTCGCAGCCGGGAAACCTGCAGTGTCGGTCTCGTGCAGCGAGCGCCCTCCGGGTCGGGCCAGGCACCACGCGCGCCGTGCGTTGCGGCTCGCCATCCACGTTTGGGATGAGCGAACAGTCGCAGGCGATGCGCCGCGCCGTCTCGGCCGGGATCGGCTGGTGTGACCCGTCCAGCTCAGCCGCGCGCGAGCCGGGCTGCTTCTGCAGCGTGGCCATGTCCACGTTCACCATGACCTGCGGCTTCGGGCTTCCGCTCTTGACAAGGTCGATCAGCGCGTCGGCCCGCCGCTGGGCCGGGGATCGATCGTCGCCTTCGGCCGGCGGCCTCAGGACCGACATGATGGCCGCCTTCAACGTGGCGCCGTCCTCGGCGCCGAACTGGCCGTTGAGCACGAAGATGCCTCCAAAGGTTTGGTTCAGATGCAGGAAGCGGCGCTTGTCATCTTCATTCGCGTCGTCGAGGACACCGTCGGGCTCGAGGCAGTGCCGCAGCTGCATCGTGGCGAAGCGCAGGCGGACCGGGTCGACTTCTTTCGCCGCCGTGACCAAGATCTCTTCCGCGTCTCCTGGCCACAGCACGCCAAGTCTCTGCTTCGTGCGTGCGATGAGCGACGCGTGCTGGTACGAGATGTGACCCTTGGCCAGCGCCTGGGATGTGAGCGGCAGCGACTGCATCTGGCGCGCCACCTCAACTCGATCCGAGGCCTGGCCGTGGGTGAGGTTGCAGTTCCACCGCAGCCAGGCCTTCGCGGTCAGCGAGCCGTCGGCCTCATAAGCGCGGCTCTTGTCCAGCCGGTGCAGGCGACGCTGGATCTCGGCGTCGATGGCGTTGCGCTGTCGAAAGAGCTCCTTGAGCGCTTCGCCGTCAGTCATAAGCTCGGTGCCGCTGCACATGTCAACATGGTACGAAAATTTGTTCGCTATGTCAAGTTAAGATATACAAATTAATTTCAGCGCCGCGCCCTTTCAGGCCCCCAAGCCCCCTTCCCAGTCCGTCCCCAAGGCATGCTTAACCGAGTGCGTGCCTCATTCCCCGCAGGCTTCCTGTTCGGCGCGGCTGTCGGCGCGCACCAGGTCGAGGGCGGCAACACCAACACCGACTGGTGGTGGTGGGAACACCGCGAGGGCACGCCCTGCGTCGAGCCCTCCGGCGACGCCTGCGACTTCTACCACCGCTACCGCGACGACATCGCGATGCTGGCGGGGTTCGGCCTGAACGCTTTTCGCTTCGGGATCGAATGGGCGCGTATCGAGCCGGCCGAAGGCGAGTTCTCGACCGCCCAGCTCGACCACTACCGCCGGATGCTCGAGGCGTGCCGCGAGCACGGCGTGACACCGATTCTCACGTTCCATCACTTCACGCTGCCGCTGTGGGTCCACGAGCTCGGCGGGTTCGCCGACCCGAGATTCCCGCGCCTGTTCGAGCGCTACTGCGAGCGGGCCGCCCGCGCGCTCGGCGTCCTGATCGGCTACGCGTGCACGCTCAACGAGCCGCAGGGCCTGGGCTGGAGCGGATACGTGCTCGGGATCAACCCTCCAGGTGTGAGGGGCGACGAGTCGGCGGCCCGGCGCGCGGCCGACCATCTGCTGGAAGCGCACCGCCTGTCAGCCCCGGCGATCAGGGCACACACGAAGGCCCCCGTCGGAGTGACCCTCGCCATCCCCGACCTTCAATACGAGGACGGCGCGGAACCGGGGCATTCGGGCTTCGAGGTCGAGTCGGAGATCAACGACCAGTTCTACGAGCTTGCGCGCGCCGACGACTTCATCGGCGTGCAGACCTACACGCGCATCCGCATCGGGCCCGAGGGCCCGCGCAGCCCCGGAGCGGACTGGAGCGCGGTGAGCCGCGATCTGGCTGAGACCGATGAGGTCACCCAGATGGGCTACGAGTACTTCCCTCGCGCGCTCGGCGGCGCGATCCGCCGGGCATGGAAGAGCACCGGCGGCAGAGTTCCGATCCTGGTCACCGAAAACGGCATCGCGACCATGCGCGACGAGCGCCGCATCGCGTTCATGGCTGAAGCGATGGACGAGGTGCTGAGCTGCCTTGACGAAGGCATCGACGTGCGCAGCTACATCCACTGGTCGCTGCTGGACAACTTCGAGTGGGCCTTCGGCTACAAGCCTCGGTTCGGCCTTGTGGCGGTCGACCGCCAGACGTTCGGGCGCCACCCCAAGCCCAGCGCGCGCTGGTTGGGTGAGGTCGCTGGCTCCCGGCGCCTGCCTAGCGCTTAGGGAGCTCGGTGATCTCCCGCAGCACGGCCGGGTCCGCCTTGGGCTCGCGATCGAACGTCAGCAGGCCGTTGCGCTCCTGCTCGATGTCCGTCAGCTGCGTGTAGCCGAAACCTTCGACGGGTCCTGGCTGGGTCAGCGCCTCGACCATCTCGCGGTATGTGTCGACGAGTTCGTCGACGTTGTCTGCTTCCGACCACCCGAACCCGCCGGAGCGGGCGAGGGCAATGCCGCCGAACTCCGTCACGAGCAGCGGCTCGCCACGGTATTCGTAGCCCGGCAGGAACAGCGGTTTGGGATGAGCCGCGGCGTCGAGCGCCGTGTAGAGGCGGCCGTAGCGGCGCTTCAACGCATGTGCGGGGTTGTAGTCGTGCAGCGTGCAGAGGTCTGTGTGCGTGTGCTCCCAACCGTCGTTGGAGATCACGGGTCGTGTGCCGTCGAGGTCGTGAGTGAAGTGGTACATGCCTTCGAGGAATGGCGCCGCGACCTCGGGCTCGACCGACTGCAGTCCGAAGCTCTCGTTTACGGGGACCCACGCGACGATGCACGCGTGGCCGCGATCCCGCGTCACCGCCTCCTCCCACTCGTGCGCGAGCCTTCGCTCCGCCTGCTCCGAGTGCTGGTGAAAGTTCGGCATCTCCTCCCACACCAGGAACCCGAGCCTGTCCGCCCAGTAGAGCCAGCGCGGGTCTTCGATCTTCTGGTGCTTGCGTGCGCCGTTGAAGCCCAACGACTTGGCGAGCTCGATGTCGCGACGCAGGTCGGCGTCGTGTGGGGCGGTCAGCAGGCCGCCGGGAAAGTAGCCCTGATCGAGGACCAGGCGCTGGAAGTACGGTTCGCCGTTGAGCCAGAACTTTCCCTCGCGCGCCTCCAGCGTGCGAAGTCCGAAGTGGCTCGATACGTGGTCGACCTCGCGGCCGGCGCGGTCGTGCAGCGTGACCTCGACCGAGTAGAGGTTCGGGTCCTCCGGGCTCCAAAGCGCGCGCCGCGCGAGCTCGATGCGGCATGAGGTCTGCTTGCCCGACCAGTGGCCGACCTCTTCACCGTGCAGCGTGATGCTGACGGACTTTCGGCCTTCGGCCTCGATGTTGAGCGTGACCGCGCCGGCGCTCGGGTCGGGGTCGATGCGCAGGGCGGCGATCGACTGCTCGGGTAGCGGCTCGAGCCAGATCGTCTGCCAGATGCCCGTAGTGGCGGTGTAAAAGATCGACTCGGGTTTCGTGGTCCAGTACTGCTTCCCACGCGGGATCGTGCGGTCGCCGAGCGGGTCCTCGGCACGAACCACTACCTCGTTGTCGCTGGCTCGGACGATCCGGCTGATGTCAGCCGTGAACGGAGTGTGCCCGCCCTCGTGCGAAGCCACCTCCTCGCCGTTCACCCAGACCGTCGCGCGGTAATCGACGGCGCCGAGATGCAGCAGCAGCCGTTGAGCGGGCGGCGCGTCGAAGGTGCGTCGGTACCACACCACGTCGCCGAGATCCGACTGGCCGATCCCTGAGAGCTCCGACTGCGGGCAGAACGGCACCGTGATGGCGCGGTCGAACAGAGGCTCCTCGCCGGCGCCGAACTCCCACTCGCCGTTGAGGTTCAACCACTCGCTCCGGCGCAGCATCGGCCGCGGGTACTCGTCCCTCGGCGCCTTAGTCGCGATGGCGAGACCTATCATGCGGAGGAATGCGGCAGTCCCTGCAGCGTGCGACCGGGCTCGCGGGAGTGCTCCGCGGCGTCGTGGGCGACATGCAGTCGGCGTCTGGGGCGGACATCGTCTCCATCTTCCTTTACGAGGAGTCGACGCGTCGGTACTACGCCCCGTTTGCCACCGGGCAGCCGCAGGAAAGCCTCCTCGATTCGCTGGCCGACATGACCGAGCAGCTCGCCCGCTATGCCGACGACGCGAGCCACGGCAAGGTCCCGGACGACCTGGGGGTCCACAACTACGGATCGACGGTTTGGCTCACCGTGACGCGCCGGCCGCTGATCGCCCGCGACGCGCCTTCGCAGATCGACAGCACGTTCATCCGCCGCTACCAGGTGCAGGCGACGATCGGGCTACCGATCAACTCGGGCGACCGCTTGCTCGGCCTCATCTACTTGAACTACCGCGAACGCGACAAGGTGCCCGACGACGCGCGGGTTTCCGAGCTGGAGCGCATGGCCTCGACCGCGGGTGAGGCGGTGGACGCCGCGCTTGCAGCGGCCAGCCGCGCAGCGCTCGACGGGCTCGGCCGCCTGACCTCGCTGCTCGCCGAGCCCACCGGTGACAAGCAGGCCGACATCAAGGAGCTGCGACGGGTGCTGTCGATCGCCCTCGCCGACCTGCTGCTCGCGAGCGAGCTCGACGCGGCTGCCATCTACCAGTTCGCACCGCACCGGACGAGCCTCGAGCTCGTGACCGCGCACGCGCCGGTGGCGGCGCCAGTTCGCGTGGAGCGCGGGAATCACGACACCTGGGAGGCGGCGCTGAGCGCGGCGGTCGCCACGGTCACCGCTCCGTCCGACCTGCACCCCGTGGCGGTGTCTGCGCTGGGCAGCACGAAAGAGCCGCATGGATACCTGGTCGTGCTCAGCCGCGACCGCCTCGCAACAGTGCGCCGCGCGCCGGCGACCGATGTCCTGCTGCGCGCCGGCGCCGAGCTGGTCGGCGGGGCGCTCGCGCACCAGCGCCTGATCGACGACCTCGAGCACGGCAACCGGCTGCTCGGCGCGCTCGGAAACATGACGGCGGCGATGCTGCGGCCCGGCTCGGAACGCAAGGAGGTGATCGAGTCGGTCGTCGGTCACCTGACCGACGCCTCGGTGCCGGAGTTCGACTTCAACTTCGCGACCGTCTATCTCCTGGACCAGCGCCGCGGCGAAGCCGCAGGTTCTGACGCCGTCATGTACGTGAGCCTGGCCGCCGGCGCCGCCACGGCGGCGGTGATCGAGGCCTCGGTCACAGGCGCGGGCACGCAGGCAGCGAGGCGCGTGCCACGCTGGGCGCTGGAGGAGGACCGCGCCCTCGCGCCGGACGACGTGCTGGTCTACGTCGCCCGCACGTGGCGGACGGTGATCGTCGGTGCGCTCGAGCCGCGGGGAGGCACCCGCAGCGACGTCGTCAGCGGTCCGATTCTCGGCCCGGCCACATGGGTGCAGGTGCCGGTGGTGCGCGAGCACGGCGGCGAGATCGCACGCGTGACCGCCTGCCTGCTGGGCGAGTCCGATGCGGACCGCGACCGCGACGTGTCGAAGCCACCGTTCACGCTCGCCGGCGAGGTGTTCGAGAAGGGCGGGCACGCCGACCTGATCCGCATCTTCTTGCCCTTTGGCTCGGACCAGCACTCCCGCGCCTCGGGCGTGCTCGAGGTCGGGTACCACCGTTCGTACGAGAGGCGTCCGGACTGGGGCCAGATCGAAGCCCTGCGTGCCGCCGCGGGCCAGGTGGCGTCGGCCGTGGAGACCGCCCGCCTGTACGAGGAAGCGCGGCGCCACGCCGAGCAGCTCGAGCTGAGCGCTGACGTGAGCCGCGCGATCGCGTCGTCGATCGACCTCGACCAGACGCTGACGCTGGTGGCGCACAACCTGGCGCGGCTCGTCGACGCGTCGATGTGCCAGATCGCCCTCTACGAGGAAGACCACGAGGGCTGGTATGGCGCGGCCGCCTCCGACCAGGAAGACCTGTGGCGAAGGCAGCGCGGCGAGCGCACCGAGCCTTCGTTCCTGTTCGACGTGCTCGAGAACCCAGAGCCGCTCGTCATCGAGGACGCGAGCGCCAACGTGCGCGTGCCGCACGCGTACCTGAAGACATTCGGCGTGCGCTCGCTGCTGGCGCTGCCGCTGGTCGCGGACGATCAGCCCATAGGCGCCGCGATCCTCGCCGAGCGCGACCGCATGCACGTGTACAGCCCGGAGGAGGTCCAGCGCGCGCAGGGCCTCGCGCTGCAGGCCGCGGTCGCGATCAAGAACGCGCGCCTCCATGCCATGGCGGAAGAGGAGCGGCATCTGCAGAAGGACTTCGTCCTCGTGGGCTTCGGCCAGTGGGGTCAGAAGGCGTACCAGCACCTGCTCACCCTCAAGCAGTTCTTCAACTTCCGCACGCACGTCGTCGAGCACGAGGCACCTGGCGCGCACGAACGCCTCGCCGGCAAGGATGAAGAGGTCCGACAGCACGGCGACGCTTTCTATTGGGACAGCCCGTCGCTGCCGGCGCACGAGCAGCTCGAGCGCGAGCTGGAGTCGAGCTCGTACGTCATCACGTACATCGCGACGCCTGCCGCCACGCACCTGCCGACGCTCCAGAACTACTACGACCTGAGCGACGTGGTCTTGATCGAGAAACCGCTCGGCGCGCCTCCCGAGGCCTACCGCGAGTTCCTCGATACCGCGCCGGGTGGCGTCGAGATAGTGGCCGCGGATCACTACTACTTCAAGCTCGAGGTGCGCCTCCTGGCGATGCTGCTCGAAGAGGAGCGCACGCTGCGCGCGTTCCTCGACAGCGTGGAAGAGATCCGTATCGAGATCCTCGAGGAGCAGGCGCTGACGGGCGCGGCCGCGGACATCGGCGTCATCGCCGACCTCGTCCCGCATGCGTTCGCGATCATCTCGCTGCTCACCCCCATCGATCGCATCCAGCTCGACGCGACCTCACCGCTGATTCTCGGCAAGCACGAAGGGTTCACCGGCCAGCGCGAGAGCTACGCGCGCGTGAACGCATCGTTCCCGTACCACGGGCGCTCGGTGCGCCTGGTGATCGACGTCGGCAAGGGCGCCGACAACGCGAAGTGGATTCGCCTCAGCGGCGAGCGCCGCGCCGCCGGGCGCAGCCCGAGCTACAAGTTCGACTTCGGCCGCGGCGAGGCGATCGACGGGACGCAGGCCACAGTTCGCGCCGCGATCCGCCGCATCCGCGAGCCGGGAGTGCCGGACAACGCGCACCTGAACATGCTCAGGCACATCATCGAGAAGCGTCACCCGGCGGTCGGCATCCTCTCGATCCGCGAGGCCATCCGGGCCAACCAGCGCGTGCGCGAGCTGGAGGCCCTTGCCACCGAGCTGCTCGCGCGCCGCGAGTGGACCAACTACGCGATGGGCACGCGCCCGGCCTTCGAAGCGGCCACACACCCCGCGGGCGCACCGTCCTGACAGACTTCCTCACCGCCAAAAGGGTCGTCCTCAAAGAGAACCAGGTCTTCGTGGTTTCGGGCCGCAATGGCGCGATGCACCACGACAGCCCCGACGGGCACGGGGTGTGGATGGACGACACGCGCTACTTATCCGACTACAAGCTGCTGGTCAACGGCGAGGAGCCGGAGGCGAACGGCCTCAGCTCCGAAGGAGGCGTGCTGGTCTTCGAGCTGGCGTCGGGCCCGATGCGGATCCACCTCGAGCGATACATCGCTGGCGGCCTTCACGACCGGTTCACGTTCAGCAACCCGGGAACTGTGTCCTGCGGAGCCAACGTGGACGTCATGCTCGCTGTCGATTTCGCGGCCATGCTGCGGTTGCGCGGCATCCTCCCCGCGATCGCGACCCAACCCATCGTGGAAGTTCCCGGCTGGGAGGGGTTCGTGCTTCGGGAGGCGGCCAGCGAGACGCACGTCACGCAGGTGAGCGTGGCGCCCGACGGCAGACACCACCGCGTCGAGCTGGAGCCGGGCCAGCAGTTCGTGCTGCGCGTCGACGTGATCCCCCGCGGCACGGCGGACGTCCGGGATTTCGAAGCGGGATTGAAGACGGTTTGGAACTCCTACGCCGCGTGGTCGGCGGAATGCGCGCATTTTGAGACCGACAACCCCAAGTTGAACGAGCTGATCGAGCAGAGCCGCAGCGACATGCGGATGCTGTGCGACTCCTACCCCACTGGCATCTATCCGACAGGCGGGCTGCCGTGGTTCGCGGTGCCCTTCGGGCGCGACGCCCTGTTCACGTCAATGTTCGCGCTGCCTCTGAACCCGGACATCGCGCGCGGCGCTCTGCGTTTCCTGGCCGAGCACCAGGGCCGCGTGGAGAACGCCGACACCGAGGAGCAGCGCGGCAAGATCCTCCACGAGGTCCGCCGTGGCGAGGTCGTCGACAGCGGACTATGGCCGCACATTCTGTACGGCACGGTCGATGCGACTCCGCTCTTTCTGTGCTGCCTGGCCGAGACTCACGACTGGACGGGCGACGACGCATTGCTCCAGGAGCTGCGCGCCTCGGCCGAGCAGGCTATTGCGTGGTGCTTCCAGTCGGGTGACAGCGATCAGGACGGCTGGCTTGATTACATGGGCGCCCGCGCCAAAAACCAGGGCTGGAAGGACTCCGACGATTCACTCACGAACACCGACGGCTCGACGCCACCGCCGCCGGCGGCGCTGTGCGAGGTGCAGGCCTACTTCTACCGCGGCCTCGCCGGCATGGCCCGAGTGTGGCCGGAGCTCAAGTCGAAGTCGGAGGAGATCGAGCACAAGTTCAACCATGACTTCTGGATGGGGCGCGCGAAGTTCGTGGCCCAGGCGCTCGATGGCGCGCATCACCAGGTCGAGGCGATCACCTCGAATCCCGGCCACTGCCTGTGGGCGGGTGTCATCTCCGGCGGCCGCGCGCGAGAGGTCAGCGAGCGGCTGATGGAGGCCGACCTGTGGTCTGGCTGGGGCGTGCGCACGCTTTCCGACAAGGCCGCCAACTACGACCCGTGCAGCTACCACAACGGCTCGGTGTGGCCACACGACTGCGCCCTGGCGGCCGCGGGCATGCGCCGTGCCGGCTGCGATCGAGAGGCGG
>DASYXY010000036.1:0-1525 GCA_035934385.1 Candidatus Dormiibacterota bacterium
TACAGCCACGAGACCGGCCGCCACCGCGACCACGACGGCGCCGATCTGCCAGCGCCTGCGGGAGGCCGCGCCGCCGAAAGCAAAACCGACCGCGCCGGCAAGCAAGACGTAGGTGAGGAGCATCAACGCCAGCAGGATCCACGGGCCGATCTCTCCCAGGATGTGCGGGTTGCGGAACTGGGCCGAGAGCCTGGGGCCGGTGATCGAACCCAATGACGCGGCGTAAGCCGCGGCGAAAACGAGCCGGGCGAGGCGGCCGATCGGGCCTGTGCGCGTGAATGTCATCGTCACGCCACTGCTCTGCCGAACGAGCGTGTCGCGACGACCACCGCGCCGAGCGCGAGCAGGCCGACCGCAACGAAACCTCTAACGACGGTCGGATCGACGACCTGGTTGGCGAAGAGCGCTCGCTGGGCCTCGACCGCGTACAGCAGCGGGTTGAACGCCGCGACGTCCTGGAGCCATTGCGGCGCGAGGCTCATCGGCAGCAGCACGCCGGAAAGCAGCAACAGCGGCAGCGACGAGCTGAACACAATCGCGCCGAACGTGTTCTCGTCCCGCAAGACGAGGGCGATCGCGAGCGACAGCGTCGCCATGAGCAGCGCGATCAGCGCCATCAAGACGAACGCGAACAGCACTCCAGGCAGCCGCAGCGCGAGGCCGAACGGTACCGAGGCGACGACGATGATCGCCGCTTGCAGGAGCAGCATGACGATGTCACGGAGCGTCCGGCCGAGCAGCAGCGCCAGGCGGCTCGCGGGGGTCACACGCAAGCGCTCGATCACACCAGCCCTCAACTCGGCGATCAGCGCCCAGCCGCCACTCGTCGCGCCGAACAGCCCAAGCTGGACCAGCAGCCCAGGCACGAAGACGTTGTAGGCGCCGCCCTGCGGAAAGCCAGGCACGCCGGCCACCGACTTGAGCAGCGGCGCAAACAGCACGAGATAGAGAGCTGGCTGCGCAAGACTGACACCCATGTAAAGCAGGCTGGAAAGACTCTTCCCCATATACCTTTGGAAGACGAGCCACGTGTCGGTCAAGAAGAACATCTCAAGCCGCCTCCTCGCGAAGCGACCTGCCGGTATGGCGAAGGAACACGTCGTCGAGGCTGGGTCTGTGCAGGGACGCCGTGCGGACGTCGACGCCGTCCTGGTTCAGGATCCTGAAGATCGCCGGCATTGCTGTCTCTGCGTCCTCGACATACAGCCGAAGGTTCGAAGCGCCGGGAGCCAGCGGTTCGTGGTCGCGCACGAAGGGCCGCAGCCTTAGCAGGTCGAGAGCCCGCGCCGCCTCGCCGGCAACGCCGATCGTCACCACGTCTCCAGAGACCGCCCGCTTGAGCACGTCAGGCTCGCCCTGCGCGACGATGCGCCCGCGGTCGATGATCGCGAGACGGTCGCACAGCGCGTCGGCCTCATCCAGGTAGTGCGTGGTGAGAAAGACCGTTGTGCCTTGCCCGCGCAGGCGGCCGATCTCGTCCCACATCCGGATCCGGCTTTGCGGATCGAGACCGGTGGTCGGCTCG
>DASYXY010000039.1:0-69584 GCA_035934385.1 Candidatus Dormiibacterota bacterium
CGGGAACGCTGGTGGTCGAGGCGGCCAAGCTCGTGGGCATCGAGATCCCTGTGTTCTGCTACCACCACAAGCTCGACCCGGTCGGCGCGTGCCGGCTGTGCCTTGTCGACCTGTCGCCCGGGCCGCCACGTCCGCAGACTGCCTGCACCACGCCGGTGGCGGAGGGCATGGTCGTCAAGACCCAGAGCGCGATGGCCGTGCAGGCGCGCGCCGACATCCTGGAGTTCGAGCTGGCCAACCATCCGCTCGACTGTCCCGTCTGCGACAAGGGCGGCGAGTGCCCGCTGCAGGACTTCACGTTCCGCCACGGCTATCCGATCAGCCGCATCGACGGGCCGCGCCTCCACTTCAAGAAGCCGATCCCGCTTTCGCCGAACATCGCGCTCGATCGCGAGCGCTGCGTGCTCTGCTACCGGTGCACGCGCTACTACGACGAGATCGCGTGGGAGCAGGAGCTCACGACCGATCACCGCGGCGTGCAGTCGTACATCACGAGCCAGCTGGACCAGCCCCTGCAGTCGATCTTCAGCGGCAACATCATCGACCTGTGCCCGGTCGGCGCCCTGACGTCGCGCGTGTGGCGCTTCGAGTCGCGGCCGTGGGACATGACCTACACGCCCAGCGTCTGCTCGAAGTGCTCGGTCGGCTGCAGCGTCACGTTGTGGCAGCGGCGCGGCCAGCTCGTGCGCGTGACCTCGCACGAGAACGACGAGATCGACGAGGGCTGGATTTGCGACCGCGGCCGCTTCGACTACACGGACGTCAACGACCCGAACCGTCTGCGGACGCCGCTGGTCAAAGGCGAACGCTCGACCTGGAGCGCCGGGCTGGACGCTGTGGTCGCCGGCATCAAGGGCAGGGGCGCCAAGCTGGGCATCTCGCTGCCGCAGGACCTCACCAACGAGGAAACCTTCCTTTTCAGGCGCCTGCTCGACGGTCCGCTGAAGGGCGCGAAGGTGAAGATGCACGGCCGCACCGCGATCCCCGCCCAATCGGCTGAGTCGCTCCGCATCAAGGACATAGATGACGCGCGCGTCATTGTCGTGGTCGCGTCGGACACCGAGAACGATGTGCCGATCGTCAACCTGCGCATCAAGAAGGCGGTGTCGAAGCGCGGCGCGAAGCTGCTCGTCGTCTATCCCGAGGGCCTGGACCTGGACCGGCATCCCGGCACCGTGCACATCCGCCACGCCGCCGGCGCCGCGGCGGCCGAGGTGCGCAATCTCGCCTCGCATGACCTGCTGAAGAATCCGGGCGGGCCGGTCGCCATCCTCTTCGGTGACGGTCGCGGCAGCGAGGACGCCAGCGACCTGGCACGCGCATGCGGCGAGCTGGCCGAGAAGGTCGGCGGCAAGTTGCTTCCGCTCTACCGCGGCACCAACGAGCGGGGCGCGCTGGCCGCCGGGGTCGCCGGTTGGGACAGCCTGGACGGCGTCGAGGCGCTCCTCAGCTGGGGTCCACCTCCGACGGCCGGCATTCCTTCATCGGTGAAGTTCCTCGCCGCCTGGGATCACCTACCTCGCCCGCAGTGGGCCGGCGCCGCGGTGGTGCTGCCGGCCACCACGTTCGCCGAGCAGCAGGGCAGCTACACGAACCTCGAGGGCACTGTCCAGTTCCTGCGCCCACCGGTCGCGCTTAAGCAACCGCTTCGGGAGTCGTGGGAGGTGCTGCAGGACCTGGGCGTCGCGCTCGGCCTGAAGCTCGACTACGTGGGCATCGCCGCCATCCAGCGCGAAATGTCCCTGACCCCACCTTCGGCAGAGGCTGCACCTACGCCGGTGCTCGTCGGACCCGCGCACCCGTGACGAACATCTACAACGATCCGATCGGCCACTGGGTGGTCGTCGTGGTCGCGATGGCGCTGATGCTGTTCGTCCTGCTGACCGGCGCCGCCTACGCGGTCTGGTACGAGCGTGTCGCCCTGGGTCACATCCAGCGCCGGCCCGGCCCGAACCGCGTCGGCCCCTGGGGGCTCATGCAGATGGCCGCTGACGGGGTCAAGCTCGCGTTCAAAGAGAGCTTCATCCCCGCCCAGACCGACCGCGTGATCTACGTCATCGCGCCCACGATCGCGGTCGCGGCGGCCTTTCTCGCGTGGGCGGTCATCCCGATCGGCCTCTGGTACAACGTCCAGTACTGGATCGCCGACGTCAACGTCGGCATCCTCCTGATCTTCGCGGTCAGCTCGCTGAACGTGTACGCGATCGTGCTCGGCGGCTACTCGTCGAACAACAAGTACTCGCTGCTGGGCGGCCTGCGCTCGGCGGCGCAGCTCATCAGCTACGAGATGTCGCTCGGGCTGTCGCTGGTGCCGACGTTCATGATCGTCGGCTCTCTGCGCCTGCGCGACATCGTCGACTACACGGTGCATTGGGGACCCTACACCGGCCCCATTCCCCTGATCCTGCTGACGCCCATCGGCTTCTTCATCTACATGATCTCGGCGGTGGCCGAGACGAACCGGACACCCTTCGACCTGCCAGAGGCCGAGCAGGAGCTCATCGGTGGCTTCCTCACCGAGTACTCGGGGTTGAAGTTCGTCCTTTACTACCTCGCCGAGTACGTCAACATCATCACCGCCTCGGCGTTGGCGACGCTGGTGTTCTTCGGCGGCTGGTACCTGTGGTTCGTCCCGCCCGTGCTCGCCTTCTTCCTCAAGGTGGTGCTGCTGGTCTTCGTATACATTTGGCTGCGAGGCACATTCCCCCGCTTGCGCTACGACATGCTCATGCGACTCGGCTGGAAGGTGCTGCTGCCGCTGGCCATCGTCAACGTGATCGTGACCGGCGTGATCATCGTGGTGGTGCAGGGATAGTCATGGCCGACGAGCCGAAGAAGCCCGACGGCGAGAACCCGAGCGTGCTGGGTGACATCGGTGCGCTCGCCAAGGGTTTGAAGACCACGCTCGGCGAGTACTTCTCGCCGCAGGTCACGCTCCAGTACCCCGAGGACAAATCGCCTCGCTCTGAGCGCTACCGCGGCCGCCACTACCTGCGTCGCTACGACAACGGGCTCGAGCGCTGCATCGGCTGCGAGCTGTGCGCGGCTGCATGCCCCGTGGGCTGCATCCTGGTCATCGCCGCCGAGAACACCGAGGAGAAACGCGTGTCGCCCGGGGAGCGCTACGCGAAGACCTACGAGATCAACATGCTGCGCTGCATCTTCTGCGGTTACTGCGAGGATGCGTGCCCGGTGCAGGCGATCGTGCTCGGCCCCGAGTACGAGCTGTCCGACACGAGCCGCGAAAAGTTCGTCTACACGAAGGAGAAGCTACTGGAACCGCTTCCGCCTGACGTGCAGGCGCGGCTCGACGCCCGCCCCCACCCTAACCCTCCCCCGAGGGCGGGGGAGGGAAAAACGTAGCCTTGGCGATCGCCGTCTTCATCGTCTTCGGCCTCCTCGCGATCCTGGGAGGCATCGGCGTCATCATCTCCCACCAGCCCATCCGTTCGGTGCTGAGCCTGGTGGTGGTGATGCTCTCGCTGTCGGTGCTCTTCCTTCTCCTCAGCGCGCAGTTCGTTTTCGTGGTCCAGATCATCGTGTACGCCGGGGCGGTAATGGTCCTGTTCCTGTTCGTCATCGCGCTCCTCGGACCGGCGCGCGAGACCGGTCGCGGCCGCCTGCGCTTTCAAGCCGGACTGTCCGGGCTGTTCGTGATCGCTTTCTTCGGCCTGCTGTACGCGATGCTCCAGGGCGTCCAGTACCGCCAGCCTGACCACACGGACCTCAACGTGTTCGGGACCGTCCAGTCGATAGCCGTCGGGCTGTTCACCACCTATCTCTATCCGTTCGAGCTCACGTCGGTTCTGCTGCTCGTGGCCGCGATCGGCGCCATCTACCTCAGCCGCCGGGACGAATCCTGATGGGCACGCTCGACATCGGCGGCTCGCAGCTCGACGTCTCCTGGTTCCTGCTGCTGGCGGCGGTGCTGTTCACGCTCGGAGCCACCGGCGTGCTGGTGCGGCGCAACCCGCTGATCATCCTCATCTCGATCGAGCTGATGCTCAACGCGGTCAACCTCACGCTGGTCGCGTTCTCGCGCCAGCTCGAGAACCTGGAAGGCCAGCTGTTCGCGCTCATGACGATGACCGTGGCCGCGGCTGAGGCTGTGGTCGGGCTCGCGATCCTGGTCGACATCTTCCGCACGCGGGACGTCGAAGACGTCGACGACCTGAGCGAGCTCAGGGGATGAATCACGAAACGCTCGCTCTGCTGATCCTCCTCTTCCCTGCCGCCGGCGCGCTGATCCTCGCCGGACGGGGCTGGCGCCTGCCGCGCCGGGTGACGCAGGTGGTCGGGCCGCTCGCTGTGTGGGCGTCCTTCATCGTCACGGTCAACCTGTTCATCAACCAGGTCAACGGCGACTTCACCTACTGGACCTGGATCAAGAGCGGCTCGTTCGAGCTGCCCTTCAACATCCTCATCGACAACCTGTCGCTGTTCATGTGCCTCGTGATCACCGGCGTCGGCGGGCTCATCGTCACCTACTCCGTCGGCTACATGGCCCACGAGGACGACCCGAGCTACGCGCGCTTCTTCACCTACATGGACGTGTTCATCTTCTCGATGCTGCTGCTCGTCCTGGCCGGGAACTTCGTGTTCCTCATCATCGGCTGGGCGCTCGTCGGCCTGAGCTCGTACTTCCTGATCGGTTTCTGGTACCAACGCCGATCAGCCGTCGTGGCCGCGCGCAAGGCGTTCGTCATGAACGTCATCGGCGACGTGGGCATGATCCTCGGCTCATTCGTCCTGTTCGTGAGCTACCACGCTCTCACGTTCGCAAAGGTGTTCGCCGCCGTGAACGGCGGGAATTTTTGCGGGGCCTGCCTCGGGCCAACCAGCAGAGACTCCGGGATGCTCGAACTAGCCGCGTTCCTCCTGCTCGTCGGCGCGGTGGCCAAGTCGGCCCAGATCCCGCTGCACACGTGGCTGCCCGACGCGATGGAAGGCCCGACGCCGGTGAGCGCCCTCATCCACGCCGCCACGATGGTCACCGCGGGCGTCTACCTCGTGGGCCGGATGCACCCGATCTACGACGTCGCGATTTACGCCCATGACGCCGTGGCGATCATCGGCGCGGTCACAGCGCTGTTCGCCGCGACGATCGCCATCGTCCAGACCGACATCAAGCGGGTGCTCGCGTATTCGACGATGAGCCAGATCGGCTACATGTTCCTGGCCGTAGGCATCGGCGCGTACGCGGCCGGCTTCTTCCACCTCCTGGCGCACGCATTCTTCAAGGCGCTGCTCTTCATGGCCGCCGGCAACGTCATCCACGCGATGCACGACGAGCAAGACATGCGCAAGTACGGCGGCCTGTGGAGCCAGATGCGCCCGACCTCGGTGACGTTCCTCATCGGCTGCCTGTCGCTGGTGGGCGTGATCCCGTTCGTCGGATTCTTCTCCAAGGAGCAGATCCTCGGCGAGGCCTTTTCCCGCCCAGGCAACCTCGGCCTGACGGTCTGGGCGATCGGCTTCGCAACTGCGCTGATCACTGGCTTCTACACCGGCCGCATGTGGTGGCTCTCGTTCTGGGGCAAGCCTTCGCCGCAGCGTCCTGTCGAGCACCCTCACGAGGCGCCGCCTGTGATGATGATCCCGGTCGCGATCCTCGCGGTCCTGGCGGTGATCGGGGGCTTCATTCAGACCCGCGCGCTGGGCTTCGGGCCGGCGGTCGTGTCCGACTTCCTCGAAAAGGTCGTCACGAGGCCGGCGTGGGACGAGACCGGTCTCGCGATCGGCATCGGGCTCGGCACCATGGTGCTCGGCGCAGCCCTTTTTGTCGGTGCGCTGTACGAGAAGCCCTGGAGCGCCATCGTGCCTTGGGCCCAGCGCCTGCTCGAGCGCAAGTACTACTTCGATGAGATCTACGACGCCGCGTTCGTGCGCACGATGGACGCGATCGCCTCGATCGGCTACCGCGACGTCGAGGAACGCCTTATCGACGGCGCGGTCGTCGGCACGGGCGAGGCAACCGAAGCCACCGCGGGCAGCCTGCGCCTGACCCAGAGCGGCTATTTCCGCAACTACGTGCTCGTCTTCGTCGCCGGCGCCCTGATCGCGGCGGTGCTGCTGCTGGTGAGAACCTCATGATCGGCGCGCTCTCCGTCATCTGGCTGCTGCCGCTTGTCGGTGCGCTCCTCATCGCTTTCATGCCGCCGCGATTCGCCAAGTACATGGCGGTGCTCGTGTCGCTCGCCGCGCTGTTCGTGGCCGCATACGTCGCGGTCCTGTTCGCGCCCGACTATCACCGCTTCCAGTTCACCGAGACGCTGCCGTGGATCCCGCAGCTGCACATCTTCTACAGGCTCGGGGTCGACGGCATCAGCCTCTGGCTGGTCCTGCTGAATGCGCTCCTGACCACCATCGCCATGTTCGCCACGCCGCTCACCACGAAGAACGTGAGCCGCTTCCTCGCCCTGATGCTCGCGATGTCGGCCGGCATGGCGGGCGTGCTCATGGCGACCGACCTCGTCCTCTTCTACGTGTTCTGGGAGGCGATGCTGATCCCCGCCTACTTCCTGCTGTGGCTTTTCGGGGAGGGCGAGCGTCCAGGCCGCGCGGCGCTGAAGTTCGTGCTCTTCACGCTGGCCGGCTCGCTGCTGATGCTGGTCGGCGTCATCGGGGAGTACGTGTTCCAGAACGTCCTGCCGGGTCAGCAGACATTCGACCTCGCCCAACTGCCGACTGTGGCGCCGACGCCGGCCATCCAGTTCGGCCTGTTCGGCGTTTTCGCGCTCGCCTTCGCGATCAAGACGCCGCTGTTTCCGTTCCACTCGTGGGTGCCTGACGCGTATGCGGCAGCGCCGGTCCCGATGTTGGTGACCTTCGCCGGCATGATGGGCAAGACCGGCGCCTACGGCTTCCTGCGGGTCGCGATCCCCCTCTTCCCCAACCCGACCGGGCCGTGGGACTGGAGCTGGGTCATTCCAGTACTGGCGGTCGGCGGAATCCTCTGGGGCGCGCTGATGGCCATCGCCCAGCGCGACATGAAGATGCTGGTCGCCTACTCGAGCATCAGCCACATGGGCTTCATCGTCCTGGGCATCTTCGCGCTCAACGTGCAGGGCCAGCAGGGCGCGGTGCTGCAGATGGTCAACCACGGCATCATCGTCCCGGCGCTGTTCCTGATCGTCGCGTGGATCCAGGACCGCACCGGCACCCGCGATCGCACCGCGGTGTTCGGCCTCGCGCAGCGGATGCCGATCTTCGCGGGCATCTTCACGGTCGTGGCGCTGGCCGCCCTGGGGTTACCAGGGCTCAACAGTTTCGTCGGCGAGTTCATGACCCTGCTCGGCGCCTGGGAGCGCGCACCCGCGCTCGCGATCGCCGGGGCGATCGGGCTAGTGCTGACGCCTGTCTATGTCTTGAGGCTGTTCCAGGGCGCGATGTACGCCGAGACGCCGTACCCGTCGCAGGTCAATGACATCCACGCCGGCCAGCTGACGCTCCTGGCGCCTCTGGTGGCGCTGATGTTCGCGCTCGGCCTCGCGCCGGGCGTCCTCACCGCGCTCATGACGTCCGTGGCGCAACCCGGACTGGCGAGATGATCGCCGCCGCCGACCTCACCTACTCGTGGACGCAGGCGCTCAACGACCTCGGCCAGGTCAGCCCGATCACCGCGCTCATCGGCTTCATGCTCTTCGCGATCGTGGCCGAGCTGGTGCTGCCGCGGCCGCGCCGCGCGGACGTGGTGGCCATGGTTGCGGTCACGGGCTACGCCTACTCCCTGGGCACCGCCGCTTACCGGTGGATCAACGGCCTCGGCGGTCCCGCGTACCACGGCTACGCGACCGGCGACAGCTTTGCCCTTTTCTTCGAGATCCTCTTCGCGATCCTGGGCATCCTCACCGTCGCCCTGTCGCATCCCTACCTGCGGAAACGCGGGCTGCGCGAGGGTGAGTTCCACGTCCTGATCATGGCCGCGGTCATCGGCATGATGGTGTTGGGATCGGCGACCTCGCTCGTGACCGTCTTCCTCGGCCTGGAGCTGTTCTCGATCGCGCTCTACATCGCGTGCGGCTTCATCCGCACCGACCGCAGCTCGCAGGAAGCCGCCGCGAAGTACTTGCTGGTCGGAGGTTTCGCGAGCGCGTTCGTGCTCTATGGCATGGCGCTCGTCTATGGTGCCTCGGGCACGACGCTCATCCCCGACATCGCGACGCGTCTGGGCTCCTCGGCCGCGGGCAACCCTCTGCTGGTGCTCGGCATCGTGCTGATGGGCGTCGGCTTCGCGTTCAAGGTTTCCGCCGCGCCGTTCCACATGTGGACCCCGGACGTCTACCAGGGCGCGCCCGTCCCGGTGACCGCTTTCATGTCCGTCGGCACCAAGGCCGCGGCCTTCGCCATGATCGTGCGCGTCTTCGCGGGGGGGCTTCCCCACCTCGCGCCCGAGTGGCAGGCGCTGCTCGCATTCGTCGCCGCCACCAGCATGATCGTCGGCAACCTGCTCGCCATCGCGCAGACCAGCCTCAAACGGCTGCTCGCCTACTCGAGCATCGCCCAGGCCGGCTACATCCTCGTCGGCGTGATCGCCGGCGGAAAGACCGGCCTCGCGGCTGTTCTCTTCTACCTCTTCATCTATCTGTTCATGAACTTTGGCGCGTTCGCGATCGTGACGCTGCTCGCCGGTCCCGACGCCGACCATGACCGCATCTCCGATCTCGACGGCCTGCACCGGCGCAACCCGCTGATGGCGATCCTGATGACCGTTTTCATGCTTTCGCTCGCCGGTTTTCCGCCGTTTGTGGGTTTCTTCGGCAAGCTGTTCCTCTTCACCGCCGGCGTGAACGCCGGCTACACGTGGCTGGTGGTGCTCGCGGTGTTGATGAGCGTGGTCTCCGTCTATTACTACGTGCGCGTGCTTGTCCCCGTTTGGTCGCCGACCGCGCGCTCGGATGCCCTGCGCGCGCCGCTCAGCACGACCGCCGCCATCGCGATCAGCGGTGTGGCTTCAGTGCTGCTGGGTGTCTATCCGACTTGGGCCTTGCTTGCGGGCCAGGTCGGCGCGGGACCGATCGCCGGGCCCTAACCCGCGGCCAGTCTTTCCAGCGCCGCTCGCAGCCGGCGCTCTCGGGTCTCGGGCTTCTTCGACTCTTCCAGAGAACGCGCGATCTCCTCGCGGTTGGTGTGGGAGAGCGCCTCCCACGCGGCAGCCGCCTTGCGGTCACGGGCCAACGCGCGCTGCAGGTCCGGCGGCACGGTCACCGTGCGCGGCTCGGTGTCCAGCTCCAGCTCGATGGTGATCGCATCGCCGGCGCCCACGCCGGCTTTCTCCTGGATCGACTTCAACACTCCGAGGCAGTACGTGCCGTCGCCCATCGGCATAAGCGAGCCCCGATACGGAATGCCCGCGATCACGGCCTTGATTTTCGGCATGCCCTTGAGGCCGAGCTCCTTGGCGACCGTGGCGGGCACGGGCACGAGCGTGCCACCGCCACCACGGGCGGTCGGTGTCAGCTTGCCGGTGAACTTCGCCATCGCGCGGGATTATGCGGGAGGCTTGGAGCCTTTGGGGAACGGCCGCGGATACGGCCCCGGCGTGTAGTCGACGAATGACGGCGGCGAGGCGAAGAAGCCTCCGATGGCGTTGTCCTGGGCTCCCAGCGCGAGGGCTGCTGCGTTGAGCGCGGCCGGGCGGAGTGAAGCGTCGTCCCAGGTTGTGCTGTTCAGCCGGTGCAGCATCACTTTGATCAGCGAGATCACCTCGGCCGACGTGAACGCGCAGTGCCCTGCCCGGTGGACGAACACCTGGCGCAGCAACTCCTGTTTGCCGGCGGACCGCACGACGTCGGCGTAAGCAGTCTCGTCCTGCGCGACCACAAGCCCGTCCGCGGTCGTGTGCGCGGTGAGCACCGGCACGGTGATGGCGCCGTCGAAGCTGACGTTACTGTCGAGGTACGCCACCGCATTAGCGTCGGGCTTGATGGCGGCGCCGGCGTTCAGAGCCTTGAGGTCCGCGTTCAGGTCGAGACCAGCTGCGCCGTACAGCGCGTTCACCTCGTCGCGATAGGGCGAGATCTCCAGCTGATGCCGATAGTCGACGCCGATGTTCCACGAGGGATTGCCGCCCGCGCGCTTCTCCAGCTCGGCGCGGTAGCCGAACGCAAACGGGAAGTCGGTGCGCGACTCCCACTGCGCCTGGGCCGCCGCTTGCCCCGCGTAGTCGGTGGATGACGGCTCCGGCTGCGTCGGCACGAACCACCCGGGGATTCCAGCGAGCGCGGCCATCAACGCGATACGCGCCTGGCCGGCCGCGTTCTGGCTCGCAGTCGCCATCAGGTCCGCGGCCAGCTTCGTGTTCGCCGCGGGGTCGGTGATGTTCACCAACTGCAGCTGCGAGTTCGGCGCCAGCAGCGTCTTGAACGCGTATGCCGAGTCCAGGCCTGTGTTCCAGGTGGCGACGCCCCCGGCCAGCACGCCGCACAGCGGAATCGCGCCGCTGAAGCGGTCGGGATAAGCCTGGATGAGTCCGGCTGTGATGATGCCTCCAAGCGATAGGCCGATCGCGATCACCCGCTTCGGCTTGCCGACGTGCGCGGCGAAGTAGTCGAGCAGCGCGACCTGGTCTCGCAGCGCGTCAGCGATTGCCCACCCGGTCGAGCTGTACGACGAGGCTGCGATGGCGTACCCGCCTGCCAGCAGCCACTGTCCGGTGACCGGATCGGGGGAGGCCGACGCGGGATTCGTGCTTCCCGGCGCGACGTACCCGTGGCTGTAGAGGAACAGCGTCCCGTTCCATCGCTGCGGCACGTCGATCGTGAAACGAGCCGCGCCGATGGAGCCCGTGTACACGTTGGGCGCGGCCGGTGTCGACGATGAGATGCTCTGCGAGCCGCCGCTCGAACACGCGACGAGCAGCACGAGCGCGACCACCAGGGCCAACGACCTGCCCGTCAGATGTTGGATCGCGACTGGCCTCCATCCACGGCGACGCACGCTCCGCTGACGAGGCTCGCCTGCTCCGAGCACAAAAAGGCGACCACATTCGCGACCTCGGGCACCGTCCCGAAGCGCTTCATCGGCAGGTCGCGCCAGATGAACTCGGCGATCCCCTCGGGGTCCTGCTTCTGCCGGCGGTCCCAGCCACCGCCTTCCCACAGGACCGAGCCGGGCGCGACGCAGTTGACCGTGACACCGCGGGCCGCAACCTCGCGTGCGAGCGAGGTGACGACGCTGATCTCCGCCGCTTTGGCGGCGTTGTACGCCGGTGCGCCGCCCGACTCGCGCCCGTACACCGAAGAGATCACCACCACGCGACCCCAACCGCGCTCGAGCATCGGGGGCAGGACCAGTTGGGTCATACGCACACTGACCCCGACGTTGCCGCTGAAGGCATCTTCGAAGTCGTCGGCGGTCGTGTCGCTCCAGCTGCTCCCCGAGCGCGTGCCCAGGTTGTTGACCAGGATGTCGATCTTTTCAAAGTGCTCGATGGTCGCGTCGACGGCGTGACGGCATCCCTTCTCGGTGAGGAGATCCGCCGCAACGCCGAAGCCGTCCAGCGTCTTGGCGACACTCTGAACCTCGGCCTCGGTTCGCGCCGCGACCGCAATGCGCACGCCCTCGCCTGCGAGCGCCTGCGCGATCCCGAGCCCTATCCCGCGAGTCGCTCCAGTGACAAGCGCGACGCGGCCGCCGATGCCGAGGTCCATGGCAAGGCATGCTAGCGACAACGTGGCCGTGATCCTTCCGCCTGGCGCCATCAACACCGGCGAGCCGGTCGTGCCCCGTCCGAGCGCCACCGTCTTGCTGATCCGCGGCTCGCGGCCGTTCGAGCTCCTGCTCGTGCGCCGGCCTGGCGGCGCGGACTTTGCACCCGGTGCATACGTGTTTCCCGGCGGCACGGTGCACGCGGGAGACCGCGGCGCGCGCGACGAGATCAAGGCTGCCGCAGTGAGAGAGCTGTTCGAGGAAGCGGGCATCCTGCTGGCGCGCCGCAAGCGGTCACTGGCGCGTGCGGAAGACTGCGACACGGTGCGCGCGCGAATCGCGGCCGGCGAAACGTTCGCCATGGCGCTCGAGGCTTGCGGTCTCGAGCTCGCGCCCGACCGCCTGGTCCTGCTGGCCCGGTGGGTGACGCCCGCCCTCCTCAGCCGGCGTTACGATGCGCGGTTCTACCTCGCCCGCATGCCGTCGAGCCAGACTGTTGTGCCGCAGGCCGGAGAGGTCACCGACTGGCTGTGGACCACGCCCGAGCGCGCACTGCGCGACCCGGACATCCCCATGGTCTACGCGACGCGCTCCGTGCTGGAGACGATCGCGACGGGTGAGCCGGCAAGTCAGCTGTTCGCGAGGGCGCGGAACCAGCGCGAGGTGCCGATCGTCGAGCCGCGGATGGTCGAGACCGAAAACGGCTGGATCGTCGAGGTGGCGCGATGACCGACCACGCGGTGGTGATCGCCGGCGGGGGTCCGACGGGGCTGATGCTCGCCGCCGAGCTGAGGCTCGCGGGGATCGATGTGGCCATCGTCGAGCGGCGCTCCAGCGGGCAGCAGTACGGCTCGCCCGCGGGTGGTCTGCACTCACGCACCCTCGAGGTGCTCGATCAGCGCGGCATCGCGGATCGGTTCCTCGCCGAAGGAAAGGCGATGCAGATCCAGAGTTTCGCCGGCATCCCACTGGACATCAGCGATTTCCCCACGCGCCACAACTACGGCCTGGCGTTGGGGCAGAGGCACACCGAGCGCATCCTCGCCGCGTGGGCAGACGAGCTGGGGGTCCCGATCGCTCGCGAACGCGAGGTCACCGGCTTCGTCGAGGACGCCACGGGCGTCGATGTCGAGTTGTCGGGCGACCGCTTACTGCGCGCCGCATACCTCGTCGGCTGCGATGGTGGCCGCAGCGTGGTCCGGAAAGCGGCAGGCATCGAGTTCGCCGGGCAGGATGCGACGACCAGCTGGCTCATGGCCGAGGTCGAGATGACAGAGAAGCCGGTGCTTGGCGTGCATCCGGAAGGGGGCGGGATCGGTTATGTCAACCCCGCCGAGGGAAGGGGGCCCGTCGGCGTCGTCCTGACCGAAAAAGAGATCGAGCACACACGAGAGCCCACCCTCATGGACGTCAGAGAGGCGCTCGTCGCGGCGTACGGGACCGACTTCGGAGCGCACAGCCCGACCACGATCTCCCGCTTCACCGACGTGACCCGCCAGGCCGTGTCCTATCGCAGGGGCCGCGCGCTGCTGGCGGGCGACGCCGCGCAGGTGCGGCCACCGCAGGGTGGACAGGGTCTCAACACGGGTGTGCAGGACGCGGTGAATCTAGGCTGGAAGCTGGCCCAGGTGGTCAACGGGACCTCGGCGGACGACCTTCTCGACACCTACCACAGTGAGCGCCACCCCGTCGGTGCTCGTGTCCAGCGTTACAGCCTGGCGCAGACCGCGCTGCGCAGAACAGACGAACGCACCAAGGCGCTGCGGGACGCGATGGTCGAAGTGCTGCGCATGGACGAGCCGCGCAAGCACCTGGCCGGCGCGATGAGCGGCCTGGACATCCACTACGCCCTCGGAGACGGACACCCGCTGGTCGGGCGCCGCATGCCTGATCTCGACCTGGTCACGGCCGGCGGTCCGCTCCGCCTGTTCACGCTGCTGCACGCCGCGCGGCCGGTGTTCCTGAACCTGGGCGGGCGTACGGGTTTCGACCTCGAGCCATGGGCGACGCGAGTCGAGCTGGTCGACGCCTCTTATGACGGACGGTGGGAGCTCCCCGTGCTCGGTGAGGTCGCGGCCCCGGCGGCGGTGCTGATCCGCCCCGACGGATATGTCGCCTGGGCGGGAGAGCTCACCGACCCGCGACTGACCGGGGCGCTGACCAGGTGGTTCGGGCGCCCGGCCGGCTAGTCGCTCAGCGCCAGAGGTCGCGCCAGCGGTTGTACTGGACGACCTCGACGCCGCCCTGGCGCAGCGTGTCCAGCCCCGCGGGGTCGCGGTAGGCCTCGCGGTAGTAGACGCGAGCCACGTTCGCGTTGATCGCCATCTTGGCGCACATCACGCACGGGGACGCGCTCACGAACATGACCTTGCCCGGAAGCTGTGCGCCGGCCTTGATCAGAGCGTTCTGCTCGCTGTGCAGGCAGCCGCAAGCACCCGGCGTGGTCGTGTCGCAGCGGTTGGGGAGGCCGCGGGCGTTGCCGTTGTAGCCGATGCCGAGGACCTGGGTCAGGTCGGGCGTGGTGATCACGGTCCCAACCTGCAGGCGAGCGCATGTCGAACGCTTGGCGAGCTCCTCGGCCCTGCGCATGTAGACCTCTTCGAGGGGGATCCGGTCAGGCGCCTGGCCGGCCTCGGAAATGGGCTTGATCTCCGCCATCACGTCCATGTTAACGACCTTGTATGTACCCAACTTTCAGACTAGAATCCCCCATATGTCGGCGCTCGAACTGTTGTTCGCACTTCTCCTGGTATGTGTGCTGGCATCGATCGGTGGCGTGGCCTGGCTCGTCTGGAGCCTGATTCGCCGCGCCGACGGCCAGGCCAGGGACGTTGCCGACCTGCGCAGCAGGCTGGAGCGAGGGGGCGTCAGCCAGGATGCCCAGGCCGCCGAGCTGCGCGAGCGGCTCAGCCAGACCCAGTCGGTCATGGAGGGGCTTCGCTCGGCGGTCGCGGCGCGGCAGCCGGTCGAAGAGGAAGCGCGCACGAGCCTGCGCCACATCGAAAGCGTGATCGCCGGCAGCTCGACGAGGGGCGCCGCGGGCGAGAACATCCTCGAGGAGGCGCTGCGCCACCTGCCGCCGGAGATGCTGCAGCGCAACGTATGGGTGGGCGGCAAGGTCGTCGAGCTGGGCCTGCGGCTGCCTGGGGGCAAGCTGCTGCCGATCGACTCCAAATGGGTGTCCAGCGGTGCGCTGGAGCAGCTCTCGAACCCGGCCCTGGACGCGCCCAGGCGGACGCAGTTGGCGGGCCAGGTCGAGCGCGAGGTCGAGCGCCGCGTCCGCGAGGTGAGCCAGTACATCAACCCGGACATCACCTCTACGTTTGCGCTGGCGGTCATCCCCGACGCCGCGTACGACGTCTGCCGCAGCGCCATCGTCGACGCGCACAAGCGGCACGTGATGGTGGTCGCATACGGCATGGCCCTGCCCTACCTGCTCACCCTTTACCAGCTGCATCTCCAGTTCGCGCGGACCGTGGACATGGAGAAGATGCAGTCGGCACTGATCGACGTGGAGCGACACCTCGACGTGCTCGAAGGCATCCTCGAGAACAAGCTCCAGCGGGCCGTCACCATGCTCCAGAACGCCTACGGCGAGGGCAAGCAGGTTTCGGCGCGGATCAGGGCCTCGGCGGAGAGCATCCAGGTCGCCGAACCATCCCCAGAAGCCGGCCCGGAGGTTTCCACAGCGATCAGTGAGTCCGAACCTGGTCGCGAAGCGCAGCCCCTCTCTCTCGCCTTCCTCGACCCCGTTCGCTAGGGCGCGTCGGATGAGAAGGAGGCGCCGAAACGTCGGCGTATCGGCGGCCGGAGCCAAGGAAGGGGTGGCGCAAGGAGGAGCGCATCGGGATGCGTGACGACGACGCGACGGGCCCCCTGACGCAGGCTTCAGCCCGTAAGGGCCCGGCCGCCTAGGCGCCGACGTGGTTTTGCAGGTGTTTCCACAGGGAAGACCCAGCCTGTGCCCATTCGACTCGCAGGCTTATCCACAGGTATTCCACCTACATATGGGGCTTCGGGCGGTCAAGACACCAAATATCTTGTGTTCAGGTCTTGACAAGGCAAAAATCGCCTCGTATCATCCGGGGCGTTACATCGAGGCCCTGGGGCATAAGTGGCGGGCATGCTCTGGGGCCTCTTCCATCCCCAAACGAATAAGTTCAACGACCCACCAGACGTCCCAGCAGCGAACCCAGGCCGGGCGTGCCCCCAGCACGCCCGGCTTACAAAACACCCTCAACGGGGATGATTAAGGGAGGCGTTTCTCTAGATGGCCAAGAACGTAGCTGAAGTCGCCGCCGGAGCCCGCCGCAACGGAAACCACAAGCCGAAGGTCGGGCTCAAGTTCGAGCGCTACTTCACGCCTCCGGGCGCCCACGCCTACGACCTGATCGAGTGGGAGCGGCGTACGGCGGCCATCACCAGCGAGAAGGGCCAGATCATCTTCGAGCAGAAGGACGTCGAGGTCCCCCGGTCGTGGTCGCAGCTGGCCATCAACGTCGTCGCGCAGAAGTACTTCCGCGGCAGCCCCGGCAGCCCGGAGCGCGAGACCAGCGTCCGCGAGATCGTTGACCGCGTGGTCGACACGCTTGCGGCCTGGGGCCGTGAGGGCAACTACTTCGCCACCGACGAGGACGCCGCCAACTGGGCGGAGGAGCTGCGCTTCCTGCTGGTCACCCAGCATGCATCCTTCAACAGCCCGGTCTGGTTCAACATCGGCGTGCCCGGCCGCGCCCAGCAGGGCTCGGCGTGCTTCATCAACTCGGTCCAGGACTCGATGGAGTCGATCCTGGACCTGGTGAAGACCGAAGGCATGCTGTTCAAGTTCGGCAGCGGCACCGGCACCAACCTGTCCGTCCTGCGCTCCTCGAGGGAGCAGCTGTCCGGCGGCGGCACGGCCTCGGGACCCGTCTCCTTCATGCGCGGCTACGACTCGTTCGCCGGCTCGATCAAGTCCGGCGGCACGACCCGTCGCGCGGCCAAGATGGTCATCCTCAACGCCGACCACCCGGACGTCCTTGACTTCATCCGCTGCAAGGCGGAGGAGGAGAAGAAGGCGTGGGCGCTCATCGAGGCCGGCTTCAACGCGGGCTTCAACGTGCCCGGCGGCGCGTACGACTCGGTCCAGTTCCAGAACGCGAACCACTCGGTGCGCGTGAGCGACGACTTCATGCGCGCGGTCATGGACGACAAGGGTTGGGAGACTCACGCGGTCGTCGACGGTAGGGTCGTGGACAAGTTCCAGGCGCGGACGCTGTGGCGCGAGATCGCGGACGCGGCTTGGGTCTGCGGCGATCCTGGCCTGCAGTTCGACACCACCATCCAGGACTGGAACGTCGTTCCGAACACGGGCCGCATCAACGCGACCAACCCGTGCTCGGAGTTCGTCTTCCTTGACGACACGGCGTGCAACCTGCTGTCGCTCAACCTGATGAAGTTCCAGGGCGAGACCGGAGCGTTCGACGTCGACCGGTTCCGCCGCGCCGTGGACGTCTGCTTCACGGGCCAGGAGATCATCGTTTCGAATGCCTCCTACCCCACTCCGGCAATCGGCAAGAACTCGGAAGCGCTGCGCCCGCTGGGTCTCGGTTACGCAAACCTTGGCGCGCTGCTCATGTCGATGGGCCTTGCGTACGACTCGGATGAGGGCCGCAGGTTCGCCGGCGCGATCACCTCGATCATGACCGGCCGCGCGTTCGCCCAGTCGGCGCGCATGGCCCAGGTCAAAGGTCCGTTCACCGAGTACGCCAGGAACCGCGAGCCGATGCTGCGCGTGATGGACAAGCACCGTCAGGCTGCCTACCAGCTCACTACTTCGCCAGAGTCGGCCGACGTGGTGCGGGCCGCGCGCGACACATGGGACGACGCGGTCAACCTCGGCCGCATCCACGGCTACAGGAACGCGCAGGCGACCGTACTCGCCCCCACCGGCACGATCGGCCTGATGATGGATTGCGACACCACGGGCATCGAGCCCGACCTGGCTCTGGTCAAGTACAAGAAGCTCGTCGGCGGCGGCATGCTGAAGATCGTCAACAACACGGTGCCGGCCGCGCTGCGCAAGCTTGGCTACGACAGCAACGAAGTCAAGGAGATCGTCGAGTACATCGACGACAACGACACCATCGAGGGCGCTCCGCACCTCGTGGATGAGCATCTGAAGGTGTTCGATTGCGCCTTCAAGCCGGTCAAGGGCGCGCGCTCGATCGCGCCGATGGGCCACGTCCGGATGATGGCCGCGGTGCAGCCGTTCATCTCAGGCTCGATGTCGAAGACGGTCAACCTGCCCACAGAGGCAACCGTCGAGGACATCGAGCAGACTTACATGGAGTCGTGGAAGCTCGGACTGAAGTGCATCGCGATCTACCGCGACGGCTGCAAGCGCTCGCAGCCGCTGTCGACCTCGCTCGACAAGAAGAAGGAGCCTGAGCCGAACACGGTGGAATACCGCGCCATGCGGCACAAGCTGCCCGACGAGCGCAAGTCGATCACGCACAAGTTCGACATCGCCGGCCACGAGGGGTACCTCACCGTCGGCCTGTACGAGGACGGCCAGCCAGGTGAGCTGTTCGTGACCATGGCCAAGGAGGGCTCGACCATCTCGGGCCTGATGGACGCGTTCGCAACCCAGACGTCTTACGCGCTGCAGTTCGGCGTGCCGCTGAAGTTCATGGTCGACAAGTTCACCCACATGCGCTTCGAGCCGTCGGGCTTCACCAAGAACCCGGAGATCCCGATCGCGAAGTCGATCGTCGACTACATCTTCCGGTGGATGGCGGCCCACTTTCTGCCCGTTGAGGACGCAGAGGAAGCGGGCGTGATCCTGCGCGAGCGTCCGGCGGCCGACCCGACGCGACCGCCGACCAGGCCCGACCCCGAGACGGGTCCAGGCGCGCTGAAGATAATCGCGGCGCCAGCGCCGGTGAACGGGATCCAGAAGATTGCATTCATCAACACGGATGCCCCGGCGTGCCCGGACTGCGGTGCGATCACCGTGCGGTCAGGGTCGTGCTACAAGTGCCTGAACTGCGGAGCGACGACCGGCTGCAGCTGACGACGCGCTGAACCTTCTCTAGCGAAGCTCGGCGAGCGACCGCAGCTGGCGACCGTCGGTGTCGAAGTTCTCCGGTCGGAGCCACGCCTCGAAGGCAGCCTTCGAGGCCGGCCACTCGCTGTTGAGCATCGAGTACCACGCGGTGTCGCGGTTCCGGTCCTTGATAACCATGTGCTGGCGAAACACGCCTTCGAAGGTGAAGCCGAGGCGCAGCGCGGCGCGGCGCGATGGCTCGTTGAGGGCGTTGCACTTCCACTCGTAGCGGCGATAGCCGAGGTCGTCGAACGCATGGCGCGCCATCACGTACATGGCCTCCGTTGCGTGCCTCGTCCGCTGTAGCGCTGGTGAGTACCAGATGTGACCCACCTCGATCACGCCATGCTCAGGCTCCATGCGAAGGAAGCTCGCCATTCCCAGCGCCCGCCCGGAAGCCCGGTCGACGATCGCGTAGAACAGCGGATCCGAGGTGCTTGCACGCTCGGTGAGCCAGGTTCGGAAGACGGATTCGTTCTCAAACGGCCCGTACGGCAGGTAGTCCCACAACTCCGGCGCGCCGGACTGGGCGGCGAAGAGCTGGCCCCCGTGCCCGGCTACGTCGAGCGGCTCCAGGCGTACCAGACTGCCATCGAGCGCCATCCGTCTGGGAGGCTGCGCGGGCTTCCAGTGCAGGCTCATGTGCGCAGATGCTAGATTCCGGGCGCCGTGATCTGGGTCTTATCCATCCTGCTGTACATCCACATCCTCGGCGCCATCTTCTGGTTCGGGTCAGGCCTGATGCTGCAGATCGTATTCATACCGGCGCTGCGCACCATGCCGTACGAGGCCCAGCACCCATGGCTGCAAGCGTTGGGCGCCAATTACTCGCGGATCATCGGACCGGTCGGCGGCCTGACCATCCTCTTCGGCATCCTCCGAGGCGTGTTCGCGGGCGTGCTCGGGTCACTCAATACTCCGTACGGCATCACGTTCGTGGTCTCGTTCGTGCTGGCGATACCAGTCATCGTCGTGGGCGCACGCTTCATCGGTCCAACGGCAGAGAAGCTCGCGGCCGCTGGCACGCGCGACGAGGTGCTGGCCCTGGCGAAGCAGATCACTCGCTACGGCCGCTTCGAGGAGGGCGGCATGGGTGTGATGCTTGCCCTCATGGTCGCGATGCACGCGGGGTACTGACTAGCGGGCGTGCGCGGGTAGCCGAAGCGCCACCGGAATCCCGGCCAGGGCCGCGACACCCATCAAACCGAGAGCGACGTAGGCGTTTGCAACTGCCGCCTGCACCGCCAGGGCAAGCACGACCCCGCCGAGGTTGCCCGCCATCATCAAGAACCCGACCGCGGCGCCCTGGCGCTCGGGACCGGCGTGAACCTCAGACCAGTCGAGCACTACGGGCAGGCACGCGAGCAGCAGCACGCCTTCGACGAAGAACCACGCACCCAGCCAGATGACGTTGTGGAACGCGGACACGGCCGCGAACGCAGCCGCAGAAGCCACGAGCGCGGTCAACAGAGCGCCGCGGCGTAGGTCCCGCGCCGCGACTGTCGGCGGGATCACGGCCGCGCCCAGGACGCCGGCGAACGTGAGCACCGCGATCAGGTTCCCCGCGGCCGCGCCTTCGCCGAAGTGATCGAGTATCGGCTGCAGCCAAGTGGCCACGGCGTTGTAAGTGCCCATGCCGATGAACACGAGAGCCGCGAGCGTCCACATGAAGCGATCCCGCGCCAGCCAGCGGAGGCTCACGCTCACGGATGGATCGTCCGGATACGCGGGCTGGGAGCGCGCCGTGATCATCACCAGGGCGGCCGCGATCACGGCAGGCACGGCCTGCGCCACCAACAGCAGCGGAAGTCCGCCTGCGGCGAAAAGCGGTCCGGCGGTGAGCACAGCGGCGAGGATTCCGACGAACAGCGCCGCGGTGCCGATCGAGATCGCTGTCGCCCTCTCACCTGGCGGGAAATAGCGGCCCGCGACTTTGGTGATGCTGTTGAGGACCAGCGGCTGCCCGGCGGCTATGACGAGCATGCCGGCCGCTTGCACCGCGAATGACGCCGGCGCCACCAGGCGCACCAGGGCGCCGGCGCCTGTGAGGATCGCGCCGGCAGACAGAGCCTGTGCGAACCGCACGTCGAGCCAGCGCCCGGTGGGCAGGGCCAGCACTATGTAAACGAAGGGAAAGATGATCGCGAGGTCACCGACCGTGCCGACGTCGACGTGCAGCACGCGCGCCGTGTCGGTGTCGATGGCGGCGAAGCTCAGCCAGAGCATCTGTGTGCATGCAGCCAGTAGCGAGTAGGAGCCGAGGATGGCCCAGCGACCAGCTGACGTCGTCGTGGTGGCGGCTTCGACTCTCATCGTGTTCGGTTCAAGCGCGCGTAAACGCCGTGCAGGCGATCGTAAAGGTGCTTGAACTCGCGGTACATAGGCTCATAGATGGCGCGCCTCGACGGGTCGGGCTCGAACGTGTCAGTGACGCGAACCATGCCTCGGACATCATCGAGCGAAATCTTGCCGAGCGACAGGCCCGCGAACAGGGCGGCGCCGCGGAGGTTGGCGTACATCGGGTCGGCGACGCGTTCGATGCGGCGCCCGAGGACATCGGCGTGGATCTGGCACCAGAGATCGCTGGCCGCGCCACCGCCAAGGATCCGCAGCGACGGCAACGGCCGGCGGACGAAGCCTTCCACGGCGTCCAGCAGCCAGCGCGCGTTGAACGCCACACCCTCGAGCACCGAGCGCACCAGCTGCGCGCGATCGGTCGCCATCGAAACGTTGAGGAAACCCGCTCGCAGCGTTCGGTCCTCGACCGGCGTGCGCTCGCCTTTGAGCCAGGGCGTGAAGATCACGCCGCCGGATCCAGGCGCGGCGGTGCCTGCCAGGCGGCACAGCTCCTCGTACGACGGTGGGGCAACGCCGTCGCCGCTGAGCACCGACTCTCGCAGCCACTGGAGGCACACGCCCGCGGTCTCGTGATTGTTGGCGACGAGGTACGTGCCTCGACGCAGCCCTGGCACGCTCGCCATCTGGTGGATGACGTCGGTCCGCTTGAACGGCACCTCGCAGGCGATCCACGACGTGGTGCTGATGGTCACGTGAGCCTCATACGGCGCCACCGCGCCCGAGCCCAGGAAGGCGGTGTGGAGGTCCGGCACGCCGGCGACCACCGGCGCGGAGGTCACGCCCAGCTCGGCGGCCACGGCCGGCGTGATGTCACCGAGCACCGCGCCCGTTGGCTGCAGATTTGGCAAGCGCCTGGGGTCGCGCCCTGAACGCTGGATGAGCTCGGGCACGTAGCCCGGCGCCGCGCCCGGCCGGTTGTCGGTGAGCCAGGACAGGATCATCGAGGCAGGAGTCGCGGCGATGCGGCCCGTGAAGCACGCGCCCAGGAAGTCGAGCGGCTCCAGGAGGGTCTTGGCCGCAGCGTAGGTCTGGGGCTCGCTGTCGCGCAGGTACAGCTCGTGGCCGAGAGGGTCGGCCCCATTTGGCGATGGCGCACCGCCGGTGATCTGGATCCAGCGGACCATATTTCCGGGCGAGTAGCCGAACAGCGAGACCGGCCCGCCAACGGCTTTCGACGCCAGGGGGCCGCCACGCGTGTCCGCCCACAGCATGCAGTCGCCCACCGCCCGGCCGTCCGCGCCTACGGGCACTGTCGAGCCCCACTGACCGGTGATTCCAACGCCGGCCAGCTCGTCGATCGATGCGGTCTTCGACTCGACAACAGCGCGCACCCCGTCCTTGATGGCGCGCCACCAGTCGTTGGGGTCTTGAACCGCCCCACCGTCCGGCGTGTACCGCGTCAGAACTGCGGCGTGTGATTGCGCCAGGACTTCGCCCCGCAGCGACACCGCGCCAGTCTTCGGCCCACCCGTCCCAAGGTCGACGGCGAGGATCCAGCCGCTGCCCACGTCAGCCGGGCGCGACTTCGTACATCGCGTCGAGGGCCGCGGCGAATAGCGTGTCGAGTATCTCGTTGCCGGCCGTACTGCCGCCAAGACCGTAGAGCGCGCCACTTTGCGGCGATGGCCGCGACGGATGCTTGGCGTACTCGACCGCTTCACGCAGGTCGCCGACAAACGCCTCCGCCACACCGGGCGCGGTGTTCGGCCTGGTGACGCAGAAATGGAGCGCGGGCGGCAGCTGCAGCGCGTTGAGCCGCCATCCCTTTTCGATCAGGTGGTCGTTGACGTGATAGATGTCGAGGTCCCGCGCGCGGAAGGCGACCAGGAACGTCGGGTCGCCGATCACCTCCAGCTCGGGGATCGCGTCGACGCCTTCACGGATGACGGTGGCCGTCTTGAAGATGGCGTCCGCGATCTCGAGATAGCCGCGCTCGCCCAGGCTCACCATCGCGGCCCACGCCGCGGCGACCACGCCACCGGAGCGGCTGCCCGACAGTCCCGGCGAGAAGTAGATGCCGCCCGGCCAATCAGGATGCGTGAAGTACTGGTACTTGCGCAGCGCCGACTCGCGGTAGAGCAGCACCGACGTGCCCTTCAACGAATAGCCGTACTTGTGCGTGTCCGCGGACATGGACGTCACGCCCCGAACGCGGAAGTCGAAGCGCGGGATGTTGCGGCCCAGCCGCTCGCCCCACGGGAGGATGAAGCCGCCGAGGCATCCATCGACATGCAGGCCGAGCCCGTGCTCGAGTGCGATGTCAGAGAGCTCCTCGATGGGATCGATCACGCCATGCGCGTAGTTCGGCGCGGAACCGACCAGCGCGACTGTGTTCGGCGTCACGTGGTCTCGGATCCAGCTCGTGTCCGCGCGCCAGTCATCGCCCAACGGCGCCTTGAGGAGCTTGATGCCAAGCAGGTGCGCGGCCTTGTCGAGGGCCACGTGGGCGGTTACCGGCACGATCACCTCAGGCTCGGTGATGCCCTTCTCCGCGCGGGCACGATCGCGGTACGCGAGCATCGGGTTGATGAGGCTCTCGGTGCCGCCGAACGTGACGACTCCGCATGCTTCCTCGGCGTGGAGCATGGACGCGGTCATCGCCACGATCTCCGCCTCGAGCTTGGTCGCGCTCGGGTACATGTCGCGCTGCAGCACGTTCGCGTGCGCGAAAAGCCGGAACGCCTCGGTGAGGAACCGGTAGTGGTCATGGTCGCCGTGGTAGATCGAGCCGGAGACGTGGCCGCGGTCGGCGATGCGGTCCTCTTCGGAAGCCATCGTCGCGAGCTCGTCGAGGATGCTCTGGCGATCGCGCCCTTCCGGCTCGAGGTGGTGGTACGACTTGAAGCGAGCTCGATACGGATATAAGTCGATGAGCGCGCCGGAATCTTCAGCCATTCCGCCGCAGCTTAGCTACTTAGTGCCGGTGACGCCCCCGTCGATCACCAGGCCCGCGGCCATCACGAAACGCGACTCATCTGAAGCCAGGTACAGTGCCGCGGCGGCCACGTCTTCCGGCCGGCCGAGCTCGGAGGTTATCTGGCGTTTGCGTATCGACGCGAAGCCCTCTTCCGGATCCGCGTAAGACTCCCTGAGGTACCGCTCGACGAACGGCGTAAGAATCGTGCCTGGCAGCAGCGCGTTTACGCGAATGCCGAACTGCGCCAGGTCGACCTGCATGGATTTAGTCATGGCCAGAACCGCGCCCTTCGAGGCGGCGTACGAGACGCGACGCGCTAGACCGATCTCAGCAATGCAGGACGACATGTTGATGATCGAGCCCGACCGCTGCGTCATCATGTGCGGCACGACCGCGCGGCTCATCAGATAAACGCCACGCACGTTGACATTCAGCACCCGGTCAAAGAGACCCGGAACCGTTTCGAGCAGGTCGCCGACGCCGCTGATGCCGGCGTTGTTGAAGAGGACGTCGATCCTCTTGAAGCGTCGTGCGACGCGCTTGGCGAGCGCGTCGGTTTGAGCCTCATCGGTCACATCGACGTGCTCGGCCCACGCCTGACCGCCCGCCTTCCTGACGGCCGACACGGTGGCGCGCGCCCCTTTGTCGTCAATGTCGGCCACCACGACCCGGGCCCCCTCGGATGCGAACAGCTTCGCACTCGCCTGGCCGATGCCCGAGCCCGCGCCGGTGATGAGGCACACCAGACCGGCGAGCCGTTCCGTCACGCGCGCTCTGACCCGATCAGCTTGGCCAGCCCCAGTGCGATCAGGATGATGCCCCCGTCGACTGCGTCGATCCACGTCGAGCTGATGTTGGAGAGGGTCAGGATGTTGGTCACCAGCGACAGCAACACGACGCCGGTCAGGGCGCCGACCATCCGGCCGCGCCCGCCTTCGAGAGAGATGCCGCCGATGACCGCCGCCGCGAACACGCCGAAGATCAGGTTCGATCCCTGCCCGGCGGTGACGGCGGTCACGCGCCCAGCCTGCATGAGGCCGCCGACGGCGGCAAGGACGCTCGCCACCACAAACACACCGACGCGGATGCGGTCCACGCGAATGCCCGCGGCTCGCGCGGCCTCGAGGTTTCCGCCGATGGCGTACATGGCGCGCCCCACGCGGTGATAGCGCAAGAACACGGCCGCTACAGCGAAGGTAGCCACGGTGATCCACACAGCGACGGGGATGCCGAGCCAGGACTCCGCGCCGATGTAGATGTAGGCCTCAGGAAGGTTGTACACCGTCTGGCCGCCGAGCCAGCCGAGCTGGAGGCCAGTCAGAAGGATGCTCATCGCGAGCGTGAAGATGAACGCGTTGAAGTTGGCTTTGATCACCAGGATGCCGTTGAAGGTGCCTACCGCAAGGCCGACCAGCAGCACGACGAGCAGGCCGATCCATGGACTCCACTCGGTGCCAAGGCCCTCGCTCTGCTTGGGCGCGATCAGCCAGGCGCCAAGGAGCGCTGCGAGACCGAACGTTCCCTGCAGCGAGATGTCGAACTTGCCGGTGAGGAGGATCAATGACTCGGCGACCACGACCATGCCGAGCGCCGCGCCGCCCTCGGCGACGTTGATGAGGTTCGACGTCGTGAAGAAGACCGGATTGACGATTGCGCCCGCGATCATCAGCACGACGATCACCGGCACGAGCGTGAGCTCGCGGAACCAGTTGAGGACGACGAGCCGAAGATCCCTCCTCGGCGCCGCCGGAGCGGCCGGCCTCTCCACAACGCGCTCCGCCGTCATACCGCGACCTCGAGGCCCTCAACCGCGGAAAGAAGCTCCTGGCGGTCCCATGGCGGCCGCTCGAACGAGGCAGCGATCCTGCCGCGGACCATCACAAGCAGCCGCGTGCAGATTCTCAGGTCGTCGAAATCGTCCGAGACCAGCAGCACCGCGACGCCGGCATCGCGCGCGCGACCGAGCGCGTTGAGCAGCGCTTCCTTGGAAGCCACGTCGACCCCCACAGTGGGGTTGACCACGACCAGAAGCGATGGATCCGCGGCCAGCGCCCGACCGACCACCACCTTCTGCTGATTGCCGCCGCTGAGGCTGGAGACAGGCTGGTCCAGGCTCCGGGCGACTATCTGCAGCTGTTCAGCCTGTCGACTCGCGATTGCGTTCTGCTCGCGCGTGGAAACCAGGCCGGCGCGACGCGCGATCCGATAGAGCACGCCCAGCGCAAGGTTCTCCGCTACGCCAAGCTGGGGCGCGAAGCCTCGCGCGTGCCGGTCTTCCGGAACATAAGCCACACCCCGCTTCCACGCAGAGTCGACCCTGCCCAAACGCATCATGCGACCGTTGACGGCGACAGTTCCTGAGCGGGGCTTCACGAGTCCAACCACCGCGTCGGCCACCGTCGCGCTGCCAGAACCGTCGAGGCCGACGAGCCCCACGCACTCGCCCGCCCGGACGCTGAGGCTCGCGTTCGCCACCGAACCTGCGCTCGAACGCACGACGAGGTCCTCGACCTCCAACCGGACGTCTCCCAGAGAAACCTGGTTGGCGGTGGCCTCGATCTCGGTCGCGCGGCGCGGTGGCACGCTGCCGACCATCGCCGCGACGAGATGCGCCTGCGGTACGTCCTTGACGTCACGGCTCAGAACGAGCGCGCCGTCACGGAGCACGCTGACGCGGTCGCATATCTCGTAGATCTCCTCGAGGTGATGCGAGATGTAGAGCACCCCCACTCCCCCCTCGCGCATGCGCCGGACACGCTCGAACAGCCGCTCCACCGCGGCCTTCTCGAGCGCTGCGGTCGGCTCGTCGAGGATCAGGAACCGGGCCCCGATCGAAAGCGCGCGCGCGATCTCAACGATCTGGCGCTGCTCCACGGTGAGGCTTGCCGCGCGCAGGTCGACGTTGATGTCGAAGCCCCACTCGAGCATCAGCGAGCGCGCCTCCGCGCGCATCCGGCGCCAGTCGACAAGCTCACCATTCGACGACGTCGGCCGGTTGAGGAAAACGTTTTCCGCGACCGTGAGCGGAGGCACGACCATCGACCGTTGGTAGACGCACGCCACGAGTGAGAGCCACGCAGCGCGGTCGGCCATCGCCGGCGCCGGTCTGTCCGCGAGGCGGATTACACCGTGGTCCGGGCGCGAGAGGCCCGTTAGAAGCGACACCAGCGTCGACTTGCCGGCCCCGTTCCGTCCGACGAGTCCGTGGCACTCGCCTGCTCTGACGTCAAGGGTCACGTCCGAGAGTGCGACGGTCTCACCGAACGACTTGGAGACCCGCTCGGCCTCGCCCACCAGGGCCGGTGTCATGGCCGGCCCCGTGGGCGAGAGTGCATCAGGGAATTTTCTATCGATTCCTTAGTGGTTGTTGCACCACAGGTCGGTGCTGTTGACCTGAGTCGACCCGTTGTCGCCGGCGAGTGTGACGAGCGGCGCGGCCAGCGCGTCCTCCAGGTTGCCGGCCACGGTGACGATCTTGCTGTTGTGGTCGGTCGACTGGCCGTCGCTGTACTTGGTGCCCGCGACCGCCTGCTTCGCGTAGAAGATCGCGTAGTAGGCGTACTTGTCGGCAGGCTGGTCGATGGTTGCGTCGAGGTTCTTGGCGCGGATCAGATCGCACTCGTGCGGCGAGCCGTCGTTGCCAACGAGGATCACATGGTTCGAAGCGCCGACGTCCGAGTACTTACCCTTCTGCTTTTCCTGAGCGATGATGCCGTCCTCCGGGACGCTCCAGTGGACGTAGATGCCGCGTAGGTCGCTGATCGCGGTCAGGGCGGTGGTCGCGTTCTGGACGGCGGGGTCTGTCCCCCAGTCCTTCGTCTCGTACGCCTTTACGGTGAAGTTGGGGTACTTCGAAGAGATGACGCTCTGGCACCCCTGCGCGCGGTCGCGCGCGTTGAGCGACGTGAGGTCACCCTCGACCATCGCGATCGTGCCCGGGCTGCTCGCGTGCGAGGCGATGTAGTCGCACGACTTGCTGCCGTACGCGGTGTTGTCGGCCCGGACGATCATGTAGACGCTGCCCTGGGAGGGCGCGACGTCGACGGTGACGACCGGGATGTTCTTGCTCTTCGCGTAGTCGAGCGCCGGCCCGATGGCGGCGCTGTCGGCTGGGTTGATGATCAGCGCCTGCACGCCCTGGGCGATCAGCGAGCGCACGTCGATGATCTGCTGGGCGGCCTCGTTGCCGTTGGCCTCCACATTGGCCACCTTCGGACCGATGAGCTGCACGCCCAGCTGCGACTCGTACTGGCTTTCGTACTTCAGATAGTTGCCCCAGAACCCGGGCAGGTTGTACGTGAGCACGACTCCGATCTTCGGCGGTCCGCCCGCGGTGCTGGTCGCGCTGCTGCCGCAGGCGGTGAGGGCCGAAGCGGCCACCACAGCGGTGGCAAGGACCCTGATAACAAGCCTCGAAGTCACCTTTCCGAACCTCCTCTGTGCCAAATTAACCCGATGTATTCACACGCCTGCATCTCGGCCGACGATAGTCCTCGCCCAGAAATCTGTCAAGGCATCCGATGTATTGCCGCCTCCTCCGCCCAGGCCGAGCCGCCCGGAAAGCTGTAGGCGGCGACCGAGTCGGGCTTCATCTCGGCGCTGTAGCCGGGTGCCAGCGGCGCCATGTACCGGCCGCCGCGAACCCGGACCGGTTGGACGAAGTGCTCGTGCAGGTGGTCGACGAACTCGCAGACCCTGTTCTCGAGTGAGGCGCCGACGGCGACGTAGTCGAAGATCGCGAGGTGCTGCACGTACTCGCACAGTCCGACCCCGCCGGCGTGTGGACAGACCGGCACACCGAATTTCGCCGCCAGCAGCAGGACGGCGATGACCTCGTTGACGCCTCCGAGGCGGCAGCTGTCGATCTGGCAGAAGTCGATCGCGCCCGCCTGCAGGAGCTGCTTGAAGACGACGCGGTTCTGCACGTGCTCGCCGGTGGCGACTCGAATCGGCGCGATGGCGTCGCGGATGCGTCGGTGTCCGAGGACGTCGTCCGGGCTAGTCGGCTCCTCGATCCACCACGGGTTCACCTCGGCCAGGACGCGCATCTCGGCGATCGCCTCGTCGATGCTCCACACCTGGTTCGCGTCGAGCATCAGGGCGCGCTCGGGCCCGATGGACTCACGCAGCACGCGCGCACGCCGCAGGTCGGACTCCGAGCCGGAACCGACCTTGATCTTCAAGTGTGTGAACCCTTCGGCGATCGCTCTTCGGGCCAGTTCTCGGATCGTGTCGTCGCTGTAGCCGAGCCAGCCCGCGGATGTCGTGTAGGCGGGATAACCGTCCCTACGCATCTCGCGCTCGCGCTCGACACGCCCCGCCACGCGACCCTGCAGCAAGTCCACCGCCTCGCGCGGTGTGAGCGCGTCTTCGATGTAGCGAAAGTCCACGCACGACACGAGCTTCTCCGGGCTCATGTCTGCGAGCAGCTTCCACAGCGGCTTGCCTTCGGCTTTCGCGTACAGGTCCCAAACCGCGTTCACGAGCGCGGCGGTCGCCAGATGCACGACACCCTTTTCCGGCCCAAGCCAGCGGAGCTGGCTGTCGCCGACCAGGCTTCGCCAGAACCCCGCCATGTCGGCGGCGATGTCCTCGAGAGTTCGGCCGACAACGTGCGGCGCCAGCAGCTCAATGGCTTCGACGCAAAGCTCGTTGCCGCGGCCGATCGTGAATGTCAGGCCGTGGCCGGCGATTCCGTCGGGATGGTCGGTCTCGAGGACGACGTAGGCCGCGGAGTAGTCCGGGTCGCGGTTCATCGCGTCCGAGCCGGCAAGGGTCCGCGAAGTTGGGAACCTCACGTCGCGTGTGGTCGCCCTCAGGATCGTGGTCTGGTCACCCACCGTCGCAAGGCAGTTAAGCTAAAGCTCCGATGTTTGTCAATGGGCTGCGTTCACGCCCTGACAGGTGCACGCTTGAAGGGGCTATAAGGTCGGACCTCTTGGCAACACGGGCGCGATCCGCCAGAATCCTTGGCGGTGATTGAGCCCAAAGCCCGCCGCCGCGGGCCCAGCGTGACCGAGGACGCGATCAACAAGATCCGGGAGCGCATCGTCTCCGGGACCTGGCGGCCAGGCGACCGGCTGCCGAAGGAAAGCGAGCTGGCGGCCGAGCTTGGCCTTTCGCGCAACTCGCTGCGCGAGGCGGTCCGAGCGCTGTCCCAGTTGCGAGTGCTCGAAGTTCGACAGGGCGACGGGACGTACGTCAGCAGCCTGGAGCCTGATCTCCTCCTCGAGAGCACGGGTTTCGTCACCCATTTGCTCCTGGGTGACACCGCTCTCGAGCTGTTCGAGGTGCGCCGCCTGCTCGAGGGCGCGGCTGCAGCTCTGGCGGCGGCGAGGATCACCGATGCGGGGCGCCAGGAGCTGGCCGGGATGCTCGAGCGCATGGGACAGGCGGAGAGCGTCGAAGAGCTTGTAGAAGCCGATGTCGGCTTCCATGCGGTCATAGCAAGGGCCACCGGCAACGCTGTGCTCACGTCGCTTCTCGCGAGCCTGTCGACGCGCACCATGCGCGTGCGCCTCTGGCGCGGTCGCGCGGTCGACAACGCGCTCGACGTCACCCGCGACGAGCACCGCCGCATCTACGAGGCGATCGTGGCCGGCGACCCGGAGCTGGCTCGCGCCGCCGCGACCGCCCACATCGCAAGCGGTGAGCGCTGGGTCCGTGCGCAGTTCGCGTCGGGCGAGCAGGGCGGCAGCGAGCCATGAGAGTAGGGGTCCACACACGCCTGAAGCCCGGAGAGGTCGAGCGCTACGAGGAGTACCACCGCGCGGTATGGCCCGAGGTGCTCGCGGCCATCAAGCGCGTCGGCATCCACCAGTACTACATCTTTCGCGACGGCCTCGATCTCTTCCACTACATCGAGTGCGACGACTACGACCGCGCCATCGACGAGCTTGCGCACGATCCCGTCAATATCAAGTGGCAGGCGGAGATGGCGCCGATGATGTCGGTGGCGCACGACTACAGCGGCGGCAGCCGGGACCGCATGCCGCTGATCTTCGAACTCTGAGGATTTGAACCCTCGCGAGCTCGTGCGACTCGGGCGAACGCAGGTCAAGGTCACCCGTCTCGGACTGGGAACCGCACCGCTGGCGGGCCTGTACCGGCCTGTCGAGGAGCTGGATGGGCTGAAGGCAATCGAGCGGTCGTGGGATGTTGGGATCCGGTTCTTCGACACGGCTCCCCTGTACGGCCATGGACTCGCCGAGCAACGCCTGGGCAAGGTGCTGCGGGCCAGGCCGCGCAACGAGTTCACGCTGGCGACGAAGGTGGGGCGCCTGCTGCGGGCCGACGTTCCGCCCGAGCCCGGCCAGTCATTTCGGGGTACGCCGCCCGTCAACCCGACGTTCGATTTCTCGTACGACGGCGTGATGCGGTCGATCGAGGAGAGCCGTGACCGCCTGGGCATCGAGCACATCGACATCCTGCACATCCACGACCCCGACGACCACTACGAGCAGGCCATCAACGGCGCATACCGCGCGCTCGCCCACCTCCGCGACGAGGGCGTCGTCGGAGCCATCGGCGCGGGGATGAATCAGGCCGAGATGCTCACTCGTTTTGCGCGCGAGGGGGACTTCGACTGCTTCTTGCTCGCTGGACGCTACACGCTGCTCGACCAGGTGGCGCTGCGGGAGCTGCTGCCGACCTGCCTGGAACGCGGCGTGTCGGTGATCGCCGGCGGCGTCTTCAACAGCGGCATCCTCAGCGATCCCAAGACGGGCGCCTACTACAACTACCAGCCGGCGCCGCCGGAGCTGCTGGATCGCGCCCGCCGCATCCTGGCTGTCTGCGAGCGCCACGGCGTGCCGCTCAGGGCGGCCGCGGTGCAGTTTCCGTTGGGTCACCCGGCGGTGCAGACGGTGGTGGTCGGCTGCCGGTCAGCCGACCAGGTGGAGGACACGATTCGCATGTTCGAGACACCAATCCCACCGTCGCTGTGGGAGGACCTCAAGAGCGAGCAGCTCCTTGCCGATGAAGCGCCCGTCCCTGCATGACGGTTGACGCGCATCACCACTTCTGGGATCCCTCACGACGAAGTTATCCGTGGATGGGGGCGGAGCTCGACCCGATTCGCCGCTCCTTCGGCCCCGACGACCTTGCGCCTCTTGCGCGCGTCAACGCCATCGAGCGGACGCTGCTGGTGCAGACGGTCTCCAGCGTCGACGAGACCCGGGAGTTTCTCGCCACCGCAGCGAGGCACGAGCTCGTAGGCGGAGTCGTCGGCTGGGTCGACCTCACGGACGCTCAGGTCGCGACTACGATCGCCGGCCTGAGATCAGGTGAGGGTGGCGAAAAGCTGGTGGGAGTCAGGCACCAGGTCCACGACGAGACCGATCCCGACTGGCTGCGGCGCGACGACGTCCAGCGCGGCCTGGCGGAGGTCCAGAACGCGGGCCTCGCATACGACCTGCTCGTGCGCACCCGCGAGCTGCCCGCTGCTCATGATGCCGCGAGCCGGCATCCCAACCTCGGATTCGTCATCGACCATGCCGCAAAGCCACGGATCGCTGATGGTCCGCGCGACACCGAATGGGAACGTGCGATGGCGCAGATGGCTGCTCTGCCCAACGTCACGTGCAAGCTGTCTGGACTCGTGACCGAAGCCGGTTGGGAGACGTGGACTCAGGAGCAGCTGGAGCCCTATATCACGCGAGTGCTCGATTGGTTTGGACCGCAGCGCTGCATGTTCGGCTCCGACTGGCCGGTGTGCCTGCTGGCGGCGAGCTATGCGGAGGTGCTGGACACGGTGAGGAAAGTCGCGGGCGAGGATGAGGACGTCTTCGCACGCACCGCAATTCGCGTGTACGGGCTCTAGGCCACCTCGTCGACGTACGCGGCCCAGCGCTCATCGATGCGGCGCCATTTGTAAATGGCGAACGCCCCGGCCCACGCGATCACGAACGCCGCGACGATCACGTACCCGGCCTTGCCGATGAAGTCGAAGCCGGCGATCACCTCGAACGCGCCGCCTCGGAGATGCAGGACCTGGATGAGAACCTGGGCGAGCTCGACGACGCCCACGAAGAGGGCCACGAACACCGAGAGTCCGGTCACCGTCAGGTTGTAGAAGACCTTGCGGATCGGACTCGAGAAGGCCCACGAGTAGGCGTTCGACATGAACGCTCCGTCGGCGGTATCCATCAGCGACATGCCGGCGGCAAAGATCAATGGCAGCGACACGACGGCGGTGAACGGCAGGCCCTGAGCAGCGGCGCCGGCGGAGATCGCCAGCAGCGCGACCTCAGAGGCGGTGTCGAAGCCGAGCCCGAACAGGAAACCCACCGGGTACATCTGCCAGCTCTGGTCGATCACCCGAAACAGCCGGCCGAACAGGCGGGTCATGAGCCCGCCGGCCACCAGCTCGTGATCGAGGCTCGCGCTGTCGAACTCGCCGCGCCGCATCCTGCGGTAGACGCGGACGATGTCCAGCAGGATGAGCAGGTTCAGTACGCCGATCAGGACCAGGAAGCCGCCCGACACCAGCGTGCCCACGGCGCCGCCGACGTCGCGCAGCTCACCGTCCTGGCCGACGACTCCCTGGACGATCGTTTTCACCGCCAGGCCGAGAGCGACGGCGATCAGGAATACGACTGTCGAGTGCCCCAGCGAGAAGAAGAAGCCGACGCCCAACGGCTTCTGACCGCGCTGCAGCAGCTTGCGCGTGGTGTTGTCGATGGCGGAGATGTGGTCGGCGTCGAAGGCGTGCCGCAGCCCGAAGGTGTACGCCAGCCCGCCCAGGCCTAGAAACGCCGGGTGGCCGAGCCCATATACGAGCAGCAGGCCCCACCCAACCACGTGCAGGAGACCAACGCCGCTGAAGAACGACACGAGGCGAAGGCGCTCCCCGCCGCGGAACGACCTCGCCAGGCTCGCCCCCATCAAGACCCTTCGAGCCTAGCGCTTATTGCGACTTTGTCGCAACTAGCGATTCCCGGGGCCCGCTGCCGAGAACCGCCGGGTAACCTGCGAGAGGATGGACATCGACCAGCTGCCGTCCCCCGTGCGGGCGCTGCTGCGGCGCCTCGCCCAGGTCGTGGCGTCGCGTGAGCCGGCGATCGAAGCCGGCATCCAGGCGCTGCGCGCGAAGCACCCTCACCTCACCAATGACGAACTTGCGATGGCGCTCGTGCGTTCCACTCGCCGCCGAGTCGCGGCGACCGGCGCCGTCAGCGGCGCCGCATCGATCGCTCCTGGACTCGGCACTGCTCTCGCCCTCGGCACCGTCACGAGCCAGGCGTTTTACGCGCTCGAGCAGGAGGTCGAGCTCGTGCTCGCGATCGCCATGGTCTACGGCCATGAGCTCAGCGGCTCGGAAGACCGCGTGCTCGAAGCGCTGGTCGTGGTCGGCATCGCGAGCGGCGCGCTGAAATTGCGCGAGGACGTGCTGGTCGCGGGCGGCGAGCGCCTCGCCGTGGCTGCGTTTCGACAGATGCCAGGGCTCATCATCGGCCACGCGAGTGGCAGGCTTGTCACCCGCATCGTGGCTCGCGTCGCGACATCAGGTTTCGCCAAAGTGGCCGCGCGTGTGATTCCGCTGGCAATCGGAGTCACCGTCGGCGCGGGGTTCGACTGGCTCGCGGTCAGCGCGCTTGGGCGTGCGGCGATGCGCTACTACGGACCAGGTGGACCCGGGGCGAAGCCTCTGCTACTTGCTCCTGAAGATTCCCCGCACGTCGAACTCGGCGGCTGACGCGATCTGGTCGAAGCCGCACTGCTTCGGCTTCTTGTCGAGCCGCCACCGCCGGAATCCGGTCGCGTGGCGGAACCTCTGGCCCGCCTCCAGCTTGTCGTAGCTGACCTCGCACACGAGCACCGGCTTGACGGTGACCCATTCGGTGTCCTTGTCCTTGCCGCGCGACCAGCGGCTGAGGCCCCCTGGCATGCGGGCGCTCATTTCCTGCCATTCCTTCGGCGGATCGGTCTCGAGCGGCTTCAGCTTCGCGATGAGCTCTTTGCGTTCGGCGGCGTTGAACGATGAGGTGTGACCGACGTAGTGCAGCGTGCCTTTCTTGTCGTACAGGCCGAGCAGGAGCGAGCCGAGCGTCTTGCCGTCATAAGACTTGCGCCATCCGATCACAACGCAGTCGGCCGTGCGTTCGTGCTTGATCTTCACCCAGAGTCGTTTGCCGGGTACGTAAGCTCCGGACCACGACTTGGCAATGACTCCGTCGAGGCCCGCGCCCTCGAACAGGTCGAACCACTTGCCGCCGGTCGCGCGATCACGCGTGTAAGGCGTCAGGAAGACCGGCGACTTCACGCCCTTGAGCAGAGTCTCGAGCTTCTTGCGCCGCTCGCCGAGCGGCAGCGAACGTAGGTCCGAGCTGCCCTCGGAAAGGATGTCGAATGCGACATACCAGGCGGGCGTCGCCTTACTCAGCATCTGCACGCGCGACTCCGCCGGGTGAATGCGCTGCTGCAGCGCGCCGAAGTCAAGGCCGTTCGAGCCGACGACGATCAGCTCACCGTCGAGCACGACCCTGGGCTCTCGCAACATCCGCAGCGCCGGCAGAAGCTCTGGGAAGTAGCGCGTCATCGGCCGGGCGCCGCGGCTCACGAGCTCGACCTCGTCGCCGTCGCGAAAGACCAGTGTCCGGAAGCCGTCCCACTTTGGCTCGTACTCCCAGTCGGCGCCGGTCGGGAGGTCGTCCTGCGGGGCCGACAGCATCGGCTCCATGTCGCGCGGGATCGGCAGCTTCATCGATCGCCTCTAAAGCAGGAAGCCCGCTTGCGCGAGCGCAGCCACGGCTGCGCCGGCCTCTGAAAGCGGAAGCCTGCTTGCGCAGGCTTCCAAGGCTGGGGTGGGGGCGTGGAGTCGAATTTCAGTGGCCGAGCTTACCGGCCGCCGATATGGTATCACGCGTCCCCTGCGTCCACAAGATATAGACAAACTGGGGAAATCTGTCGCTGTCAGGACTTCGGCGCGAAGCGTTTGAGCAGGTCACCGACGGTCATGTCGCCATAGTCGCGGCCCAGCGCCGCCTGGGCCGTGTGCCAGATGGCCTCGGCCTGGGGTGGTCCGTGGTCGATCAGGGCCTGCAGCTTGAGGGCGCTGAACAGCTCGATCGTCGGCACCTGCCGCAGCTGGTCGGCAGTCCACTGGGCCCACTGCAAAATGGTCCCCTCGCCAGGCGCCGTCTTGTTCGCCACTGCCGCTGCTTTGGCCTGGACGGTGCTCGCCGCCTTCTCGACCGCCGCCGCGGCCTGCCTGGTGCTCGCCGCGACCTCCTTGGCGCTCGCCGCGACCTCCTTGGCGCCTGCAGCGGCCGCGGCCACCGCGGGCTGCACCGCCGCCTCCGCCTTGGTCACAGCCTCCTCGGCCCGCTTGGGCATGGTCGTCAGGCCTTCGTGGGCCGTGGCGTTGATGCGGTCGATCGCCGACGCGTCCTTGCCCTGCCCATCGCCTTCTGTCGCCCGGCCGCGGTCGACGAATCCCTTGCCGAGCGCACCGCCGACCAGGCTCGGCACGTCCAGCCCAGTCAGGCCCTTGATCGCCGTCGTCGATTCGATCACCGCCCGCGTAGCGTTCTTGACCAGGTCGGACGCGCCCTCGGCGCTCATGACCGTCAGCGAGTTGATGTGGCCCATCGGCTCGGCCGCGGCCTTGACGATTTCCGGCAGCGCCGCGAGGACCGTTTGGATGATGGCCGCCTCGTTGAACTGCTTGTAAGCGTCAGCCCTCATGGCCAGGGCCTTGGCCTCGGCCTCGCCCTTGGTCAGGACGATTTGGGCTTCGGCGCCGCCCTCCAGCCGTGTGGTCTCGGCGTCGGCCTCCGCCGACGCGATGCGAGCGCGCTTGGCGCCTTCTGCACGCGCGATGACCGCCTGGGCGTCGGCCGCGGCCGGTTTGACCGTGGACGACAGAAGCTCCTTCTCTTTGCGGTCTGCCTCCAGCTGCGCAAGCTCGGTCTGCTTGCGGACGACCTCCTGCTGCGCCTCGGCCTGGGCCAGCGGGCCGGCCTGGTCGGCGCGCGCCTGGGCGGCCGTCACCTGCATCTTGGTCTCCGCCTCCCGCAGAGACACGTCACGGCCGGCGTTGATCTTCACCTGCTGCGCCTCGGCCTCCCGCACCGCGGCCGTCTGGTCGGCGGCGGCCCGCGCCATGCGGGCGTCTCGCTCTACGGTCGCAAGGTTCTGCTGGCCCAGCAGCTCGATGTAGTTGCTGTCGTCGGAGAAGCTCTGGATGGTGAAGGCGTCGATCTGCAGACCGCTGGTGGCGAGGTCACCTTTGGCCGCGTCCTGCACCTGCTGCAGCAGCTTCTGCCGGTCGCGGATGAGCTCCTCTATGGTCAGCGTGCCGACGATCGACCGGAGCGAGCCCTCGAGCACGTTCTTGACGATCGAGTCCACCTGCTCCGGCCTGGCGTCGAGGAAACGCTCGGCCGCGTTGCGCAGCGACTCGACGTCGCGGCCGATCTTGAATGTCGCGACGCCCTGCACCTGGACCTTGATGCCCTGGCTCGTGACCGCGTCGCTCAGCGAAACATTGATCTGCCGCGCGGTCAGCTTCATCTTGCCCACGCGGTTGATGAGCGGCATCACGATGGTGCCGCCGCCGACGACAACCTTCACGCCTTTGTCGCCTGCCGAGGAGACCGGCTGGCCACGCTCATCGTGGACCTTCGCGCCGCGCGAGCCCGCGACGATGATCGCTTCGTTCGCGCCGGCGACCTTGTACCGGCTCGCGACGAACGCCAGGATCAGGATGAGGATGACCACGCCGGTCACCACCAGGAACGGCGAGGAAGTGATGAATTCAGGCATCGGACCTAGCTCCTTCATTGGTTGCGACCGAGGTCGGCGTCACGACGAGGTTGGTGCCGGCAACTGACACGACCTTCACCTGCTTGCCCGCCGGGATCTCGTCGTCGGCGGTGGCGGTCATGTTGTGCGAGGCGCCCGCGAAGCTGATCATCACGGTCCCGAACTTGTTGGCGGGGATGGCTACCGACACGCGGCCCGTCGACCCCACCATGTCCTGCAGGCTGAAGGTAGTGCTCGATTCGGCCTGACGCAGGACCTTGAATGCGCCAAAGACCACTCCGGAGCCGAGCCCACCGGCGACGACACCGCTGAGCGTCGCCCCGCCAACCCCGATCCCGAGGCTGTGGAGGCCGAAGAGGCCGCCCACGCCGAACATCGAGACGAAGCCGAGCAGTAGCGGCGTCGGCGAGACTCCGGCGACGTCGAAACCAAGGTGGATCGCGCCCAGGAGGCCGCCGAAAATGTCGTCGACAATGAGCGTCAGCAGCAGGAGCGCCCCACCCAACAGCAGGCAAACCCCGAAGACGATGTCGGCGACGCTCATACCCTTCTCACCCGCCCGAATGTTAGGACTCGGGCGCGCGACCTGTTACCGGTCGAGGAACTCCGCGATCGCCCTCGCCGCCTGCTCGTTCATGCCCACGGTGTAGTGGTTGGCCTCGATCTCGATCCCGGTGGCCGCCGGCACCTCGCGGAGGAAGCGGGCGTATTCGTCGGGCGTGATCAGGAAGCCGAAGTTGGGTGGGATCTGCTGGCTCGCCCGGACGAGCAGGGTGGGCATCGTCAGCGCCTTCCACAGCGCGTAGGGATCCTGGGTCAGGCGGTACTGCTCGTCCTCCCACGGGGCGGCTTTGCGGGTGCGAAACGCCACCCCTCCCTCGACGTCCACCAGCTCGTAGTCGAACAGCCGCTCCCACGGCGCCCACGGCTGGTAGTGCGGCAGGTTCTTTGCCAGGGCTATGAACGCCTCGCGAGACGGGAAAACAGTCGCCAGCCTGTCGAGGCCGGCGTAGACCGGCACCTTGATCGACTCCTCGGGCAGCCCGGCCGCGTCGATGAGGACGGTCCGGCGGACGCGGCGGGGCGCCATCTGCGCCACCACCATCGTGATCCACACGCCCATCGACCAGCCGACGACGTCGAACTCTTCGGCACCGAGCTGATCGGCCATCTCGATGACGTCGCGCGCGTGGGATGGCCATCCATAGGTGCCAGGTCCGCTGTCGCTGCTGCGACCGCGGCCACGCGGGTCGAACGCGAGCTTGCGGTGCCTGGCTCCATCGAGCGCCCCGAAGATGACGTCGAAGCTGCGCAGGTTGGCGCTGAGGCCCGGAACGCCGATTGCCAGGCGGCCCGAATCTGAGCCGGAGATCTCGCACGCGACCTCGCCGGAACGGAGCTTCATGCGTCGCGCGACAGCTTCCGTCACGGCTGCCAAGCGTAACGGCCAGGTCCAGGAGGCATTAGGCTCCTAGATTCGTATGGAGTTCGCCGGCCGGGTCGCGATCGTAACCGGTGGCGGAACGGGCATCGGTCGCGCGACCGCGCTACGCCTCGCCAAGTCAGGCGCGAGGGCGGTGGTAGTCAACTACTCGCGCTCCGCAACCGAAGCCGAAGCCACCGCGAATGACGTGATCGCTCTCGGCGCTGACGCGATGACACATCGATCCGACGTGGCCGATGAGTCGCAGGTCAAAGCCCTCGTCGCGGCGACGGTGGACCGGTACGGAGGGCTCGACGTGCTGGTCAACAACGCCGGCACCACACACTTCATCCCGCATCCAGACCTCGACGGTCTGACGGATGCCGTGTGGAACGACATCCTGGGCGTGAACCTCAAGGGCACGTTCTACTGCTGCCGCGCCGGCGCCCCCGAGCTGAAGAAGACGGGCGGCGCCATCGTCAACATCGCGTCGATCGCCGCTCACCGGGCCTCGGGCTCATCGATCGCCTATGCGGTCTCGAAGGCCGGGGTCCTGCAGCTGACGCGCGCGCTGGCCCTGGCGCTGGCGCCGGAGGTGCGGGTCAACTCGGTGTCGCCGGGCCTGGTGTCGACACGGTGGTTCCGCAGCCGCTTCGGCGACGACGCGGCAGCCGCCCAGGAAGAAGCGTTCGCGAAGCAGACGCCCGTTCAGAAGATCGCGACGCCGGACGACGTCGCTCGCGCTGTGGTCGCGCTGCTCGAGAACGACCTGATCACCGGCCAGGACCTGGTCGTGGATGGCGGGAAGAACGTCCTGTATCAGACCCTGGTCTGATCACCGCGCCGGCATGGCGCCGATGAGTGTCACTGCCAGGACGCAAGGCACCGAAGACTTGTTGCGCCAGGCGTGGCGGGTGCCGTTCTGGATGACCGTGTCGCCCGGCTTGAGGTGGACCTCCCGCCCGTCGTCGAGCTCCAACCAGACCTCGCCCGAGATGACGATCTCGTAGTCAATCGTGTCGGTGGTGTGCATGCCGGGGTGGTCGCGCTCGAGAACCTCGACCAGACCTGGCAGTTTCTGCTGGATCTCCGCAAACGCTGTCGGAATGTCGAGGCCAGGAGGCGGAGTCATCGCGTCGGGCCCGACTGTAAACAGGCCGAAGCGAAAGCCACCCACCGGTGGGAAGTACAGCGGTATCGGCGGCGGCGAACCATCGGAGGGCAGTTGCACCGGGGTGTCGCTGCCCCAGAGGCGATGAAACTCGCCGCCTGGCAGCAGACCAAGAGTGACGGGCGGAACCTCCGCGTCACTCACGATGACCGATCTGCCCTCCGGCGTGCGACCCGTCACGACGCGACGAACATTCACGTCAATCTCCTCCTGATCAGCATGGTGGCCAGGCATTGGTCGGGCGGGCGAGATTTGAACTCGCGGTCTCCTGGTCCCAAACCAGGCGCTTTTCCGAGCTAAGCTACCGCCCGCTTCAGCTACCGAACGATTGAAGCAGACAGACGCGTTATGCCGTGCATAACAGGAGTGGTGACAGCACGGCCCTTGGACGCTATAGTGCGCGCACCGTGAGCATGGACAATCCAACACCGCCCCCACCGGAAGCGCCTCCGCCAACTCCCCCGCCGATGGATCCGATGGCGCCCATGGGGCCGCCGCCGGCGTATGGAGCTCCTCCGCCACCAGCCCCGCGTCGCGGTCGCGGCCCACTTGTCGCGATCATCCTGGTGGTCCTGCTGGTGATCCTGCTCGGCGGCGGTTACGTCGTCGGCGGGTTCGTCTACGCCAACGGCAAGGTCAACTCGGCCACCGACGCCTACAACAAAGTGGTCGACCACGAGAACGCCCTGACCGACCTGTTCAACAAGCTGAACACCCAGCTTCAAGCCAACAGCAACGACCCCTCGAAGGCAACGTCCGATTCGATCAAGCAGGACAAGACGCTGGAGTTGCAGCTGGCGAGCGAGTCCAAGAACGCCCAGCCCACGGTCGCAGCCGACGACCAGACGCTCGCGAGCGCCGATTCGAGCCTGAGCGAGAACTCCTGGCTCACGGCGCTGAGCAAGTCGAGCCTGGACAAGGCGAGCGCGCGCATTGGCCATGCGAGGGCTGCGCTCGCAATCGCCGGGACCATCCTCGCCGACTCCATCCTCTATGGCACCTTCTACGCGTCGGTGGACGACGCGGCGCTCGACCTCGACGCGCTGGACACGGCGGCCAACGCGGGCGACCTCAACGCGGTTGACACCGCGATCCAGACCTTGAAGAGCGATGTCGCCAAGGCCATCCAGCAGGACAACGCGCCCGGAGTGGCTTCGCAGATGGATCCATTCCTGAAGGACCTGCAGAAGACGGCCAATGACTTCGCGGCCCTGGTCGCGGCGGTCCGTGCCGGCGACGCCGCCGGAACCAATGCCGCCGTCGCCGCGATCGACGCGGACACGACCAAGCTGAACGGCTATGACTTCGGCGCGATGGCCACGCAGGAGACGACCTTCTTCAAGGCGTTGACCGACAAGTACAACACGGAGATCGACGCAGCCAACAAGACCTGACGGTAGCCCGTCAGCCTGGAAGCCGGTCGAGGGCCCCTGAGGCGATGAGCGCGCGCACCGCGTTGGCGCGGTGGCTGTACAGGCGCTTTTCGACCGGCTTCATCTCGCCGAAGGTCTTGCCGGTTCCAGGCACCAGGAAGACCGGGTCGTAGCCGAAGCCGGCCTCCCCTCTCCACTCGGGCACGACCTCGCCCCGGCACTCGCCCTCGAAGAGGTCGACTGTCCGGCCCGGTGCCGCCAGCGCCAGCGTGCATACGAACCGCGCAGTCCAGGGTCGCGCGCGGCCGCTAAGGCGCTCCAGCAGGGCCGCGGTGCGCTCCTTCTGGGTCGGGCCCAGGCGGGCCGAGCGTATGCCGGGGAAACCGTCCAGCACGTCCACCTCCAGGCCCGAGTCGTCGCCGATGGCGGGCAGGCCTGACGCCCCGGAAGCCGTTTCGGCTTTGAGGCGCGCGTTCGCGGCGTAGGTCTCGCCGGTCTCCTCGACATCGGTGTCGTAGGCGATCAGCTCGAGGCCGGTGCCGGCAAGCAGGTCGCGATATTCGCCGAGCTTGCCCGCGTTTCCGGTCGCGATGACCAGCCGCCTGCGCGCGTCAGCCAAGCGACGCGAGCAGTGCTGCGAAGGGGGCTGGCGAGAGATTCGGCGATCCAGGGGCCCCTCCCGTGGCTGCGCCACGGGGACCCCAGCGGACGACGAGCAGCGCAGCGAGCGCATCTGGACTGATTCGTAAGCGAGCAGCGCAGGAGCTGAGCCCGAAGATGGGCCGCATGGGCGCCGAAGGTCCGTCAGCCATCCTTCACAACGCTGCTATAGCCCTCTTCTGGTGGACGATCAGGTCCTTGATGCCCTTGTGGGCGAGCGAGATCATCGCGTCGAGCTCAGCGCGCGAGTAAGGCGCGCCCTCAGCGGTCGCCTGCAGCTCGATGATCCTTCCGTCCTCGGCCATCACGCAGTTGAGATCTGTCGAAGCCTGGAAGTCCTCTGTGTAATCGAGGTCGAGGCGCGGGATGCCGTCGATGACACCGCAGCTCACCGCGGCCACGTATTGGCGCACGGGGATGCTCTCGAGCATGCGAGCGTCTTTCATTTTCTTGAGGGCCATGTAGAGCGCCGCGAACGCGCCCGTGATCGACGCCGTGCGCGTGCCGCCGTCCGCCTGCAGCACGTCACAGTCGAGCGTGATCGTCCGCTCGCCGATCTTGCCCATGTCCACCGCGGCGCGAACCGAGCGTCCGATCAAGCGCTGGATCTCGTGCGTGCGGCCGCCGATTCGCCCCTGGATCGCTTCGCGCGTGCCCCGGTCGTGCGTCGAGCGCGGAAGCATCGAGTACTCGGCGGTTATCCATCCCTGGCCGCTCCCGCGGCGGTGCGGCGGCACGCGATCCTCGACGCTCGCCGTGATCCACACTCGCGTGCGGCCCATCTCGATCAGGCATGAGCCTTCCGCGTGCACGTTGACGCCGAGCTCGATCTTCACCAGCCGCAGCTGATCCATCTGCCGCCCGTCGTGGCGGGTCGCGGCCGTCACCGGCCCAACAGCTTCAACACCAGCGCGGTCCCCTCATAGAACACGTATAGCGGAACGAAGAGGATCAGCGGCGTCACAGGATCAGTGCCGGGCGTCAGAAAGTTCGCGATGATGGCGAGGCCCAGAAACCAGAAAGGCCGGTTCTTGTGGAGCCAGCGCGAGTTGATGATCCGCAGCATGCCGAGGACGAACATCACGACCGGCAGCTCGAAGACGCAACCGAAACCGATCACCATCAGCAGGACGAAGCTGACCAGGGCGCCGATGTCCGGGAGGTAACTCGTGTTCGGCGGCGAGAACGAGTTGAGCACCTTGAGGTAAAGCGGCAGCGCGAACAGCGCGACGGCGACGCCGATCGCGAAGAAGGCGATCGTCGCGACGATGAGCGGCAGGATGAAGCGACGCTCGTGCGGATGCAGGCCCGGGCTGACGAACCACCAGACCTGCTGGATCACCACCGGCGCGGCGATGATCACTCCTATGTACAGCGCGACCTTGAGCTCCAGGAGCACCCCACCCGCCGGCTGCAGGTAGATGGCGTGGCCGATGCCCGCGCGGTCGATGAGGAGGCCGATCACGCGACCGGAGATGAAGAAGGACGCGACGGTGGCGATGCCCCAGGCAACCAGAGAGACGATCAGCACTCGGCGTAGCGCCTCGAGGTGCTCGATGATCGTCATCCGCGACTCCTCGACCTGCGAGGGCCGAGGCGCACGCTGTAGGACGCGGTTCAGGAGGGCCAACGGTTAGCCCTCAGTTGCTGGACGAAGGTGCCTTGGGATCCGAGCTCGAAGTGCTGTCGACCTTGGCGGCCGGCTGCGGAGTGCTCGTCGACTCGACTGTCTTGTTGACCTCGGCGGACAGCTCGGTGGTTGCTTTGCGGAACTCGCGCATCGCCCTGCCCAGCGCACCGCCGAGCTCGGGCAGCCTGCCGGGTCCGAAGATGATCAGGACGATTACCAGCGCGGCGACAAGCCAGATCCAGTGCGCGCCGAACATCCTGTCCGGATTATAGGCTACGCCCCTTCGACGCCCTGACGGGCCGAAGGATCAGGAAACTGTGATCGTGACCGTGTTGATGCGGTCGCCCGGTGTGATCGCCGCGACGTGGTCGAGGAGACCGCTCGTCACCTCGCCGAAGTAGTTGTACGCCGCGTTCGGACCCGCGCCGGGCCACGCCGCCCTGGTGATGAAGAACTGGCTTCCGTTGACGGGCCCGTTCGGTATGCGCGACATTCCGACGGATCCGGGATCCCACTTCAGCCCGGCCGTCTTTTCTTCGGGCAGGGTGTAACCGGGTCCGCCGCGTCCGTTGGCAAGCGGGTCTCCGCCCTGGATCTCCCAGTCGGGAGCGTCCCAGAAGGTGAGGCCGTTGTAGAAGCCGTTGACTGCGAGCACCACGAAGTTGTTCACGGTGACGGGCGCGAACTCCGGGTGCAGCTTGATGGTGATCGTGCCCTGGGTCGTGTACAGGGTCGCGGTGTAGTGCTTGTCGGGCTTGATGCAGATCGGCTGCAGCCCGATGTACTGATGCGGCGCAAGCTGGGTCGACGTCTTGCAGTCGGCGAGCTGCGAAGGCACGACCGGCTGCAGCGCCCTGTCCATCGCGAAGCCCGCGCCAAGAACGACGGCCAGCACCGCGATCAGGATCGTGATTGGAATCCACGGCCGGCGCCGCCACGTCTCGGGCAGGATCAGCTCCTCTTCCGGCTCGACGAGCGGAGCGGTCCGGGGAGCGTTTTTGGCTTTCGTCAACGGACGGCGGCGGCGGCGATGGCGGCGGCCAACCCGCGCGTCGTGTACTCGCGCGCGATGATGTCGACGGTCAGTCCGAGCTTGCGCGCCGTGTCGGCGGTCACCGGACCCATGCATGCGATGGCCGCATCGCCAAGCACCGCGGGCAATTTGTCCTCTGGAAACGCGCGGACGAAATTCGCCACGGTCGACGAGCTCGTGAAGGTGATGAACTGCACGCCCTCGGCCGCAAACAGCTTCATCAGCGCGGGACCGGCCTCGGGCGGGCACACGGCTTGATAGACGGGAAGGATGTGAACCTCTGCACCTCGTTTCGCAAGCAGCGATGGTAGGGCGTCGCGCGCGACCTCTGCACGAGGCACAAGGACACGCATCCCCTCCATCTCCCAGCCCTCGAGGGCCTTGGCCAGGCCTTCGGCCGTGTACTCGCTGGTGACCAGCTCCGGGCGCAGGCCGTGCGTCGCCATCGACTCCGCCGTCTCCTGGCCGATCGCGCACAGCTTGCTGCCGTGCAGCGCCCGAGCGTCGGCGCCGCTGACGTTCAGCATCTGGAAGAAGATGTCGACGGCGTTCGCCGAAGCAAAGATCACGAGCGCTGTCCCGTGCAGGTTGGCGATCGCCTCGCGCACCCGATCGTCGGTCGGCATGGGCCGGATCGCGATCGTGGGTATCTCCACGACCGCCGCGCCGAGGTCCGCGAGCTCGCGACGGAAGGGCTCGACCTGGTGCCGGGCGCGGGTGATCAGGACGCGGCGGCCGTGGAGCGGCCGGCGGGAAAGCGAATCGAGGCGCTCGGCCATCTCGACTCCGGGGCCGATGACGAGCAGCGCATCACCTCGGAGGCCGTACGTCGCCGCCTTGCGCGCCAGCTCGCCGAGAGGCGCGGTCACGCGCCGCTGGCCAGGCAGCCCGGGGCTCAGGATCAGCGCCGCCGGCGTATCGGCCGTCCGTCCGTCCGACATCAGCTTGCTGATGCCCGACTCCCACCAGCCCGACGCGAGTCGAAGCACCACCGTCTCGGCGCCCTTCACAAGGCCCAGGCCAAGCGAGTTGGCGCGACCCTCGATCGTGAGCGGGATGCCGCTCATCACCGGGGCGGCCATCTCGACGGTCATCCCCGGCACCGCTTCGAAGTCGATGCCTGCCCGATCCAGTCTCGCCGCGATCTCGCTGCCGCCCGCGAACGCGTAGGGATTACCCGGCAGCAGGACAGCGACCTTGCGTCCGCTGCGCGCCAGACTCACCACTTCATCAGCCGACTCGTACGCGCGCACGTCCGCGGTCGGCGATGCGAAGTGGAGGAGGTTGGTGCCACATCCATCGGTGTTGCGGATGACGTCAGCGCGCTTGATCGCCTCGACTGCATGCATCGTTGCGAGACCAGGATCTCCGGGCCCGACACCGACGAGCATGACCCTGCTCATCACAACCCGGTTAGGTTAGAACTTTCGAGAAACCACGTAGTCGGCGAGCGCTGCGAGCGCGCCGCTGTGCGGACTCAGGCCTTCGAGATTCGCCACGGCCTCCGCGGCCAGGACGCGTGCGCGCTCGAGGGCGACTCGCGGCGCGTCGCTGGCGCGAACTCGAGCCGCGACGCGACCCGCATCTGCGAGTGACAACTGTGTTCCGTCCGCCAGCACATGGCTGATCGACGCGGCGACCATCGGGTCTTGCATCGCGAGCATGAGCGGCAGCGTCGCGAATCCCTCGGCCAGGTCGTGACCGCTTGGCTTGCCGGTCTCGTCCTCCGACCCGACGTAGTCGAGGACGTCGTCAGCGATCTGAAACGCGAGGCCGAGAAGCCGGCCGTACTCGCGCGCCGCGTCGCGCTTCTCGTCGGGCAGCTCGCCCAGCAGCGCGCCGATGTCGCAGCACGCAGTCAGCAGCGTCGCTGTCTTGGCCTCGATCCGGCGCATGTACTCGTCGATGCTCGTGTTGTAGCGATACCGGATCTTCTGCTGTCGCACCTCGCCTGCGCAGATGTGCATGACCGCGTTGGCGAGGATCGCCACCACCTCCGGGGACCTGCTCCTCGCAGCCTGCTCGTAAGCCTTGGCGAAGTAGTAGTCGCCGACCACGATCGCCGGCTCGTCACCGAGTGCCGCGGCCACCGAAGGCCGGCCGCGCCGGGTGGGCGAGCGGTCGATGACGTCGTCGTGGACGAGAGTGGCAGCATGGACGAGCTCGACGGCCATGGCCGCCGGCGTGAGCCGCTCGAGGTTGTACCGGCCCATCCGCGCCGTGAGCAGCACCAGCGCCGGCCGCACACGCTTACCGCCCGCCGCGAACAGGTCGGCCATCGGCGCCGACACGACCGCTGGGTCACGAGCGATCGTCTTCTCCAGCTCGGCCTCGATCACGGCGAGGTCGGATGCGATGGGCCCGAAGACGTTCAGGTCCTCTTGGCTTTTTGCTGCTCCCAGATGTGCACCTCCTCCGCCTCGACCGTCTCGCCGAAGATGTTGGCAGCGACATCGTGGAAGTGCTGCGGCACCGCGGTGACGAGCACCTCGTGGCGCGGCTCGGTCTCCTCGCCGCGCAGTCGTGAATGGTCGAGATGCCGCTCGACCTTGGCCGCGGTGGTGAGCGCGGAATCGACCAGGTTGAACGCGCCGGGGTAGACCCTTTCGATCGCGGGCTTCAGGAGCGGGTAGTGCGTGCAGCCGAGAACGAGCGTGTCGGCGCCGAGGCGCACGATCTCGGCCAGGTCGCGTTTCAACGCAGCCTCGGCTCGAGGCGAATCGGCGTCGCCTGACTCGACGATGTCGACCAGCTCAGGACACGCTTTCTGAAAGACCCCGATCATCGGGTCGATCTCCTTGATCGCGTGCAGGTATTCCTGGCTGCGCATCGTGCCTTCGGTGGAGATGACGCCGACGCGATGGTTCTGGGTGGCCTCGACCGCAGCCTGCGCGCCCGGGCTGATGACACCGACTATCGGGATCTCGAAATGCTCGCGCGCCTGGTTCAGCGCGGCCGCGGTGGCGGTGTTGCATGCGATCACGACGAGCTTCACGTCGCGCGCCTCAAGGTTGCGGATGATCTCGAACGCAAAGTCGCGCACCTCGTCCTGGTACCGCGGGCCGTAGGGGAAATGAAAGAGGTCGGCGAGGTAGATCGTCGACTCGTGCGGCAGCCGGTCGCGAATCGCGCGCAGCACGGTTAGGCCACCGACCCCGGAGTCGAAGATGCCTATCGGCCGAGGATCACCCATCGATGGCACCCATGCAAGGAATCAAACGGACCTCACCGTCAGGCGGTAACCCAGGCCTGGTACGGCGTCGAGCACCACGCCCGACTCGGGATGCTTGGCCAGCTTGCGCCTCAGCCGCTGCACATGCGGGTCGACCGAATGGTCGTCGAGGTCGTGCGGGTAGCCCCAAACCTTGTCGCGCAGCTGGGCGCGGGTCAGCACCCGCTCGGGGTTTGCGGCGAGCACGGCGATGAGGTTGAACTCGGTCATGGTGAGAGGGATCTCCTCATCGCCGATGCGAACGCGGCGCGACGCGTTGTCGATCTGCATCGCTCCCACCGAGATGAGCCCCTCAGGGCCCGCGCCGGACGCGGAGAACGTGGAGCGCCGCAGATGCGCGTTGACGCGCGCAGCCAGGATTCGCGAGTCAAACGGCTTGGTGATGTAGTCGTCCGCGCCGACCTCTAGGCCAACGACCTCGTCCATCTTGTTGGTGCGGCCCGTGATCATGACCATCGGGCACACCAGGCCCTGACGCCGCAGCTCGAGGATGACCTCGGTGCCGCTGATGTCGGGCAGCACCCAGTCCACGAGAACCAGGTCAGGCTGGGCGGCACGACCAAGCTCGATTGCGCTTGATCCGTTCGCGGCCTCGAGCGGCTCGTGGCCCTGCTGGCGGATGATTTCCGCGATCAGGGCGCGGATCGGACTGTCGTCCTCGACCACGAGCACGCGCCGCTTGCGGCGAACGCCGACCGAGGTCAGGTCTGCTTCGGAGGCGCGAACCCAACGCGTCTGGCCTCGCGCTGACCGCGCTTCGGCCGTCTCATCAGGAGCACGCGCTTCTCCCCCCCATCGACGACCTCGGCCAGCTCCCAGCCTTCGCCGGCCGAGTCCTTCAGAACCTGCACGAGCGTCTTCCCGTCGGTGACCTGCGCCAGGGTCAGCACGTGGGTCGAGTACTCCCATTCCCGGCTCGGCAGCCCGACCGACGGCACCATCCGCGTGGGCGCGTTGGCGCCATTGTCGGGTGAGCTTGGGGCTTCGGGCTCTTCCGGTTCGTCCGGATCCTCTTCGGAGTGGGTGGCCACTGCAGTTGGATTCTAGGCCGCCGGCCCACGAGGGCCCTGTACCCCCGGCGGGGTTCGAACCCGCGCTGGACCGGGTTTAAGCCGGCTGCCTCTGCCAAGTTGGGCTACGGGGGCACCTCAATTGTGCCCCTCAGTACTTGAAGAATCCCTCGCCGGTCTTCTGTCCGAGCTTGCCTTCTGCGATCAGCTCTTCGAGCACATGCGGCGCGTCATCGCCCTCCCCCTGCCGGTGGCGGTCCTTCATCGCCCCATAGAAGATGTCGAGGCCGCTGAAGTCGAGCAGGTGGAACGGCCCCATCGGCCAGTTGAGGCCCTTCTGCACCGCGATGTCGATGTCCTCCGCGCTCGCGTAGCCGCCCTCGAGAAGCCTGATCGCCTCCTCCGACGCCGCGAACAGGACGCGGTTGACGATGAAGCCCCAGATCTCCTTGCGCAGGAGGACGGGGGTGCGATCGATGCTGCGCACAAAGTCCACGGCTGCGGCAACGGTCTCGTCCGAGGTCTTGGGTCCGCGAGCGACCTCGCACAGCTGCATGCGGGTCACCGGGTGGAAGAAATGGGTGTTGCAGCAGCGGTCTGGGCGACCTGAATGGTCCGCCAGCCGGCTGATGGCGATGGTGCTCGAGTTGCTCGTGAGGATCGCGTCCTTGGCGGCGTGCTTGCCGAGCTCGGTGAAGACGCCCTTCTTCGCGTCGAAGTCCTCGATCACCGCCTCGATGACGATGTCGGCGCGGGCCAACGGCCCGGCGAGGCTGTCGCTCGGGTGAATGCGCTCCATCGCCGCGTTCGCCTGCTCGGCGCTGAGTCGGCCTTTCTCGACTGAGCGATCCACGAGCTTCTGGTTCTGCGCCGTCGCGCGCTCGAGCTGGCCGTGCACCGAGTCCACGAGGGTCACGTGGTACTTGCCGCTGAGCGCCGTCTGCAGAGCGATCTGCGACCCCATGGTGCCTGCCCCGACCACGACGACGCGCTTCAATTCATCCATGCGGGTCAGCATGAACGAATTCGAACAGGTGGTGCAGTGGGCCATCGACTCCATCCCCAAGGAGTTCCGGGCCTACCTGGAGAACACGATGTTCATCGTCGAGGAGAGCTCGCGCGACGGACTGATGGGCCTGTACGAAGGTGGCACCGCGCTCGGCGCCGGCCAGGGCTACCCGGAGAGGATCACGCTCTACAAGAGGTCACACGAACGGGCAAGCAGCACCATGCAGCAGCTGATCGATGAAGTTCGGCGGACGATCCTGCACGAGGTCGGCCATCACTTCGGAATGGAGGAGGACGACCTCCCCTACTAGCGCAGGGTCCAGAACGTGCGATCCCAGAGGATGAGCGGATTGCCTGTGCCCGTGCGCGCGATGCGAACCTCCCCGATGCAGATGTCGTGATCGCCCGCCCGGTGCACCTGCATGACGTCGCACTCCAGCCACGCGGCGCAGTCGTCGATGAGCGGGAGGCCGTTGGTGCCGAGATGGTGCGGCACCTGCATCCACGCAACGTCGATTGCCGGCGCGCGGCCGGCGAATCGCTCGGCGAGGAACTCCTGCGCCCGCGTCAGGACGCTGACGTTGAACTGCCGTGTCTCTACGACTGCTGCTCGCGTGAGGCTTTCATGGTCCAGCCCGACGAGCACCAGCGGCGGCTCGGCCGACACCGAGATGAGCGTGCTCGCGGTGAGGCCCCGGAAGCCTTCTGGCGTGCGGGCGCTCACCACGACGACGCCCGCGGCGAGCTTCGCCAAGGCATCCCGGAAGTCCTTCGACATTGCCGGGATCATAGAATCCACTCGCAGCGGGGCGACGTAGCCAAGTGGTAAGGCAGAGGTCTGCAAAACCTCCATCCCCAGTTCGATTCTGGGCGTCGCCTCCAATATGAACCTCGGCGGCTGACGCTCCTACGCGCTAGTCGCCCCGATCAGGCGATCGACGAACAGCAGAATGGCGACGACCAGTCCGATAGCCAGCCACAACCAAACCCAGAACATTCAAGAACCGGCCCGGGACTCGGGCTCAAACCTTTGCGCCGCATTCCAGGGATCACGCTTTGGGTTCGAGTGATTCACCCGGTCAGCAAAGGTTCACATCGAAGACTTCGGCGGTGGCCAGAGCCGGAGCCCTGCCATCAGGTGCAATGCCGTTGAGGTCCATGTAGTAGGTCAGCGAAAAGAGGCATGTCTGTCCTGCATTGGCCGGTTTCTGAGGATGATCCGTATAGGTCCTCCAGGCTCGCTGAATCGGAACGACCCACAGCCCCGGATACATGGTCGTCCCCGTGCTGTGCGTTCCGAAAGATCCCTGGATCCAGCCGGTTTCGTTTCCGCACCCGCCAGACACCGTCCACGAAAGAATCACCGCCCGCGGCCCAGCCTGGGCCGTAAAGCCCGTAATCACTTCTGGAGGGCAGGATGGCGCCGTCTGTTTCGGCGAACCAGGAAGCACGGTCGGTCGGCTTAACGGCGACGGCGTGATCGGCGAGGCGACCTCTGATGGCGATGCTACGTCGCTAGGAGTTGAGCTGTTCGAGGGCGTTTCGGTCGGCTGGCTGGCGCCGGTCTGGAAGGCCGCCACTGGCGTGTGCAGTGATCGCAGGTAGATACCCCCGACCATGACGCCAGCCATGAGCAGAAGCCCCGCGAGCGAAGCGACTCCTATCATCACGCGCTTCATCGGATCCCCTTTGTCGCTCTATTGTCTATCGTCGCGGAACGAACCGCCCGCAACCGCTGGCTACACTAGGTTGCAAACCCAATGGCGCTTTCTTCGATCAAGATGCCGCAGCTCGGCGAGTCGGTCACTGAGGGCACCGTCGAGAAGTGGCTGAAGCGCGAAGGCGAGTTCGTGAAGCGCGACGAGCCCATCGTCGAGGTCGTGACCGACAAGGTCAACGCGGAGATCCCCTCCCCGTTTGAGGGCACGCTGGTCAAGATCGACGCCGGCGAGGGCCAGGTCGTGCGGGTTGGCGCGGTGATCGCCCAGATCGAGACCGCGGTATCTGCCGCGACGCCCAGGACCGTGGCGGCTCCAGCAGCTGCGCCGGCGCCGGCAGCAGCACCTGCGGTGGCCCGGGCGCAGCAGGCAGCTCCTGCGAACGACGACCACGCGCGACTCTCGCCCGCGGTACGCAAGCTCGCCGCAGAGCGGGGCATCGACCCTACGTCAATCCAGGGCAGTGGCCTGGGCGGGCGAGTCACGCGCGAGGACGTGCTCGCGGCCAAAGCGACACCTGCCCCGCCGGCTCGAACCGCCGCCTCCGCACCGCCGTCCGCTCCGGGGGGGTTGGATGGCGCGCGCGAGGAGCTCATGAAGCTCAGCGTGATGCGGCGATCGATCGCGGACCACATGGTTCGCAGCCTGGCCACCTCGCCGCACGCCTGGACCCTGCAGGAGGTCGACGTCACCAACCTCGTGCGTTACCGCGAGGCGGAGAAGGACGGATATCGCGCCAGGCACGGCACCGCCCTCACCTACCTTCCCTTCGTGGCCCAGCTGCTGGGCCGCGCGCTGAAGCAGTTCCCATGGCTCAACTCGACGTGGACCGACGAGGGCGTCCTGCTGAAGCGTTACTTGAACCTCGGCATTGCGGTGTCAATACCTGATGGGCTCATCGTGCCCGTGCTGAAGGACGCGGACCAGCTCGGTTTCACTGAGCTCGTGCGGCGAATGAACGACCTCATCGAGCGCGCGCGCACCAAGCAGTTAAAGCCCGAGGACGTGCAGGGCGGCACGTTCACGCTCAACAACACGGGCGCGACCGGCTCGGTCGCGAGCCAGCCGATCATCAATCAACCGCAGGCGGCCATCCTGACGACCGAGGCAATCGTCAAGCGACCTGTCGTGGTCGGTGAGGGGATCGCGGTGCGCGACATGATGAACATCTGCCTGAGCTTCGACCACCGCATCATCGACGGCATGATGGCCGGCCAGTTTCTGAGCTACATGAAACAGGGCCTCGAGGAATGGACGCCCGCGAGCATCAGGCTGTGAGCGCACCGGCGCCGCTCGTACCCGGCGCGATCCCGCCCTGGATCCGGACGCGCGTGGTCGAGGGCGAGAACTTCAAGGAGCTGAAGCAGCTCGTGCAGACGCGGCGGCTCCACACGGTTTGCGAAGAGGCGAAGTGTCCGAACATCTTCGACTGTTGGAGCCGGCGGACGGCGACGTTCATGATCCTGGGCGACGTCTGCACGCGCGCTTGCCGCTTCTGCGCGGTCACATCCGGCCGGCCTGGCGAGCTTGACATCGGCGAGCCCTTGCGCGTCGCGGAGTCGGTCGCGCAGTTGGGTCTGCGCCATGCCGTCATCACGTCCGTCGACCGCGACGACCTCGCGGACGGGGGCGCGGGCATCTTCGCGCGCACCATCAAAGCCATCCGGCGGCGCAGCCCGGCCACCACCATCGAGGTGCTCACGCCGGACTTCCAGGGCGACTTCGGGGCGGTGCAGACGGTGGTCGAGGCGCGGCCAGACATCTTCAACCACAACACGGAGACCGTTCCCAGGCTCTATGCGCGCATCCGGCCGAAGGCCGTGTACGCGAACAGCCTGGCGCTGCTTCGGCACATCAAGCGACTCGCGCCGGAGATGGTGACCAAATCAGGCCTGATGGTCGGCCTCGGCGAGACTGAAGAGGAGCTGCTCGACGTGTTTCGCAACATGCGCGCGCACGACATCGACGTGCTCACCGTCGGCCAGTACCTGCGCCCAAGCAAGAAGCACGCGGAGGTCGCTCGCTACTACCGGCCGGAGGAATTTGCGCACTTGAAGCAGGAAGCCGTGAAGATGGGCTTCGCGCACGTCGAGGCCGGACCGCTGGTCAGGTCCTCCTACCACGCAGACGAGCAGGTTCCGGTTGCATCGCGTAAGAGCCTGCTGGCTGGGTAGCACCGGCTACAGAGAGGCCTGGGACCTCCAGGCCGGCCTGGTCTCCCGAATGCGTGAGGGTCGCGAGGACGACACATTGCTTCTGCTCGAGCATCCGCACGTCTTCACGATGGGCAAGGCCGCCAGGCCAGAGCACGTTCTTTGGGCCGATGCCGAGCTCGCGTCGCATGGGGTCGACGTCGTCTGGGTGGACCGCGGCGGCGAAGCCACCTATCACGGCCCGGGCCAGCTCGTCGGCTACCCGATCCTGGACCTGGCGCGACTTGGCATCACGATCCGCGACTACATCGCGCGTCTCGAGGCGTCGCTCGTCTCTTACCTTGAAGAGCTGGGCATTCGCGCTGAGGCCGGGGCCCCTGGACTCACCGGGGTGTGGTCCGGTGGAATGAAGCTCGCGGCGATCGGCATCAAGCTGAACCGCTCGGTCGTGAGCCACGGCTTCGCGTTGAACTTGACCGCCGACCTCGAGTACTTCGAGGGCATCGTCCCGTGCGGTCACGCCGACTTGCGGCCGACGTCCGTCGAGGCTTTGAGAGGCGTTCGCATTGACACCGAGTCGGCAGCGCGCGCGTTTGCCCCCCATTTCGCCCGGGCTTTCGGTGTCGAGCTCGGTTGGATTGGGGCGGAACAGGTGCGGAGCGTCAGCACCGCCGTTTCCTGAGGGAAGGGCGGCAGCCTCGCGCCTTTCTACATTCTCGGGAATACCTGACGTCCCTAACCGCGTTTTCATACCGTGCGCATTCGTTTCGGCCACCGTCTGAGCGGCGATCTTCCTGGAGCTGGGAAGGCTGCTGGGGCCGCGCGCACGTGGGCTGTTTGGTCTGTTTCCTGCACACCCGATCCCCTGGCTTGTGCTGGGTTTGGGCGTGCTGCTGATCGGGTATTTGGGATATGAGCATGGATTCAAACCGAAAGCGTGGAGGCGCCCCGTTGAAGACCGCCAGTGAGCTGGTACGTCTCGACGCCGTCGCCATGGACGAGGACGACGAGATCCTGCCCGACTTCGAGGCCGAGGTCGACGATGGCCGCCGTGTCTGGGTGACCGCCGTGCTGGAGCGGACCGCCGTGGTCGAGCCTGCCCCTGGCGAGCCCAAGGTGCTCGTGAACCGGCACCGCCTGCTTGTGGATCCTCGCCTGCTGCGGGTTCGTCACCTGGCGAGCAAGGAGGCCGCGCGGCGCGGTCGCGAGGCGGCCCGGCAGCTTCGCCTGCAGGAGCACAACCCCGCGGCTTAGCGGCTTGGCCCTTGGGATTTCCCGAGGACCCGCTCGACCGGCATCGAATTAAGGTTCTGGTAAGCTTCCCTACCGCCGAACCTAGCCGGCGATCAATCCGCGGCCGCCACAACGCCGCCTAGCCCGAGGAAGACCGCCATATGAACAAGACCGCCGACCTCGTATCGCTCGCCAGCATCGTCCCTCCAGCCAATCACGAGGTCAGCGGCGGCTTCAACGCCATCGTCAACGGCAAGCAGGTTCGCGTGCGAGCCGTGCTCGAGCGGACGGTGGTGATCGAGCACCATGAAGGCGGCGAGCGCAGCGTCGTCCGCAAGGACGCGATCCTGGTCAAGCCGTCCGCGGTGGCGTTCGTGCCCGGCAACCCCAACAACGGGGTCGGCCCTCGGCAGTGGCGGCGGCTTCCTGGCAAGCCCCCGGCTTCCCCGCGCCCGGCCCAGTAGCGCCAGCCCGCTCCGCGGGCCCTCCCTCCTCCGCCAGGCCCCTCCCCCACCTGCGCGCCTTGACGCGCAGGCTAGGAATTTTTCGACCGAACCACAACCCTGCTTGTTAAGGGCCGGCTACGGCTTGACGCCCGACTTCCGTTTCGCAGTCGTCGATCGGTCCATAAGCGCGCCGAGCAAGTCGGTCAACATCGCGATCACGCCTGAGCGTGGCGCGCCCAGCAGCTGCCAGGCCCGACCTAGCCCGATCGCGTAGGCGCCCAGCAGCAGAAATAGCAGGTTGTCGAGCTGGTCCGGGCTCGCACTCTGCGCGCTCCACATCTGGATCCCAATCGCCAGTTCGTAGAGGTAAACGGCCGCACTCGCGACGAACAGAAACAAGCCGCGCCACATGACGTTGGCTGCGCGCCAATGCGGCAAAAGCAGCAGGAGGCTAAGCGTCTGAATGATGGCGGCGCTCGAGATGATGACCACCACCACACCGAAAGGCACGCGCGGAATCAGGCTCGCCATGGAGATGAAGAAGATGTTGGCGAGCGCCGAGAAAGCGCTCACAGCCTGCGCCTGCCTGCCAGGTTCGGCCGCGGGCCCGAACACCCGCTCCGGGGCGATCGAGACCGAGACGAACAGCAGCCCGATCAGCCCCGCGCTGGCGGCGACGCTGGCCGTGAAGAATGGCTGAAACTCGGCCGTTACCAACAGCGAAAGTCTGAGGCCTGCGCCCCCGATCAGTCGATGTGCTTCAGCGCCGCCAGGGTCAGGAACTGTGGGAAATCGTTCGCCAGCGCAACCTGCTCGAACACGGTCCGCGCCTCAGCAAACCGACCTTTCGCCCAGAGCTCCTCGCCCACGCGCTCCCGCACCTTGTTGAGCTCTTCATCGGCGATCTCGCGCGCCAGGTCGTCGGTGACGACCGCGCCGTCGGCCAACCGCGCCGAGTGCCGGATCCACTGCCAGACCTGCGACCGCGAAATCTCTGCGGTCGCTACGTCCTCCATCAGGTTGTTGATCGCTGCCGCCCCCACGCCGCGCAGCCACGACTCGATGTACTGGATGCCAACCCTGACGTTCGCGCGCAGCCCCTCTTCGGTCATGGTCCCGCCTGGCACGCGGACGTCGAGCAGTTGGGATGCGCTGACGGACACTTCGGGCCGCAGCCGTTCGATCTGGTTGGGGCGATCGCCCAGCACGCGATCGAACGACTGGGTGGCGATCTCGACCAGGTCGGGATGCGCGACCCACGTCCCGTCGAAGCCGTCGCCGGCCTCGCGCTCCTTGTCCTCCTTCACCTTGGCCAGCGCTACCTGATTCACATCTGCGTCGCGGCGCGACGGAATGAACGCGGCCATGCCTCCCATCGCGTGCGCACCGTGTTTGTGGCACGTCTTGACCAGAAGCTCCGTGTACGCGCGCATGAAGGGCACCGTCATCGTGACCTGCGCACGATCGGGCAGCACGAAGTCGGGCCGGTTCCGGAACTTCTTGATGATGCTGAAGATGTAGTCCCAGCGTCCCGCGTTCAACCCGCTGGAATGCGTGCGCAGCTCGTACAGGATCTCTTCCATTTCGAAAGCGGCGAGGATGGTCTCGATCAGAACAGTCGCGCGGATCGTCCCACGTGGAATCTTCAAGTCGTCCTGGGCAAAGTCGAAGACGTCATTCCACAGTCTGGCCTCGAGGTGGCTCTCGATCTTCGGTAGGTAGAAATATGGCCCGCTGCCGCGATCCAACAGCCGCCGCGCGTTGCGGAAGAAGTACATGCCGAAGTCGAACAGGCTGCCCGACATCGGCTTCCCGCCCACCTCGACATGGCGCTCCTCGAGGTGCCATCCGCGCGGCCGGACGAGCAACGTCGCGACCTTCTCGTTGAGCCGGTATTCCTTGCCTTCAGGGCTGGTGAACTCCAGGCGCCGCTCGATCGCGTCGGTGAGGTTGGCCTGGCCCTCGACCAGGTTGCCCCAGGTCGGCGAGTTGGCGTCCTCGAAGTCGGCCATGAACACCCGGGCGCCGGAGTTGAGCGCGTTGATGAGCATCTTCGCGTCGGTCGGTCCGGTGATCTCCACACGCCGGTCGCGCAGGTCGTGCGGAATCGATGCCACGTTCCAGTCCGATTGACGGATCGAGCTGGTCGCGGCCAGGAAATCGGGAGACTCGCCGCCATCGATGCGCTTCTGCCTCTCGTCCCGGGCGCGCAGCAGCTCCAGACGACGATCGCCGAACTCGCGCTGCAGACGCGCGACGAAGTCGATCGCCTCGGCGCTCAGAACCTCGCTGCCGCGAGCGGTGGCTGGTCCTTTGACCTCGACGTTTCTTGTCGCCGCCACTAGCTGCCCGCCAGCCGTTCGACGATTGGGGCCATCTGCTCGGCCACCTCGCCAGGCACGATGACATATGTGATGCCGTAGCGTGCTCGGCGCGCCCGGAGGTCGTCGACTATCTGGTCCACGGTGCCGAGCAGGAAGTGCGGAATGTCGAGGACCTCGTCACGCTCCATGCCGAGCCCCGACCCCATCGCATCGGCAATGCTGCCGCGGTCGTCGGTCACGGTGGCCACGAAGATCGTCACGCTCAGCTCGAGGGCATCGAAGCGGACACCCGCCGCCTCCTTGATCCAGCCCAGCTTCTCTTCCGTCGCGGAGGCCATTCCGGTGCGCACCATCTTGCGGTTGATGCGGCCCTCCTGCAGGTTGTAGTTGACGTTGACGATGTCGGCTTCCTGCGCCGCGATGCCGAGCATTCTGCGTCCCCCGCCCCCCAGCAGGATCGGTGGGTGCGGCTTCTGCACCGGCTTCGGACTGCCCTCGAGATCCTTGACCTGGTAGTGCTTTCCTGAGAACGAGAAGCTGCCCTCGGCCATGAGGCCCTTGATGATCTGTAGGCCCTCGTGCATGCGCTCGATGCGCGTCCCGGCGGTGTCCAGAGGTATGCCGCTCTTGTCGTAGTCGGACGTCATCCAGCCCGCGCCGAGTCCAAGGTCGAAGCGCCCTTCCGAGAGCAGGTCGAGCGTTGCGGCTTCCTTGGCAAGAACGACCGGATGGCGGTAATCGTTGTCGAACACTAGCGAGCCAACTCGAAGCCTGGTCGTCGCGTCAGCGGCGGCCATCAGCGCCGCGATCGGGCCAGGCTGGTCAGAGAAGTGATCGGGTAAGTAAAGCGCCGAGTAACCCATCGCCTCGGCGCTTCTTGCGGTTTCGCGCCACTCGCGCGCGCTGCCTGCGTCGTGCGCTTGCACCGCGAATCGAAACGGCCGACCCTTCGACATCAGCCGATAAGTATGGTTCGGCTCAAAGCCCGGCCCAAGAGCGCATCGGTTAGCATCCTCGCCACATGGTCGACGCCATCCGCCTGGCCCGACGCCAGATCGGCGTCTGGATGGTGGCGCCGGCCGTCATCAGCTGGGCCGGGCTTTTCGGCTATCAGTGGGCCTTCTCGCTCTCGTACCGCGGCTCGATGCCGACTGTCTTCAACTACCTCTCGGGAGTGCTCGGCGACGGGATCCTCATTCCCGCCGCCAACGTTCTCGCCTACTCATTGCTGAGGCAGCTGCGGCCGGTCATCCGATGGCAGCGCCTTCCCTTGTATGCGGCCCTCGGGTTCATCACCGCTTATGCCGCCTTCATGGCGCAGGCGGGACTCGGCATCACCAACTGGTCGATGCCCGCTCCCTATCAGTGGAGCGCCGTCGGCCAGTTCCACTTCTTCGTGCTGTGGGCCGAAGTGTCGTATCTCTACACCGCGTTTGGCATGTCGATGAACAACTGGGCGACGTTGCGCAGCGACCTGGTGGCGTGGCGATCCTTCTGGGCGGCCTGGTTCGCGATGGCGTTGTTCGGGCTGTCGCTGGCGATCGACGTCATGAGGTTCACACACTCCTAGCGGCGCCATTGGTGTTCTGGTGCCAGCACTCAAAGACGCGTGATCAGTGAACACCGCGTCAGGGCTGCGGCGCCGCTTCATCGAGCAGCTGCTTCAGCCGGGATAGCGTTCGCTTTACCCGCGCAATGCGGAGGCGCCAGTACTGCCAGAACTCAAGCATGAGCCCGAAGATGGCGAGTGGATAGGGCACGACACCCCAGGCGCGAGTGGCGAAGGTCGTGCCGATCGGTGAGCCGGACAGGCGCCAGGTGATCCTGTTGTCGAGATGTCCAAGCATGACCATTTCAAGCGATGAGTCCGGCACCAATTCGTCGATCAAGTAAGTGACCGTGGTCTTTTCGGACGACTCCTGTCCCCGGAAGTCAGGTCCTGAAACAACGACAGTTACACGGCTGCCCTCCGCCAGAGGCGGTGGAGGGTCAACTTGGACAAGGTCCGTCCACTCCCAGTATCTGGGCCAGTTCGTCGGATCGGCAAGAAAGCCGAAGACTCTTGACCTCATAGCTGATATCTCGACGCTCGCCTGAGCGTCAGTGGTCCGCTGACTGGGAGGAAGCCACCCCACAGCCCAGCCCAGATTTACAACGATCTCGGCAACTCCGAATTCAGGCGACCAAATCGCGAGGAAGCTGGCGGCCCCGACCACCGCGCTATAAAGGGCGACCAAGGACAAGTAAGCGCGTCTCCGGAGTGGGATCCGCGGAGATCGCAGTGCGCTTATCAATGCGCCCGCCGCGACTACGGTAGAAATCAGGGCCGCCAAAGCGAATGGACCGGCACGCGGCAGCGGCGCCGGTCGAAGCGCGTACGTGACAAATCCAATGAGCGGTACGCCCGCGAGCAGCGAGACGATCGTGAGGGTTTGCAACCGCCGGTTCCAAATGAGGGCGCCGATTGCGACGCCAATCAAAACGACGGCGATCGCGGCGGCTCCGGTTCTCAAGGACTTCTAACAGTATTCCGTCGGATGCGACCGACAGTATTTGGTGAATGCGATGGGCTCTGGACATGTCCCCTGACAAGACGGTCTGCCCAATGGTGTTGGTGTTCAAATTCGACTCGGTGGTGCCGAGGGCCAGATTTGAACTGGCGACACCTTGATTTTCAGTCAAGTGCTCTACCAAGCTGAGCTACCTCGGCACGGCGCGTAATTGTATCGGCGGCCCGCCGGTCGGCCGATTGGCGTCAGTGCGGAGGCGGCCTCAGCCTAATCGCGCCGGGAGTGGATGAACCAGCGCTCCTTGTAGTCGCTCCGGCCGTCCGAGAAGGTGGGTCTCGAGTCAGCGCCCCAGAGATACGCCGCGATCCCAAAGGCAAGCAGTACGAGCGCCGTGAACATGACTCCAGCATAGAACGCGTTTGGGACTCTTGACCCCAGACACATACTTGCCTGGTGATCCGGCGGGCGGTCAACACCGAGGACGAGGCTGAGTCTCTGACACGGATACATATCGATGCGTGGAAATGGGCGTATCGAGGCATCCTGCCCGATCACTACCTCCAAGGCTTGGACCAGGAGTACGAGCGTCGCTTGCATGTCTGGCGGCGCGTACTGGGCGCAGACGTGGCTCGATCCGCTGTCTGGGTAGCGGACGAGGGTGACGAAGCGGTCGGGTTCGCCTCGACTGGCCCATCGCGTGCCGAGGGAGCTCCACCTACCGAGGCCGAGCTGTACAGCATTTACCTGTTGGAGCGGGTCGCAGGCACCGGAGTTGGCAACGCACTATTCACTGCTGCCAACGATGAAATGCGGAAGCAGGGCTACTTGATCGCAACCCTCTGGGTGGCTGAAGCCAACCTCCGCGCCAGGCGTTTCTACGCGCGCGAGGGCTGGACGCCTGACGGTGGCCGCATGGTCGAGCATATGGCCGGCTTCGACTTGGTTGAAGTCCGGTACCGCGTCTCTCTGTAGAGATCGCGGAAATTGCATGTCAGAGTGGGCGGTGATGGATTCGAACCAACGGCCTCCTCGGTGTAAGCGAGGCGCTCTAGCCAACTGAGCTAACCGCCCGAAGCGCGTTCCAGTCTACTTAGCCGCCAGCAGGCTCAGCGCCGCCGCGAGCTGTATGTCCTTGTCGATTGCTGCTGCCGGCTGCTGCACGTCGAACTCGTCGTCGCTGTTCGCCAGGGCGACCGACAGGTCCGGCGTCAGTCCGACATGGTCGACCGTCGACCCGTCCGGAAGGAACCAGCGCTTGATCGTCAGATGGAGGTCGGAGCCGTCAGTGAGCGGGAAGTCCTGCTGCTCGGAGCCCTTGCCGAACGTCTTCGCACCCACCAGCTTCGCTCGCCTGTGCACCTGAAGCGACCCCGCGACGATCTCGGCCGCGGATGCGCTGTTGCCGTTCACGAGCACAACCAGTGGAATGGCGGCGGCCGGATGGTCCCCCGACACACTGTGGTGGTCCACCGCACCGTTGCGCCCGTGCTCCTCGAACGTCTCCCCGCTCGCGACGAAGTCGCTGATCACCGCGTCCGCCTGGTCCACGAACCCACCGGGGTTGTCGCGGAGGTCGAGCACCATGGTCTTCGACGATGAGAGGTTCGACGTGAGCACCGACAGAAAGTCGGCGGCCGTGGACGATCCGAAGCTGAAGATGCGCACGTAGAGGACGTGGTCGCCGATCACGGTCGAGCGAACCGACGGAATCTGGATCTCGGCGCGGGTGATGTCGACGTCGAAAGTCGATGTGTCGCGTTTGACGGTAAGAGTCACCTTGGTGCCGTCAGGCCCCTGAATCAACGAAGTCGCCACGTCCGCGGTCAGGCCCTTGGCGTCGCGTCCACCGATCTTCACAATCTGGTCCCCGCTCTGCAGGCCCGCCTGCGCAGCGGGCGAGCCGGGCACGGTGCCCGTGATGACGGGGTAGCCGGACCCGAAGTTCACGTAGATCCCGATGCCCGAGTACCGCCCCTCGTAGGCCGCCTGGAGCTTCTTGTACTGGTCTGGGTCGTAGTAGGCCGAGTAGGGGTCGCCCAGGCTGGCCATCAGCCCGCGCACGCTGCCCTGCGACATCTTGGTCGTATCGAGGTTGCCATCCACATATTCGGCCTGGATGACGCGGATCGCCTCTTGCAGCTCGGTCGTGTCGACGTTGCCGGTCTGGTGATGGGCGATGTACGGGATCCAGTCAGGAAACGCCTGGTCCGCGTACACGCCCGCGCCGAAGCCGACCAGGCCGACAACAAGGAAGGCGCCGCCCCGAAGGACGGCGCGAAGGGTCATTTCAGCAGATTACGCGGGGCCGCACGTCAGCAGCCAAGCCAGATGCACGGGTCCTTGGGGACGTCGTAGACCCTCACCTCGAAGTGCAGGTGTGCTCCGGTCACGTTTCCGGTAGCGCCCTCAAATGCGATCGTGGTGCCCCGGGCCACGATCATCCCGGACTGAAGCCCGGGCGCGTAGGACGCGAGGTGTGCGTAGGCCGTCGCGTACCCGTTGCCGTGGATCATCAGGACCATGTTTCCGTAGCTGTACGACGCCGGATAGAGATAGACGACGCCGGTGTCGGCGGCCACGATCGGCGTGCCCCACGGCCCCGCGATGTCAAGGCCACGATGGAAACGGTGCGGGTACGGGCAGCTTGGGTCGTAGAGCTCGAAGTAGTAAGGCACGCACCCGAAACCCTGGGTGATGCAGCCGAAGCCACAAGCCGGCATCGGCCATGCGAAGACGCCTGACCCGCCGCCGGCTTTGATGGCGAGAGCGTCATACTGGCGCGCCAGATCGGCGACCTTGGCATCGATCGCCGCGCGCTCCGCCTGCACGAGCGCGTACTGCGCCTGAAGCTGCACCTCCAGCTGGCCGGCCAGCACGATGGCCTGCTGCTGGGTCGCCTTGTTCTTCTCGAGGTCGGCCTCCTCAGCCTGTTCCTGGAGCAGAAGGTTCTCAACCTGCGTGTGCTGCACCGCCAGGTCGGCCTGGTCCGACGTCACCTGCGTGTGCTCGACCTCGAGCACATCAAGCAGCTTGCGATCCGAGGCCGCGATCTGCTGCGCGGCCATCATTCGGTTCACCAGGTCGTCGAAGCTCGAGGCCGTCAGGACGAGCTCGACATAGTTGATCGGACCGTGACCGTCGACATACCGCATGCGCTGGTCGAGCAGCTGGTCGCGCACGGCCACGTCGGCCTGCAGCCGCGTCAGCTCGGCCTGCTTGAAGCGGATCTGCCGGTCAATGAGGTCGATCTGGGCCTTGGTCTGCGCGATGAGCGCCTGCTGGGCCGCGATCTGATTGTTCAGGTTGGAGATGAGTGCGTAGATCGCGTTGATCTGCGCCTCCACGTTATGGATCTTGTTCTGGATGTTCTGAAGCTGCTGCTGGTTGTTGACCTGCTGGTTGATGCCCGCGTTGTACGCGAGGCACGCCTGGTACACGTCGGGCGGATCGCCGGGATAGCAGTAGATGCCAGCGGTGACGCGGCTCGTGGCCGGCAACCATGCCAGCGAGGCGATCGTGATGGCGGCGATGATGCGGGACTTCATCTGGTGCTGACTACAGCCTCACGAAACGGCGGACGCCAATATAGCTTCCGAGCGCGCCAAGCAGAGCCCCTCCAAGCAGCAAATCGCGGGCCAGGCTCGAGATGAATGTCGGGTCGTATGTGAGCGGTATGAAGGTGATGTCCGCGCTGAAACGCGAGACCGCGGGCGGATACGAGATCACGAGCAGCGACAGGGCGATCGCAGCGGCTATGACCCCGGTCATCACGCCCTCGAGCACGAAGGGCCCACGCACGAACCATTCGGTCGCGCCGACGAGCTTCATGACCTCGATCTCCTTGCGCCGGTGATACACAGCGGTCCGGATCGTGTTCATCACGATGACGACGGAGACGACGACCAGGATCGCCATCAGGCCGATGCCAGCGAGGCTAAGCCACTGCGACAGCTGCAGCATCCTCGTGACGAACTCACCCTGGTAGTTGGTCGGATCCGTCGGATCCACTCCGGGCCATTGCCGCGCCATAGCATCGATGGCCCCCACATCACTCAGGGACCGCACCCGAACTTCTAGCTTCGCGTCTAGCGGATTGCCCTCGATCTGCTGCGAAAGCACGGCGTTGTTCGGGTCGGCTATGAACTGCGCCAGCGCTTCTTCCTTGGTGACGAACTTCACGGTCGCCACGCGCGTGTCGCCCTGCAGCTGCTGCTGGAACGTGTACACCGTCGTGAGGGGCGTGTCGTCCGCGATGTTGATGGACATCTCGCTGACCTTGTCGCGGAAGCCGTCGAGCACTTGCGAGAACGCGTGGCCCACGAGCAGGTTCACCCCGGCGAGAATCAGGATGAGCGTGATCGAAACCACCGCGGCCAAACTGACCGCGAGGTTGCGCCAGAAGCTCTGCCAGGCGCTATTGAGCGCGAATCTGAGATTTCGAAGAATCGTCATGGTATCTGCCTGATCTGTCGTCCCTCGCTATCTGTCCTGCGTCGATCGCTACCACGCGCCTGCGCAGCAGGTCGACGATTTCGCGGTTGTGGGTCGCCATCACGACGGTCGCGCCGCGTGCATTGATGCGCATGAAGAGCTGCATGATCTCCCACGCGGTGGCCGGGTCGAGGTTGCCTGTCGGCTCGTCGGCGATGATGAGGCTCGGCGCGTGCACGAGCGCACGCGCGATCGCGACGCGCTGCTGCTCGCCACCAGATAGGTTCGCCGGATAGGTGAGCTCCTTGCCCGAGAGTCCAACCGTGTCCAGTGCCTCAGCCACGCGGGTGCGTATGAAAGCGTCGGGCTGGCCGTGGACCCGAAGCGCGAAGGCCACGTTCTCGTAGATGGTCAGGTTCGGAAGCAGCTTGAAGTCCTGGAAGACGAGGCCGACCTTGCGGCGGTAGGAGGGCAGCTGCCGGCGCTTCATCCGGCCGAGCTCCACGCCGTCGACGAAGATCTTGCCCCTGGTCGGCTTCTCCTCGCGGATCAAGAGCCTCACGAGCGTGGACTTGCCGGCCCCGGAAGGCCCGACCAGGAACATGAAGTCCCCCTCGGGCACGACCAGGTTGACGTCGCGGAGGGCTTCGGTGCCGGTCGGATACCGCTTCCACACATGCTGGAAGCTGATGACCGGCCGGGCGGTGAAATCCGGTGTTAGAACCATAAGCTGAGTCTTTTGCTGTGACGTCAGGCGCCGGCGGGCGCGCTGGGCTAGGTCGCGGGCAGTATAGCTCACACGGCCCAGAAGCTCCAATCGGGAGGTCCCCACCAGCACCGGGGCTATCTAACGTAGCCGCCGGGTTTTGCTTGCGGTCAGCCTCCCCGCGCGGCAGGCTGAGACTGGCTCTGGCCCATCCGCCAGCGCAGCCACGACTCGATGAAAGGATCGAGCTCCCCGTCGAGCACCGCCTGGGCGTTGCCCAGCTCGAAGCCGGTGCGAACGTCCTTCACCAGCGTGTAGGGCTGCAGCACATAGTTGCGGATCTGGGAGCCGAACTCCGCCGGCATTACCTGGCCGCGGATCTGGTCCAGCTGTTTGGCCGCCTCCTGCTGCTGGCGCTGAAAGAGCCGCGCCTTCAGCACCTTCATCGCCATCTCGCGGTTCTTCATCTGCGAGCGCTCGTTCTGGCACGTGACGACGATGCCGGTGGGGATGTGCGTGATGCGCACGGCCGAGTCGGTCTTGTTCACGTGCTGGCCGCCGGCGCCGGTGGAGCGATAGGTGTCGATGCGGAGGTCCTGCGGGTTCACGACGATCGAGTCTTCGTCCGACCTCTCGAGCTCGGGCATCACCTCGACAAGCGCGAACGAGGTGTGCCGGCGATGGTTCTGATCAAAGGGCGAGATGCGCACAAGCCGGTGCACGCCGTGCTCGGAACGCATCAGCCCATACGCGCGCGGGCCGCTGACGATGAACGTGACGCTCTTCAGCCCGGCTTCTTCGCCGGGGGACTGGTCGAGGATCTCGGTCGCGAATCGCTTGCGCTCCGCCCACTTCAGGTACATCCGCAGCAGCATCTCGACCCAGTCCTGGGCCTCGATCCCACCCTGGCCCACCGAGATGGTGACCACCGCGTTGTGCGTCGCATACGGATCCGTGAACAGCAGGTCGAGCTCTCGCGACCGCAGCTCGGCGGCCACCGATGCACGCTCGGTGGCGACCTGCTCTCCAAGCTCGTGATCGTTTGCCGCCAGGCCGTCGAGCTCCACGACGTCGCGAGCGCGTCGCTCCAGCCGATCCCATGTGGTCACGAGCTCGCGGTTCTCGAACGACTCGCGAGCGAGCTCACGCGCGCGGTTAGGGTCGTCCCAGACGCCGGGTCGGGCTAGGAGCTCATCGAGCTGATCGGCTCGCTTGACCTTCGCAGGCAGGTCAAAGGTGCTCCTTGAGCTGCAGTATCCGGTTCAGGATCTCTTTCGGGTCGAGCTCAGCATCCATTGCGGCGTGTTATCTCCCGTGGCACCTTTTGTATTTCTTACCCGAGCCGCACCAGCACGGATCGTTGCGGCCGATCTTAGCGTTCGGCCCGGACGCGGATCCCACTGCCGCGCCGACCGGCGCGGCTGCACGCTTCTTCGGCGCTCCGTTAGTGCGGGCGCCGGCCCCGTCGAGCTCGGCGGGCCCGCTCTCCACGACGTTTCGCACCACCGGCTTGGGCTGAGGCGCGGGCTGGTTCCGCTGCACCTGCACGCGGAAGATGCCGGAGACGATCGAGCTCTGGATGCGGTCGCGCAGCTCGTTGAACATCTCGAACGCCTCGTTCTTGTACTCGACGAGCGGATCGCGCTGGCCGTAGGCGCGAAGGCCGATGCCTTCGCGGAAGTGCTCCATCTGCGTGAGGTACTCCATCCACTGCCAGTCGATCGTCCGCAGCATCACGTCCTTCTCGACCAACGGCATCAGGTCGGCGCCGACCTCCGCGACCTTCTTGTCGTAAGCCTCGGCCGCCGCGGCGTTGAGATGCTCGGCCAGGCCCTCTCGGCCGTTGGCGAGCGCCTCATCGGGGATCTCCGAGCCGGGCGCGATCGGTAGGTACGAGGACAGGTACTTCACCAGTCCCTCGAGGTCCCAGTTCTCGACGTGGCGGCTCTCGCAGGTCTGGTCGATTCCCTTCTCGATGATGTCCTTCACGTAGCCGAGGATGTTTCCGCGCGCGTCCGCGCCCTCGAGCACCTTCTGCCTCTCCTCGTAGACGATCTGCCGCTGCTTGTTCATGACGTCGTCGTACTCGACGACGTGCTTGCGGGCGTCGAAGTGCATGCCCTCGACCTTCTTCTGCGCGCTGGCGATGGAGCGCGCCACCCATGGGTGCTCGATCGGCTCGACCTCGAGGCTGTCCATCAGCCGCCCTATGCGGTCGGCGGCCGGGCCGAAGATCTTCATCAGGTCGTCTTCGAGCGAGATGAAGAACCGGCTCGAGCCGGGGTCGCCCTGGCGTCCCGCTCGACCTCGCAGCTGGTTGTCGATGCGCCGCGACTCGTGGCGCTCGGTGCCGATGATGTGCAGCCCTCCCACGTCGGTGACGCCATCGCCGAGAACGATGTCGGTGCCGCGGCCGGCCATGTTGGTCGCGATGGTGACGGCCCCCGGCTGCCCGGCTTCGGAGACGATCGCGGCCTCGCGTTCGTGCTGCTTGGCGTTGAGGACGTTGTGCTTGATGCCTCGCTTTTCGAGCATCCGCGCGAGACGCTCGGACTTCTCGACCGACACCGTACCGACCAGCACCGGGCGCTTTTCCTTGTTGAGCTCGACGATCTCGTCGATCACGGCGTCGAACTTCGATTTCTCAGTCTTGTAGATCACGTCGGGATGGTCCTTGCGGACCATGTCGCGGTGCGTCGGGATGAGGACCACGTCGAGGCCGTAGATCTTGTGGAACTCCTCGGCCTCGGTCAGGGCCGTTCCGGTCATGCCGGCGAGCTTGTCGTACTGGCGGAAGTAGTTCTGGACGGTGATGGTCGCGATGGTCTTCTGCTCCTGCTGGACCTTCACCCCTTCTTTCGCCTCGACGGCCTGGTGGAGCCCGTCCGACCAGCGCCGGCCGGGCATCGTGCGGCCCGTGAACTCGTCGACGATCACGACCTCGCCGTCCTTGACGAGGTAGTCGCGGTCGCGCAGGAACAGCGTCTTGGCCTTCAACGCCTGGTTGATCTGGTGAGCCTCGATCACGTTCTCGAGGTCGTAGATGTTCCGGATGCCGGTCCAGCGCTCCATCTTCCCGATGCCGGCCTCGGTCAGCGAGGCGGACTTGTGCTTGAGGTCGACCTCGAAGTCATCGCCCTCGTTGAGCCTCGCGGCCCAGCGGGCGTACTCGTAGTACTTCTCGGTCGACTCCTCCGACTGGCCCGAGATGATGTGCGGCGTCCGAGCCTCGTCGATGAGGATCGAGTCGACCTCGTCGACGATCGCGTAGTTGAGCGTGCGCTGGCTGCACTGGCTCATGTCGCGCGCCATGTTGTCGCGCAGGTAGTCGAACGCGAGCTCGGAGTTTGTGCAGTAGGTGATGTCGGCCAGGTAGGCCTCGTGCTTGCTCACGGGCCGCAGGTGCTGCAGGCGCGAGTCGGGATGCGTCTCGTCGACGAACTCGGGGTCGTAGAGATAGGTGCCGCCGGTGGAGTTGACGTTCACCCCGACGCTCATGCCCAGCGCGTGATAGATCGGCCCCATCCACCCTGCGTCGCGGCGGGCCAGGTAGTCGTTGAGGGTCACCAGGTGGACGCCCTCGCCGGGCAAGGCGTTGAGGTAAAGAGCCAGGCTCGCGACGAGGGTCTTGCCCTCGCCGGTCTTCATCTCGGCGATCTTGCCCTGGTGCAGCACGATGCCCCCCACGAGCTGGACGTCGAAGTGGCGGAGGCCGATGGTCCGGCGGCCCGCCTCGCGGCACAGG
>DASYXY010000049.1:0-5800 GCA_035934385.1 Candidatus Dormiibacterota bacterium
CGCCAAGCACGCGCAGATGCTGAAGGTGCGCAGGGAGGAGGGGAACCAGGCTCTCTTTCGAGCAAGCGGCGAGCTCGGCGAACCGGTGCGATCATACGTGGCGCGTCTGCTGGCCATGGAGGAGATCCTCAGCTCGCTTCCGGTCCGAAAATGAGACTCGTCGGAGTCATCGTCGCGTGCGCCGCGGTGCTCTCCGCGTGCATCGGCAGCACGCAACCGGTCGCGAACAATGGCCCCGTCGCGACGCCTGTTGTCGTTCCCGCCCTGGACCGCTCCGACCAACCCCCCTTCGGCGATCGCACGGGACAGCCGCCGGCGCTGAGCCTGCAGGAGCTGTTCCACCCGACCTTCAACGTGCCCCTCGACCCTTCGCGATTCCGAACCCTGCTCGTGACCGGTGACGTGATCCCGGCGCGCGGCGTCGACTACTTCGCCAGCGTCCGACACGACTTTTTGTGGCCGTTTCGCCCAACAGCTGCGTACGTGAAGAACGCCGACATCACCTACATCAATCTCGAGTCGCCGCTGTTCGCGGGCTGTCCGGTCAACCCGGGACCGTCCTTCACGTTCTGCGGCGATGCGCGGTTCGTGGACGGGCTGACACTCGATGGCGTGGACGTGGCGAACCTTGCCAACAACCACCTGTCCAACTACGGGGCCGAGGGAATCAACCTCACAACACAGCTGCTCAACTCGCACGGCATCCTCACCTCGGGGCTCGGCCCGGTGGCGGTCGTCGACGTGCGCGGCGTCAAGTTCGGCTTCATCGGCTTCAACGGCGTGGGCCGTGCCATCGACAAGGTCGCGCTGAAGGCCGGCATCGAACGGGCGCGGTCGTTGGCGGACATCGTGGTGGTGCAGTTTCATTGGGGCAAGGAGTACGAACGGCAGCCGATGCCGGATCGCGGCGTGCCCACGCCCGACGATCCCGTCCTGATTGGCCACGACGCCATCGACTGGGGCGCCGACATCGTCATCGGGAACCACCCGCACTGGTACCAGGGCGTCGAGGTCTACCACGGCAAGCTGATCACGTACGCGCATGGCAACTTCGTTTTCGACCAGATGTGGTCGGAGGAGACGCGCGAGGGCGTCATCGGGACATACACCTTCTACGGCACCCAGCTTGTCGCCGCGACGTGGAAGCCGTACCGGATCTACGACTACGGCCAGCCCGTGTTCATGAATCCGAAAGACTCGGGCACGGCGCTGCAGACGATGGAAGCGGCGAGCGACCAGCTGGCGACGCGTCTCCAGGAGCCGACGACCACGCCGGTCCCGACCATGCCGGGGCCTCCTCCGTTCGCGCCGATCGCCGCCCCGAAGTAGGCCTCCTTTCGCTCTTTTCGTGCATATCGCGCGCTTCATGCGACTGCATTCGGCATGTTTTGAACAAATCGCGAGAAGTGGTTCGCTGAGGCCAGCGCACCTCGAACGTGAGCAACCACTGCCCCCGGGCGTGTTCGCAGGTCGGCCGACGTGAATCTGAGCACGGTGTATCCGGCGTTAACCAGGTCGTACTGCCGACGGTCATCGGAGACCAGCCGTTCACGGTGGTTCCCGCCATCGAACTCGACCACGAGGCCCGCCGTCGGGTAATAGAGGTCGGCGCGGCATACGAACCGACCGTCCGCGTCTCGCAGGTCCTTCTGAACGACTGGTCGGGGGAGCCCAGCCTCCAGAAGCAGCCAGCGAAGACGAGTCTCCATCGGCGACTCAGCCGGCTCGGCCAACCGAGCAAGACGGCGAAGCCGGGCCGATCCTGGCAAGCCCGCAGCGTCCTGCGCGTGGCGCCAGAGCGAAACGGCGTCCGCCAGACGTAGACGCACAGCCATGTCGATGACCACCAGTGCGTCCACGGCCGGCCGAGAAACGCAGAGATCTCGGACCGTCCGCAGCAAAGACGTTACTCGGAAGCGGCGAATGTTGACTACTGCGTCATCGTCGAGATCGCTGTGCCGAACGACTAGGCCACCGCAAGATCGCGCCGATGACAATGCCGGCGCGATCACCTCCACTGGATCTACTGGCCGGCAATCGAGCCCGTGCATCCATGCGGCCGTGTACCCGCCGAACGCGATTGCGGGTCCCAACGCTCGCCACCACGCGGCAAGGAGCAGCCAGGGATCGGAACTTGCGTGCTCCCAGCTATACATTGCCTTGCCGACCCTTTTCCACGGTGTACTTCTCAGCGCGCTGGGTGACACGCCCGCAGAGCGAGCCTCGTGAAGCGTGAACGGTCCTCTGGTCAGCTCGATGGGAACCAGAGCCCTTCGCGACACGAGCGAACGATCGCTCCGGAGAGGTCGCTTGCCAACCCTGGTTGTTAACAGCCGCATTCCGCTCGTTTTGCGCAGATCGCGCGAACCAAATACCAGCCAGGCGCGCGATTTGGAGGAAAAAGGCGGAATGGTTAGAATTCCGAGCAACCAATAACGCTCAGGGAGTTCCGCCGTCACAGCCAACGTCGATCTCACAGGAATCCCGCGCATGCGCGGCCGCCGCAGGCGCCGCCGTGACTCACTCATCGCCGCCGCCGTCGCCGCTGTCGTGGTGACGGTCGCGGTCGTAGGGTTCGCCGCGGCGCTCAGCAAGCACTCGGTGGTCTCGATCGTGTTCCATCCCTCGGCCGGTGCGCCGGCGCCGCAGGCGGCTGCCTATGACCACTTCGACTTCTCGGTCGTCTGGCTCGGCGTGCACCACCAGCCCCCGCTGGCGATTCACGGCAAGGCCGCGTTCCTGGTCGACGTCGATTCGCGCGTCGTGCTGTGGGCGAGGGACCCCGAGACGGCACGCGCCCCGGCAAGCCTGACTAAGCTGATGACCGCGATCGTCGCGATGGACGACGCCGGTTCGCTCGACAAGGTGGTCGTCGTCGACCCCGAAGCCACCATGATCGAGCCGAGCCTCATGGGACTGAGCGCGGGCGAGCGATTAACTGTGCGTGACCTCATGTACGGCCTGTTTCTCGATTCCGGCAACGACGCCGCCGAAGCGTTGGCCCGCGGCATCGTCCCGCGCGACCGGTTCATCCGGCAGATGAACCAGAAGGCGAAGAGCATCGGGCTCACCGAGGCGCACTTCGTGAACCCCAGCGGCCTCGACGCGCCCGGCCATGCGATGTCAGCGCACGACATCGTGCACCTGGCTGCGTACCTTGACCGGTACTACCCGCAACTGGCGGCGATTGCTGCCACCAGGGAAATGTCCATCGCCGCCACCGACGGCCACAAAGCCTTCACGATGCAGAACCTCAACCGAATGCTGTGGACGTACCCCGGCGCAACCGGGCTGAAGACCGGGCGCACCGACAACGCGGGCGGTTGCTGGCTGACGACGGCGACCCGAAATGGCCGGCACCTCATCGCGGTCGTCCTCAACGCCACCGGGTACTCCTGGGAGGACGCGCGCATCCTGCTCGACTACGGCTTCAGCATCCGGCCGACGCTAGACTTCCCGATCGGATGGTTCAGCTCACCGGACTGAGCGCCCTCGAGGTTCTCGACTCGCGCGGCAACCCCACCATCTCGGTCACCGCATTCACCGACTCGGGAAGCGGAACGGCCATCGTTCCATCCGGCGCTTCGACGGGCAAGCACGAAGCCCTTGAGCTGCGCGACGGCGATCCTGGGCGCTACGGCGGCAAAGGTGTGCAGAAGGCGGTCTACAACGTTCTCAGCGAGATCGCTCCGAAGATCATGGGCTCCGACATCTCCGACCAGGCCGCACTCGATGCCGCGCTGGTCGAGCTCGACGGCACCCCCGACAAGTCTCGTCTCGGCGCCAACGCCATCCTTGGTGTCTCGCTCGCGGCGGCGCACGCGGCCGCCAACGCCGTGCGCATGCCCCTCTCCCGGTACCTGGGCGGCGCGCAGGCGCACCTGCTGCCGCTGCCGATGGCCAACATCCTGAACGGCGGAGTACATGCGGACTGGACCGTCGACGTGCAGGAGTTCATGGTGTGCCCGGTCGGCGCGACGTCGTTCGCGGACGGGCTGCGCGCCGCCGCCGAGGTGTACCACGCGCTCAAGAGCGTGCTCAAGAAGAGGAACCTCCCGACCGCGGTGGGTGACGAGGGCGGATTCGCGCCCCGCCTCGCGTCCAACGAGGATGCTCTGAAGCTGATCGTGGAGGCGATCGGCGAGGCAGGTTACAAAGCCGGCGACGACGTGGCGCTGGCGCTCGATCCGGCAGCCAGCGAGTTCTTCAATGACGGTTCTTACGCGCTCAAAAGCGAAGGCAAGACGCTGGGCGCCGGACAGCTCGTCGACCTCTACGCGTCGTGGGTGGACAGGTACCCGATCATCAGCATCGAGGACGGCATGGCTGAAGACGACTGGGACGGGTGGAAGCTGCTCACCGACCGGCTTGGCGGCCGCATCCAGCTGGTCGGCGACGATGTTTTCGTCACCAACGTCGCGCGGCTCGAGGAAGGCATCAAGCGCGGCGTCGCCAACTCGATCCTCATCAAGGTCAACCAGATCGGGACTCTGACCGAGACGCTGCGCGCCATCGACACCGCCCGCACTGCTGGCTACTCGGCGGTCATCTCGCACCGCTCCGGCGAGACGGAGGACACGACGATCGCCGACCTGGTGGTCGCGACCGGCACGGGCATGATCAAGACAGGCGCGCTGGCCCGCGGCGAGCGCATCGCCAAGTACAACCGTCTGCTCGCGATCGAGGCCGAGCTCGGCGCCGGCGCCTATTACGCGCAGGCCTCCAGCCTGCCGGTGTGATGAGACCGGCGTCGCGGGCGGTGCATTCCGGCCGCGAGTTGAAAGCCAGGACCCCGCTCGCGCCGCCGATCACTCCCGCCGCGGTGCATGTCTACGAAGACCTCGACGACTACGAGGCCGTCGCGCGCGGGGAGCGCCCGGGCTTTTTCTACGGCCGCAACTCCAACGAGAACCGCTCCATGCTCGAGGCCGCGATCGCAGACCTCGAGGGCGCGGAGGCGGCGGTGTCGGCCGCATCCGGGATGGCCGCGCTGCACATGGCGATCCTGGCGCTCGCACCACGCCCGACGACCATCGTCGCGACGCGCGAGCTCTACGGCGGAACCATGGCGCTGCTGCGTCAGGATCTCGAGCCGTCCGGTTACGAGCCTGTGTTCGTCGACGTGCTGGACCTCGAGGAGGTCAGGGCCGCGCTTAACGGCGCCGGGCTCGTGCTGCTCGAAACCATCACCAACCCGTTGTGCCGCGTCCCCGACATCCAGGCGATCGTGGCCATGGCGAAGCTGCATGGTGTGCGGGTGCTCGTCGACAACACGTTCGCGACGCCGATCCTGTGCCGGCCAATCGAGCTCGGCGCGGACGTCGTCATGCATAGCGCCACCAAGTACATCGGCGGGCATTCGGACCTGCTCGCGGGAGTCGTGGCCGGCGATGCGAAGACGATCGCGGCCGCTCGTTCTCGCGAGGTGCGCATGGGCGGCACGCTGGGCGCATTCGACGCCTGGCTGGCGCTGCGCGGCCTGCGCACGCTGGAGGTGCGCATCCGCAGGCACAGCGAGAACTCTCTCGCGCTCGCTCAAGCGCTCGAGCACATGCCTGGAGTGGCCGCGGTCCATCACCCGCTGCTGGAAGGCTCGCCCTCGTACGACGTAGCGCGCAGGCTCCTGCCCGATGGTGCTGGCGGGATGCTGGCGTTCGACCTGGCGGGCGGGCGGCCGGCGGTGCAGAGGATGATGAAGCGCTTCCGCATGGTGTCCTTCGCGGCGAGCCTCGGCGGCGTCGAGACCACGATCTCCTATCCCGAGATCACCTCGCATCGAGGGTTGACGCCGGCCGAGCGA
>DASYXY010000052.1:0-3014 GCA_035934385.1 Candidatus Dormiibacterota bacterium
CTTGGTCGACGTGAGAACCGCGAAAGCGGCGAGGAGAGCGGCAAGCTTGAGCCGTCCCCGGACGGCGGCCAGCGCCGCGCCGCTCAGCAGCGCGGTGAGCAGCGGCTCGACCACGGCCGAGCCTGACGTGAACAGGAACACAGGGTTCAGCACCAGCAGGGCGGTGGCCAGCACCGCCTGGCGGCGGTTGGGCGCAAGGGCGTAAACGCACGCTGCGGTCGCCCCGCCGAACAGCGCGCTCATCACCTTGAGCGCGCCGAGCTGCCACAGCCCGAAGACTTGAAGTACCGCCGCCGCGAAAACGTGGTACCCGGGCAGCCAGGTGTCCTCCATCCCGAACAGCGGGTCGTGCATGTGACCCGTCGAGGCGAGGTTGGCGGCGATGAGCCAGTGTCCGTATCCGTCCTCGAAAGGCTCAGGCAGGCGCGCGGCAAGAACGAGCAGGGCCGCGGCGGCGCTGATCAGGATCGCGGCGGGCGCAGCTGACCGCACCCTGGTCAGCGCCTGCCTGCCAAGACGGCGCAGCGTGAGCACCTCGAAGAAATCGACCGCGCTCAGCGAGGCAATGACGAGGAAACCGGCGGCGAACATCGCCGAGTAAAGGGCGATCAGGAACAGGCCGCGATCCAGGGCAATCGGGACGAGCGCGATCGCAGCGAGACCGGCCCCGGCTTCGGTCAGGGCGCGCGGATCACCCACGCGCACGTACTCATGCTCGCGCCATTCCACGGCATCTCGACCCCGGCCGACGATGCGGTGCTTCGGCGTCCGCACGAAAGCCCCGCCGGGTCGCAGCGAACGCGCCAGCGCGATCAGCGTGTTGAGCGACATCCCCGCGCCGACGACCTGGCAGAGCACCGATGGGATGCCTGCCCACCAGGGTCTGCCACGCCTGGTCTGGGCCGCTATGAAGCCGACCCACGGCGCGGCTCCGACGAGGATCGCAACGGCAGCCGCGTCGCCGAGGTACCAGGGCAAACGGGGACTGGTCCCCCCGAACGCGACCAGGAGGAGCGGGTAGCAGGCGAGCTGGAGCAGCATCACCGGCCCAACCCCGTACGCGAGAAGGTGGATCACCGCCTGGAACTTCGCCGCAGGTCTCGCGCCGCTGCGGAGCAGCGGCCCCATGAGCACGAACGCGGTCTGGAAGCTGCCCGTAGCCCAGCGTGACTGCTGACGGCGGTAAGCGTCGATCGACACGGGCAGCTCTTCGGGAACGACCAGGTCGTCGACGTACGCGGCCTTCCAACCGCGCATCTGCGCGCGATAGCTCAGGTCGAGGTCCTCGGTCAGAGTCCGGGCGCTCCATCCTCCGGAGTCTTCGATCGCGGTCCGCCTCCACACACCGGCCGTGCCCGTGAAGTTGGTGAAGTAGCCGCTCGATGAGCGCACCGCCTGCTCGACCAGGAAGTGAAAATCGATGGCCATCGCCTGCAGGCGCGTGAACAGCGAGTAGTTCTCGTCGAGGTGACCCCACCTCGCCTGGGCGAAGGCGATTCGAGGGTCGTCGAAGCGGCCCATGATGCGGCGCAGAAATTCACGCGGCGGAACGAAGTCGGCATCGAAGATCGCGACGAATGGCGCCTGGGTCCGTGCGAGCCCATATGCGAGCGCGCCGGCCTTGAACCCCACGCGAGAACCACGCCGCAGATGCGTGATCGATACGCCCTTGCGCTGCCATCGCGCGACGCAGCGGCCGACGATCTGCGTCGTGTCGTCGTCGGAGTCGTCGAGCACCTGCACCTCGAGTTGATTGAGCGGCCAGTCCATCTCACACGCGGTGTCGATCACGCGCTCGGCCACATAGCGCTCGTTGAAGACCGGAAGCTGCACGCAGACGTGTGCATCGGAGCTGGGTTCAGGAGCGTCAGGGAAGCCGATGCATGGGCGGCGCAGCGCGCGGATCGTGAGGTAGAGCAGGTTGACCCCGAAGATGAAGAGCAGGACGCTCGTCACCCCGAGGATCGCGATCGGGAGAAGCCTGATCAATTGAGATCAAACAAGGCATAGGGCCGCATCGTTGCGCGTACGTACGCCACGCGCGCAAGAGCATCTGGCCGGTTGCGCCTTGTCCACTGCATGTACCGCCACGCGCTCTCCCCGAGCCACCGCGCCGGGCGATCGAGAAAGGCTGGATAGCCCCACGCGGGCGCACGCCGTGCCGGCGAATCGATGAGGAGGCGTGAATCCTTCGTCGCCAGCTGCGGAAAGTGTTCCAGCAGAGTTTCGTTTGCTTCGATCACGTCTTGAATCGCATCGAGCCCGAATACGGGTTCGGCGACCAGCAGCTCGAACGCCATGTCCTCGTCCTGCCGCACCAACGGTCGGCACTGCGAGCGTTCGAGGATGAGGTTGGCGGTCATCAGGCGCGGCGCGATGGGACGGCGCGTCAGGTCGTCGACCGGCTTCGAGCGGTGACGCATCGCATGGAGCAGGCCGAGCACGTTGACGACCACATACGCAATGTGCCGGTGGCCGTCATCGACGATGAGGTTGAGATCGACGTCGTCTGACGAGCGGAATCCGCCGCTCGCGAGCGATCCCGCGATGGAAACGCTGCGGACGAACGGCGCGATCGTGACGAGCGCGCGGATGAAATCAAGAGTCATCGCGAGGTAGGCGTTGGCGTTCTGCTGATGGTCCTGCGCGCGCCGGCGGATGGCCGCCGCGTGGTCGATTTCGTTGCGCTCGACGACCAATCCCTCGGACATCGCGAGGTCGTGATCTGCGGCCACGCTCCAGCGCACCTCGGCTTCGGAGATCGGACCGCCCAGGCACAGCTCCCCGAGGCGGGCCGGGCCAAGCGCGTAGCCCCGCCGTCGAAGGAGGGAGATAGTGCGGCGCAGCCGGTCCGAGACCGCGTTTTGGCGCTCGTCGACGTAGCCGACGGCCATCGGGCTGGGATACGGCCGCGGGTTACGTGCCATCATCGAAGCAAGCGATCTACCGAACAAGCGGAGGAGTCACATGACCGCCGACGGACACTTCCAGGTTCCCCAGCCGACGAACGAGGC
>DASYXY010000033.1:0-1821 GCA_035934385.1 Candidatus Dormiibacterota bacterium
GATTGCCGCTGACTGGAATTCCCACCGATTGCGCGATGACCGACGGAACCAGGTCGGGGTCACGCACCGCCGAGAGAGGAACGAAGTAAACGCCGTCCGGAAATTCATTGACGAGGTCCGCCGCCACCTGCAGGCTGAGGCGAGTTTTGCCAATTCCTCCGGGGCCGATCAGGGTGAGGAGGTGGGTTCGGCGCAGCAGCCTTGTGGCTTCCTCGACGTCGCGCTCGCGGCCGATGAAGCTCGTGAGCTGTGTCGGGAGATTGTTGGGCGTGGACTCGACCGTGCGCAGAGGAGGGAACGCATCCGATACACCTCCGATGACGAGCTGGAACAGCCGCTCCGGCCGCGCCAGGTCCTTGAGCCTGTGCATGCCGAGGTCGCGTACAGAGCAATCGGCCGGGAGTTTGTTTTCGACCAGCAAACGCGTTGCGTCCGAGATCACGACCTCGCCGCCATGCGCCGATGCCGCCACGCGCGCCGCGTGATGGACGTCGAGGCCGATGTATTCCTCGCCTACCAGCGGCGCTTCCCCGGTGTGCATCCCGATGCGCACGCGGATGGCCTTTCCCTTCGGCCACTCGCGCCGGGCGAAATCACGCTGTGCCTGCGCCGCCGACCTGCACGCGTCGATCGCCGATTCGAACACCGCAAAAAAGGAATCGCCCTCTGTCCGCAGCTCGCGGCCGTCTCCGGATCGAAACGCCTCGCGCAGGATCGCGTGATGTAGGACCTGGGACTGCACGTAGTCGTCGCCCAGCTCCTGCATCAGCTGGGTCGAGCCCTCGATGTCGGTGAAGAGAAAGGTGACGGTGCCGGTGGGAAGCGTCACTGCACGGACGCGGCAAGCGAGCGGTCGATGATGTCTCCGAGGACGCCGGCCAGCTGCCGCCGGTAGTCCGGTCCTTCGAAATCGAGAAGTGGATGCGGCGGAAGGATGTGTTCCGACACGGCGCCGCGCGCCCTCACATAGACCGCCGGGTACGGATCGTCCTTGCCGTTCGCCTCGAGCGAGACCGCGACCGCGTCGCTTCCAGTTGTGTCTACGAAGTGGGCCAGCGGCTGGATGCCGTCGTCGACGATGCCGGCCTCGGGGTCGACGCTCAAGACTCGAGCCAGGTAGGACCGCTGGTGCCAAAGCTCCGGGCCGCGGCTGGCCTCCGCCAGCAGGTACGAAACGACGTCTTCGGCTTTGACGGGCGGGCGCTCTGCCTTGAAGCCGAAGCGCGACTGGGCGAGATGTTGCGCCAGCACCCGCGCGTTGTATCGATACCCCTGCACGGCGCCGGAGTTGCTCGGGATGCCGTGCTTACGCAGCCCCTGGGCTCCCTGCATGATCGTGCCCGCAAAGTAGACGCCGGGCACGCTCGAGCTCTCCCAGAACGGGGTTTGGGCTGGTATCCCGCTCTGGCCGAACGTTGCCACCCCGAGCTGCGGCAGATCGCGCAGAGGCGACTTGAATCCGGTCGCCGCGATCACATCGTCCACCTCGAACTCCAGCACGCGCCCGTCAGTAGGGCTCTTGGTATGGACGACATATCCGTCGCCCCTCCGCTCGACCTGCTCGATTGACGCGTCGAGGATCACCACTCCACCGGCGAGCGCCCAGTCTTCGTAGGGCTGCACATAGCGCGCGCGCACGCCGACAAGCGTCCGCGTGTCGACGGACAGCTTCGTGCGGCTCGGAGATGCAAGCACGATCTGCCTCGCCCAGGGGAGAAGACCAGAGGCGATCTCGAAGCCTGAGTTCTGTTTGCCGACGATGAACACGCGGCGGTCCGCATACGACTCGGCGGGCCTCAGCCCGCCGTACTGTTGGACGCC
>DASYXY010000042.1:0-2436 GCA_035934385.1 Candidatus Dormiibacterota bacterium
CCGACGTTGAACTCGTGGACGCTCGCGCGCAGCTCCGGTGTAGCGTCCTTGCGCTCGACGATCCTCTGCAAAGAACCGAATGAGTCGCGGACGATGCGGCCGTCGTCGCGGGACGGATCCTCGACGCTCGCAATCGCGGCGGGCGCGCCGGCTTCCTGCATGGCGCCGATGACTTTCCGGATGCTGGCGGCGGTCAGGACCGGCGAGTCGCCGTTGACGACCAGGACCTGACGCCCTCGCAGCTCACCCTCGGGGATCTGCTGGAGCGCGTGCGCCGTGCCTTTCGGCTCGCGCTGGTAGACGAGCTCCACCCTACCGTCGAGGTGGGCCGCCAGCTCGGCGTGATGCGGGTTGGCGATCACCTTGACGTCCTTGATGCCGGCGTCTGTGACTGCCATCAGCACCCAGTCGATCATGGGCCGCCCGCAGATGGGATGCAGAACTTTGGGTATTCGCGAGCGCATGCGTGTACCGTGGCCGGCGGCGAGTATGACTGCGCTCAGGGGAAGGCTCAGGTCGGTTCGATTATCCCTTATCGTCGCGCTGCTCCTGGCCGCTTCGTCGTGCGCCCAGAAACCCGTCGCGATCGTCTCACCCAGCCCGTCCTCCATCCCCTCGGCATCACCCAGCGGCGTCGCCTCGCCTTCGCCCTTCCTGATTCAGGGCGCGTCCAGCGTTCGGTGCATCTCCCGGCCGACCGGGGCGCCGATGGTGCTGCTCGGCCACGCGCTGTACGAGGTCGGGGATCCTGTTCATCCGCGCTTGCTCTGCCAGACCATGTACACGGTTGCGCACCTCTTCACCAGCGACACGTTCGAGTACCTCCGACCGTACGGGGCGGGCACCCAGGTGGTCCTCCACTCGATCGGCAGCGGAAACGAGAGCGTCATCCTGACCTTGCCCGCGCCGATGGCCTTGCTGAGCGGTCCGTTCAGCAACGCCGGGGCCTGGACGCTCGACGGCGGCGCGGCCGCGACGGCCGTGCAGGCCACCGATACGTCGGGCAATCCCCAGATCCAGGTCTGGCTCTACTCGGAGGCGAGCGTCCACATGCTGTACGCGTTTCCGATGCCCCTCACCGACTGCGTATGCCGATTCGGGCTGCCCATGCCGACGCTCGCGTTCTCGCCCGACAACCAGTACCTGGTTTCCGGCTGGCCGATCGGCAAGGGAGCCGTCGGCCTCCTGATCATTCGGGTGTCCGACCGACAGGTCGTCGCGACCGTCAACCTCAGCGCGTACCGCGCGGTCTGGACTCCGACCGGGCACACGTTGTACGCGAGCGGTTCTTCGATGGCGGTCTGGCACTGGAGCCCAGACCAGGGTCTCGGATTCCTGGCCAACACGCCGGTGTGGCCCTACCAGGCCGGAATCTCTCCGGATGGGACCCAGGTCGCCTACACGGCGTACGCGGATCCCGCGAACCAGGCGAACGTGCGCGTCTACGTTTTCGACATCCTGAACCAGAGGACACGGATGCTGCTCGACTCGCCGCGTTCCGAGGTCACCTTCGTCAAGGACGGTTGGGTCTGGTACCGAGAAGAAGTCGTTTGCAACGACTGCCCTGGCGGCACTCAGGCTTCGGACAAGGTCTTCGCCCTGAACCTCACCGGCGGCTCCGAGACTCCGGTCGTATTCGCGGCCGGCGAGAGCCCGGCGGAGCTCAAGTCAGGCTGGGGGCCGGGCGAGTTCTATCCGAACTCGTAGCGAGCGGGCGTAGCATCACGGTCTTATGAGCGAGGTCCCGGCACCGAACCTCGAAGGAGCGGTGCCCAGCCACCTACCGGTGCTGCCGTTGAAATCGACGGTGGTGTTCCCCCGCATCTTCATCCCGCTATCGGTGGGGCGCAAGAAGTCGCTCGAGCTGCTCGAAGACCTGAGTGGGGTCGAGCGGCACATCGCGGTCGCGACGCAGCTCGACGAAACCGCCGAAGAGGTCGACTTCAAGGACCTCTTCCACGTCGGGACGATGGTCCGCGTCCAGCACCTGCTCAAGCTGCCGGATGGGACCGTGCAGTTGGCCGTGCTCGGGCTGCGCCGCATCAGGCTGACCGGGGTCGAGTCGGACGAGCCGTACCTGACGTGCGCGGTCGAGATGTATCCGGAATCGACCGAAGACATCCTGACCATCGAGCGCGAGGCGTTGATGCGGCGTGCCATCGCGTCGTTTCAGCAGCTCGTGTCGCTCGCGCCGCACCTGCCGGCCGAGCTGGCGGGCGCGGCCGGCGCTATCGACGACCCGCTGCACCTCGCGTACTACATCGCCAATCACATCCGTCTGACCACCGAGCAGCGCCAGGAGATCCTCGAGCTCGATTCACCAAAGGCGAAGCTGGAGAAGCTGCTCGGCCACATGGCCCACGAGCTCGAGGTGCTGGAGCTTGGGCGAAAGATCCAGACGCAGGCCGAAGAGCAGATGGGCAAGGCGCAGCGCGA
>DASYXY010000062.1:0-1745 GCA_035934385.1 Candidatus Dormiibacterota bacterium
GCAAGCACAAGCACAAGAAGATGCTCAAGAAGACCCGTTGGCAGAGGCGCGCACACGCCTAGGAGTAACTAGATGGGCTGGGTCATCCTCGGCGTCGTCGTCGTCCTCATCGTCGCCTGGTTCGTCTTCACCTACAACGGCCTGGTGCAGGCTCGAAACCGCACCCAGGAGGCCTGGTCCGAGATCGACGTCGAGCTGAAGCGCCGGCACGACCTCATCCCCAACCTGATCAACACCGTCCAGGGCTACATGGGCCACGAGCGGGGCACCCTGGAGGCGGTGACGAACGCGCGCGCCAACGCCGTCGCGGCCGGCGCGACGGGGGACCCCAACAAGATCGGGCAGGCCGAGAACGTGCTCTCGCAGAGTCTGCGCAGCCTGTTCGCCGTCTCGGAGAACTACCCGGACCTGAAGGCGATCTCGGCCTTCACCAACCTCCAGGAGACCCTGACCGCGACCGAGGACAAGCTCGAATTCTCCCGGCGCTTCTACAACGGCAACGTGCGTGACTACAACACGAAGCTGCAGACCCTCCCGACCTCGCTCGTCGCGGGGGCGCTGGGCTTCAAGGCGTTCGGCTTCTTCCAGGCGGACGAAGGCGACCGCGCCGTCCCGCAGGTGAGCTTCAACAACATGCCGCCGGCCGCCTCACCCGGCTCGCTGCCTCCGGCCGCAGGCCCGAGCGGACCTCCCGCCCCTGGATCGGCCGGACCCCCGCCCCAGAGCTAGCACCTAACCCGACCGCGCCCAGTCGGCGCTGAACCGGCTCGCGTAGGCCTGGACCGCCGTCGGGTCGCTGGTCTCGACGTCCAGCTCGTGGTTGACCCCCAGCCCGCTCGAGGTCCAGTTCGCCGATCCGAGGACCAGGTCGCCATCGAACAGGCCGATCTTGGCGTGGAGCAGGACGCCCTTCGGGACCGGGTACCACCTCGCTTCGACCCCGCCGTCGCGCAGCACCGTGTACGCGTGGCGGTTGTAGACCTGGTTGGGATCCAGCAGGACCCGCACGACGGCTCCGCGGTTATGAGCGAAGACGAGGTCCGCGAGGATCTCGGCGTCGGTCAGCGTGTACATCTCCACCAGGGCGCGGTGCGAGCAACGCAAGAGCTCGCGTTCGAGCATCAGCCGGATCTCGCCGCCGGGAGTCGTCTGCGCGATGGGATCGGATTCCACGACGGGTAGAGGCGCCGGATGGCCGCCTGCGAGGGCCCAGTCCTGCTCGAAGAGGCTCGTGACCCGTTCGACCTCGGAAGAGATGCCGATCTCGAGCACGTAGTCGTGGTTGCGGTCGCTGTGCTTGCCCCAGTTCATGCCTCCGACGGCGGCTTCGCCGTCCGCGACGAGCAGCTTCACGTGGTCAATCTGGTGGCGGCTGTCGTCCACCGGATAGAACCGCTCGGGCACGCGAAACGCGTCGAGCTGCGACGCTGATCTGCGGCTGGCTTCCACGGTGGGATCGCTGATCACTCGCACCGAGACGCCTCGTGATTCGGCGGTGCCCAGGGAGCGGACGATGTCGGGCCGGCCAAGCTCGTACATCTCGACCAGGACGCGATGCCGGGCGGAGTCGATCAGGTGAGCGACGAGCGAGAAGATGGCCGCGTCCTGCCACAGCGTCACCTCGTTGCGAATCGGGCGGAGTGCGGGCGTCGCGGCAGCCGGGCTCGAGCAGCCCACCAGGGAGAGGAGGAAGGAGAGCAAGCAGACCGTTCGAACCACAGCGCAGGCAAGGCTAGGGAGCGCGT
>DASYXY010000085.1:0-106229 GCA_035934385.1 Candidatus Dormiibacterota bacterium
GAGGTCGCGCTCGGTTGGGCGGCGGTGTTGCCACCGGAACCGCTCGAGCCCTGGCTGGCCGAGGTCGCGCTTGGGGCGCCGGCGGTGTTGCCACCCGAACCGGACGAGCCCTGGTTGGCTGAGGTTGCGCTCGCGCCGGCGGCGGTGTTGCCACCGGAACCGGACGAGCCCTGGTTGGCCGAGGTCGCACTCGCGCCCGCGGCGGAGACGCCACCCGAACCGCTCGAGCCCTGGCTGGCCGAGGTCGCGCTCGGTTGGGCGGCGGTGTTTCCACCGGAACCGGACGAGCCCTGGTTGGCCGAAGTCGCGCTCGCGCCCGCGGCGGTGTTGCCGCCCGAACCGGACGAGCCCTGGTTGGCGGAAGTCGCGCTCGCGCCCGCGGCGGAGACGCCGCCGGAGCCGGACGAGCCCTGGTTGGCCGAGGTCGCGCTCGCGCCAGCGGCGGTGTTACCGCCGGAGCCGGACGAGCCCTGGTTGGCGGAAGTCGCGCTCGCCCCCGCGGCGGTGTTGCCGCCCGAGCCGGACGAGCCCTGGTTGGCCGAGGTTGCGCTCGCGCCGGCGGCGGTGTTGCCGCCCGAACCGGTTGAGCCCTGGTTGGCCGAGGTCGCGCTGCTGGTCGACGTGGCAGACGTGGCCGATGGCGCCGACGTCGAGTCACCGCGGTTGACGTGAACTTGTGTCGTGGGCTTGCCGCTGGCGCCGCCCTTGCCGTCGCCGTTCCCGTGGCCGTCGCCGCCACCCGGACCGCCTATCTCCTGGTCCTGGTGGTGGTTTGGCACATCTTGGCGCTGCACCGTCACCGAGCTCTGCTTCCCGCTGTTGTCCTTGCCGGGCGAGTCCGCGGCCAGCGCCGGTGAGGACCTCGCGAGCACGAGCATCACCCCGCACAAAAAGATCGCCAACGACATCACGACCTGGCGCAGGGGTCGTGGCGCGTGGGCTATGGATTCAACGACAGAGCTATCCAATACGTCCACCTCCGGAGCGATATGAGGATTTGGGACGGGTTTTCCTCGCCGTCGCCCTGCGCACATCTCGTTTCCGGGATATGTCGCAGAACGCCCGCTCCGGCGTTCTAGTTGGGAAACCCTATGTTGAGAACGCCTTCCATCTCTTTACTAACCATGCGCGAGGCCACCAGCACAGATGCCGTGACCGACTTCGCGCGGCAGGTGCTGAACGGTACCGGCTGGGAGCTGGCTCACGTCAGCCGTCGTTTCTCTCGTCTCGAGCCGCCCCACTCTTACTGGGTGGTCTTCGAGATCACCACAAAAAAGGACGAGGCGGAGGACAAGTTTCGGTTGGTGGCGCGTGGCGCCTTTGACCCCGGCTCCTGGAGTCATCTCAAGGAGAGGCTGGAACGAGAGGGGGGCGGGCGGCCCTGCGACCCGATCGAGCACATCGGCTATCCACACATAGTCGAGGACTCTCAGCTCGCGTTCTGGTTCTATCCGTTCGACCTCGCACTGCCCGGGTTGCCGTCGGCAGCGGATGCCAAAACCATGTGGACTGTCCTCTCGAATCTGACCGGCCGGCAAATCGATCGCCTGCACGTCGAGCGGGTTCGCTACGTCCCGGAGATAAGTGGAATCCTTCGCTACGACCTGGACGAGCCGGGCGGCGTCACGTCTGCAATGTATGGAAAAGTGCAGCCAGGCGACCGGGGGCTGCGCACGTACCGCATCGAAGAGGCGCTCTGGCAGCGAGCGATGGAGTCCGGAGATTTGCTGAAGATCGCGAAGCCCGAGGGCTTCATACCGGAGTACGGCATGCTGCTGGAGGGCGCCGCTCCCGGCAAGCCGGTGAAGGGCGACCGCGACACCGTCGAGTTCTTCGGTGTGGGGCGTGCCGCGGCGGAAGCTCTGGCGGTGATACACGAGTCTGGTCTCGAGCCCGACGAGCAGGTTGAGCTCGAGGCCGAGTTGAGCCGGCTTGACTCGGTGGCGGAGCAGTTCGCCTATGTCGATCCGAAAGCCCACTTCCTGCTGAGCGAGCTGGTCCTGCACCTTCGCGACCGCTTGTCCAAGACATATGAGGAAGAGTGGCTGCCCACCCACGCCGACCTCAAGTACGACCAGTTCCTTCACGAGGACGGGCGCTACACATTGATCGACTTCGACTACTTCGCCATGGCCGAGACCAGCTACGACCTCGCCAAGTTCTGCGCTTATGCGATCCCGTCCGCACCGCGCGGCTGGGAAGACACCGTCGCGGCTGAGGCCACCAGGCGCGCGTTCCTCAGTCGCTATCGCGAGCTTCGGCCGTACGCGACGCTCGACCGATTCCAGATCTACGAGGCGCTGATCCTCGCCCTGCGGGCGATGACGGTGATGTGGTCGCAGCACCACGGCTGGGAGAACGCGGCCGAGGTGTTCCTGGTGATGGCGCAGGAGCGGCTCAACACCCGGCTCCCCGAAGCCATGTAAAGGTCCTTTTACAAGGTTTTACCTCGTTTGCGGCGCTCCGTCGTGATCGCCGCCCAGACTCGGGGCTATGCGCCTCCGCTCGTCGGTCGCCGCCTGCGTGGCCGCGCTCGCAGTCTCAGCCACGGTTGTGGTGGCGGTCCATGGACAGCAGCCCAGCAGCGTCCCCACGTCGAGCGTCTTGCTCGTGCCGGCGGCAGGCTACCAGCACGAGGCCCAGCTCGGGCACATGTCGTCGCCTTCCGCAGCAGCCTTGGTACGCGGAACGATTCCGAAGGTCGAGCCAGGCAACAACGCGCCGGTGTCGCGCGCGCCGGTGTCTCGCGCGCCAGTGGCGATCGTCATCGGCTCCTATCAGCAGTCGCTGATCAACCACGATCGCGCCGCCGCGGGCCTTGGGCCACTCACGTGGAACTCGTGCCTCGCGTCCGTGGCCACAGCCAACGCGGTGCGCCTGTCCCGGCAGGGTTGGGTGCAGCCGTACCACACGAACGGCCCATCGCTCGACCTCGGCTGCCACCTCGGCAACCAGGCTGGCGAGAACGTCGGCTGGTGGAGTGGGGGAGTCAACGACCCGCAGCTGAACACCATGTTCATGAACAGCCCTGAGCACCGGGCCAACATCATGGGTCCCTACCACTACGTGGCCACGGCGTGGGCGACTGCGGCAAACGGGGCCGCCTACATCGCGGTGGAGTTTTCCTAAGGGCTGCAATCGCGGCAGATCCCACCTCGAATTGGGCGTTTTTACAATTCGAGTAGTTAACCCGAACTTGGCGTTCTAACTCCGAAGCGCCCAACCGGTCTTATCCCTGGCGCTCACAGGAGGGTTGAGGGTTGGCCACGACCCCTGCACCGTCCGCTCCCCGCAGCTGGCGGACCCATGGACTCACCGGGTGGATGTGGAGGCGCCGCATCCCGATCGCTGCCACCACCGCGGTGGTCTTCGCGCTGGCCACCGGATATGTGGTGTGGGCGCTGCAGGACCTGCCCGACCCCAACAGCGGACTGGCGGCGGGCGACATCGTCATCCTCGACCGCAACGGCCAGGTCATCGAGGACTACAGCCCGGCGGGCCACTTCCACGTGAACCTGACCCTGGACCAGATGGGCACGTACGCGCCGGCGGCGGTGATCGCCGCCGAAGACCGCAACTTCTACCACCACGGCGCCATCGACCTGTCGTCGACCGCCCGCGCCATCTGGGTCGACATCACGAACGGCGGCCTGTACGAGGGCGGCAGCACGATCACCCAGCAGCTTGTGAAGATCCAGCTGCTGACCCCTGAAAAGTCGCTTCCTCGTAAGGCGCATGAGCTCGTGCTTGCGATCGGCCTCGAGCAGCGCTTCTCGAAGGACCAGATCCTCACGATGTACCTGAACCGCGTGTACTTCGGGCACGGCGCCTATGGGATCGGCGCGGCTGCTCGCACTTACTTCGACGTGGACGCGAAGAGCTTGACCGCGGCGCAGGCCGCGCTGCTCGCCGGCCTCATCCAGGCGCCGACGGCGTACGACCCCGTGCTGCATTTCTCCGATGCGAAAGCTCGTCAGGCCTACGTGCTCGGCGGCATGGTCAACACCGGCGCGCTCAGTCAAGCCGAAGCCGACCAGGCCGCCGCCGAAGACGTCAAGAAGGAAATGCACATCCAGGTGAGCGCGCGCCAGAGCAAGGCGCCGCACTTCGTCGACTTCGTGCTCACGCAGCTCGAGGCCATGTTCGGTCCGGCCGCGGTCCAGCAGGGCGGTTTCGTCGTGCACACCACGCTCGATCTAAACCTCCAGGCGCTCGCGCAACAGGCGGTGACACAGGGCGTGCAAGACCTTCACTGGGCGAACGTGAACAACGCGGCGCTGCTGGCAGCCGACCCGAAGACCGGCCAGGTGCTCGTTTGGATCGGCTCGGCCGACTACACCAACGATTCCATCGGAGGCCAGTTCGACGTGGTCACCGCCGAGCGCCAGCCGGGCTCCACGTTCAAGCCTTACGTCTATGAGGCCGCGCTGCGCGACCACAGGATCACGCTGGCGACGGTGCTGAACGACCAGACGACCAACTTCAACGGTTACACGCCGCACGACTTCGACAACAGCGGCATGGGCATGATCTCCGCCCGCACGGCTCTCGTGCTTTCACGCAACATCCCCGCGGTTGAGGTCGGCCAGATGGAAGGGATGAACAACGTCATCGACCTCGCGCACCAGATGGGCATTCAGAGCAAGCTCGATCCCGGGCTCTCCACCGCGATCGGCGGCAGCGACGTGACGATGCTCGAGCACGTCCAGGGCTACCAGGTGTTCGCGAACCAGGGCCGGCGCGTAAACCTGAGCTGGATCAACAGCGTCGACGACGCGAGCGGCAACGTCCTGTACCAGCGCCCAGGCGCTGACACCAAGGACGTGCTGACGCCGGCCGAGTCGTATCTGATCACCGACGTCTTGCGCCATTACCAGTACCAGTGGGGCTTCGGTTGGAATCGCCAGATGGCCAGCAAGACCGGCACGAGCGACAACGGGCACGGCCAGATCCCCGACTCGTGGGTGATGGCCTACAACCCCGACATCGTGATCGGTGCGTGGGCCGGCAACACGGCACCGAACGGCGGAGGCGGCTACCTTTACGCCTTCGGCGGCAACGTCGGTTCGTCGCTGCTGCGCTATTTCATCAATGGGCTGCCCAGCAAGATGCGCGACTGGTACGGGCAGCCGAACGGAATCGTTCGGGGTTGCCAGGGCGGCACCGAGATCTTTCTGGCCGGCACCGAGAACATGTGCCCGAGTCCGTCCCCGAGCCCGGCTGCGTGCTCGAGCCCTAGCTCCACCCCGTCACCGTCGCTGCCGTCGCCAAGCCCGTCGGCGAGCCCATCACCGTGCCCGAGCCCAAGCCCTTCGCCGTCTCTGCCACCGCGGCCCAGTCCAACGCCTCTGCCGAGCCCTTCTCCGCTACCATCTCCTCCTCCGACTCCGACGTAGGAGGGCCTGATGGCTGACAGCCCGTTCCTGCAGAGCGTCGAGCGCCGCCGGCCTGGCTCGTCAATGCGCAATTACGTCACGCGCACACTGCCGCATGTCTCCGCGGTGCTGGTGAGCAATCGCGCGCCGCATGAACCTCGACCGGAAGGGGGATTCGCGCGAGGAGCGGGCGGTGTCATCACTGCGCTGCTGACGCTCGCCGAGGTCACCTCGGCGGACTGGGTGGCGTGCGTCCGCACCGAGGCGGAGCGCGACATGGTCGAGCAGCAGGGCGAGACGATCGTCGCGCCGCTTGGCCGCTCGACCACCAAGCTGCACTACGTCAACCCGACCCGCGAGCAATACGACATGTATTACTCGGTCATCGCGAACCCAGTGCTGTGGTTCATCCAGCACTACCTGTGGAATCTCGCTGTGGAGCCAAACCTCGACAGCGAGATTCACACCGCGTGGGCGGACGGCTACGTCGAGGTCAATCGCCAGGTCGCTCGGCGAGTCATCGAGGTTGGACGCCACCTGCCCGAGCGACCGCTGATCATGATCCACGACTACCAGCTGTATCTCGTGCCCAAGATGGTCCGGCTCGAGCTGCCGGGTGCGATCATCACCCACTTCGTGCACATCCCGTGGCCCACGCCGCAGTACTGGAAGGTGCTGCCCCGCAACATGCGCGACGCGATCCTCGAGGGGCTGCTCGGCTGCGACATCGTCGGCTTTCAGTCGAGCCTGGACGTGCGCAACTTCCTGTTGACGTGCGATGAGAACCTGGGCCTGGCGGTCGACGACAAGGAACGGGCGGTGCTGTTCGACGGGCGGGTCGTGTACGCACGTCACTACCCGATCTCCGTCGAGGTCGCGTCGACCACACGGCTCGCCTTTTCGCACAGCGTGCTGGTGGAGGAGCGAAAGCTCAGGGAGTGGCGGCCCGAGCACTTGATCGTGCGCATCGACCGCACCGATCCGTCGAAGAACATCGTTCGCGGCTTCCTTGCGTACGAGAAGCTGCTCGACCACCACCCGGAGATGAAGGGACGTGTGCAGTTCTGGGCCTTCCTGCAACCGTCGCGACAGGACGTCGCGGTCTACCGCGACTACGTGCGCCTCATCAGGAGCACCGCGCATCAGATCAACCGGCGGTACGGCAGCGGGGCCTGGTCGCCCATCCGCCTGGACTTCGGCGAGAGCGTGCGCAAGGCGATGGCCGCCCTTCGTAATTTCGACGTGCTCCTGGTCAATCCCGTGTACGACGGCCTGAACCTCGTGTCCAAGGAGGGCGCGCTCGTCAACCGCAACGACGGTGTGATCGTGCTATCGGAAAACGCGGGCTCGCACGAGGAGCTTCAATCTCACGTCCTGTCGGTCAACCCCTTCGACATCGAGGCTACCGCCGACGCGATCTACCGCGGCCTGGTGATGGGCGCGGAGGAGAAAAGGCGCCGGAACGAGGGCGCGCGCGACGTCGTACGCAGCAACGACATCGCCCGCTGGATCAGCCGCCAGGTCCAGGACATCCGGGACCTGGTGGGCACGCCCGGGATGCGGGCGCGGATGTCGTCGTAGTCTGAAGGTAGTGCGGCCTGCGTTCACGGCCGGCATGCAAGAGGTCTGGGCCACATCCGCGATCTCATCGCTGGCGCCCGGCCGGGTCATGCTGGTGACCGACTTCGACGGCACGCTCGCCGAGATCGTTTCCGATCCGGTCGAGGCGGAGATCTTGCCTGAGTCGATGCGCGCCCTCGAGCGGCTGGTGGGTCCGCTGCGTCGGGTGGCGGTCCTCAGCAGCCGTCCCACGTCCGACCTGGAGAACCTGGTGCCTCTCGCCGGTGCCGACCTGATCGGCGATTCCGGCATCGGCCATCTTCCGCTCGAGGCAAGGATGCGACTCGACCGGTTCAACGCCGAGGCGGCGAAGGTGCTGCGCATCTTCACCGGCGTATGGCTGGAGATGAAGCCCGGCGCCACCGCGGTGCACTACCGGCACTCGAACGCAAGCTTCGAGGAGTTGTCGGTGGTGCTCGAACCTGTACTCGAGACCACGAAGCTCGTCGCGCAGCCAGGCCGGCGCGTCATCGAGGTGATGCCCACGGAACGGCCGAAGGGATCCGCGCTCGAGCGCCTGATCGAGAAATGGGAGCCCGCCGGCGTGGTGTGTATCGGTGATGACGAGAACGACCGGCCGATGTTCGACCTGGTTGCCCGCCTTTCGCGGCCGCACCTGGTCATCGGCGCAGGCTCGGCGGAGGCGCCCGCCGACCTGTTCGCTCAGTGCGACCTGGTGGTCTCAGGTCCGGAAGAGGTCAGCCGGTTCTTGACGCTGATGGCGGGCTGGGCTTCGGTCGCCTAAGCCGGCTCACGGCCGCCAGAACGGAAAGTCACTGCCGGCGAGGTCGACATCTACATCAGGCGTCGAGCCAGAGCTGAGCGAGTACTGCCACACCGCCAGCCGGCTCGGACATCCGGGATCGTCTGGATTGAACGCGGGAGCGTACCTGGCCGCGTGGCTGATGTGCACCTTTGAGGGCTCAAACGACCACAGGTAGGAATCGCCCGCGATCTCAGGCCTTTCGAGCACGGCCGCACACCATGCGTTGGCGAACGCGCTGTTGGGGATGGTGTTGCCGTAGAACATCGGTGCGTAGCCGGCCCACCTGATCACGTCGTACCAGCCTTCGATGAAAGCCTTGTCCACGCGGGCTGCTCCCGGACACACGGACCCGACCGGCTCGATGTCCATCGCGATCGCGGTGCCTGCCGGAATCCCGTCCTCAACGGCGCGCGTGACCGCGCCCAATGCGTACCCGGTGGCGCGGTCCCTGCCCTGCACGTTCGAGCAGTCGGACGAGTTGAAGATCGGCAGGATGCCCATGTGCAGCGCGTGCGCAAGCTGGATCTCCTTCACGCTGAGGGGCGGGCACACGCTGTCGGTGAGATAACGTCCCCAGAAGTCCGGCCGCCCCAGGGCCCAGCTGACGACCGCGTGCGACCCGGGGCCGCGGAACCAGCTGTCCGCGTATGGACTGCAAGAGTCGACCCCCCACAGCAGGACCGGCGGCGCTGCGTGTACCTCGGCGGTTGCGACCGCGAGCTGGCCGCACACCGATAGCAACACGAGTGCAACGCCAGCAACTCGGAACTGCTTGATCAGCTAGAAGTAACACAGTGCGAGTGCGCGGCACTCGCACTGGCCTGGGTCAGTTGGTGTTCGGTCGGATCCGACCCGAGCGGCTTCCCTGGGCGACCGTCACGTCGCGCATGAACATGATGGCCACCAGCTTTGCTAGAGCGATGCCGACCAGTCCGTAGATGAGGATGGCGATCAGAGCCGAGCTTTCGAACACGGTTCTGCCGCTCACGTACGTCGGCAGTATGTTCCGGAACGGCGCCAGCATGGGGTCCGTGACCCCGTACATGAATTGCGTGAACGCCACCGCGGTGTTGGCGGCCAGCAGCTTGAGCAGCACGCGGACGACGATCGCGCCGACGATGATCGCGAAGACGACGTAGATCGTCTCGTACGCGCGGCGCGCGGGTGAGAAACGGCTTACGACCTCGGCGTCGACCGCCGGCGCGGGCTCCTCCCGCACAATCTGCTCTTTCTGTTCCATTCCGCCCTCCTTCCAGGGTGCGGCGCATCGAGAGCGCGCGGCCCTGCATCTGAAGAAACGCGTGAGCTGCGCCCAATACGCATTACGGTCGCCAGATCGCGAATTTGTGAGCAGGTCGTTGATGGCTTGGACGCTGAGCGGGGTCAGCGTCCTTGCCATTGGGGTAACGCGCGATCGAGTCCGATCTACCGGCTAATGGGCGGTCGGTACTCGACCTGCCCGACGCGTTGCACTCTCGATGGGCGTAAAACGCGAATCGTGACCGCACAGATCCGCTACGACAAATGCGGAAACCAGCTACCCGACACGGGGTACGGATGCGGATGCGCGCTGTGCGCCGACTCCGGCGCGCCCCGCTACGAGCGGCGGCAGGATGTGGCGCGCAACCGTGCGACCTGGAGCGAGGCGCGGCGGGAGTTGTTCCGCGCGATCCGAGGTCTCATCGCGCCGCGACGTTCCGAGACGGCATAGGGCACCACAACTAGTCGGCCAAGGCGAAGCCGCGCTCAGCCTGCGGCCTCGCTTGATCGTCATGGCCGTAGGTCTGGCCCAGCATCCCGCGCAGCCGCTGCTTGGCGATCGCCAGACGTGACGCCACGGTGCGCTCGGGAATGCCGAGCGCTTGCGCGATCGCTCGGTTGGTGTAGCCGTGGTAGTGACGCAGCACGATGGCGGCCGCCTGCTTCGACGGCAGCTTGGCCAGCGCCTCTGTGAGGTCGCGCCGCTCGATGTGGTCCTGCGGATCGGGCGGACCCTCGGGCCGGCCCATACGCCTTATGACCTCACCGACCTCGCGCAGCCTCATCTTGCGGCGGTACGAGACCGCCGCATTGATCGCAATGCGGTGCACCCATGCCTCCGCGGGAGCGATCGGCTGCCACGCAGGCCATTTCTTGTAGGCGCGCTCGAAGGCGTCCTGGCAGCAGTCTTCGGCAGCGGCTCGATCGCCGAGCAATGCGGTCAACGTACCGAGGATGCGGCCGTATGACGTCGTGTAGAGGCGCTCGAAGTCGGCCTCATTCCCAGGTTCGTATGAACTGGCTACGTCGGTCGTGGTCGTACTCGCAACTGCAACGTTGATGGTTCGCTGTGACATTGATGACCCCCCGTGAGATCCGATCGGGGTGATCGGCTCTTTTCTGCCCTCTACTGTCGTGCACGAGGATCAGCTCGGTCACCGTACGGCCGCGCGGTTTTTGACTAGCACATGTGCGGTAGTCCGCAATTCGAGTAAGCGCCTCGCACACAACGTTCCTCTAGCGTGATAAGCCCCAGACCCGGTGGACATCGTTCGTGAGCGACACCGGCGACGTTCTGGGAGCACTGGCCAGCCGGCTCGCAGCGGACACCTCAGAGAGCGGCAAGAAGGCGCTCGAAGTAGTGCGTGCGAGGTCGCCCGAGCTCTTCGAGCTGAGTGAGCAGACCGGCGAGGACCTGGTCGCCACATCGGTTTCGTTCATCGCCGTCTTGCTTGCGTCGCTCCGCGTGGACGAGGAGCTTCCGTGGGACGATTACGACCGCCGGGCTCGAGAGCACGGCCGTCTTCGCGCTGCGCAGGGTGTCCCGCTCGAGTCGCTCATAGAGGTCCTCGCGGTGTACCGGCGCGCAACGCTCGAGCTGTTGTCGCAGCCGCTTGAAGGCAAACCACGCAGCGACGAGGTGCTGGCCCTGGCGCAGAGCCGGCTTGGAAGCGTCATCGAGCACCTCACATCCAGCATTGCGCGCGGCTACATCGATCAGCTCGATGACGAGCATCGCATTCGCGAAAACGAGCTCTACGGCCTGGCCGCGATTGCAGCGGTGATGGGCCGATCTCTCGACATCAACGACACCGCGGAGGTCGCGCTGGCGGAAACGCTTGCGGCCTTTGGTCTCGATGGCGGCGCCATCTGGCTGCGCGAGCGCGCAGCCAACAAGCTCGTGCACGCCATTGGCATCGCTCCGGATGAGTTGAACGACTACATCGCGCGAGTAGGGCCAGACGTCAAGGCTGCGGTCTCAGCTTTCGGCCCCTCTGAATCGCAAGTGGACGGCGTGGTCGGAAGCGATGGCTGGAATGCGCTGCGCGCACAGCTTCGCGTCGGCGGGCGCGCCATAGGCTCGATGTCGGTCGGCACCCGGCGCGAGCGGATCTTCGGTGCGTCAGAGCTGCTCATGATGGCCGCTGTTGCGGATCAGATCGCGATCGCGCTCGACCGCGCCCGCCAGTTCTCCAACGAAGCGCGCACCGACCACCTCACCGGGCTTGCCAACCGCCGTGAGTTCGAGCGCGTGCTCGAGCGCGAGGTGGCTCTGGCCGAACGGCACAATCGCAAGATCATCGTGATGATGATCGACGTCGATGATCTGAAGACGATCAACGACAGACACGGGCACGGCGCCGGCGACGGTGCGCTCAAATTGGTCGCCCATGAGTTGCAGCGCGTGATGCGCGCTTCAGACGTCTGCGGCAGGCTCGGTGGCGACGAGTTTGCGGTTGCCATGCCCGAGACCGACCCTCACCACGCGCATGAGGTTGCGCGCCGGCTTCGAAACTCGATCCGGGCAATGAACCTCGGCGCTCCGTCCACGAACGCCGTTGAGGTCAGCATTGGACTTGGCGCCTGGAACCCAGGGATGGACTGGCAGGCGCTGATTCAGGTCGCTGATGCCGCCCTGTACGACGACAAGCGCCAGCGCAAAGAGGTCCGGCGCTGGCCCAGCGCAGCGCGGAAAAAGCCGACGATCAGGCTCGGGCTGGGGACGCGCCGCAGGCGCGTGGCGGGCGGCTAGTCAGTCGACGAGAGCGAGCTCTCGCGCCTTGACGATCGCCTGGACCTTGGAGTGCACTCCCAGCTTCGCACCCAGGCTGCGGATGTGCGTGCGCACGGTCGCGTAACTGATTCCGAGCTTGTGGGCGATGTCGCGGCTCGACACGCCCTCCGCCATCAGGCGCAACACCTCTTTCTCCCGGGCGGTCAGGCTCTCCCGCTGCCCCTCTGACTGCCGGCGACGGTTGAGCAGCGTGGCGACGGTCCCGGGTGTTATCAGGTTGCCGCCTGAGGCGACGGTGCGGATTGCGTCCACGACCTCACTGGCGGCCTTCGACTTGTGAATGAAGCCGCTGGCTCCAGACTCCAGCGCGGCAAATCTGGCGACGTCGCTGTCCTCGCGGGTGAGGAAGATGTGCTTGGCCTGCGGCGCCACGCGCCGGATGGCCATGGCTGCATCGGCGCCGGTGCCGTCGGTGAGTCGGAAGTCGAGCAGCACGACGTCAGGCTGCAGCTCGCCGGCGCGATCCGCGGACTCGGCCACCGAGCCGGCCTGACCGACCACGGTCATGTCGCGCTGGGTGTTGAGCAAGGCGCTGAGCCCGTCGGCCACGACCTGGTGGTCTTCGACGATGAGGACGCGCGTCTGCTTGGCTGCGGTCACTTTCGTAAGGGAACCCAGAACTCGACGATGGTACCCACGCCGGGTTCGCTCGCGATCTTGCCCCAGCCTCCAGCAAGCAGCGGCCTCTCACTCAGGGCTAGAAGTCCGAGATGTCCCGGCAGGTGGTCTCTGTCGGACACGATGAAGCCCTTCCCGTTGTCGGTGACCGCGCCATAGACGCCGTCGTTCTGAACTTTCAGCTCCAAGCGCACACGCGTGGCCTGAGCGTGTTTCTCGATATTGGTCAGCGCCTCGGAGACCTGGCGATGCAGCACGGACTTAATCTCGTATGGGGGCTCGTCAGGCAGCTCGACGAGGCACTCGGCGGTGATACCGCTTTGTGCGCTTAGCGCGGCCAGTCGCTGGCGGATGGTCATCTCGAGCCCACCCGGCGTCTCCAGGGATGGCGGTCGAACGTTCTGGAGAAGATTGCGCAGCGCATCCTCGACCTGCTGCAGCAGCGCGCTGATCTCGTCGATCCCCGTCTTCGACTCATCGCCTGCCATCGATGCTGCCAAACCGGCGAGCCGAATCTCCGCGGCGGTCAGCTTCTGCAACGCGTCGTCGTGCAGTTCGGTGGCAAATCGCTTGCTCGCGCGATCGACGGCGGTGGACAGGTTGCGCAGCAGCCTGTGCCGAGCCGAATCGACCTCCCGCAGCCGCTCGACGGTCTCGCTGAGCTGATCGGCGGCTTGCCTCACCTGCCAGACAAGGCCTGCGGCGAGGCCGCTGATCTCCAGAATCCAGGCCTCCTCGGACGTGAACCCTTCGGCGTTGATCGAGTCGTAGGCGGCGACGACGCCCAGCCTCGTGTCGCCAGATTGCCACGGTGCGGCGATCGCATCGGAAACCTGCAGCGCCCTGAGCACGACCTGGTTCGTGGGGTCAGTGCCCTCTGGGTCACAAGGCACAGGATCAAGGCGTGCGACCAGCTCGTCCTCCACGCCGTGAGCGCCACGGATCGGTCTGAGCATTCGATCCGGTCCAAGCTCCCAGAAGAGCACCCTCGAGGCGCCGACCAGATCAGCCACATTAGCGGTGAGCGAGCGATGGAAGGATTCCAGCGCTGGACCGGCGCCGAGGCTTGCGGATAGGACGCGAAGCACGTCGACGGCAAGCTGCTCCGAGCGCTCAGCCTGGGGCGTCGGCAGGAGGTCGAACTCCGAGCGGTTCGCGGTCTCCACGTGTAGTTGATCCCCTTCCCTGACGCTGGCGATTTTACTCTGAAACTTCACATCTGTGAACGGGCGGTCGTCGAGTTGCCGGTACTGACTCGATCGCGTGCGTTCTGGTAGCGAGGGTTCGTCACTGGTCGCTTCGGTGGCGCTCCCAACTGAGACCAGGAAGGAAGAGTTGAGCGCGGACGGGTTGGGGACTCTCGGCTCGCGGTGGCACGAGCTGACCGAGTTGGACAGGTTACTGGGCCTCCTCGCCCGACCGGCGCTCGAGCTCGAGCGCTCAACCCAACGCAAGGAGCTCATCGAGCGGGTGTGGACCCGCAAGCGCCCGCTGCTGCGCCAGCTCGGTGCTTTCGACGAGCCGTTGCCGCCGTGCGCCTGATGAACAGTCACCTCCGCATGGACGCGCGGAGACCGTCCTACAACGCCCAAGCGCGCCTTTCACTGCGTCCCCTGGCCAGGCTGGCCGCGCGCGTCCTCGGTCCGGGCCCGATGCGGTTGAGGATGGTCCGGTACTTACATGAGCTCGACCGCGAGCTGCCAGATGAGGGAGCCCGGGCCGCCTAGACCGTCCTCGGTACTTCACCTGTGGCATGCGTTTCTGATGCAGATGGACGACTTCGACAGGTTCCTCGACGCTCAGCTGGCCCGGATGCTGGGTACCCTCGTACGAACTCCGGCACCCAGACGCTCGAGGCACTGGCGAGATGGGCCCCGCGGGCGCCTGCGCACCCTGAACGGAGGCGCGAACGAGGCCCCCCGGTCCAAGCCGCCGCCAGAGGTGTTCCCGGTTGTGGCGGTGGCGGCGATCGGCTTGTCGTCGTCCAGCTCCTGAACCCTTCTCCCCTCTCGTGAGGCCGGGCCGCGCGGTCTGGCCTCTTCCTTATATGTGGGCGGTCGGTCAGGGTGCGTTGACGATCCGCTTCGACTTCAGCTCGCTGGGCGGCAGGGTCCCAAGGGGCACGACCCGGCAGCTTATGCGCACTCCGAGGGCCTGGCGGAGATCCGCCTCCAGCCGGTCGGTGGGCGCGGTGCCGTCGGCCATCTCGACCACGAGCACGATCTCGTCCATGTGCTGCACCGTGCGGCGCTCGATGACGAACTCGCGCACGGTCGTGTGGCGGCGAACGATGTCCTCGACCTGCGACGGATACAGGTTGACCCCCCGCACGGTGAACATGTCGTCGACCCGCCCCCGGATCCCGCCGACCACCTTCACGAACGAGCTCCCGCAAGAGCAGGCCTCGCGCGAAAGACTCACGTGGTCGCCGGTGCGGTAGCGAAACACGGGCGCGCCCCAACGTCCGAGGTTGGTGGCGACCAGCTCGCCCTCGAGCGCGGGCCGGCCTTTGGCGTCGACGACTTCGAAGATGAATTCCGACTCGATCAGATGGATGCCGTCGCGCTGGGTGCAGCTGTGGCCGGTGGGACCAAGCTCGGTCATCCCCGTGTGATCGAACGAGGTGGCCAGGTAAGCCGCCTCGATTGCCGATCTAGTGGATGGGATGCTCGCGCCCGGCTCGCCGGCGTGGATGGTCAACCTGATGTCGGAGGTTGCGAGGTCGAGGCGTAGCTCTGCCGCACGGTCCGCCATGCGCAGCGCGTACGTCGGCGTCGATAGAAGCACGGTCGCGCCGACGTCGCGGAGGTTGCGAATGCGCTGCTCCGTCGTCATGGCGCCGCCGGAGATCGCCATCGCCCCGAGGCGCTCGGCGCCGCCGAACGCGGACCAGAACCCGATGAAGGGCCCGAACGAGAAGGCGAAGAAGACCCGGTCGGTCGGAGTCACGCCCGCCGCCTGGTAGACGTGATCGGCCCAGATACGCAGCCACCAGTCCCACGACTGCTGGGTGTCGAGCCATCGGAGCGGCTGGTCGCCGCTCGAACCAGACGTCTGGTGCAGCCGCGTGTAGTCCTCGAGCGGAAACGTGAGGTTGGTGCCGAACGGCGCATTCGCAGCCTGGTCGGAAAGCAGGTCCGATTTCGTGCACATCGGCAGGCGCTCGAAGTCATCCCATCCGGTCACGTCGTGCAGACGTCCGCGCCAGAACGGGTTCGACTTCAAGACCTGACGCAATCCGGCGCGCAGCTTCTCGAGCTGCTGCGCGCGGACCGCGCCCTCAGATGTGTGCTTTGTCTCCGATCTCAAGTGCGGTGTCGAGAATCTCGAAGCCTTCGTCGAGCTCAGCCTCGTCGATGCACAGCGGCGGGTTGGTCATGATCGTGTTCCAGCGCACGAATGTGAACAGGCCCGCGTCGAGCAGCGCCTGCGTGATCGCCTTCATCTCCGGAGATGTGCCGTTGAAGGGTGCCAGCGGCTCCATCGTCTTGCGACTTCGCACGAGCTCGATGCAGCCGAACAGTCCGATCGAGCGGACGGCGCCGACGCAAGGATGCCGCTCCATCAGCCGCTGATGGTGCCGCGCGAGCACGGCGCCCATACGCCTCGCGTTACCGACCATGTCGTCCTCTTCATAGGCCTGGATGGCACCGAGCGCGGCCGCGCACCCGAGCGGATGGCTGTTGTAAGTGAGTCCGCCGAAGAACACGTGGTCGTCGAAATACTTCGCGATGTGCGGCCGCATGCCGACGGCGCCCAGAGGAACGTAGCTGCTGGTGAGGCCTTTGGCCAGCGTGATCAGGTCAGGCACCACGCCCCAGTGGTCGACCGCGAACCACTCGCCCGTACGGCCGAAGCCGCTCATGACCTCGTCGCAGATCATCTGGATCCCGAAGCGGTCGCAGAGCCGGCGAACGCCCTGCAGGTAGCCGTCAGGCGGGATCAGCACGCCGTTCGTACCGGATATCGGCTCGAGCAGGAAGCCCGCGATCGTCTCCGGTCCTTCGAGCCGGATCGTCTCCTCGAGCTGGCGCAGCGCCGGCTCCGCCTCGTCCCAGCCGCGCTCGATGCCGTGGTACGGGTCGAGGACATGAATGATGCCGGCGGCGTGCTCATTGGGCCACCGCCGCGGGTCGCCGGTCGCCTGGACTGCGTAGCCGGTGGAGCCGTGGTAGGAGCGGTAGCGGGCCAGGATCTTTGGCCGGCCGGTGACCGCGCGCGCCATCTTGATGGCGTTCTCGTTGGCGTCCGTGCCGCCGAGGGTGAAGAAGACCTTGTCGATGTCGCCGGGCAGGAGCTCGGCGAGCTTCTGACCGAGACGAGCGCGCACCTCGGTGGCCAGGAACGGGCTGATGTAGGGAAGGCGGTCGGCCTGCGCCTTGATGGCCTCGATGATCCTGCGATCGCCGTGACCCGCGTGGACCGACATCAGCTGGCTGTTGAAGTCGATGAAGCGCCGGCCTTCGACGGTCGTGAAGCGGACGCCCTTCGCGCTCGCCACCGCCATCGGCTTGAGCTGCCCCTGCGCGGACCAGTCGTAGAGCGTGTGGCGGACGCACAGCTCGGTTATCTCTTCGGCGCTGAGAGCCTTCACGGCCTCGGTCACCACTGTGTTTGACATGGTATCGAGGCGGTGCTATACCGCGAATGCCGCCACGGGACCCCACAAACTCAGAGGCAAGGCCGTGAGTTTGCGGGGACCCCTGAGCGCGGCACCGGCTCGTCGTTTTCGAGGGAGGTGCTGAGGGATGTTTCCTGCCGCGTTCGACTATCGGGCCCCGGCGTCGCTGGCCGAGGCGGTGGACATTCTCCGGCAGCGCGGGGAGGAGGCCAAGGTCATGGCCGGCGGGCAGAGCCTGATCCCGCTGCTCAAGCTGCGTTTCTCCCAGCCCGCCCTGGTGGTCGACATCGGCCGGCTGCCTAACCTGGCCGGCGTCGAGCGCAAGGACGGTCACCTCCGCGTCGGCGCCCTCACACGCCATGCCCACATCGAGGGCAGCACCGAGCTGCGGACTCTGTGCCCGATCCTGCCTGAGGCCGCGCACTGGATCGCCGACCCCCTCATCCGCAACCAGGGCACCGTCGGCGGCTCCATCTGCCACGCCGACCCCCAGGGCGACTGGGGCTCGGTGATGCTTGCGCTGGACGCGGACATGGTCGCCCGGTCCGAGTCGGGCGAGAGGGTAATCAAGGCCGCGGACTTCTTCCAGGGCCCGTTCACAACTGCACTGCGGGCCGACGAGGTCCTCACCGAGATCCGCATCCCTCTCGCGGCCCATGCCGCAGGCGCCTACAACAAGCTGGAGCGCAAGGTCGGCGACTTCGCGACCGTGGCGGTCGCGGTGCAGGTGGAGATGAACGGCGACAAGATCGCCAAGGCCGGCATCGGCATGACGTCGGTTGGCGACCGCAACCTGAAGGCGCGCGAAGCGGAGAAATCGCTTTCCGGGAAGCAGCCCACCGACGAAGCGATCGCCGAGGCGGCGAGGCTGGCGGCGGCGGCGGCGGAGCCGAAGGCCGACGTGCGCGGAAGCGTCGAGTTCAAGCGAGATATCGTCAGGGTGTTCGTGCAGCGCGGCCTGAAGACTGCCGTCGCTCGGGCCCGGGGAGGTAAGTGATGAATTCAGTAAGTCACAACCTGGACGCGCTTGCGCGCCAGGTCTCGCTGAAAGTCAACGGAGCCGAGCACAGCGCCGAGGTCGAGCCGCGAGTCCTGCTGGTCGATTTCATCCGCACCAACCTCCGCCTCACCGGCACGCATATCGGCTGCGACACGAGCAGCTGCGGCGCGTGCACCGTGCTTGTCGACGGGACGCCGATGAAGTCGTGCACGTTGCTTACCGTCCAGGTGGCAGGCCGCAGCATCAGCACCGTCGAGGGACTCGCCCCGGGAGCCGCGATGTCACCCATGCAGACCGGTTTTCACGAAGAGCACGGCCTGCAGTGCGGCTTCTGCACGCCGGGCATGATGATGGTCGGCACGGCGCTGCTCGAGCAGAATCCCAACCCGACCGAGGAGCAGATCCGGTGGGCCATCAGCGGCAACATCTGCCGCTGCACCGGCTACATGAACATCGTCAAGGCGATTCAGCACGCCGCCGCGCTCAAGGCGGCCGCCGCCAAAGCCCCACAACCTGAAGCCGTGGCGGCCGGAGGTGGAAAGTAATGGCCACCACGCACATGCACGGCGGCATCGGGGAGTCCATGAAGCGCAAGGAAGACGGTCGCTTCCTGCACGGCAAGGGCAACTACATCGACGACCTCGTCCTGCCGGGGATGCTCCACATGGCGATCCTGCGCAGCCCTCACGCGCACGCGCGCATCAAGTCGATCGACACGAGCGCGGCCTCCGCGATGCCGGGAGTGATCGCGGTGGTCACCGGCGAGCTGATGGCGCAGCACAAGCTCGCGTGGATGCCGACGCTGAGCTACGACACGCAGGCCGTGCTCGCCACCGACAAGGTGCGATTCCAGGGCCAGGAGGTCGCGGCGGTCGTCGCCGAGACCAAGTACCAGGCCGAGGACGCGCGCGACCTGATCGTCGTCGACTACGACATCCTGCCCGCGGTCACCAGCCCGGATGGGGCCAAGGAGGCCGGCGCGCCGGTGATTCGCGACGACAAGGCAGACCAGAAGGACAACCACATCTATCACTGGGAGTCGGGCGACCAGGCCACGACCCAGGCCGCGTTCGCCAAGGCGGACAAGGTCGTTCGCCTCCATACGTTCTATCCGCGCTGCCACCCGGCGCCGATGGAGACGTGCGGCATCGTCGCCGACGTCAACGGCATCACGGGGAAGGCCACGATCTACCTCACGAGTCAGGCGCCGCATCTGCACCGCACGGTGTTCGCACTCGTCGCCGGTCTGCCCGAGGAGAACCTGCGGTTCGTATCGCCCGACATCGGCGGCGGATTCGGCAACAAGGTGCCCGTCTACCCGGGCTACGTCGTCGCGACGGCCGCCAGCCTGCTGATCGGCCGGCCGGTCAAATGGATCGAGGACCGGACCGAGAACCTCATCTCCACGGGCTACGCTCGCGACTTCCACATGACGGGCGACCTCGCCCTCGACAAGGACGGAAGGATCACCGCGCTGCGAGTACACCTCGACAGCGACAACGGAGCGTTCTTCTCCGACGCCCAGCCGACGAAGTTCAAGGCCGGGCTGTTCCACATCGTCACGGGCTCGTACGACATCCCGACCGCGCACATCACGGCGGACGGCTACTACACGAACAAGGCGCCTGGCGGCGTCGCGTACCGGTGCTCGTTCCGCGTCACTGAGGCGAGCTACCTGATCGAGCGCCTGATCACCAACGCCGCGATCGAGATCGGCATGGACCAGGCGGAGTTCCGCAAGAAGAACTTCATTCGCAAGGACCAGTTCCCGTACCACTCCGCGACTGGCTGGGTCTACGACAGCGGCGACTACCACCAGGCGATGGACGTCGCGCTGGACAAGCTTGGCTACGAAGAGCTGAAGAAGGACGTCGAGGCGCGGCGCACGAAGGGAGAGGTGACCGGCATCGGCATCGCCTCCTTCACAGAGGTGGTCGGGGCGGGCCACGGCAAGGACTTCGACCTGCTTGGCGTGCGCATGTTCGACAGCGCCGAGCTTCGGGTGCACCCGACCGGCAAAGCGCTCCTGCGCATGGGCACCAAGTCGCAAGGCCAGGGCCACGAGACGACGTACGCCCAGATCGTCGCCGAGGAGCTGGGCATCCCGGCCGCTGACGTCGCCGTCGAAGAGGGCGACACCGACACCGCGCCGTACGGGCTCGGGACCTACGCGTCGCGCAGCACTCCGGTCTCCGGCGCGGCGACCGCGATGGTCTCGCGCAAGCTGCGCGACAAGGCGCGGAAGATCGCCGCGCACCTGCTCGAGGCGGCCGAGGAAGACATGGAGTGGGAGCGCGGGCGCTTCTACGTCAAGGGATCGCCGGACAAGGGCAAGACCATCCAGGAGATCGCCTTCGCCGCGTACTCCAACCTCCCTGACGGGATGGAGCCCGGGCTCGAAGGCGTCCATTACTACGACCCGCCGAACATGACGTTCCCGTTCGGGACCTACGCCGTCGTGGTCGACGTCGACAAGGGCACAGGTCAGGTCAAGGTCAAGCGCGTCGTCGCCGTCGACGACTGCGGCGTTCGCATCAACCCGATGATCGTCGAGGGCCAGATCCACGGCGGCCTCGTCGAGGGCTTCGGCATCGCGTTCATGGAGCTGATCACCTTCGATGCCGAAGGCAACTGCATCGGTTCGACCTTCATGGACTACCTGCTGCCCACCGCGTGGGAATCGCCGAAGTTCGAGCTTGGCGAGACGGTGACGCCTTCGCCGCACCACCCGCTCGGCGCCAAGGGCGTCGGTGAGTCGCCGACTGTCGGCTCGCCGGCGGCTTACGTAAACGCCGTCATCGATGCGCTTTCTCCGTATGGTGTGAAGAACATCGACATGCCCGTCACGCCGGACAAGGTCTGGGCGGCGTTGCGTGCCGCGGGAGTCAACGAATAGCGGACGACATCCTCGACCAGCTTCGCGAGTTCGCCGCGACCGGCACGCCGTGCGTGCTGGCCACGGTCGTTCGCTGCGAGGCGCCGACCTCCGCGCGGCCCGGCGACAAGGCGATCATCACCGCCGACGGCCGGCTGCGCGGATGGATCGGCGGCAGCTGCTCGGAACCGGTGGTGCGGCGCGAGGCGCTGCGGGCGCTCGACGAGGGCACACCACGACTGGTGCGCATCGTGGGTGACTCCGAGGTGAAGCAGACCCGAAAGTCGGGCGAGCTGACCATCGGCACCACGTGCCCGAGCGGCGGATCATTGGACATCTTCATCGAGCCCCAGATGGCAAAGCCCCTGCTGCTCGTGTTCGGCGACAGCCCTGCCGCGGCGACGCTGGTTCGGCTGGCCGAGCTGACCGGTTTCCGCACGCGGCTGGTTTCCCAGGCGGAGGTCCCGACGTTCGAGACGCCGCCCGGTGAGGCCTACGCGGTGGTCGCCACCATGGGCCATTTCGATGAAAGCGCACTCGAGGCCGCGCTGAGCCATCCCGACCTCGAGGTCAGCTTGATCGCCAGCACGCGTCGAGCGTCAGCCGTGCGCGCTGAGCTTCTGCGTCGCGGACTGGGCGAGGACGCCGTGGCACGCGTGCGCACGCCGGCCGGCAAGGTGCGCGGGGGCACCCAGGAGGAGATCGCCCTGCTGGCGTTGGCCGAGATCGTCGCGTCCCGGCACAAGCATGTCGCACACCACACGACTGCGTTCGCGGCCGCCCCGGAGTTCGCAACCGACCCGGTTTGCGGCATGACGGTCGACGTGGTCACCGCCGCCCACGTCGCCGAACACGAAGGCCGCAAGGTCTACTTCTGCTCAGCCGGCTGCCGCGCTCAGTTCGAGCGCGAGCCTTCAGCCTTCAGCGCTTCGCTGTCTGAGGCCTAGCCCGAACCGGAACGTCCGGAACACGTCTTCGCTTACCAGGAAGCCCGCGAAGATCAGGACGACGCCGAGGAACTCGCCAAGGAAGAACGACCAGGTGACGCCGAACCGGTTCAGGCCACTCGTGACGCCGGGGATGAAAGCTCCGAGCGCGATCAGAAGAGTTGCCGGGACACGCGAGTTGAGCTGACCGCGCGACTGAGCCGCGATCGCGCCGGGAATCGAGGCGAAGAAGTTCGGAATGATCGCGAGGACTCCGAGCCGGGCCGGCAGCACGCGCTGCTTAGGCATATACACATACGCGGAATAGATCGCCCCGAACACGAGGCACAGCGCGCCGGCGATGTTGAACGGGCCCGTAAGGACGCGCAGGTACCCCGGAAAGCCGCCACCCACAGGCACGTGCGTGGTCGGGTCGACGGCCCATCCTGGTGCGGGCAGCGGGGCGGTGACCGTCATGTACGCCACCGCCGCCGAGCCGACGATGAGCACGGCCATGGCAATGTGAGCGGCCAATGGCCGGCGCACCGCAGTGGCGACGATGATCGCGACTCCGCCCGCGGCGGCGATCACAAAAGCGATCGTGCCTGCGGTTCCCGCCCCTGGATAGATCGGGGTGTTCGTGCCTTTCGCGTCGAGGTGGCTGAACAGCAGGGACAGCACGCCGCCGAGAAGCACGGTCACCCCGGCGAAATAACCGAAGCGGGTCTTGGCGAGCAGATAGATGGTGCCCGCGCCGAGATACGCGGCCACGAAGAAGGCCCCGATCAGGTACCAGGTCCGGTACAGACCCTCGGTCCACCCGAATGCGCCACCAAGGAATTCGGTGCCCGCGCTGATGCCATACCAGAGCAGCCCGATCGCCCAGACGAGCTGGAAGCTCTGGCGGCGCTGCCACCACTGGTCGAAGACCAGGGCGGCGAAAAGAAAGCTCAGCACGCTCGAGCCCAACGGCAGCACCACGTTCAGCACGCTCACGTCCTCACCCTCCTATATGCCTCGACCATCGCGATCAGGACCTCGTTGAGAAACCAGCTCACCGCGCGCTCCAGCTCAGCGTCCGCCCCGGCCTGTGCCAGGGCGAGCTCGGCCACGCTCGAGCTCACGACCGTCTCGAACAGGTGGAAGGCGCGCATCGCGTCGCCGAGTGAAAGGCCGACGCTGTGCGCCATTGCGGCGTATCGCTCGCCGAGGTCGTCGATGGCCGGGGCGTCCTTCTTGTCCGGCTGTGCGGCGTACTCGATCAGCAACCGCATGAGGTCATGGCCGAGCTCGCGCTGCTTTTCCTTGGCCGCCTCGTCGAAGCTCGAGTACCAGGGCTCCGACGCCAGCTGGCCGGCGCTCGCAGCCATGCGCGCCCGGCCCACCGATGCATAGAGAAGAAGCCCGAGCTCGGGCGACGAGTGCGCGGCCAGCGCCTCCACGTCGGCCGCCTGGAAGCGGCGGTGGCCGCCCGGCGTCCGGAAGGAGCGGATGCGCCCTCGGTCGGCCCACTGACGCAGCGTGTCGGCGTGAACGTGAAGCCGCTCGCTCGCCTCCTGGAGGCTCAACCACTCCTCGCGTGCGCTCGCGGCCGGCATCGGCCAACAGTCTAAAGAAATCCGGGAATCAGGAGGGTGGAACCTTAGCTTTCCTCAGGTTTGCGGAGCGCCACGACCAGCACGACCGTCCCGACTGCCACGATCCCGATCCACGCCAGGATCGCAATCCTGACCAGCGGGCCTTCCAGGTTTTCGGAATCGCTGAGGGTCCGTCCCGCCACCACGAACCCGCCGCGAAATGCCTCCACCACGATCGCGCTGCGCACCTCCGGAGCGGGCTGCCACGTGATTCGGTCGTCGCCATGGGCGAGCGCGTAGTCGAACACGCCGGCCGGCGGGACCACGGTCGCGCCGCCGAGGTGGGCCGAGGTGGCCAGCACCATCCTGTTCGAGTCGAGCACCATGACGTAGACGTCCGGCGACCCGATCTCGACTTCTCGACCAGGCACGACCGTCGCAGGATCCGCACCAGCGTCAAGACGCGCGACGGCCGCGTCGGCGACCTCGACCTGCGGGTGATTCGCCGGCTGCCTCAGGCCGAACTCATAAACGATGAGCGCCGCCAACACGGTGGCCACGCCGAGAACGGTCGCGGTCACGCCGATCACCCGGCGTCGATCATTCATCCAGCGCACTCAACGCGGCAGGCTCGCTGAGAGTTCCGCGCTACTGGTCGCTCGCTCCGAGCACGGCGCTCGCGCTGAGCTGCTCCAGGCTCTGCATCCGCGACTGGGCGCGCGGCCCGAGCTTCGCGAGCACCGCAGCGACGATCGCCTCCAACACTGCCGTGGCGCCGACCAGAGAGTCGAAGGGTCCGACCGTCTCGACGCTCGTGACGACGACCTGCTTCGCAAACGCCGACGCGGGCGACAGCCATGGATCCGTGAACAGCACGACGTTCACGCCCTCGCCCGCGACCAGGCGCACGCTTTCGATGGTGTCGGCCTGGTAGCGCCGGTAGTCGAAGACCACGAGCACGTCGCCCTTGCGCAGATCGATCAGCTGCTGAGCTGCAGCGGTGCGCTCTGTGTCGACAAGAGCAATGCCCGGCCGGAGCAGGTGCAGCTGGCCGGCCAGGTAGCGCGCCAAGGGGCCGCTCAGACGGCCGCCGAGGACCAGCACCCGGCGGCGGACGTCGGCCAGCTGCTCGACCACCTCCTCGACGTCGTGATGGGAAAGGAGCTGCAGGGTCGCCTGCAGGCTGCGGCGCGCCTCCTCGAGCGCTCCGCTCACGAGCGAGGTCGCGCCTTTCGGCTCCTCCTCGTGGTAGCGCGCCAGGGGCGAGGACAGGCGCGCGTGCACCTCCTGGCGGAGCTGCTCCTGGAACTCCGGGTAGCCGCGAAAACCGAGCTTGGTGATGAAGCGCGTCACCGTCGGCGCGCTCACCCCCGCCCGCTCGGCGAACCGTGCGACGCTCTCGAGGCCGGCGATGGGATAGCTGGCCAGGAGCACCCTCGCGAGCTTGCGCTCGGCTGGACTGAGGTCGGCCTGGCGCTGGCGCACCAGCTCGCCAATCCTCGCGCCCGTGTCATTTGTTACATCAGGTGCCATCTCTCCCCTTCCCGGCACATTCTTGACAAGCATCCTATCGGCTGATAGCGTCGCCGCAAGCTCGGGCGCAGGTGGGCCGTTGAATGGGGCTCCAGGGAGGGGTTTGGATGAGCGTCGCGACCACTGATTCTGACGTCGAAGCACTCCACAAGATGGGCTACGCCCAGGAGTTGAGGCGCCGCATGAGCGGCTTCTCCAACTTCGCCATCTCTTTCACAATCATCTCGATCCTCTCGGGCTGTCTGACGCTCTACAGCTACGGCATGAACACCGGCGGGCCAATCATCATGAACATCGGCTGGCCTCTTGTCGGCCTGTTTGTGACCCTCGTCGGCCTGTCGATGGCCGAGATCGCCTCAACGTATCCGACGGCCGGCGGGCTCTACTACTGGTCGGCCAAGCTCGGCGGCAGCAGCGGCGCAGCGTGGAGCTGGTTCACGGGCTGGTTCAACCTCCTGGGCCAGATCGGCATCACCGCCGGCATCGACTTCGGCGGCGCGTTCTTCATGTCGGCGTTGTTCAACCTGATCTGGGGCTATCCGCTTGACCCGCCCCACATCATCGGCATCTACGCCGTGATCCTGATCGCGCACGGGTTGCTGAACACATTCGGGATTCAGCTCGTCGCGCTTCTCAACGACATCTCTGTCTGGTGGCACCTGATCGGTGTGGCCATCATCTTCGTGGCGCTGTTCCTGATCCCCAAGCAGCACCAGTCGATCGGCTACATCTTCACTGGCTTCGTCAACAACACCGGGGCGGCATTCCCAGGGGCCGGCCTCTACGTGTTTCTCATCGGTCTCCTGCTTGCCCAGTACACGTTCACCGGGTACGACGCCTCCGCGCACCTGACCGAGGAGACGCACAACGCCGCGATTTCCGGGCCGCGCGGCATCGTGCTGTCGATCGTCGTGTCGCTGATAGCGGGCTGGATATTGCTCATCGGCGTCACGGGCGCCATCCAGAACTACACCAGCGAAGCGGCCGCCACGGTTCCGCCGGCCCAGATCTTCCTCGATGCGCTAGGCCACAACTGGGCCGTGTTCCTGATGGTTATCGTCGTGGGCGCCCAGTTCTACTGCGGCATGTCGTCGGTGACTTCGAACTCGCGGATGATCTACGCCTTCTCGCGCGACGGCGCCGTCCCGGGCTCTGAGTTCTGGCACAGAGTCAATCCGCGCACGCGCACCCCGACCAACTCGATCTGGCTGGCGGTGGTAGGGGCTTTCATCCTCGGCCTGCCGTACCTGTGGAACACGGAGGCTTACGCCGCCGTGACTTCCATAGCGACCATCGGTCTTTACGTGGCCTACGGCATTCCGATCTTGCTGAGGCTGCGCCAGGGAGAGAAGTTCCAGCGCGGGCCCTGGCACCTGCGCCAGTACAGCTACATCGTCGGTTGGATCGCCGTCATCTGGATCGTGTTCATATCGATCCTCTTCGTGCTGCCGGCGGCGTTTCCAATCAGCCTGCAGACGAACTTCAACTACGCCATCGTGGCGGTCGCCGTAGTCTTGCTCTACTCCGGTGGCTACTGGCTACTCTCAGCGAAGAACTGGTTCAAGGGACCAAGAGTCCAGGGTTCCGCCGAAGATCTTGCAAAGATCGAGAAGGAGCTTGCAGCAGTCAGTTCCGCGACCTGACGGGGCCGAGCTGGGCAACCACAGACCGAAGATCGCGATCACGACGAGCCCGCGGAAGGGCGCGGAGTACTACGCGCCCTACCGGCGGGCGGTCGAGGCTGCCGGCGCCGAGCCCATAGACGTGGCGCCCGGCGCCGCGCGGTTGCCGGAGGTCGACGGGCTCCTGCTGCCGGGCGGTTGGGATGTCGACCCTTCGCTGTACGGAGAGAAGAAGGACGACAAGGTCGGGCCCATCGACCGCGAGCTCGACGACACCGAGCTGCTCATGTTCAAACAGGCCCGCGAGCGGGAGCTGCCGGTCCTCGGCATCTGCCGCGGCCAGCAGGTGATCAACGTGGCGATGGGTGGCACCCTTGTGCAGCACCTCGAGGACCACGACATTCGCACGCATGGACGCAGCCACCTCGCCCACACCATCGAGGTCGACCCGAGCTCGGAGCTCGGGCACGCCGCCGGCGAGCACAAGATCAGGGTCAACAGCTTCCACCACCAGGCCGTGAAGCAGCTGGCGCCTGGGCTGCACGAGTCCGCGACCGGTGAGGACGGGACGGTGGAGGGTGTCGAGACGGACGACGGCCTGATCGTCGCTGTTCAGTGCCACCCGGAAGAGCTCACCACCGACCTGCCGTGGGCGCGCAGGCTGTTCGAGCGCTTTGTCGCTCGGGCTCGCGCCAAGGAGTGACGGCACGCTGACCGAGCCCCGCACCCGCAACGCGCCGCTGACGCAGGAGGCGCTGGCCTCGCTGGTCGAGCGCGGCGAGGTCGACACGGTGGTGGTTGCCTTCACCGACATGCAGGGCCGCCTGATGGGCAAACGCGTCGACGCCGAGTACTTCATCGACACCTCATCGCACGGTGAGTCGACGGAAGGCTGCAACTACCTGCTGACCGTCGACATGGAGATGGATCCGGTTCCCGGTTACGAGATGGCGAGCTGGGAGCAGGGCTACGGCGACTTCGACCTTCACCCTGATTTCGCGACGCTGCGCAGGATCCCGTGGCTCGAGGCCACCGCGATGGTGCTGTGCGATGTCGGCTGGAGTGACGGCAAGCCGGTACGCCCGTCGCCGCGGCAGGTCTTGCGCGGCCAGGTGGAGAGGGCTCGCAAGCTGGGCTTCGAGCCGATGTTCGGATCCGAGCTCGAGTTCTACCTTCTGCAAGAGACTTACGCGGAGGCGTTCGCCAAGCACTACCGCGAGCTCACACCATCAGTCCAGTACAACCTCGACTACCACATCCTCGCGACCACCTTCTCGGAGCCCTTCATCCGGTCGGTGCGCAAAGGCATGAAGGCCGCGGGCATCGGCATCGAGAGCTCGAAAGGGGAGGCGTGGCCCGGCCAGCAGGAGATCAACTTCCGCTTCGCTGACGCGCTGACGATGGCCGACAACCACGTCATTTACAAGAACGGCATCAAGGAGATGGCGCACCAGCAGGGCTGCTCGGTCACGTTCATGGCCAAACCGGACCACACCTGGATCGGCAGCTCGTGCCACATCCATTCCAGCCTCTGGAAGGAGAACCGCAATACCTTCGACGGCGAGTCCGAGACCTTCCGCCAGTACCTCGCCGGTCAGATCGCCTGCATGTCGGAGCTCGCGATCTTCGCCGCTCCGAACATCAACTCGTATAAGCGCTACGCGGCAGGCACCTGGGCGCCGACCACGCTGGCGTGGGGACACGACAACCGCACGTGCGGCTTTCGCATCGTCGGCCACGGCCAGCACCTGCGCACCGAAACGCGCATACCTGGCGCGGACGTGAACCCGTACATGGCATTCGCGGCTCTGCTCGCGGCCGGGCTGTACGGCATCGAGAACAAGCTCGAGCTTCCACCCGCATTCACGGGCAACGCGTACGAGTCGAACGTGCAGCGCTTCCCGCACACGCTACGCGAGGCCATCGGCGAGCTCGAGAAGGGCAAGATGGCACGCAAGGCCCTCGGCGACGATGTCGTCGACCACTACCTCAACTACGCGCGGACCGAGCAGGCGCAGTTCGACCGGATCGTCACGGAGTACGAGCGCAACCGTCTCTTCGAGCGAGGATGACCGCCTCCGGCGTGGCCACCCTGGACGTCATCAACCCCGCGACTGAGAAGGCGATCGCGCACCTCAATCGCGCCGGGTCTACCGAGACGGATCGCGCAGTCGCCGCCGCCAAAGCCGCGTTCCCCGCTTGGCGTGCCGTCAAGCCGGCCGATCGCGCGCGCCTGCTGCGCCGCGTCGCCTCCCTCGTCGAGCAGCATGGTGAGGAGCTCGCGCGTCTCGAGACCGCCAACGCCGGCAAGCCGCTAGGCGACTCGCGTTGGGAGATGGGCATGGTCGCCGACGTCTTCCATTTCTATGCCGGCGCCATCGACAAGCACTACGGCGAGACAATCCCTGTCGCTGGCGGAGTGGACATGACCTTTCGCGAGCCGCTCGGGGTCGTGGGCCTCATCGTGCCGTGGAACTTCCCGCTGATGCTCGCCTCCTGGAAGCTGGGCCCGTCGCTCGCATGCGGCAACACGGTCGTCCTCAAGCCCGCGGAGCTCACACCGCTCACAGCGTTGCGGTTCGCCGAGATCGCGCTCGAGGCCGGCCTGCCCGAAGGCGTCGTGAACGTCGTGGTCGGACCGGGCTCGACAGTCGGTGAGCGCCTGATCGCGCACCCGGACGTGGCCAAGATCGGGTTCACGGGCTCGACCGAGGTGGGCCAGCGCGTGATGGAGGGAGCGTCCAGGACCATCAAGCGAGTCACGCTCGAGCTCGGCGGCAAGTCCGCCAATGTCATCTTCGCGGACGCAGACCTCGAGAAAGCCGCCGCCTCGGCACCGGGCGCCGTGTTTGGGAACGCCGGCCAGGACTGCTGCGCGCGCTCGCGCATCGTGGTCCAGAAGTCGGTCTACGAGCGATTCACCCAGCTGCTGACCGACGCCACTGGACGTTTCAAGGTCGGCGATCCCGAGGCCGAGGGGACCGACATGGGTCCGCTGATCTCGGCCGCGCATCGCAAGCTCGTGGCGTCGTTCGTGAATGGCAAAACGATGTTCAAGGGCAGCGTTCCGTCCGGTCCCGGTTTCTGGTTCCCGTGCACGCTGGTCGAGGCGTCTAGCTCCGACCGCGTCGCCCGCGAGGAGGTTTTTGGACCGGTGGCGGCGATCATCCCGTTCGAGGACGAAGCGGACGCGATCCGCATCGCCAACGACACTCCGTACGGCCTGTCGGGCTCGATCTGGAGCCGCGACGCCGCCCGCGCGATGAGGGTGGCGCGCGCGATCGAGACGGGCGTGATTTCCCTCAACTCGAACACGTCGGTCCGTGTGGCGACTCCCTTCGGCGGTTTCAAGCAATCGGGCTTCGGGCGGGAGCTGGGCATGCACGCGATGGACGGATACTCGGAGGTCAAAAACGTGTTCCTCTCGACGGACGCATAGATGGGCAGACTCGAAGGCAAGGTCGCCGTGATCACGGGCGCCGCGGGCGGCATCGGTCGAGAGGCCGCGCTGCTCTTTTCGGAGGAGGGCGCGAAAGTCTGCATCGCCGACGTCGGTCGGGAAGCCGGCGAGAAGACCGCGGCCGACTGCCGCGAGGCCTTCTTCTTCCAGGCCGACGTCAGCGATCCGAGGAGCGTGCAGGCGATGTTCGCGGAGACGAAGAAGCGCTACGGCAAGGTCAACGTGCTCTACAACAACGCAGGCATCATGCCCGCGGACGACGACTCGATCCTGACTACCGAGCCCGACGCTTGGGACCGCGTGCAGGCCGTGAACGCCAAGGGCGTGTATCTCTGCTGCAAGTACGGCATCCCGCACCTGCTCGAGGCAGGCGGCGGATCGGTGATCAACGTGGCCTCGTTCGTCGCGATCGTCGGTGCGGCCACCTCACAGATCAGCTACACCGCGTCGAAGGGGGCGGTGCTGTCGATGAGCCGCGAGCTCGCTGTGCAGTTCGCCCGGCAGGGCGTACGCGTGAACGCGCTGTGCCCCGGCCCGGTCGAGACGCCGCTGCTCATGCGCCTGTTCTCCGAGACACCTGGCGCGTACGAGAGGCGGCGCGTGCACCTGCCCATGGGCCGGCTGGCCAAGGCGCGCGAGATCGCCAACGCCGCGCTGTTCCTGGCCAGCGACGAGTCGAGCTACGTGAACGGCTCGACGTTCCTGGTCGACGGCGGCCTCACCGCCGCGTACGTGACGCCCGAATAGCAGGCCCCATTCCGCGCGTTTTGTACAAATCGACAGCCTCGGATGCTGTTTTAGCGCCTGTTTTGTACAAAAGGCGCGAGTGAGGTCACGTCGAAGCATCCTCCGCGACGCTCTGGGCATCGCGATCGCTACGGGCGCCTACGCGCTGTCCTTCGGGGCGCTGTCAGTGACAGCGGGTCTGTCGGTGGCGCAGACCTGCGCGCTGTCGCTCCTGATGTTCACGGGTGCATCCCAGTTCGCGTTCATCGGGATCGTCGGCGCGGGCGGCAATCCGTGGGCCGGCGCGGCCACCGCCGCTCTGCTCGGCACTCGCAACGCGCTGTATGGCGTGAGGCTGTCGTCGCTGCTCGACATTCGGCGGTGGCGGTTGCCTGTGTCGGCGCAGTTCGTCATCGACGAGACGACCGCGATGGCGATCGCTCGCGACACGCCGGCCGAGAGCCGTTACGCCTTCTGGGCGACGGCGGTCGCGCTGTTCTCGCTTTGGAACCTTGGCACGCTGATCGGGGCGCTCGCGACCCAGGCCCTGCCCGACCCGAAAGCTCTGGGACTCGATGCGGCTCCGCCCGCCGCGTTCCTGGCCTTGCTTGCGCCGCGCCTCAGGGCGCGCGAACCGCTGGCGGTGGCGGTGGCCGCAGCGCTGGTGGCGCTTGTCGCGCTTCCGTTCGTTCCCACCGGCGTTCCGTTGCTGATCGTGGCGGCCGTGGTGGTGCTGTACGGGATCCGGCCGCGATGATCTGGACTCCGCTGTTGGTCGCCTCGGCCGCGTGCTATGCGATCAAGCTCGCCGGTCTCTCGCTGCCGCAGCGATTTCTGGGCGACCGGCGCATCCAGCGCGTGGTGCCTCTCCTGCCGGTGGCGCTGCTCGCCGCGCTGGTCGCGACCCAGACCTTCGCCACGGGTCACCACCTGGTGCTGGACGTGCGCGCGGCTGCGCTGGCGGTCGCGGCGGTGGCTGTGCTGCTGCGCGCGCCGTTCCTGGCAGTGGTCGCCGCGGGTGCGGCCACCGCAGCGCTGCTTAGGCTAGCCCTCTAGCTTCAGCGTCACCACTTGGAACGGCCGGAAATCGAGCTCGAGCGAAGTCTCCTCGCGTTCGCGCTCGAGCAGATCGCACAGCGTCACGCGTCGCGCCGGCACAGTCGTCGTGATCCGCGCGCGACAGGGCCGTCCCCACGCCTCGTAGAGCCGGACGATCACAGCGTCCGAGTCTTCCGCGCGCTTGATCGCTTCCACGCGCACCTGTGTCGTGTCCAGCGAGAGCAGCCCGGGCGGAGGGCCGAAGACGCTGTTGAGTTCTTCCGCCGCCTCGATCACACCGGCGTTCCGGAAGTCGCCCTGGTGCGGCATCAGCGCATAGGTGAATCGGTGGAGCCCTTGGTCGGCGTTCGGATCTGGGTGAGTGGGCGCACGGAGCAGCGACAGGCGCATCACCGAGTCGTGGATGTCGTACCCATGCTTCGAATCGTTGAGCAGCGCCACCCCGTAGTTGCCATCGCCGAGGTCGGCCCACCGCTGGGCGCAGACCTCGAACATCGCGCGCGCCTCCGGGGTGTTCATATGCGTTGGCCTCCGCACGTGGCCGAACTGCACCTCGTACGTGGCCTCGCTCGCCGACACCGAAATCGGAAACGCAACTTTGAGCATCTTGTGGCGCTCGCGCCATTCGACGTCCGTGGCAAATCGCAGGACGCGGCCGTGGAGTGAGATCCGCTGCGTCACCGTCGACGCTCCGAATCTCCTGCCGACCACGCTGAATGAGTCGCGGTGCTCGATGTCCACATCCCACGCATCCCATTTGCGGGGGTTGTCGTCGTGCAGCTCCAGCACGTTTCCCGGACCGCTCAACCCCTCGCGGCCGGCCTCCTTGTCCCAGATCGAGGTGACGACGCCGTCGGCGCCGAGTTCGACGCGGAGGTGCTCGTTCTCGAGCGATCCATCGCCGTCGAGCGGCGGCCGAGCGACTGCGCCTGCCTCGAAAGCGAGAGCCTCAGCGCGTCTGGAGACGGCTTCCAGGTCGCGCTCGGCCTCTTCGTACACCCAGTCGATGCTCGAGCCAGGAAGGATGTCGTGGAACTGGTTGAGCAGCAGGGTCTTCCAGAGCGCTTCGAGCTCGGCACGGGGATAGGCGCCACCCGCGGCCACCGACCACATCTCCGCCTCGCGCAAGAGCGTCTGGGCGCGGCGGTTCCACCACTTCGTCCGCCCCTGCGACGTGTAGGTGCCGCGATGCAGCTCGAAGTAGAGCTCGCCGCGAACGGTCGCGAGGTCGTGGGCCTCGGCGGAGGCGCGGTCGAAGAAATCGATGGCACGGCCCATCGGCACATCCAGCGACTGGGCGGACTCGATCATTTCGGCCGTCGGCCCGCCGCCGCCGTCGCCGTAGCCGAATAGATAAAGCGAGCGGTTCGAACTGGCGGCGTCCTTGAAGTTGCGCGCGCTGGATTCGACCTGCTCGGTGCTGAAGTCGCCGTTGTAGGTGTCGGCGGGCGGGAAGTGCGTGAACACCCGCGTGCCATCGATGCCCTCCCACCAGAACGTGTGGTGCTCAGGCTTGTTGGTGTCGTTCCACGAGAGCTTCTGGGTCAGGAAGTAGTCGCACCCTGATTCCTTGATGAGCTGCGGCAGGTTGCCGGGATAGCCGAACACGTCTGGCAGCCAGAGGATGCGAGTCTCGCATCCGAACTCCTGCATGAAGTAGCGCTTGCCGTGCAGCAGCTGGCGCACGAGCGCCTCGCCGGACGGCAGGTTGCAGTCGGCCTCCACCCACATCGCCCCGACCGGCTCCCACTGGCCGGTCGCCACCTTGTCCTCGATGCGCCGGTACAGATCCGGGTACGACTGCTTGACCCACTCGTACTGCGCCGGCTGCGAGCACGCGAACACGAAGTCGGGATGCTGGTCCATCAGCTCGAGCTGCGTCGACCAGCTGCGCGCGCATTTCCGCCGGGCCTCACGCAGCGGCCAAAGCCAGGCGGTGTCGATGTGCGCGTGGCCGACTGCGGTGACGGCGTGGACGCCGAGGTCGACACGCGCGTCGCCCGCAACGGGCGGCGGCCACGGCACCACCTCGAGCTGGTTGAGCCGGAACAGGAGATCCGGCGATTCGCGGAGCTCGATCATCGACACCGCCGGCTCGGCTCCAGCGAGCGTCGGCATCGGGTTGGCCGCCGCCTCCAGGTAGAAATCGAACTCTGGCCCTTCGACGGGCAGCAGGTGGTGGTTCGGATCGACGCCGCGCCACGGCTTGCCGTCCCTCCATGCCAGCGCCTCGCACGAGAAGCCGGTGGGCAGGTGCCAGCCGAGGTCGATCGCAACGGCCGCGCGTCGGCCCGCGAGCTCGGGCGGAACCTGCCCTCGCACGTGGAACCAGGTCGTGCTCCACGCAGGTCCCCACGGATCGCCGACCCGAAACGGTTGGAAATCACCTCTGACGGCCTCGGCGAACGGGATTGGCTCGCCGCGCACGAGCAAAGCCGTCAGCTCCATCGCCCGCTTAGTCTGTGGCAATGCGTGTCGAGGCCGCGACCGAGGCCACACAGGAACTGCTCGACGCGCTCAATACGCTGCTGCCGCAGCTCAACCCGCAGCTGAAGCCGCTGACGACCGAGCGCCTCTCGGGCGTGATTCGCGATCCAGCCACGACCTTGTTGGTGGTGCGTGAGGACGGGCGGATAGCTGGCGCCGCCGCTGTGCTGGTCTACGCGACTCCCGCCTATGTGAAGGCGCGAATCGAAGACGTCGTGGTTGACGGCAAGTCACGCGGCAAGGGCGTGGGCGAGGCGCTGGTGCGCCGCTGCATCGAGGTCGCGCGCGAACGGGGCGCCGAGATCGTCGAGCTCCAGTCGGCGCGCTGGCGCGAGGTGGCCAACCGCCTGTACCCGCGCCTTGGATTCAAGCTGCGGGAGTCGAACCTGTACCGGCTCGAGCTCTAGTTCGCCGGCAGCAGCTTCTCGAGCCGGCCCACGTAGTCGGCCATCGTCGCGAACGCCGCCTGCACCGGCTCGGGCGACGACATGTCGACACCCGCCATGCGCAGGCCTTCCAGCGGGTACATCGAGCCCGCGCTCCTGAGGAACGCGATGTAAGACTCGGCGGCGCCCGGCGTCCGCGCCGCCACGTGCTCCGCGAGGTGATGCGCGCCCGCGATGCCCGTCGCGTACTGGTACACGTAGAAGTTGCTGTAAAGGTGGGTGTGAAACTGCGCCCAAGTCGAGCCTGCGCGGTCGCGGTCATCGCCGCCGATGTCGACCTCACTGCCGTAAACCTCGGCCATCAGGTCGGCCATCAGGTTGTTGAGGTAGTCGGCCGTGATCGCGCCGCCCCGCTCCACCCGCTCGTGGATCTCCAGCTCGAGCCGCGCAAGCGAAGGCATGATGAAGAAGTAGCGGTAGAAGTTGGACATCGCCTCTTCGATGACCGCGATCTGGAAATTCGGATCGTGATTGGTGTCGAGCAGGTGGCGCCGAGTGAGCGCCTGGTGCATGTTGGACGCGACCTCCGCCTGGAACAGCCCGTAGTTCGAATAGACGAAGGGCTGCGTGCGCCGGCCGTAGTACGAGTGCATGGAGTGGCCGAGCTCGTGAGCGAGGGTGCTCATCGAGTAGATGTCGTCGTTGTAGCTCATGAAGATGAAGGGCGGCGTGTCGGGTGAGCCCGTGGAGAACGCCCCCATGCGCTTGCCTTTGTTGGGGTAGATGTCGACCCACCGATCCTCGAGCGCGCCTCGGCGCAGCACCTTCACGTACTCCTCGCCAAGCGGGCCGACGCCTTCGGCGATCCACTCGACCGACTGCTCGTAGGGGACCGTCATCGGCGACCCGAGAGGCGCGCGCGTGTCGTAGGGCTTCAGCGGCTTGTGGCCGAGCGCGCGCTGGCGCAACCGCCAGTATCGGTGCCACGTGCCGACGTTGTCGCGGAAAGTGCGGATGACGTTGTGGAACACCTCGGTCGGGATGTGATTGGGCGTGAGCGCAGCTTCCAGCGACGACGTGAACCGTCGAGCGCGCGCCAAGAACACGTCCCGCTTCACACCCGCGGCCAGGTTCGCCGCGAGCGCGTTCTTGGCCGCGAGATGCGAGTCGGCGTAGTGCTCGTAAGCGGTCCGGCGTGTCTCGCGATCCGCGCTCGTCAGCAGCGCGCCGATGGTCGATTGCGCAACTTCCTCGGGACCGTCGGCGCCGGTCGCGGCATCGAATCGCATGTCGGTGTTCGCGAACACGCCGTGGACGGCGAGCGCGCTGGTAAGCGGGTCAGCAACCTGCGCCAGCACCTCTTCGACCTCGGCCGGGCGGACGTGCTTGCTCAGCTTCTCCAGGCGTTCGAAGTGATGGCCCAGGTGGGACAGCCGCGGCCTCGAGGCGACCCACTCCCGCAGCTGCGGGAATCCGATCGCGATCAGCTCCGGCACCGCGAATGCCATCGCGCCATGCATCTGGGCCGAGACCGAGCGCGCGCGGTCGGCTCTACCCGCGGCGCCCTGGTCGCCGACGTCGCAGGAGTACTCCATGTTGGTGTAGACGCGGACCTTGTCCATGACGCGCTGGACCTTCTCGGAAGCGTCGAACCAATCGGCCAGCGTGTCGGGCGAGTCGCCGAGGTGGCCCTTGAACTCGGCCAGGTCGGGCAGCGCGGCGAGGATACCCGCGACCGCGGCCTCCCAGGCATCGGGGTCCGCGAAGATCGCCTCGCTCTTCCAGGTGAAGCGCCTGTCCACCTCAGAGCGGGCGGGCAGGGTGCGGCTCACGACTTTCTAATGTAACGGGACACTAGGATTGAAGCCGATGGCGCGACTGAAGGCCAACGGCGTCGACATCGAGTACGAGGTCCAAGGCGACCCATCGAGCGCGCCTCTGCTACTGATCATGGGCCTCGGCGCCCAGCTCACCACCTGGGACGACGGCTTCGTCGACGAGCTGGTCAAGCGTGGCTTCTACGTCATCCGCTACGACAACCGCGACTCCGGGCTGTCGACCAAGATGGAGTCCGCGGGCCCGGCCGACATCGCCGCCGCCTACTCGGGCAACGCGCATCCCGCATACACGCTCGACGACCTGGCGGACGACGCCGCCGGCGTGCTGGATGCGCTGGGCATCCCCGCTGCGCACATCGTCGGCGCTTCGATGGGCGGCTTCATCGCTCAGCTCGTCGCGATCAACCATCCCGAACGCACCCTGTCGCTGACCTCGATCATGTCGGGGCCCGGCGGGCACGACGCGATTCCGCCGACGCCTGAGGCCCAAGCCCTTCTGGTGCGTGCGCCCGGTGCGACCCGTGACGAGATCATCGCCATGGGCATCGAGTCGCGCCGCGTGCTGGCGGGTGTGAACAACCCATTCGATATTGCCTCGGAACGTGCCAAAACCGAGCGACTGTACGACAGGTCCTATTACCCGCTCGGGTTCGGGCGCCAGCTGGTCGCGATCCTCGCCGCCCAGTCCAGGATCCCCGCGTTACACGAGGTCAAGGCGCCGACGCTCGTCGTCCACGGCGCCGACGACCCTCTCGTTCCACCCGAGAACGGCAGGCGCGTGGCGGCGGCCGTGCCGGGTGCTCGCTACCTCGAGTTTGCCGGCGCGGGCCACAACCTGCCGCCGAGCACCTGGAGTGCAGTCGCGGACGCGATCGCCGAAACGGCGAGGCAGGCAAGCCCAGCCGCTCGTAGCTGATGCCGGCCGCCGGCAGCCTGGCCTCGGTCAGCCCGTTGCTGGCCGTGCTCGCCGGCCTGGTGTCCTTCATCTCTCCGTGCGTGCTGCCGCTTGTGCCCGCGTATGTCGCTTACCTTGGTTCTCGAGCAGGCCGGGTTGGATCGCTGCCTGTGGCGACCGCAGGCGTCGCGTTCGTGGCGGGGCTCTCGCTGATCTTCATCGCGTTTTTCTATCTCTTCTCGCTCGCGGTGCAGCCGGTGCGCGCGTACGTGCCGGTAGTGGCGGGCGTGGTCGTGATAGTGATGGCCGCGCACATCGCCGGCTTGATCCGCATCCCGTTTCTCGACCGCGAGTACCGCGTCATGACCACTGCTCCTTCGGGCGGTGGCGCGGCCGGGGGCTTCCTGCTCGGCATGGGTTTCGCGAGCGGCTGGACGCCGTGCATCGGGGTCACGCTCAGCGCTGTCCTGAGCTCCGCCGTCACATCCGGCACCACCGCGCAGGGACTGGCGCTGATGGTCGCCTACTGTCTCGGGCTCGGCATACCCTTCGTGGCGGTGGCGCTGGTCGTGGAGCGGGCGCGACCGCTGGTCGCCTATGTCAACAGCCATCGCCGCGTCATCGACTACGCATCGGCGGCAGTGCTCGTGGTCATGGGGCTCTTGCTGCTGACGAACCAGCTGTACATCCTTTCGACCGGCATTACGCAGCTGGTGCCGTCCTGGCCGTCGCCGACGCTCTAGAGACCAGTAATTCGCAGCACGAGCAGCACGAGCGCCACCGCGATCAGCGCAACGCCTGCGAGCCATTCAGCGCGCTCCCGGATTTCCTCACCCAGACGCGCACCGATGCGCAGGCCAATCTGGGTCGCGATGAACGCTTGCACAGCGACCCACACGACGGTGACCAGTAGCGAAAGACCGAGAAGTCCCGCGCTGAAGCCGACGGTGAGCTCGTCGAGGCTGATGCTGAGGCCCAGAACCAGAATGGCGAAGCCGTGCGCTCGGGCGAGCAGCTTCAGCCGCCGCTCCTCGCCCTCTTCGCCGGCCGAAGGCCACAACAGCAGTGCGCCCGCCACCAGCAGGACCGCGATTCCGACATAGCCCGCCCACTGGCCTAGCAAGTCGCCGGCGACGCGGCCGACGAGGAACCCCAGGATCGGCATGCCGGCTTCGAACGTCGTGAAGACGAGCGCGACGCGAAGACGGTCCCTTCCGGTGAGCCCGGCCAGCCCGAGCGCGGTCGCCAGCGCGAACGTGTCGAGGCCCAGCGGCACGAGCAAGCCCGCGGTGATGAGCGCCTGCCGCATCAGAGAGGCCGGTACTCGCGGCGGCTAAAGACCATCGGCGTAACGCCGGGCCGGTGGCCGCCTTCGACCACGCCGCCGATGAGGATCCAGTGGTCGCCCGCCTCGATCGTCTGCTGCAGCGTGCACACCGCGAACGCGGCGGCGTCGTGTTCCATCACGGGGCCGCCCAATCCCGATGTTGCGCGCGCCCACGCGATCCCGTCGAACTTGTCCGACAGCTTGGTGGCCATCCGCCTTGCCAGCTCCTCTCGGCCGGCGGCCAGGATGTTGGCGGTGAAGCCGTTGGTGTGCTGCACGGCCGGCAGCGTGTTGGAGGTCTTGGCGATGCAGGCCAGCGCCAGCGGGGGATCAAGCGACACAGCGCAGAAAGCGCTCACCGTCAGGCCTCGAGGAAGACCGTCAGGGCCGTAAGCGGTTACGACCACGACCCCCGACGGGAACGTGGCCATTACTTCGCGGAACAGCTCCGGGTCGATCAATCTGCCTCGCAGATCGTAGGCCGCCCGTCTGTTAACGAACACTTGTTTGTGGCTTTGAAAGTGGTCAGACTGGTGTGCGTGGGGACGTCACTCAACCTCTTCTCGCCGCCGACGCGGGACTGGTTTCGGGCTGCTTTCGCTTCGCCCACGGACGTGCAGGAGCGGGGCTGGGCGGAGGTGGCGGCTCGCCGCCACGCGCTCATGGCCGCGCCGACCGGCAGCGGCAAGACGCTGGCGGCCTTCCTCTGGTGCCTCGACCGTCTCATGTCTGAGCCGACGCCGCCCGAGGCCGAGCGGTGTCGCGTCCTTTATGTATCGCCCCTCAAGGCCCTCGCGCACGACGTCGATCGCAACCTCCGGTCACCGCTTGTCGGCATCGCCCGGCAGCTCGAGGCGTCGGGTGCCGCAGCGCCCGACATCACCGCGGCCATCCGCACGGGGGACACGCCGGCGGACGCGCGGCGTTCGATGGAGCGCCATCCGCCCGACATCCTCATCACCACGCCGGAATCCCTCTTCCTTCTGCTCACGAGCGCAGCTCGCCGCATCCTCGCCTCGGTCCGCTGGCTCATCGTCGACGAGATCCATTCGGTCGCCGGCACCAAGCGCGGCTCGCACCTGGCGCTGAGCCTCGAGCGCCTGTGTGCGATCACCAAGGCGGAGCCTCAGCGCATAGGCCTTTCGGCGACGCAGCGGCCGCTGGAGGAGGTCGCGCACTTTCTCGGGGGCACGGGCCGGGAGGTGGCGATCGTCGACGCCGGCCGGCTCAAGACCATGGAGGTGAGGGTCGAGGTGCCGGTCGACGACATGTCGCGGCTCTCAGGGGAAGAGGAGTCCGGCCGAACCGTGAACAGCATCTGGCCCGCGATCTATCCGCGACTCCTCGAGCTCATCCAGGCGCATCGCTCGACCATCGTGTTCGTCAATTCGCGCAGGCTCGCCGAGCGCCTCGCGGCGCGCATCAACGAGCTGGCCGGCGAGGACCTCGTGCGAGCCCACCACGGGTCGATCGCGCGCGAGCAGCGACTCCTGATTGAGGACCAGCTGAAGGCTGGAACCCTTCGCGGACTGGTCGCCACGTCGACGCTCGAGCTCGGCATCGACATGGGCGCGGTCGATCTCGTGCTCCAGGTGGAAGCCCCGCCCAGCGTCGCTGCCGGCATCCAGCGAGTTGGTCGTGCGGGCCACTCGGTCGGCGAAGTTTCGAAGGGAGTAGTGATTCCAAAGTTCCGCGGCGACCTGCTGGAGGCGGCGGCTGTGGTGGAAGGCATGCTCGACGGGCGCATCGAGTCGACGGTTGTGCCGCGGCGGCCGCTCGACGTCCTGGCGCAGCAAGTGGTGGCGATGTGCGCGATGGACGAATGGAAGGTCGATGAGCTCGCGGCGGTGGTGCGGCGCGCATATCCGTACAGCGAGCTCGGGCCTCGGGCGTTCGAGTCGGTGCTGGATATGCTCAGCGGCCGCTATCCGTCCGACGAGTTCATCGAGCTGCGGCCGCGAATTGTGTGGGACCGCATTGCGGCCACTGTCCGCGGTCGGGCCGGTGCGCAGAAGCTGGCGGTCACCAACCCGGGGACGATTCCCGACCGCGGCCTGTACAGCGTCAACCTGGTCGACGACGGACGGCGCGTGGGCGAGCTCGACGAGGAGATGGTCTACGAGAGCCGGGTCGGCGAGACGTTCGTGCTCGGCGCGTCCACGTGGCGCATCGCCGAAATCACACCCTCGCAGGTGCTCGTGACGCCCGCGCCCGGCGAACCGGGCAAGATCGCTTTCTGGAAGGCGGACGCACCCAGCCGCCCGGCGGAGCTTGGCCTCGCGCTGGGCAAGATGGTGCGCGAGCTGAGGAGCGCGGATCCAGGCGCCGCGGGAAAACGGCTGCGTGAGCGAGCCGGGTTCGATGACCGCGCAGTCAAGAACCTGCTTGCGTATCTCGACGAGCAGGCGGCCGCGACGGGTTCCGTCCCCGACGATCGCACCGTCGTGGTCGAACGTTTCCGCGACGAGATCGGCGACTGGCGCGTCTGCATTCACACGCCGTTGGGCAGTCGAGTTCACGCACCACTGGCGCTGGCGCTCGAGGCCCGCCTCCAGGAGCGCCTGTCGGTCAACGCGCGCGCGCTGTGGACCGACGATGGCGTCGCCCTGCATTTACCGGACGTCGAATCACCGCCGTCGCTCGAAGAGCTGGTTCTCGAGCCGGAGGAGGTCCAGGAGCTGGTGTCCTCGCAGCTGCCTGCGTCGGCCTTGTTCGCGGCGCACTTCCGAGAAAACGCGGCGCGATCGCTACTTCTCCCGCGACGTCGACCGGGACAGCGCACTCCGCTCTGGCAGCAGCGGATGCGCAGCGCCGGACTGCTCCAGGTTGCCGGCAAGTATCCCGACTTCCCCATCCTGGCCGAGACCTGGCGCGAGGTGATGAGCGATCACTTCGACATGCCGGCGCTCACCGATTTCTTGCGGCGCATCCGCTCGCGGGAGGTGCGTGTCGTCGCCGTCGACACCGAGCGCGCGTCTCCATTCGCGTCCTCTCTTCTCTTCTCGTACGTGGCTGTTTTCATGTACGAGGGCGACGCGCCGCTGGCCGAGCGGCGGGCCCAGGCGCTGACGCTCGACCGCGACCTGCTTGCGGAGCTGCTCGGTAGTGAAGACCTTCGCGAGCTGCTCGACCCCGAGTCCATCGCCCAGGTCGAGCTCGAGCTGCAGGGCCTTCTGCCCGAGCGTTTCCCACGCGACGCCGATGAGGCTCACGACCTGCTGGTCCGGCTGGGCGACCTGAGCGATTCCGAGGCAGCCGCCAGAGGAGTGGTGGTGGACTGGCTGGGCGAGCTCGAACGGGCACGTCGCGCGGTGTCGGCGCGCGTGGCGGGCGAGTCGCGGTGGATCGCCGCGGAAGACGCGGGCAAGTATCGCGAGGCGCTGGGGGTCAGCCTGCCCATCGGGCTCCCGGAAGCGTTTCTCGAACCAGGCACCGCGCCGCTCCAGTCCCTGATCCGCCGTTGGGCGCGCACCCATACGCCGTTCGTCGCTGCGGAAGTCGCCACGCGGTGGGCGGTGCCCGAGTCGACTGTCGCGCAGGCACTGAGCGAGCTGGTCGCTCGCGGCGACGTCATCGCCGGCGAGTTTCGGCCTGCCGCGCATGGCCGCGAGCACTGCCATCCCGATGTGCTCCGCATGCTGCGCAGGCGGTCCCTTGCAGCGCTGCGTCGCGAGGTCGAATCGGTGCCGCCGGAAGCGCTTGCGCGCTTCTTGCCCGAGTGGCACGGAATCGGCTCGCGAGCGCCTGGAAGCGACCGGTTGCTCGAGGTGGTGTTCCAGCTGCAGGGGCTCGCCCTTCCGGCGAGCGTCATCGAGCGGGACGTGATCGCGAGCAGGGTCGCCAACTACAACCCGCGCCTGCTGGACGAGCTCGTTTCGATGGGCGATGTCGTGTGGGTCGGGCGAGGCTCGCTGGGCACGAACGACGGACGCGTCGCGCTGTACCTTCGCGGCGATGCGCCGCGCCTGGCGCCCGAGCCCGCTGCCGATCGACCCACCACCGCGCTGCACGAGCGCATCCGCGAGCATCTTGGCGGGCGTGGGGCGAGCTTTTTCCGCGATGTCTACAACGCCTGCGGTGGCGGTAACGAGGACGGGCTGCTGGACGCGCTGTGGGACCTGGTCTGGTCGGGCGAGGTGACCAACGACACGTTTGCGCCGCTCCGGCTCATCGGCCCGGCGAGCCGCCGTCCCGCGCGGCGACCGCGCCTGCCCCGGCTCACCCAGCCGCGAGCCGCCGGGCGGTGGTCGCTGGTCTCGAGCCTGGTCGGCGCAGGCGCAAACTCCACCGAGCGGCTGCACGCCGAGGCCGGCGTCCTGCTGCAGCGCCACGGTGTGCTCACGCGCGACGCCGTGGTGGCCGAAGGATGGCCCGGCGGATTCGCGGGGCTGTACCCGGTGCTGCGCGCGATGGAAGAGTCGGGCCGCATCAGACGCGGCTACTTCGTGGAAGGACTGGGAGGCTCACAGTTCGCGCTGCCTGGCGCGGTGGATCGCTTGCGCACGTTGCGCGAATCAGGCGGTCGCATCGTGGCGCTCGCCGCCACCGATCCCGCCAACGCTTACGGGGTGGTGCTCGCATGGCCGGACTCTGAAGGCAGGATGGCCAGGGCTGCGGGCGCGTACTGCGTGCTCGACGGCGGCGCGCTCGTCCTCTACCTGGAGCGCGGCGGCAAGAGCCTGCTGACGCATGGCGCTGTCGGCGTCGAGCACATGCAGGCGCTCATCGCCGTGGCCACCGCGGGCGGGCGGATCGAGATCCAGAAGGTCGACGGTGCACCGGTCACGGAATCGCGGCTCGCGCCGGTGCTGCGTGAGGCGGGATTCTCATCCACGCACCGTGGGCTCGTGGCCTACGGCGGCGGGTAGCGCTCATCGGCCCGGGCTACGATTACTAATTCCGTCGGGGAGTGGCGTAGCCCGGAAGCGCACCTGGCTGGGGGCCAGGGGGTCGCGGGTTCAAATCCCGCCTCCCCGACTCTGGGGTCCCCACGAAATCGAAAATTTCGTGGGGTTGGACCATCTTGAGCAACGGCTCGAAGGGGTAGGCGGGTGAAGGGCACCGTCACGATCGCCGCGACCTACGGTGCGGGCGGGAGCGTGATCGCTCCGGCGGTCGCCAAGCAGCTCGGGCTGCCATTCATCGAGCGCGCGATCCCGGTCGAAGTCGCAATCCAGATCAGCGCGTCGCTTGGTGACGAGCTCGCCGATGACGCCGTGCACTCGTCGCGCATGGACCGCTTCCTGGAGAGGCTGCTCGCGTCGAGCGGACTCTTCGTCGGCGTGCCGCCCGCGCCGGAAGGGCTGGGCGCGCTGCCCGAGATCGAGAAGACGGAAGCCATCCTGCGTCGTGTTGCGGATACAACCGGCGGCGTGATCCTCGGTCGAGCCGGCGTGTTCGTGCTCAAGGGGCGGCCGGATGTTCTGCACGTTCGGCTCGACGGCGACGTCGAGGCCCGCCGCCGAGCAGCTGCCGCGCTCCGGGGCATCGACCACGCCGCGGCGACGCGAGAGCAGCAGCAGACCGACCGCGCGCGAGTTGCTTATATCGAGCACTTCTATGCCCGCGCCGGCGCCTGGAATGACGCGCGTCACTACCACGTTGTCCTCGACAGCACCGCGCTGTCCCTGGACGCATGCACCGAGATCATCGTCCGGTCCGCCCACGACCTGTTTGCCGCAAGCCGCGCTACGAACCGGAGGAGCTGAATGGCCGCAGGGCAACAAGGACCACAAGCTCAGGGCAACATGCCATCGGTCGACGGGTCGACGTCATCGCAGAGCCTCATGGACCTTCCGCCGCGCAGGAAGCTCGCCATCCTGGGCGCGATCCTGCTCACGATGTTCCTGGCGTCGCTCGACCAGACGGTGGTGGGCACCGCGCTGCCGCGGATCATCACGGACCTGAACGGCGCGAACCTCTACGCCTGGGTCGTCACCGCGTACCTGCTGACCTCGACGGTGACCGTTCCGATCTACGGCAAGTTCTCCGACGTTTTCGGCCGCAAGGCGATGCTCATCATCGGCGTCTGCATCTTCCTGGTAGGTTCCTGGCTCTCCGGCGCGTCGCAGAACATGACCCAGCTCGTCCTGTTCCGGGCCATCCAGGGCCTCGGCGCGGGCGCCCTGTTTCCGATCGTGATCGCGACCATCGCCGACCTGTACAGCCCGCGCGAGCGCGGTCGATTCCAGGGTCTGTTCGGTGCGGTGTTCGGCCTCAGCTTCATCGTCGGGCCGTTCATTGGCGGCTGGCTCACCGACAACATCAGCTGGCACTGGGTTTTCTACGTCAACGTGCCCTTCGGCATCGCTTCGCTGATCGTGCTGAGCACCGTGCTTCCCGGGATCGGCCGGCGGACCGCTTCGGCGGCGGACCTCGACTATGTCGGCATCGCCGTCTTCACTGCCGGCGTGGTGCCGCTGATGCTTGGCCTGAGCAACAAGGGGTACGTCAACAGCGACGGGCAGCTGCCCAACTGGACCGACCTCAATGTCGGCGGCCTGATCGTGCTGGGTCTCGTGGTCCTGGCCGCGTTCGTGTTCGTGGAGATTCGGGCCAAGGAGCCCATCATTCCGCTCGGCCTGTTCGCGGCGCGGGACTACTCGATCAGCATGGTTGCCGTTTTCGTCTTTGGCGTCGCGATGTTCGCGGCGGTGCTGTTCATGCCGCGCTTCTATCAGACGGTGCGAGGCATCAGCGCCACCGCCTCCGGCTACTACATCTGGCCGTTGCTGGTCGGGCTCATGGGCGGCAGCATCGGCAGCGGTCTCCTCATCAGCAGAATCGGCCGTTACAAATGGCTGATGGTGGGCGGCGCTGTCGTCATGACGGTCGGAGGATGGCTGCTGACCCATCTGACCGCGGGCATCTCCGACTGGCAGCTGTGGGCCTACATGCTCGTGCTCGGGCTGGGCATCGGTCCTTCGATGGCGGGATTCACGGTCGTGGTTCAGAACATCGTGCCGATGAAGCAGATCGGCGTGGCGACGAGCACCCTCACGTTTCTTCGCCAGATCGGTGCGTCGGTTGGCCTGGCTGTGGCGGGTACCGTCTTTTCGACCCAGTTCGCCACCCGGCTTCCCGACGAGCTCGCGGCCAACGGCGTACCGGCGCAGGTCATCCCGCAGCTGGTCAAGCTCTCCGAGCTCCTGCAGAGCGTCGGCAACGGGCGGACGGTCCTCGAGCGGATCCTGCCCGCACCTGCCCATGCGCTGATCCCCAAAATCGCGGACGGCGCCAACCAGGCGCTCGCGCTGGCGATCGGGGACCTCTTCTGGATCACGGTCATCGCGGGTGTGCTCGGCCTGGTCTGCACGCTGATCCTCAGGGATCGTCCGCTCCGGACCGCCAGCGAGCTGCGGGCTCAGATCGCGGGCCAGACGCCGGAGGCGGTTGGGGCCGCCTCGTAGGCATCAACCTCGGCGCCGCGTCGATCCCATTGCTGAGTCGGGCAGATCTGCTACCGCCAATCGCAGCAACGCTCGGGCCGATTGGCGCATGACCTGAACAGCATCCTTTCGGGATAGTCCGGCGATGTCGGTTAGCCAGACGAGCGGCTCGATGCCGGCGACGCTCCTGATCGCGACTGCCAGCCTCCGCACTTGCGCTTCCGACATGCGGTCGCGAAGGGGGGCAAGAGCCTCAGTAATCCATCCGATGGCTCGTCCCTTCCGCAGCGGTAACTCGCCGCGAAGGCTCGGGTCGGGTTCGAGTGAGAGGCGCAACATCGTGCGCTGTTGGGGCTCTGTGTCCACGATGAGCTTCATGAACGTCTGTATAACCGCGTCGAGGCGGTCTTCGATCTCCGTAGGGGGATTTTCGGGAAGAAGGGATCGAGCCTCGATTTCTGGGTGGGCCGATAGAAGAAGAGTTCGCTGGTTCGGGAAGTAGCGGTAGGCCGTCGTCCGCGATATGGACGCTTTGGCCGCGGACGCTTCGACGGTGGGCGTCACGCCCTGTGCCACCAATTCTCGGGCCGCGGCGACCAGAGCCTGGCGAGTGCGCTGCTTCTGGTTGGTCCTCCCAGTCAACTCGTACCGCATTGACACCGCTGAAATAGTACTGTAGTGTCGTTATGGTACTCACGTCCCATAAATAGTCCAGGAGTGACAAATGCAGGCTAGCAAGGTGGTCCCGATCGTCCGCGTCGCTGGTGCGGGCGAGAGGCTGTGGTTCTACGGCGGCGGCCTGCACATCTGGAAGGCCACGTCTGCCGAGACGGGCGGCGCTTTCCTTCTGTTCGAGGATGTGATGTCGCGGGGTAAGACCACGCCTCTGCACACACATCCGGAGGTGGACGAGACACTGTACGTGCTGGAGGGTGAGATCCGCCTTCACATCGACGGCGAGGAACAAGAGCTCCGGTCAGGTAGCGTGGCGATGGCACCGCGGGGCGTGCCCCACGCCTTCATCGTGACATCGGAAACCGCGCGGATTCTTTTCCTGGAGACACCAGGCAGCAGCGAGGCCTTCTACCGTGGCGCGAGCGAGCCGGCCACACGCGAGCTCGAAGCTGCGGCCCCGGTTGACTTTGCTCGTGTCCGAGCTTCGGCCCAGCGAAACGGTGGGATCGAAATCCTTGGACCGCCCCCGTTCAAGATGGTTTAGGACGGCGTTTGGATCGACTCCGCAACCTCGGTCGCGGCCAAAAGAAAATGACCCAACAAACTGAGTCGCTCCCGAGTTCCTCCCGCGTCCCTCCTCCTTGCGGAGCCGAGACCCAGTCGTCTCTCAGTCGCTTCTCAGCCCGTTGGGCCAACACGAAACATTAAGGACACACGGGGCCGCGGTCAACGTGAATTTGCGGGGGATAGGCTGGCGAGCTTCGGTAGCCGGATCACGCTCGCGAATCGATGAGTTTCGGTGGTGGGCGAAGTCTTCAGGAGCATGAGCATGAGCACCAAGAACACCGGCCAGTACGCAAAGGTCAACGGCATCAACCTCTACTACGAAATTCACGGCGCCGGCCGCCCGATTGTGGTCCTGCACGGCGGGCTCGGATCGACCGAGATGTTCGATGCGGTGATGCCTCAGCTCACAAGTAAGCACCAGGTGATCGCCGCCGACCTGCAAGGGCACGGCCGCACCGCGGACATCGACCGGCCGATCGACACGCGGCTCATGGCCGACGACATCGCCGCGTTGATCGACCACCTCGAGCTCGTGAAGCCCGACGTGGTCGGCTACTCCTTGGGTGGCGGCGTGGCGCTGCAGCTTGCGGTGAGGCACCCCGAAAAGGTCGGACGCCTGGTCCTGGTCTCGGCCAACATCCGGCGCGACGCGATCCCGCCGGAGATGCTCGCCCAGCAGGAGCAGGTGAACTCGGCCGCGGCCGAGTTCATGAAGAACACCCCGATGTATGAGCTGTACAACCGGGTAGCACCGCGCCCGCAAGACTTTCCGAAGCTGCTCGACAAGATCGGTGCGTCAATGGCCAATGACTTCGATTTCAGCGAGGAAGTTCGACGCCTGCCGATGCCGACGCTGATCATGGCCGGCGACGCGGACATGGCGCCGCCAAGCCACTACGTCGACGTGTTCAAGTTGCTGGACGGAGGCCTCCGAGACGGCGGCTGGATGGGCGAGGGGAGGCCAAAGGGCGGTCACGCGCTGGCGATCCTGCCGGGGCTGACGCACTACAACATCGTGTACTCGCCGCTGTTCGCCGAGGCCGCGCTCGCGTTTCTCGACAAGGACCGCGACTGAGCGGAGCGCGGGCTTTCGGCGGCTGATTCAATAGCGCCTGTGCCGAAGGTCACGCTGGTCGGGGCGGGAAGCGCCGTTTTCGCGCGCCAGATCATCACCGACGTGCTGGCGGTCGACGGCCTCGACAGCGGCACGTTCGCCCTGGTTGACATCGACGCCAAACGCCTCGAGCTGGCCAAGGCCATCGCCCAGACGCTGGTCGAGCTGTCAGGCAAGAGGTGGGAGGTCGAGGCTTCGACCGAACGCATCAAGGTGCTCGCGGGCACCGACTACGTCGTGAACTCGATCGAGGTCGCCGGGCTGCAGAATGTCCGCGCCGACTACGACATCCCGATGAAGTACGGCGTCGACCAGTGCATCGGCGACACCATCGGGCCCGGCGGGATCTTCAAGGCGCTTCGCACCGGGCCCGTGTGGCTCGACATCGTGGCAGACACGAAGCGCCTAGCGCCCAAGGCGATGATCCTCAACTTCACGAACCCGATGTCGATCCTCACGTTGGCCGCGGCGCGATCGACCTCGCAACCGGTTGTCGGCCTGTGCCACAGCGTCCAGGGCACCTCGCGTCAGCTGGCCGGCTACCTGGGCGTCCCCTACGAGGAGCTCGAATGGAGCTGCGCCGGCATCAACCACAACGCCTGGTTCACGAAGCTGGAGCACCGCGGCATGGATCAGTACCCGCGCTTGCGCGAGCTGGCCGCGAACAACAGCGAGGTGTACGAGCGTGACCCGGTCCGCTTCGAGGTCATGCTTCACCTCGGCGCGTTCGTGACCGAGTCGAGCGGGCACTTCTCCGAGTACGTGCCCTATTTCCGTAAGCGCCCGGACCTGGTCGAGAAGTACGCCCGCCCCGGCTACCTTGGCGAGAGCGGCTTCTACGCTAACAACTGGCCGGAGTGGCGGCGCGCCAACGACGAGCGGATCCAGGCAATGCTGGACGGCGCGACCTCGATCCCTCGCGAGCGCAGCCTCGAATACGGCGCCGACATCATCGAGGCGGCAGAGAGCGACAGGCCGGTGAGCATCTGGGGCAACGTCGTGAACCACGGCGCGATCGAGAACCTCCCCGACGACGGATGCGTCGAGGTCGAGTGCAGAGTGGACGGTGAGGGTTTTCACCCCGTGCGATTCGGCAGGATCCCCGAGCAGCTGGCGGCGCTGAACCGGACGCATATGGCCGTGCACGAGCTGGTCGTCCACGCGCTGACGCATCGCGATCGCCAGAGCGCCCTGTACGCGCTTTCGATCGATCCCCTGACCGCGGCAGTGTGCTCACTCGAGGAGATAGAGAAGATGTTCAACGAGATGTGGGAGGCGCAACGGGAGTTCCTTGCGCCATTCGAACAACCTGTGGAGGCCTGATGGCGACGTTCAAAGGGTGGTCCGAGGATTGCCAGCGGTTCTTCATCGGACTCGAGCTCGACAACTCGAAGAAGTATTTCGAGGCCAACCGGCGCACCTACGAGGATCTGGTGAAGGGACCGATGGTGGCGCTGCTCGAATCGCTGGAGCCTGAGTTTGGGCCGGGCAAGGTCTTTCGCGCCAACCGCGACATCCGGTTCAGCAAAGACAAATCGCCGTACAAGACGAACATCGCGGCGGATGTCGGCATGGGCGGCAAGGGCGGCTACCTGTCGCTGGACGCGCGCGGGTTCACGGTGGCGACCGGCCGGTACATGATGAGTCCGGAAGAGATCGCCAGGTTCCGCAAGAGGGTCGCGGCGGACGCCTCGGGCGATCAGCTGGCGGCGATCGCGGCGAAGCTCAGGAAGTCAGGCTACGAGCTCGGCGGCGAGGAGCTCAAACGAGTTCCGCCACCGTGGCCGCAGGAGCACCCGCGCGCAGACCTGCTGCGGCGCAAGAGCCTCTACGTCTGGAAGAACTACGGCCTCCAGCCCTGGCTTGGGAGCGGCTCTGCGCGCAGGTACGTCGTCAAGATGTGGACGGACGCGCAGCCGCTGAACGATTGGTTCAAGAAATACCTCTGACGAGCCGGCGCCAGAACTCCTCCAGCGTGGGGCCGCCCTGCACGCTCCGCCGGATCGCCCGGATCGGACGTTCCACCGCAGGAATGGGCAGGCGCTTGAGCACGCCGGCTTCGATGTCTCCGCGCACCGCCAGCAGGGGCAAGGCGGCGTAGCCGAGCCCGGCGAGAGCCGCGGCGCGCACGTACTCCGGGTGGCCGAGACTCATCACCTCGGAGTGGTCGTAAGCCTCGCCGATCATGGTTCGAACCGTCGATTCGGCGGACCACTCGCGCCCTCGCCCAAGGTAGCGATGCTTTGAGAGCTGGGCCGAGCTCACGCGCTTCAGCGCCGCCAGCGGGTGGTCGCGTTGCACGACCAGCACGAGCTCGTCGTGTGTGATCACGACGTTGACCAGGTCGGACATAGGCTCTCCTTCGATCAGCCCACAGTCGAGCGCGCCGGCCTTGACCTGGTTGCTGATCTCGCGTGAGGGATCGACCAGGACGCTGAGCGCGACATTTGGAAACTGCCTGTTGAAGTCGGCCAGCAGGGGCGGCAGGTAGTGCGTCGCGCACGTCGGGCTCGCGCCGAGGTGAAGGGATCCTGCTTCGAGCATCTTCAGCGCGCGCGCTGAGTCCTCCACAACCTCGAACGCGCGCAGGGCCGCCCGGCAGCTGATCGCGAGACCCCGGCCGGCATCGGTCAGCCGGACGCCGCGACCGTCACGCTCGAGCAGCCGCACGCCGACGGCGCGCTCGAAGTTGTGCACCTGCTGCGTGACCGCGCCCTGGGTGAGGTGGAGGGAGGCTGCCGCCCGGGAAACGTGCTCGTGCTCGGACACCGCGAGAAAGGACCTGACCTGCTCGACGGTGAACGAGGGCTTGCTCACCGCCACATATTAGGGCGACTGATCGTTTCGATTACGAATCGTCGTAACACTGCCGGCGCTCAGCATGCTGCACGGCAGCGCTGCAAGGGTACCGTAGCCTTCGCGTTAGGAAGGGAAGAGGAGGTCAAAAGTTGTTCTGCAAGTCGATAGCCCGCGCTGATCGTCAGCGCGGCCAGGGGATGGTCGAGTATGCCCTCATCCTGGTTCTGGTTTCGATTGTTGTCATCGTGATCCTTCTGACCATGGGGAACCAGATCCAGAACGTCTTCTCCAACGTCGTCGCCGCACTCGGCTGACCTTTCGACGCGGTATCTTGGCGGGCCGTGCGCCCTTCGTGGTGGCGGAACGGTGTCTTCTACCAGGTCTATGTGCGCAGCTTTGCCGACTCGAACGATGACGGCGTTGGCGACCTGCCCGGAATCGCATCGCGACTCGACTATCTGAAATCGCTGGGCCTCGACGGCCTGTGGCTCACTCCGTTCTATCCCTCGCCGCAGAAGGACCATGGCTATGACGTCGCCGACTACTACGGGGTGAACCCGGAGTACGGCACGCTGGCCGACTTCGACCACCTGGTGAACGAGGCGCACCGGCGTGGAATCAAGGTGCTGATCGACATCGTGCCCAACCACACCTCCAGCCGCCACCCCTGGTTCGAGGCGGCGCTGAGCGCACCCGACGATCCGCACCGGACGATGTACTACTTCGTGCCGGGGAAGGACGGGGCGCCGCCCAACAACTGGCAGTCGGCATTCGGAGGCTCGGCGTGGACGCCGCTCGACGGCGTGCCGGAGTGGTACCTGCACCTCTTCGCTCCGGAGCAGCCCGACCTCAACTGGTGGAACCCGGCGGTTCCGGCTGAATTTCGCCAGATCGTCAAGTACTGGCTCGACCGCGGCGCGGACGGTTTCCGCATCGACGTGGCTGTCTCGCTCTACAAGCGGCGTGACCTGGCCGACCGGCCGATCGTGCCGGACCGAGTCACGGGCGAACCGACGACCGCGCCGGGCTTCGCGATCATCGACCAGCCCGAGGTCCACGAGGTGTATCGGGACTGGCGGCACATCGCGGGGACTTACGAACCCGAGCGTGTGCTCGTCGGCGAGATCTTCGACCCAGGGCGTCAGGCACGCTACATAAAGCAGGACGAGCTGCACATGGCTTTCGCGATGCTGGATCGCCGCTGGGAAGCAGCGCTCTGGAAGAAAGCCATCGACGTTTACCGGCGAGCGGTCTCGCACGGGACGTCGCTGCCGAGCTGGACCCAGTCGAATCACGACGTCCTGAGGCACGTGACACGGCTGGGAGGCGATGGCATCGGTCGACAGAGAGCGAAAGCCTCGGCGCTGCTGCTACTCGGCCTTCCAGGGCAGTACTTCATCTACCAGGGTGAAGAGCTCGGCCTCGAAGAGGTCGTCGTGCCGCCCGAGCGCCGTGAGGATCCGCTGTACATCCGCACGAACGGCCGGCACCAGGGACGTGACGGCTGCCGCGTCCCGTTGCCGTGGCGTGAGCACGAGCCCAACGCGGGATTCTCGACCTCACCTCCGTGGCTGCCCATGCCCGCCGGTTGGGATCGATACGCCGTCGACGCGCAGGCGCGGTCGTCAACATCGATGCTGAGCCTCTACCGCCGCCTGCTCGCTGTCCGGCGCGGTCTCGCCCCGAGGCTGACGTCGCGGATGGCGTGGGCAACGGCTCCGAATGACTGCCTGATCTATCACCGAGGGCCGCTTTCCGTGGCTTGCAACTTCAGCCACAGGCCGCTCGAGCTCGACCTGCCGGGCCGGCTTCTGATCGGCAGCTCCCCTGGCGTCAGGCGGTCGGCGACTCGGCTGCTCTTGCCTCCCAACTCGGCCGCGTGGCTGGAGACCCGCCGCCCAGCCGGCTCTTAACCTGCGCGCGGCGGCGCGTTAACAGGTTGGCTGTAGCGTGCGGGTTGCTTGGATTCCATCACCACCGACTCCAACCAGGCCGCGGGAGCGTGGGTCATGAAGGTGCTTCAGATCCTGCAGCCCGAGACCGTCAAGGTGGACATTCTGCGTTCGATGGACCTGTTCGCGGGGATGCGCTGGCCCGAGCTCGCGGAGGCCGGTTCCCAGTTCGACGAGGTGGCCGTGCCGCGGGGCGCCCGCCTGACGGTCCAGGGCCGAGCGGACACCCGGCTGTGCGTCCTGATCACCGGCGAGGCGCTGGTGTCCGCCGACGCCCGCCCGCTGAGGGTCATCGGCCACGGGGACGCCGTTGGCCTGCCCAGCATGCTGTACCGGATCAAGTCGCCAGAGACCACCGTCGCCCTGAGCCCGATCCGGGCCCTTTCCGCAGGGCCCGAGCAGTTTCGCGAGCTGGTTCGCAAGGCTACGATCCGTCGCCGTCTTGTCGCCCTGGCCGCCGATCAGCTCCGTCGCGGGCGGCCGTTCCGAGGCCGCTGACGGACGGCCACTCCGGTCGGGAAATCAGCACGCGCAGAGGCCAAGGAAAGATCGCTTACCGGTAATCTTGCGGGCGTGGCGCTGGGGGTTCGGGCGGAGGAGCAGTCGGGGCCGGTTCCTGTCCCGGAGGTCCCACGCTTCCTCAACCGGGAGCTTTCGAGGCTCGATTTCGACGAACGCGTCCTGGCCATGGCCGAGGACACGAAGCTGCCGATCCTGGAGCGCGTGCGCTTCCTGGCGATCTTCAGCTCGAACCTTGACGACTTCTTCCAGGTCCGTGTCGCCGGTCTGAAAGAGCAGGTGCTGGCCGCCGTGGCGGTGGCCTCACCGGACGGAATGACACCACTCGAGCAATTGCGCGCCATCAGGCTGAGGGTCGAGGGCCTGATCCAGCGCCAGACGGGCATCTTCAACTCCGAGATAGTCCCCGCGCTCGCCGCGGCCGGCATCACCCTGGTTCGCGGCGAGGATGTCACCAAGAAGGAGCTGAGTCAGCTCCATTCGGTTTTCCGTCAGCAGATGTTTCCGGTGCTGACGCCTCTCGCGGTCGACCCCGCGCATCCGTTCCCGTACATCTCGCATCTCTCGCTCAACCTGGCGGTCATCGTGCGCGATCCTCAGCGCCACCAGCAGCGCTTCGCGCGTGTGAAGGTGCCACCTGTGCTGCCGCGGCTCGTGCCGCTGGCCGAAGGCGAGCGCTACATCCCGCTGGAAGACGTGATCGCGCTGCACCTTCAGTCGCTGTTCCCCGGCATGGAGATCGTCGACCACCATCCCTTCCGCGTCACGCGCGATGGCGACCTCGACGATGTGGACAGTGACGCGGAGGACCTGCTCGCCGCGATCCAGACGGAGCTTCGCCGCCGGCGCCGTCACGCGCGAGTCGTGCGTCTTGAGGTGAACCCCGGAATGTCGGCCGAGGTGCTGGAGCTGCTCACGCGCGAGCTCGAGCTGCAGCCGTCGGACGTGTACCAGGTGGACGGCCCGCTGGACCTATCCGCTGTGCAGTCGCTCGCGCAGCTCGACCGGCCCGACCTCAAGGAAGAGCCATGGACGCCGACGACGCAGCCGCGCCTGCAGGGTCTCGGCGCGGAGGTGCCTGACCTGTTCGTCGTGCTGAGGTCCGGCGATCTTCTCGCCCACCATCCGTACGACTCGTTCGCCACGTCGGTCGAGGCGTTCATCGACCACGCGGCGAGCGATCCCAACGTGCTCGCCATCAAACAGACGCTGTACCGCACCTCGGGCCAGGCGAGCCCTATCGTGCGCGCGCTCATCACGGCTGCCGAAGCCGGCAAGCAGGTCGTGGCGCTGGTGGAGCTCAAGGCGCGCGGCGACGAGCAGGCGAATATCGCGTGGGCGCGCGCACTCGAAGAGGCGAACGTTCATGTCGTGTACGGCCTGGTCGGCTTGAAGACGCACGCCAAAGTGACGTCGGTGGTGCGGCGCGAGGGAAGGCACATCCAGCACTACGTGCACGTGGGCACTGGCAACTACAACCCCAGCACGGCGCACCAGTACGAGGACGTTAGCCTTTTGTCTGCTGATCCGGACCTCGGTGCGGATGTGACCGAGCTGTTCAACCTGCTCACGGGGTACAGCCGGCAGAACCGTTACCGCAAGCTGCTCGTGGCGCCGACCAACCTGCGGCCGGACCTCGCGCACCTGATCGAGCGCGAGGCCAAGCCAGGCGGGCGCATCGCGATCAAAGTCAACAACCTGGTCGACCCAGAGCTCATCGACGCGCTTTACCACGCGTCGCAGGAAGGCGCCGAGATCGACCTGATCATCCGGAGCATGTGCTCATTGCGTCCCGGAGTGCCCCGGCTCTCGGAACGAATCCGAGTGCGCTCGATCGTCGGCCGGTTCCTCGAGCACTCGCGCATCTTTGGATTCGGTCGTGGCGACGACGCCGAGCTCTATCTCGGCTCGTCCGACCTGATGCCGCGCAACCTCGACCGCAGAGTCGAGGTGGTCGTGCCCGTCACCGACTCACTGCTCCGAGCGCGGCTGCAGAGCATCCTCGACGTGTGCCTCGCCGACGATGTGCTCGCGTGGGAGCTCAGCGCCGACGGCGCCTGGAGCAAGGTGCCGACGGTGGTTGGCCTCAACTCCCAGCGCCGCTTCCAGGAGCTGGCGCTGGAGAGAGCCCGGTCGAATGGCGCGGCATCCCGCGTCACTCATGGCTAGCAGCCCACCCAAAGAACGCGAGGTCAAGCTAGGAGCCGGACCGGCCTTCCACCTGCCCAGCCTCGACGGCGTCGTCGAGGGCGCGGTCGTGCAGTCGCCCGAGGTGCTTCGCCTCGAGACCGTGTATCACGACACGCCTGACCTGCGCCTTGCTCGCTGGGGCGTGTCGCTGCGTCATCGCGGCGGCGAGGGCTGGACGCTGAAGCTGTCGCCACTTCCGGGCAGCGCATCGAATCCCGATGTACTGGAGCGCACCGAGCTCAATTACCCCGGCGGCCCGAAGCGACCGCCAGAGGCGGCGGTGGCGGTGGTGCGCGCATACGTGCGCCGTTCGGAGCTGATTCCGGTGGCGCGGCTGTCCACCGTGCGGCGGCGGGTGCGACTGACGGACGCATCGGGGGCGCGCCTCGCCGAGGTGGTGGACGACGAGGTCTCCGTCCGGGACGGACGGCGCGTGGCGGCGCGGTTCCGGGAGATCGAGGTCGAGGTGCCGGACGGTGAGTCGGCGCTCGACCCTCTCGTCAGCAGGCTCCGCACCGCGGGCGCCGGCGCCCCCGACCCGACGCCGAAGCATGTCCGCGCTCTCGGGCCCCGCGCGATGGAGCCGCCGGAAGTCTCGCCATTGCCTGTCCTGCCTGGCGCAGCCGCCACGGAAGTGATCCGAAGCGTGCTCGCCCAATCGGTCGCCCACCTGCTCCGACACGACCCGATCGTGCGCACCGGCGGGGACCCGGAGGCGGTTCACCAGGCGCGCGTGGCGATCCGCACGCTGCGCTCGAACCTGCGCACCTTCGGTCCGCTGCTCGATCCCGAGTGGACCGAGCCCCTGCGCACCGAGCTTGGTTGGCTCGGGCTGGCACTGGGCGCGGTGCGCGACCGGGAGGTGCTGCTCGACCGCCTGCGCGCGCGGGCGACTTCGCTCCCGCCAGGCGACCAGCGCGCCGCCTCATCGCTGCTGTCAGTGCTCGACAAGGAGATCGAGGAGCTGCGCCACAAGCTGCTCGTCGACCTCGACTCCGCCCGCTACGTCGACCTCATCGAGCGCCTGGTCGCCGCGGCGCTGGCCCCGGTCACAATGCCCGACGCCGACCAGCCGGCCCAGGACGTCCTGCCGAGGCTGGCCGGCGGCCCGTGGCGCCGTCTCCGCTCGGCGGTGCGACAGCTACCGGAGAATCCGACCGATCCCGAGCTGCACCGCATCCGCATCCTCGCCAAGCGGGCGCGTTATGCAGCAGAGGCGGTGCAGGCGGTCGCGGGACCGGTGGCGACCAGGTTTGCCCGCGCCGCGGCGAAGCTCCAGACGGTGCTGGGCGAGCACCAGGACAGCGTCACCGCGCAGGCCTGGCTGCGGGGCGCTCGCGCCACGGGCCGGCGAGCGTTCGCGGCCGGGGAGCTGATCGCGATGGAACACGTCGCCGCCGCCGACGCCAGGTCGAAATGGACGAAAGTCTGGAACGCGCTCGACCGCAAGCAGCTTCGCACATGGATGGGGACCTGAGCACTTTCTATTTCGTGCGGCACGCCAAGGCCGGCAGCCGCGGCCACTGGACCGGCGACGACCGCAAGCGTCCCCTCAGCAAGAAGGGCATGAAACAGGCCGAAGAGCTCGTCACCATCTTCGCCAACTTCGACATCACGGCCGTCTACAGCAGCCCGCACCTGCGCTGCATGCAGACCGTCGAGCCGCTGGCGCGCGCTCACAGGTTGAAGGTCCAGGCGGAGCCCGGACTCGCCGAAGGCCGCGGCCTCGAGGCCGCGTATCGATTCTTCAACGACCCCAAGCTCGACGAGGTCGTGCTGTGTACGCACGGCGACATCGTGTGGGAGCTGGTCGAGGACCTGACAACGCGAAGCGTGCTGCCGGCTTTTCGGGAGGACTTCGACAAGGGATCGACGTGGGTCGTCCAGGTGAAGGGCGGGGTTCCCGTCAAAGCGCGCTACATCCCCGCGCCGTGAGGAGCCGGCTGCTGCCGCGCCTGCGTGCCGAGCTCGTGGCGCGCGCGGACCCGAATCGAAGGGCAGCAATGCAGGCCTACATGAAATCGGCGATGCCCTTTCACGGCGCGAAGTCGGCCCAGGTGCGAGAAGCCGTCGCCGCTGCGTTTGCAAAGGCAAGGTTCGCATCCTGCGATGAGTGGAGGGCTGAGGTCCTCGCGATCTGGCGGGACGCGAAGTTCCGTGAGGAGCGGTACGCCGCGCTCGAACTGGCCGCCGACCGACGACATCGCGATTGCCGGAATCCCGACTCGCTTCCGATGGTCGAGGAGATGATCGTGACGGGCGCGTGGTGGGACTACGTCGACGAGGTCGCGCATCTCATCGGGGACATGCTGCGCGCGCATCCGCGGGAGCTGCGACCGGTAATGCGGCGGTGGAGCGTCGACGCCAACATGTGGAAGCGGCGCGTCTCGATCATCTGCCAGATCTCTTTTAAGGAGCGCACCGACCTGCGCCTGTTGTACTCGAACATCCGGCCGAATCTCGCCGACCGCGAATTCTTCATTCGCAAGGCGATCGGGTGGGCGCTCCGCGCGTACGCGTGGACCGATCCTGTCGAAGTCGCGCGCTACGTGCGTGAGAACGAGTCCAGGCTGAGCGGTCTGAGCCGGCGCGAGGCGCTCAAAAACGTGCCCGAGAGGTTGCGCTAGGCTACCCGTCCGTGACGGTCACCCTGCGCGGCGGAGGCCTGGCCGAAGAGCAGGTGGTGGCGGTCGCCAGGCACGGCGAGAAGGTCGCCTTGAGCCCAGTGGCTCGCACCCGCATGGAGCGCAGTCGCACGCGCGCCGAGCGCGCTTCGAGCTCGCGCGAACCCGTGTACGGCGTTTCGACCGGATTCGGGGCTCTGGCGGGCACACGCGTGGCGCCTCTGCGCCAGCCAGAGCTGCAGCTGGCGCTCATCCGATCGCACGCCGCGGGCGTCGGGCCGCCGGTGGACGTCGAGGTGGTGCGCGCGATGATGCTGTTGCGGGCGCGCACGCTGGCGATGGGACTGTCGGGCGTTCGACCCCAGGTCGCGGACGCTTTGCTTGCCGCCCTCAACGCCGGCGTCACGCCGGTGGTGCCGCGATTCGGGTCGGTTGGCTGCAGCGGCGACCTCGCCCCGCTCGCGCACGTCGCGCTGGTCCTCGTCGGCGAGGGGGAGGCGTTCGCTGGCGATGGCGATGCGAAACCCGCTGCTCAGGCTCTCAAGTCGTCCGGTCTCAAGCCGCTGAAGCTCGAGACCAAGGAAGGGCTCTCGCTCATCAACGGCACCGACGGCATGCTCGGCATGCTTGCGCTCGCGTGCGCCGACGCCGAGATCCTTTTCCGTACAGCTGACATCACCGCGGCCATGTCGGTCGAGGGCCTCCTGGGCACCGACCGGCCGTTCCAAGCCCACCTGCACGAGATCCGCCCGCACCCCGGCCAGGTCGCGAGTGCGTCGAACCTCGCGCAGCTGCTGAGCAAGTCGGAGATCGTCGCGTCGCACAGGCATTCGCGTCACGCCGTGCAGGACTCGTACTCCATGCGGTGCAGCCCGCAGGTCGCCGGCGCCGCAAGGGACACCCTCGACTTCGCGCGCCGCACCACGTCAGTCGAGCTGGCCTCGGCCATAGACAACCCCGTCGTGCTCGAGAACGGGTCGGTCGAGTCGACAGGCAACTTCCATGGCGAGCCGCTGGCATTCGCGGCCGACTTCCTGGCCATCGCTTCGGCCGAGGTGGGCGCCATCGCCGAGAGGCGCGTCGATCGCATGCTCGACCCTCATCGGTCGGACGGCCTGCCGCCATTCCTGGCCGAGGAGCCGGGCGTGAACTCGGGGATGATGGTCGCCCAGTACACGGCCGCCGCGCTGGTGGCGGAGAACCGCAGGCTGGCCGCGCCCGCAAGCGTCGACTCCATCCCGACGTCGGGAATGCAGGAAGACCACGTTTCGATGGGCTGGGGCGCCGGGCTGAAGCTGCGCTCGGTGATCGACAACCTCGCCTCGATCCTCGCGGTCGAGCTGGTGGTGGCGGCGCGAGCGCTGGACCTGCGCGCGCCGCTCAAGCCGGCGCCCGCGACGGGCGCGGTCTGCGCGCTCGTGCGCAAGCACATCAAGGGCATGGGTCCCGACCGAGTGCTGGCGCCGGAGCTCGCGGCCGCGGTGGCGCTCGTGCGAAGCGGCGAGCTGATCGTTGCTGCCGAGAGTGCGGTCGGGCGCCTGCGATGAGGAGTCCGATCCACGCCCCGACAGGCTCGGAGCGCACGTGTCTCGGATGGGCGCAAGAAGCCGCCATGCGCATGCTCATGAACAACCTCGACCCCGCGGTCGCCGAGCGACCCGAGGACCTGATCGTCTACGGAGGCACCGGCAGGGCGGCGCGCTCGTGGGAGGCATACGACGCGATCGTGCGTGAGCTCAAGGTTCTGCGCGACGACCAGACGTTGCTGGTGCAGTCAGGCAAGCCGGTCGGAGTTTTCGACACGCATGAGTGGGCGCCGCGGGTCCTCATCAGCAACGCGATGCTGGTGCCCGAGTGGGCGACGTGGCCGGAGTTTCGCCGCCTGGAAGCACTGGGTTTGACCATGTACGGCCAGATGACCGCGGGCTCGTGGATCTACATCGGCACGCAGGGAATCCTCCAGGGCACGTACGAGACGTTTGCGGCCATCGCGCGCAAACGTTTTGACGGCACGCTGGCCGGCACGATCACGCTGACCGCGGGCCTGGGCGGCATGGGTGGCGCGCAGCCGCTCGCGGTCGCGCTGAACGGCGGCGTCGCGATCTGCATCGAGGTCGACGAGCAGCGCATCGCCCGCCGTCTCGAGCACGGCTACCTCGATGTTCGCGCCGACGACCTCGAGCACGCCCTGAAGCTCGCGGCCGACGCGAAGAAGCAGCGCAAGGCGCTATCGATCGGGCTGCACGGCAACGCGGCCGAGGTTGTTCCGGCGCTGGCTCGCCGCGACTTCGACGTCGACATCGTCACCGACCAGACTCCGGCGCACGATCCGCTGAGCTACATACCGGCCGGCCTCAGCCCCGACGACGCGCAGGAGCTGCGGCTAGATGAGCCCGACACGTACATACGCCGCGCGCGCGAAAGCATGGCCCGCCACGTCGAGGCCATGGTCGCCTTCCTGGATCGCGGCGCGGAGGTGTTCGACTACGGCAACAGCCTGCGCGCCGAGGCCAAGCTGGGCGGATACGCGCGGGCGTTCGACTATCCGGGCTTCGTGCCCGCGTACATCCGCCCGCTGTTCTGCGAGGGCAAGGGCCCGTTCAGGTGGGTCGCGCTTTCTGGCGACCCCGCGGACATCGCCGCCACCGATCGCGCGATCGTCGACGAATTTGCGGACGACGCGGCGCTCGTGCGCTGGATCAAAGCCGCCGGCGAACGTGTGCACTACCAGGGTCTGCCGGCTCGCATCTGCTGGCTGGGATACGGCGAGCGGGCTCGGGCGGGGCAGAGGTTCAACGAGCTGGTGCGCAGCGGCGCGGTGAAGGCGCCGATCGTGATCGGGCGCGACCACCTCGACTCCGGCTCGGTGGCGTCCCCGTACCGCGAGACCGAGTCGATGCGCGACGGGTCCGACGCCATCGCGGACTGGCCCATCCTGAACGCGCTGCTCAACACCTCGAGCGGGGCGTCGTGGGTGAGTGTGCACCACGGCGGCGGCGTGGGCATCGGCCGCTCGATCCACGCCGGCATGGTCGTAGTGGCCGACGGCAGCGAGGCGGCGGCGACCAAACTCCAACGCGTGCTGACCAACGACCCCGGCACCGGGGTGATGCGGCACGCCGACGCTGGCTACGAGCGGGCGCTCGAGGTTGCGAGCGAGCGAGGCGTCCATATCCCGATGCACGTATAAAGACAGGCGCGACATGAGGGGATCAGGGTTGTGGCACGCGGAGCAGGCATGGCTCGGCCACGTCGCGACCGACGTGCTGATCGAGGTCGAAGCCGGCCGCATCAAGGCGGTCACCGAGGACGTCCAGCCGCCGGCAGCGGCGGTGAAGCTGGAGGGTTTCACTTTCCCCGGCCTCGCCAACGTGCACAGCCACGCGTTCCAGGAATCGCTGCGCGGCCGCACTGAGGCGGGAGGCGGCGACTTCTGGGAGTGGCGGCGCCAGATGTTCGACGCGGCTCAAGGATGGGATCGTCCGAGCTACGCGGCTTACGCGCGCACGGTCTTCCGGGAGATGCTGCATGCGGGCATCACCGCGGTCGGTGAGTTCCATTACCTGCACCGCTACGGCAACGACCTCGGCGAGGCGCTGATCGACGCAGCCCGCGCCGAGGGCATCCGCATCACCCTGCTCGACGCGTGCTACCTGCGCGGCGGCCTCGACGGCAGGCCGCTCGAGGGTGTGCAGCGGTCGTTCTCGGACGGCGACGTCGAGCGCTGGGTCGAGCGTGTCGACGAGCTGCGCGGAGGCGACGGCGTGCAGATCGGCGCCGCCATCCACAGCGTGCGGGCCGTCGATCCCGCATCGATGCGAGTGGTCGCCGCCTGGGCCCGCAAGCGCAAGGCGCCGCTGCACATGCACCTGGCGGAGCAGCCGGCCGAGGTGGAGGAGTGCCTCGCGGTCGAGGGCTGCACTCCGGCGCAGCTGCTCGAACGTGAGGGCATCCTCGGACCCGATCTCACCGCCATCCACGCGATCCACGTCAACGACGTGGACGTGAACCTGCTCGGGTCGCACCAGGTGCGCATCTGCGCCGGCCCGACCACCGAGCGCGACCTCGGCGACCGGGTCGGCCCGCTGCGCGCTCTCACCGCCGCCGGGAGCCCGCTGTGCCTTGGGTCGGACTCCAACTCGGTGATCGATGTGCTGGAGGAGGCGCGCGCCCTGGAGCTGGACCAGCGCCGGGCCACCGGCCGGCGGGTGATCCACGCGCCGGAGGAGCTGCTCGAGGCGGCGACGGTGTCCGGCATGAAGTCGCTCGGCTGGGAAGCGGGGGAGCTGAGGCCCGGAATGCTGGCAGACTTTGCCACGGTGCAGCCACCACGCATGGACTGGAGGGGCCTGGGCGTGGGTTACCTCATCTTCTGTTGCTCGGCCCGCGATGTCACGCACGTGGTGGTCGGCGGCAGGACCGTGGTCGGAAACACATAGGGTCGTGAGGCGGCTTTACAACATCGGGCGCCTGTTCACAGGCGCCGAGGAAGGCGTGATCCCTGGCGCGGCGGTCGTATTCGAAGGCGATCGCATCGCGTGGTGCGGCCACGAGGGAGGCGAGCCGCACGTCCTGATGGAAGCCGTGGCCGACGACTACGACTGCGGCGGCGGGTTGGTGACGGCAGGGCTGATCGACGCTCACGCGCATCCGCTGTATGCAGGCGACCGGCTGGCCGAGGTCGCCATGCGTACCGAGGGCCGCTCGTACACCGAGATCGCGAAAGCAGGCGGTGGCATCAAAGCGACGGTGAAGGCCACCCGCGGCGCGAGCGCCACCGCCCTCGAGGCGGCTGGCGCACGAAGGCTCGCGGAATGGTTCGACGGCGGCGCGACCACCGTCGAGGCGAAGACGGGCTACCACCTGAATCGCGATGGTGAGCTGGCCGCGGTGCGGATCCTCAAGCGCCTTGGCGACCGCGACGACCTGCCGCGCATCGAGGTCACATTTCTGGCCGCGCACGCAGCGCCGCCCGATCGCGGTGCAACCCTCGCCGCCTACGCGAGCCAGGTCGCGTCATGGTGCGCCGACGCGCGTGCGGCGGGGGCGCGCTTCTGCGACGTGTTCTGCGACTCGGGCTACTTCACGGTCGGCCAGTCGCGCAAGATCCTTCAGGCCGCCGTCGACGCGAAGCTCATCCCCCGCATCCACGCGGACGAGCTCGCGCGAACCGGCGGCGCGCGACTGGCGGCTGAGCTGCACGCCGCCTCCGCGGATCACCTGCTGTGTGCCGATCGGAGCGACGCGAAGGCGATGGCGCGCTCGGCTGTCGTGGCGACGCTATGCCCCGTCACCGCGCTGTCGATGGGCAAGCTGCCGCCGGTCAAGCAGTTCGCCGATGCGGGCACGGTCATCGCCCTCGGGACCGATCACAACCCGGGCACCAGTGGCATCACGAGCATGAGCCAGGTGGTGGCGCTGGCGATCGGGCTGTTCAAGATGTCCGCCGCGCAGGCGCTGCTCGCCGCGACCGTGGGCAGCGCGCAGTCGCTCGATCTGTCCGATCGCGGAAGGGTTAAGAGATCGCTGCTGGCCGATGTCGTCTTGTGGGACGCGGATCACGAAGGTGGTTTCGCGTGGGCGTTCGGCCTGGCTCCGCGACAGGTGTGGAAGGGCGGCTCACCGATCGAATAGCGATCGTGCTGTGCAAGTTTCTGCACCAAATACTGTTGCAAGATGCGTGCATTCCATGTACAAGATGCAATGCAATGACCGCTGACTTAACGCGAGATCAAGTATTTGACGCGGTCGCATAGGAGGAAGGTTTCTGGTGGCTAAGTGGAATCCTCTGGCGTTGAAGCTTTTGATGTGGGTGATGGGTGTGCTGCTGGTGGCAGGATCCGGCTTGGGCTTCATCGGGAACAGCTTCTTCCCGTTCGACGCCGCGCTCGGCGTTACAGCGTCGGTTGCCGGCATTGCATTCGGCGCCGGCGTGATGATCGCCGGCTTCGACCCGGAAGGCAATGTGAGCTGGGTGCGAGCTCTGATCCTCTACGCAATCCTGCAGGTCGTTTACCAGGTCTTCAACCAGGTCACGATCGCGCGGTTCGACATCGTCAGTTTCATCATCGCGATCCTGGTCGCCGGTCTCCTGATCTTCCTCTACCCGAACAGGGCGGAGCTGTTCATGCAGGGCGGCGGGATGAAGTCCGGCGGGGGCATGAAGGCCCGCGCGTAGCAACTCAACACGACCAGAGGGCAGCCTTCGGGCTGCCCTTCTTTTTTATGCAGTCCCGGGTTCGTCGCCGCTGATGATCCAGCGGCCGCCGCCGCCAGACGCGACCAGGTCGTCCGCGGCCTGAGGTCCCCACGAGCCCTGCGGGTACGGCTCGGGATGACCTTCGAGCTCCCACGACTTGATGAGCGGATCGACGATCTCCCACGAAAGCTCGATCTCCTCTCCGCCGGGGAACGCCGAGTGCCCACCGGCGAGGACCTCGCTCAGCACGTTCTCGTATGCATCGGGCAGCGCCGTGCGCGACAGCCGGGCGTAGTCGAGCCGCATGCCGGCCGGCACCATCTCGAAGCGGACGCCGGGACGCTTGGCGCCGATCCGCAGCGTGATCCCCTCATCGGGCTGGATGCGGATGACGATCAGCGTCGCGATGCCGCGCTGCCGGCGACCACCGACTCTGAGCATCGGCGCGTCCCGGAGCTTGATGACGATCTCGGTCGCGCGCCGGTTGAGCGCTTTGCCCGTGCGCACGAAGATGGGCACGCCATCCCAGCGCCAGTTTTCGATGCGTACGCGCGCTGCGGCGTACGTCTCGCGTCGCGAGTCTGTCCCGACGCCCTTCTCGTCCAGGTAACCCTCGTACTGCCCGCGCACCGCCTGCGCGGGATCGATCGGCGACATCGCGCGCAGCGCAGCGCGCTTGGCGCGGCGGATGTAGTCCGAGTCGAAGGTCGTCGGCGGCTCCATCGTGACGAGCGCGAGCAGCTGGAGGACGTGGTTCTGGATCATGTCGCGCACCGCGCCGATCTGGTCGTAGTAGCCCGCGCGCGAACCGATGCCCTCCTCCTCGGCCGCAGTGATGAGGATCGTGTCGACGAGGTTGCGGTTCCACACCGGCTCGAACAACGAGTTCGAGAACCTCAGCGCGAGGACGTTCTGGACCGTGTCCTTCGCGAGGTAGTGATCGATGCGGTAGATCTGTTCCTCGTCGAACGCCGCTGCTAGCTGAGAGTTCAGCTTTCGCGCTGAAGCGAGATCGTGGCCGAGCGGTTTCTCGACGACGATCCTCCGCGACGGGTCGCCCTTGGTGGCCATGGCCGAGTTGCCGACCGCGCCGAGGATGTCGGAGAACGTTTCGGGCGGCGTCGCGAGGTAGAAGATCGCCGTCTTGGCGCCCTCCAGCATCGCCTTCACGGGCGTGAACGACGCCGGATCGTTGTAGCTGAGCTGCACCCATTCGGCGGTGGCCGCCAGCTCGCTGCTGCCGCTGGACTGGCCGACCAGGTCGCGAAACTCTTCGCGCGTTTGCTCGCTCCGGCCCGCGCCGATCACGCGCAACGGCATCCCGTTGCGCGCCGCGAGCTGCTTTAGCGACGGCAGGATCTTGCGTCGCGCGAGGTCTCCCGATGCTCCGAAGATGACGAGATCGACGCCTGGGGCCATGGCTGAAATGCTATACGGCCGTGTCCTGCACCACGGTCGTGGCGGCGACGTCGTCGTGGGCGGCATAGCGACGCATCGCTGACAGCGGCAGCGAAGCGAACCTCAATCCTGACTGGAGCAGCGAAAGGCGCGAGCCGTCGAGCGAGACGACGCGGTGTCTCAGCACCCGCCCGCCCAGGGTTTGCCCGGACGTGGTCCAGCAGGCAAGGTGATACCCGATCGCGACGCCGGCGAAAGCGCGCACGCGATGGCGTCGGGCGAACAGAACCGCGAGGCCGGCGCACAGAGCGGCGTCAATCGCAGCCGCGGCGATTCGTGAAGAGGGTGGCGCCGGCGTCCGCGGCGCGGGGAGCCTAGCCAGCCTGAGGAGCTGCACCCGCACCAGGGCGTGATGCAGCCGCAGCTGCGTCGCCTCGTAAATGCCTCGCGGCAGCATCGGGCGGTAACCGTCGAGGGTGGCCTTCAGCACGCCGCCGGCCGAGTCGATGTTGAACCGGCCGCCGGCCGATGCAGCGAGCAGCCCGCCCACGATTGGCCAGGAGACCGAGGTCGAAGACATCCTTGGCGGGCCAAACGTGATGAGCGGGATGGGGCCCAGGCGCAGAGTGCGATCCCTCACGCGGATGATTCCAAGCGTGACGGTACTGACGCTGGGCAAGAACGTTGTGCGCAGGAGGTCGCCGCTGAGCGATAACGGGCTCGCGACAGAATCTTCAACGGTGACCCGTCCAGATTCCCACAGCATCGCCTTCTAATCTTCGAGGTATTGCCCAAACTCGAGCTGTCGGTCCCGATCACCGTCGGCGCTTCGCCTGAGAAGGCCTTCGACTATTTCGCCGATCACCGCCACGTCGCCCACGTGCTCCAGGGCGTCAGCCGGTGGGACCCGGTGGGTGCGCAGACGCAGGGCGTCGGCGCCCGCTACTCGGTAGAGATGTCTGCCCTCGGGTTCCCGCTGCGCAGCGTCCTGCGCCTCGATCGATGGCGGCGGCCGCATGAGATCGGCTGGGTTTCGGAGTCAGGGCTGATCAAACAGCGAGGCAGCTTCACCTTCACCGGGATGGCCGCGGGCGGCACCCGGATCGTTCTGCGCATCGAATACACGCCCCCGGCGTCGCTGCTCGGAGCTGCCGTCGCCGCGCGGCTCGACGGCTTCGTGCGCCGCCGGCTGGCGGCCGCCATGGGCCGGATTCGGGATCGCCTGCAGCCCTAAAGTTGGACGGGTGCGGCTGAACAAGGAAGCGAGCTCTATCCTCGGCCGGGCACGCATCGGGATGCTGGTCCTGAGATCGGGCCGCATGCCCCTGGTGAACCCCGCGGCGTTCAGCTACGTGGCCGGCGCACTCTGGATGACGACGTCCAGGTTCGCGGCCAAGACCGTCCTGGCGAAGCGCGATCCGCGCGCGGTCTTCTTCGTCGATGGCGGCGCTCGGGCGGTGGTGCTGCGAGGGACGATCGAGGTCTTCGACCCGATCTCGCTCACGTCCCAGGTGCGCGCGCTGCTTGGCGGACCCGGTTTCTACCTCGGGATGGCCGGCTACACGCTGAAGAACGCGCCTTTCGTCGCGGGCTACGCACTCGACCTGGTGCGCATCCCTCGCGAATGGCTTCCTTACAACCGCGTCGTCCTTTGCCTGCGGCCTTCCGAGGCGGAGCTCCTCGACGTGATCGAGTTTCCGGAAGCCCAGTCGGCGCGCGTGCCTGGTGTGCCGGTCGCGATCGGGCGCCGGCTCGCAGGTGTGACCCGTGGCTACGCGTGCTGGCTCGAAGGGGCAAGGCCGGTGATCGAGCCTGCGCTGTGGGAGGCCGAGCGCGGGCGGATCACAGTCGGCGCCGCCGGCGAACGACACCCGCGCGCCGGGGCCAGCGGTGCGCTGGTGATCGAGTCGCACCACAGCTACCGGCCCTCGTTGATGGTCGGCGTGTGTTTGCGCGGTCGGTTCCTCGGCACGATCGGACGCGAGGCGATCGCGGAGCGCTACGGCATCGAGCTCGGTGCTGTGCCGCCGGCGCGCGAGCTGCAGGTCGAGCGCGTGACCGCGTGGCGCGGATTCAACGTGATCAGCTCGGTGCCGAAAGGCGCGCGCCACCTGCGCGTGGCGGAAGGATGAGCCGGATGAGGCCGGCGGCGCCAGACGTGCGCGTGAAGCGCTGGAACGCGGGTGCTTGGTCGGAGTCGCCCGACGCCGTCGTGATGGAGGAACCCCTGCAGCTGCTCCTCGACGGTGAGCCCCTGTCGGTGGTCATGCGCACGCCCGGCAACGATATCGAGCTGACGCTGGGACTGCTGTTTGCCGAGGGCGTGATCCGGACCGCCAGGGACGTCAAGGCCCTCCGCATCAGCGCCGAGTCGGGCGAGCGGGAGAGCGCGCTCGAGGTCGATTCGAGCGTCGTCGAGTCGAACGTCATCGACGTACGGCTCTCGGCGCCGCCTGAACGCCGGCCCGAGCGCTCCATGCTCGCAAGCTCCGCATGCGGCGTGTGCGGCGCGGTGATGATTGAGGATCTGCGCCGCGGGCTGTCGCGTCTCGGTGATGGACCCGACGTGCAAGCGTCGGTGCTGCCGGGCCTCGTGAACGCGCTGCGTGCCGGCCAGGGTGTCTTCGAGCGCACCGGCGGGCTGCACGCAGCGGGTCTTTTCTCCGCCGGCGGCGATTTGTTGTGTCTACGCGAGGACGTCGGCCGGCACAACGCACTCGACAAGGTCGCCGGCCGCCAGTTGCTCGACGGCAAGCTTCCCGCCTCGGATTCGGTGCTCGTGGTCAGCGGGCGGGCCGGCTACGAGATCGTGCAGAAGTCGATCGCCGCGGGCATCCCGATCCTCGCCGCGGTGGGAGCGCCATCGAGCCTGGCGGTTGCGCTCGCGCGCGAGTTCGGCCAGACCCTCGTCGGCTTCCTTCGGGACGAGCGCTTCAACGTGTATTCGGCGCCGGAGCGGCTGACCTGACCGCTCTGCTGGCGCGGCCCGCCGTCAGGGCGGGCGTGCTGTTCGCCTACGTGCTGCTGGTCGAATGGACGCGCGCGCTCACGGCCACCATCCCCGGCGCGGCGGTGCCTGCATTGCTGCTGGGCGGCGGCGGCCTGGTGCTCGCGGCGTGGGGCTGGCCTGCCGAGCGGCTCGGGCTGGGTACGTCCAAGCTGGGCCTTCGGCTTCTGGGTGGCTTGGCGCTGGCGGTGGTGCTGCTTCTGCCCACGGCGGCGCGAGCGTCGGTTGTGCCCGTGCTCCCTGGCGGGCTGGCTGTCGCGGCGATCGCGGTGTCCATCGGCGAGGAGGTCGCCTTCCGCGGTGCGCTGTTCGCGGCGCTGGAGGACATCGGCGGAGCCCCACTTGCGGTCATCGGCAGCACGCTTGCCTGGACGGCCGCGCACGCGCTGTCGCATCCCGCCGAGTTTCTGCCGCCGGTCGCAGCCGCCGGCCTGTTGCTGGCGATGTGGCGGCTTGTGTTCAGAGATCTCGTCGGACCGATCGTCGCCCACGTGATCGCGGACCTTGCGCTGTGAAGCGCAGTCGGCTTCTCGTCATGGCTGCGATCGCGTACCTCGTCGCAGCGTGGACCGTGGCGCCCGGCTTCTACGACGGGTTCACGCCTCCGCAGCCATACAACTTTGTGTGTCCGCCGCCCCAGGCGGGCGCCAACGCGCAACCCAGTTCGGGCAGCCTGAACATCAAGATCATCAACGGCTCCAGCGACCCCAACTCCGCTTTCACGGACGACGGTCAGCTGGTCATCGGCTTTCTGCCCGGTGCATTCGACGTCACCGGCAAGTCGAGCGTCAACGTAACGATCACGCCGATCAGCCCGTGCCCGAATGTGGACGGGTTGCGGTTCGTGGTCAACACGTACCTCATCACCGCCGACGCTCCCCTTGTGAAGAGCTCCAACCTGGTGCTGCGCTACTCGAACCTGGAGCCGGATCCGAGCTACATATACCGGGCTTCGAACCTGGGCGGCCAATGGACCAGGCTCGACATCCAGCAGCAGGCGCAGCTGTACACGATCTCCGCGCAGACCGACCAGCTCGGTTATTTCAGTGCGGGCTTCCCGTCCAACGCGATCTCGCCGGGAGGTACGTCAAACCAGGAGCTCCTTCCGATCATCGTCGCGGTGTTGATCGCTGCGGTGCTGCTGGCGGGCGTGCCCCTCACCGTGATGCGACGCCGCCAGCCACGCGCCGCAGCGCGGCGCCGCGATGAAGATGAAGAAGACGAGGAGTAGCTAGTACTTCAGCGCTTCAAAGTACGTGCCGCATTTGTGGCAGCGGTATTGAAGCGTCATCGCCTGGGTCCCGAACAGCGAGATCAGCTCCGCGTCCTGGGCCTGGCAGTGCGGGCAGCGCGGGTTGGTGGGGTTGGGTTCAGTCCTGGGTTTTCGCCGCGGGCGCAAATCGTTTCTCCTCGAGGCCGCGAAGCATGCCGAACGTGCGAGCGTCGACAGCGCCGGGTTTGGTTCGCCGCCGCCCCGCGTCCCATCCTTTCCAGCTGAGCTCCATCGCGGGCGCCCGCGTCTCGAGTCGCTCTTCGAGCCGCGACCTCAACTCCGCGGGCCCCATGGCGAGCTTCCCTTCCTTGTGTAGCGCAGCCGTGTCTCCGTCAGGCGCTCCGAACCACTCGAGCGCCTGGCGCCACGCATCGTCGAGCGGCCCCTTGTCGATGCCCGAACGCAGCCAGCTGCGGCCGTGAAGGAAGTGGTACCTCTCCTCGCTGAGCATCTTTCGAAGTCGGTGCTGCAGCACCTCGACGTTGCCGTTGACGCAGGCCTCGATCATCACCGTGAAGGCCGTGTCGAGGATGGCGTTTGCGGCCACGAACTGCGCCCAGGATGACCACGGCTCGTCAAAGTAGGGGAGGGCGCTGAGGCTCGCCGGATTCGACTCGCGCTCGGGCCCGCGCGGATCGTCGCCGAGTGGTTCCAGGCATCCATAGAGGACGCGACTGTGGCCGAGGTCGTCGAGGCCCATCGCCGCGGCGGCGATGTCGGCTTCGAGGGATGGCGCCCGCGTCGCCCACTCGGCGTAGCGCAGGCCGAGCATCTGCTTGTTGTCGGCGATGCTGAGGACGAGATTCGAGATGCTCATTCGCCCGGCGACCACAGCGCGATGACATGGTCCTTGCGGACGATCGTCATCTCGATCCAGCGCTCCTCGTCGTAGGTGGCGCGCGCGTAGGCGGCTGCGAGGTCGTCGTCAGGGGCGACGACGCTGCCCACCTGGTGCAGCGGCTCACCGCGGGTCTTGCGCGCAAACACCTCGTACTCGACAGCGTCGCCGCTGACGCGCTTGTACTTGTCGGTCAAACGGCGAGGCCCCAGGCCTCGAGCGCGTCGCGGCCCGCCTCAGTCATGCGTTCGGCCGTCCACGGCGGGTTCCACACCACGTTCACGCGCACCTCACGCACGCCTTCCTCCTGCAGCAGGCGCTCGCGCACGTCGTCAAGGATGAATTCGGAGGCCGGGCAGCCCATGGCGGTGAAGGTGAGGTCGACGTCCACGACGCCGTCGCGCTCGGCGATGCCGTAGATCACGCCGAGGTCGACGAGGCTCACGGGCATCTCCGGGTCCTGGACCTCGGACAGCGCGGCCCAGAGCCGCTGCGACTCGCTCAATTCCCGTTGTGCTTGTGCGTCTTGCGGAACTTGTGGAACTCTTCCTGGAACATCGCAACCATCTCGGCGTTGCGCGGCCCACGAGCGCGCCACCGCGCGAGCACGTCGTCCCAGGTGATGGGCTTGCCGAAGTCCCAGCGCTTCTGCTCTGCATCGAACTCGCACGGGAAGGGGTAGTCGAGAACCCACACGTCCTTGCCGTCCTGCGTCTCTTGGTGCGCGGGCACCTTGATGCCGATCTGCTCGCAGTACGGCACGACCGACGAGAGCCACCACTGGCGCAGCTGGTCGTTGGTGAGGCCCTTGAGACGGTATTCGAGCTGCGTCGAATGCATCTTGAGGTTGTCCGGAAGACCGAACCATTCGACGCTCAGAGGGAACATCCAGTCGACCGCGCGCTGAAGCTCGTCCTTGGCCGCGCCGCCCGCCAGGCTGATGCGCTTCATCCACGTACGGCCGTTGCGGAGGTGGAAGTTCTCTTCGGCCATCACTTTGTTCAGGCCGCGCTTCCAAGGCCCGTAGGAGCACTTCTCGTGGATGTCGCCCAGGAGGCAGAAGCCGGCCTGGTCGTACATCCCGTTGGCCACGACGAGCTCGGTCCACGAGTCGAGCGGCACGTCGAACGCGTAGGGATAGCGGAAGCTCTTCGGGTCGCGGCTGAAGATGAGCTTCTCCTGGTCTTCGCCGAGCTCCTCGAGGATGTGGTACGCGATGTGCGCGTGCGCGAGCTCGTCCTGGATGATTGCGATGCCGGTCATGAAGGCGTTGATGCTCGGCGCCTTTTTGGCGGCGAGGTAGTACGCGGGCGCGCTGATGAGCTCGGTGTCGCCGGAGACGATGAGGGTGTGCTTCAGCTCGCGCAGGTACTCGGGCGTCATCTCGCGGGTCGACTCGATCAGCTCGCCCGATTTGATCGTCTGCTCGAATTCGGCGGCGGTTGGCATGGCTTCAATTCTGGGACAAATGAAGGCGGGTAAAATCGGGTGCCCGGTGACGGGCCTTTGGCGTTCTGGCCCGCGGCGTGGTGGCTATAGCTCAGTTGGCAGAGCACCAGATTGTGGATCTGGGTGTCGCGGGTTCAAATCCCGCTAGCCACCCCAAGTTTTAGCGGAGGTTTGCATCCGCCGCGGCTAATACGGAAGCGATCCGCCGCGGCACGAACATAATCCGGCCATAAAGCCGTGATCTATTCGTCGTACCACCGGCAATCGCTGCTCGAGTCCGCCCTCGGCCTCCTTCCATCGTTGTTGATCGTCGTGGTCGGCGGCTGGATCGGCTTCACCGGCGTGCTCATCCCGCTCGATTTCAACCCTATCGAGCTCGTCCTGTGGGGGCTGGTCTCGCTCGTTGTGGGCACGGTAATCCACGAGTCCGCGCATCTGGTCGTCGGACTGCTCGCCGGCCGGCAGGTGCGCAAGATCCTCATAGGCGGCGGCTCGACGATGTTCAGCGCCAAGTTCGGAGGCATTCGCGTCCAGATCTGCACCAACCTGCTCGACGGCGGAGCGGTCATCTTCTCGGCCCTCGACGACCCCTCGCGTGGAGGACTCATCGCGGCCATCGCCGCCGGCCCGGCGACCAACATCGTCGCGGGACTGTATGCCTGGGCGGCGTCGTCTGGCGGCTCCATCGCGCTCGGCACGTTCGCCCTGATCAACCTGCTCCTCGGCGTGACCAACTTCTTCCCGGCCCGCGTCACGACGGGCGATCGCAACCTGGTGACGGACGGCATGCATATCTGGCGGCTCCTCAGCGGCAAGCCGCTCACCGCCGCTTTCTTCGAAGGCGAGGAGATGTCGGCGGACGCCAGGCGCGCCACTATCGGTGCGCTCGAGGAGGCGCGCGACGCGGGAGCAGACGAGGTCCAGGAAGTGCACCTCCTGGCGGCGCTCGACCACGACCCCGAAATCCATCGCCTGCTGGCGCCGGCGTCCATCACGGACCTGGTCACCTGGCCCGGCTCGTCCGACGCCGGCGACGCTCTGCTGTCGCGCTCCGAGCTGCTCGACCGCATTGAGAAGGTCGCCTTCCAGATCGCGCGCGACGCCGGCATCACGCGCCCTAACGCGGCCTGTGTGTGCCTTGCGCTCATGGCGACGCCGTCTCCGGTCGCCACGCGACTGAAAGAAGGCGGTGTATCCGAAGCCGCCTTGCGGCAGCTGGCGCAGGCGCGCGGTGAGATCTCGGTGGACACCACCACCGCCATTTCGATATCTCCAGACCTCCCCCTCGAGCGCTGGGGCAGCGCTGCCGACCGGCCGCTCGAGCTGGCTTTCCGCATCGCAACCGCAGACCGTGCCGATCACACCGGCACCCAGCACCTGGTGGCGGCCCTCGCCAGCGATGTGAACAGCCGCGCAGGCGCGGCGCTGTGGCGGATGGGCTTCGCAATCACGCGCAACGACAAGCTGATCCCGCTGACGCCGCCGACCATCATCCCTCCTCCGCTTTCTCCTCAGGCACAGGGCGCGATTGCCGGCGCACTGCTGCGAACCGGACCCACGTACCCCGCCGGGACCGGTGAGCTGAGCCTCGGCGTGTGCGACCAGGGGCGTGGCATGGGCGGCCTTCTCTTTGCTCAAGCAGACGTTTCGCCGGATCCGTTGGTCGCGGCGCTCCTACAACTGCCTCGTGAGCAGAGCGATCCGGTCGGCTTCACTCCGTCGATGCGGCGGATGTGGGAGTTGCGCGCGAGCGCGCGCCTGGGCGCGGGCAGGTACGAGGACTCCCTTTCCGACTTCCGCGTCCTCGAGAAGAACGCGACCAGTGAAGAAAACCTCGCGATCAGCCGAAACAACGTTGCTTACACGGCGCTGATGTCCGGTGATCCGGCGCTGCGCGCAGAGGCCCTGGAGAAGGCGAAGGCTGCGGTCGACTTCAAGCCCGACCAACGCGCCTTCCAGGGGACCTATGCCTTCGCGCTGATGGAGGGCGGATTCCCCTCCCCTGCGGCGGAAATCCTGGAGAAGGTGACCGTCGATCATCCTCGCCCCCGCGACCGGGCCCTCGACCTGTGCCTGCTCGCGATCTGCCGGGCGCGCCTTGGTGACGCGGCGGCCGCCCGTCGCCACGCCGCCGCGGCCGAGGCGGCCGATCCACGATGTGTGCTGCTGCCTAGGGCTCGCGAAGAGATCGGTTCAAGCGAGATGGTTTCATCCAGTTAGGATCAGCCCTCACTGGGCGTGGTGAGCCCGTTGCTATGGCCATTGAGTTTTTGTGGAGGGGTTCGTGCCTACCAGCCAGGAGTTGATCAACCGCGGCAATAACCTGTTCCCGATCGGTCTGGTCGCGGTGGTCGCGGCCGGCGGCATTCCGGAGATTCGGAACGAGGGCTTCCCTCGCGGGGCGCTCGACGAACTGGTGATGCTGGTGCTCGGCGCGGTTGCTGTCGTGTGGTACCTGCGGAGCCGGTACGCGCGCTCAGTGATTCCCGCGTTGATTGCCGGAGGCGTGCTGATCATGAAGATCGTGGCCTTGCTCATCGAGGACGCCGATGACAGAGGCGATGACATCGGCATCGGGATCGTCATGGCTCTGGCCATCGTGACTTGGGCGGTCATCTATTTCCGCACCAAGCCCACGACGTCCGGGTGATCTATCGAGTTCGGTTTCTTTAGTCCCTGTATCGGGGCGACGAGTCGTCGATGGTCACCTCATCCCAGCTCTGCCAGGGTGAGCCCCACTGCCAGACGCCGTGTACCCATGGCTTGACCAGCCAGCGGATCCCGGCATACATAACCGGGATGACCAGGCACTCCTCCTGCACCGCCAGCCTATCCGCCTGGTGGTAGAGGTCCAACCTCACCGCCCCATCTGAAGTTTGCCGAGCTCGGTCCAACAGCGAATCCAGGCTTGGTGAGGTCCACACGCCAAGTTTGGTGAGGCTCTGTCCGTGGAGGAGATTGCGCAGGAAATATTCAGCATCGGGGGCATGGGCGACCCACTGCCAGAACTGCACGTGAGACTGGGACGGCCAATCCCGGTTTTGCGACATCGGCGTCCAGATCACCCTGACGTCGATGCTCAGGTTCTGGCGCCACATGCCGGCCAGCAGGTCGATGGAAGGATGGGAATGCTCGGTGGCAACGGCGAGAGTGAGCGGCCCCGCAAAGGCGGACGTTTGCAGTGCTTTCCGTGCGTCGGTTGGGCTGTAGCCGAGTGCGATGCCTGGAGTGTGGCCCAGGATTCCTGGCGGAACAAGGCCACCGGTGGCGATACCCTGGTAGACGGGCAAGGCCGCCGCGAGAGCCGCGCGGTCGGTCGCGAGCGCGAGAGAGCGGCGCAGCTGCTGGTCGCTCGCGAAAGCACCGCTGCCACCAAAAGCTATGAATCCCGTCTGCACCCGCGGCGTGTCCAGCCTCACCAACCCGGCGTCGCTCGCCGCGCCCGCAAGCTGTGTGTGCCCCCAAATCGCGTCGACGTCTCCCGCCCGGGCCAGCTGTGCAAGCTGGTCCGGGTCCTCCGCAAGGACCCACTCGATCCTGGCGACGTTACCGCCCCTCCGCCGCGGATAGCGTGGATCGCGGTCTAACGCCACCCTCTTGTCCTCCATCGCCACCACGCGGAATGGACCGTTGCTCAGGTCGGGACGGTTAGCGCTGAACTCCGGATACACCAGATAGAAGAGGAACGCGGGATACGGCGTGTTCAGGCGGAACTCGACGGTGCGCTGGTCGAGCGCCCTGACGCCTACCTGCTCCTGCGTAACTTCGCCACGAGAACGAGCTTCGCCGTTCTCGACCACAAACATCATGGTCGCGTTCAGGCTCAGATGATCGGGGTCGACAATCCGACGGTAAGCGCGCACAACGTCGTCGGCGCCCAACGTTTGCCCGTCGTTCCAGGTGACGCCCTCACGAAGGTGAAGGCGGTAAACGAGACCGTCATCGCTCACTTCCCACGACGACGCCAATCCAGGCACGACGTAGGGTCCGGGGCGGCCCTCGACCAGCCTGTCCCAGAGCTGCTGGAACAGCCCCTGGTTGGTGGCGTAAAGACCTGTAGACGGATCAGTTGACCATGGCACTTGATTGGCGGCTATCCGAAACGTTGCGGTCGCGTCATGTTTGGTTGGAACCGGATAGCGCCAGCGCGCGAAGGCCTCTCGCCAGACTTCGGCAGCCTCTCGATTGCGGAGCGCCAGGTGGAGGGTGCTCGCCAGCCTGAACAACAGTTCCGTCGACTGCTCTTCCTGGCCCAGTCGCTCGAGCAATGGCAGAAGGGAGCGGTAGTGGTCGACCGCCTCGTCGAGGGCCCACTCCCGAAGCGCTTGCTCCCCAGCGAGCTGCAGATAGCGAGCCGCCTCCTGGTCGTCCTCGGCGGAGAGCCAGTGGTGTGCGATCAGGCCATAGACCCGTTCCGGGCTCTCCGCGTACCGCGCCTGCAGCCACTTTGCCGCGCTGGCATGCAGGTCGCGCCGGCGAGTATTCAGTAGCGTCCGATACGCCGCCTCCTGGATGAGAGCGTGCTTGAACCGGTACGAGGCCTCCGGCCAGCGGCGTTCTTCCTGGAGCAGATCCAGTCTTTGCAGGTGATGAAGCGCTTCTCGAAGGTGCGCCTCATCGACGCGAGCCACCGCCTGCAGCAGCCCAAATGAGAAGCGGCGTCCGCAGGCCGCTGCAGCGGTAAGAACGGACCGCCAGCCGGCCTCCAATCGATCGAGCCGTGCCAGGATCACCCCCTCGAGAGTGGGAGGCAGCGAGAGAGCTTGGGCCGTGGGCCGGCCCCCCTCTCCGATAGCCCGGGCAAGCTCCTCGAGGTAGAGCGGGTTGCCGTCCGCATGTGCGATCACGGCCTCCTGGACGGCCGGCTCGATCGCGTCTTCGGTCAGCACCTTGAGCAGCACTCGCTCGGCGGATTCGTCGAGCGGCTTCAAGTCGATGACAGTCACCAGGTGGCGAAACTCGCGCGTCGCGCGCTCGCGCAGCGTCCAGGAACCGTGCTCGGTCTCGGGGCGCATGGTGAAGACAAACACGACCGGGGCCCGCTCGGCCAGCGGAAGCAAGCGGTCCAGGAGGCCGAGTGTCGTCGGGTCCGCCCAATGAAGATCATCGATTGAGATCACCAGCGGGCGGTTGGCTGCCAGCGCAGTGACCAAGTCGTGGAGCACCTCATAGGTGCGGTACTGCACCGCTTCCGGCGAGAGGCCAGCAAGCGCCGGCGCCATGTCGTTGTCTGGCGCGAGGCCGAGAACGCCAGCCAGGTACGGCTGCAGATCCTGCGCCTGAACGGGGAAAAGCTCCTCCAGGCGGCGGCGCAGAGCCAGTCGAACTCTCAGCTCGGGCTCCCCCGTGCCCATACCAATCCAGCCGCGCAACAGATCCCGGACTGGCCACCATGCGAGCGACGTCCCGTAGGAAACCGCGCGGCCTTCGAGCCAGTCGACTGAGTCGCGAGTGGCCAGCCTTAGCTCCGTTGCCAAACGAGACTTGCCGATGCCGGGCTCGCCGCCCAGAAAGACGATGCCGCCACGCCCAGCTTGCATTGCGTCAACAACTTCGCGGAGCGTGGCCAGTTCGGAATCTCGTCCGGTAAGGGGAGGACCCACGACTTCGTCGGCGGCCTTTTCGCGCACCGACACCGCGGTCGAGGCCATGACCGGTTCCGACGAGCCCTTGAGGTTGAGCCGTATCGGGTCGCGCCACGCGAATCGTTCGCCGGCGAGAGCGCGAGTTCGCTCGCCTGCCAGCACGGTGCCCGGCTCGGCCGCGCCCTGGAGACGGGAGGCCACATTGACGGCGCTCCCTGTGGCGCCGTATTCAGTACGGCTACCGGCGCCGATCTGGCCGACAACCACCTCTCCCGTGTCTGCTCCGACGCGGACGCCGAAGCCCTCGAACCCCCAACCTCGCCGAACCTCTTCCGCGTAGGCGGTGACAGTGGCAGCGATTTCAAGACCCGCGCGGATGGCGCGCTCGGGATCATCCTCGTGTGCGATGGGCGCTCCGAAGAGCGCAAGCACGCCGTCGCCTGCGAGGTCCTTCACGGTTCCGCCGTACGCCTGGACGATTCGAACGGCGCGAGCGATCGCCTCGCCGATGATGAGACGGGCGTCTTCGGCCCCTAGCCGCTCAGCCAGAGTGGTCGACCCAACCACGTCGGCGTAGAGCACGGTGACCAGACGGCGCTCTTCACGCAGCTCGGGCATGCGTTTGAATTCAAGCACGCCCGGCAAGAGCCCACTGCGTTCACTCCGCCTTTGGCCGCTCATTGCGTCAACTAGACTGCGCACCCGTGGCGCCAAACGGTCAGTCGGTTGCGAGGCCATCCATCGGCGTCTCCGGCGGTTTGGCGGTCGGCGTCCTCGAGGGCGTCGCCAATTCGCTGTGGGGCTTCAAGCCCAACCTGATGCGCCCGATCATCGAACAAAAGGGCGCGATCGCCGGCCTGACGTGGTTTGTATCGAATATGCCTCGCTACGAATCCACGCGGAAGGCGTTCGGCCCCGTACGGATGCACTCGATCTGCACCCTGATCTCGGTGCTCAACGGGTGCCGTTACTGCACCTATGGCCATGCCTACGCTCTGCAACTGTCCTACCTTCGCGAGCGAGACAGGCTGTTCCCGTTGGACGAGCACGAGATCGTCTCCATGTCGAGGCTGGATGAGGATCAAGCCATCGAACGGTATGAAGCGGCCCTTCAGACTGCTGGGCTGGTCGACGAGACCGCCCCTCTCCGCCGAATGCTCGCGATTCGTGCCGGAGAAAGCCCGGCCAAGACCGATGCCGACGGTGCGCGCATCAAGCACCTGCTCTCGATGTTCTCCGTTCTCAATGCGTGTGGGATAGCCTCCCAGGCCTCGCCGGACCAGGCGCACGATCCGCTCAACAAAGACCGCGCACTGGTCCAGCGGTATCTCGATCTTCGTGCGGCATCTGAATCGAAGCACTAATGGGAGGCTGTTGATGTCGGACCAAGGGACCCTCACCCCGTCGCAATTCGAGCGGTCTCCAGGCGCGGAGGATTGGCGCGTGCTCGGCGATGGCGCGAACGTTTTCTACCGAACCGATTCGATGGTGACGGCCGCCCGGTTCGTGCAGGCCATCGGCGAGCTGCCCGACATCGACGGCAATCCGCCCGATGTCGACGTGCGTCGTGACGGCGTGACGGTTCGGCTGGTCACGTTTACCACCGACTTTGGCGGCATGACCACGCGCGACCTAGAGGTTGCACGCCAGATTTCGGGCGTCGCGAGGAAGCTTGGGCTGGTGGCCGACCCGACGGCGGTGCAGAACCTCCTCGTCGTCCCGGGGTGGACCAACCGGCCCGAGATCATGCCGTTCTGGCGGGCCGTGCTCGGCTATGTGCCGCGCGTCGACAGCCCGAGTGAGGATCTCGTCGATCCGCACGATCGAGGGACGGGCTTCTGGTTCGAGCAGATGAATGAGCCGCGCCCAGACGGCGGCGGCGCGATCCATGTGGCGGTCTTCGTGCCGTACGAGCAGGCGGAGGCGCGCATCGCGGCGGCGCTGGCCGCCGGCGGCAGGATGGTGCGCGACCAGTTCGCGCCGATGTGGTGGACGCTCGCCGACGCGGCCGGCAACGAGGCGGACATCGCCACCACGAAAGGTCGCGACTAGTTAGTCAGGTCCGCGCGGTTGGTCGAACCTTGTGGTCGGCGCCAGTAGCAGCAGGCTCCCGTCTTCGGTACGGATGAGCTGATAGCCGCCCTCGTGGACTTTCCAGTGGTGGCGGGCACACAGCAGCACCTGGTTCTCGATCTCGCCGCCGCCACCGCGCGCCCAGTGGACGATATGGTGGCCGTCGCACCACGACGCTGGTCTTTCGCAGCCGGGCCACTGGCAGTGCCTGTCCCGCGCGATGAGCGCACGGCGCCGGGGTCCCTTGATCACGCGCTCGGCCCGGCCGACGTCGATGACGACCGAGTCCTGCATCAGGACTCGCGTGATGCTGCAGTCGCACGCCCAGCGCTCGACCGTCCGAGATGAGATGGGAAGCGAAAACTCGTTCTCGGCGCCCGGCGCGCCGATCACTCCGAGCAGCGTTTCGATGGAGCTCGTCACCTGCATCTGCACGACCACCTTGCCGCCCTTGGTCGCGAGCTCGACGAGCGCGTCGGCGAAGCGGTGCTCGAGGAGCCGGTCGTCGTGGGCGCCCATCACCCGAGCGAGCGGCTCGAGTGCGGTGCGGACGGCCGCGCCGCCGATGGGGTCGAGGATGCCGGATATCAGGAGGCACCCGTTTTCGGCAGTGCTGAGTTCTAGCCTGCGTTCTTCCGCCAGCTGAGCCTGCTCGTCGGCGTACTTCTTCGGATCGACCGCGTGCCTGAAGTGCATGCACCGGTAGTGGAAGCGCCCCGGCGAGAACAGGCGGGCCAGAGGCAGGAGCTTGTTTTCGTCAAACGGCTCGCCCACCGCTGCAGCTGTGCGGGCCATGACGGTCATGTGAGCAAAGCCGATCTCGCCCGCCTGCATCGCGTCGTGGCTCTTGCCGAGCTGGGACAGCCGCTCGCCGACGGCGAGCCGGTCCGCCGCTCCGGTTGAGGTCATGCGGCAGTTGAATCGGATCCAATCGAGGGCGCTGTTGTAGCCCTCGGGGTCCCACTGGCGGGTCTTGTCGAAGGCGGTCGCCAGCTTGGAGAACTCGATCTCCAGGCGGTCGATCTCCTGGCGCACGCGGATCAGCTCCAGGGCGAGGCGAGCGCCTTCGGGAGCGGGATCTATGGGCGAGTCGAGCATGAAGGCAGAGTACGAACGAATGTTTGGAAGGTCAACCCAGGGTGTTAACGGCGCAGAAGTAGGTGGTCGCCTGGCATCCAGGGTGGCGGGCCGGACGGAAGGGAGTCGATCAACGCGATCAATCCCTGGCCAAGATCGAAGCGAGAGCAACGGTATGGAGCCCAGTGGTCGTCGCGCGACGGGCTGGCCATGAACTGGAGCTCGATGCCCTTGCCGCGGCGTCCCGCGCCTCGGTAGCAGAGGCGATTGAAGTCCGCGCTCGGCACCAGCCACGCCAACTCGATGCCCAGGTCCGGGACATAGACGATCGCGTAAACGAATGCCGGGTGCTCGCGAGGAGCGCCCTCCGGGAAGCTCATCCGCGCCCCCGCGAGCTTCTTGCGGTCCAGGGTGAGCGCGGTCTTGACCTGGATCGACAGCGCCGGCACGCCTCCGCGGTGCCCAGCCGAGATGTCGGTGTGGTCGTCGTCGGTGAGCGGCTTGAACAGCTCCAGCTCGCCGTTTGACGACAGGGTCACGCAGGCGGCAAAGAGCTGCTCGCCCGCGGTCCCGCGCTGGGTGGCTGTGAGCATTGGCGCCCTCACCCTAGCCCTGCGCGCCAGGCGCGGTCAGGACGCGTTGCTCGCGCTCACCCTGTGCTCCCGCCTTGCGGGAGAGGGGAGACTGATAGGCGTGAGCGACCTTGTTGCGCGCCGGCTGCGGGTTCACCACCTGATCGGCGAGCCGTTCGGGTCGGCGGTCGAGGCGGTTGGGTGGTTCGGCGCCGTGCAGTCGCAGGACTACGCCGCGGCCAAGTGGGCTCTCGGCCAGCGCCTGCGCGATACGGTCGACGGAGACATCGACGCGGCGTTCGATCGCGGCGACATCCTCCGCACCCACGTCATGCGCCCCACCTGGCACTTCGTGCTGCCGCGCGACATCCGCTGGATCCAGGAGCTCACGTCACCTCGCGTGATGGCGGGGCTCGCCGGTAGACATCGGCAGCTCGAGCTTGACGGGCGCACGGTCGAGCGAGCCTGCGATCTCTTCGGTGAGGCGCTGGCCGGCGGCAAGTTCATGACCCGACCGGAGCTCGGCGAAGTGCTCAAGTCGGCCGGCATCCCGGTCGACGGTCAGCGGCTGCCCCACCTGCTCGCGAGCGCCGAGCACGCCAACGTCATCACCAGCGGTCCGCGACGCGGCAAGCAGTTCACGTACGCGCTGTTCGCGGAACGAGCTCGCACGGCGCGAAAGCTCAATCGCGAGGAGGCTCTCCAGCGGCTGACCATCACCTACTTCATCAGCCACGGCCCCGCGCAGATGAAGGACTTCGCGTGGTGGTCCGGGCTGACCATCCAGGAGATTCGCAGGGGCATTCAGCTGGCGGGCAATGCGCTGCGGCGCGAAGAGATCGACGGCAGCGATCACTGGAGCGGCGCGGATGGCCCGGGACGGGCGAGCGCCGGGAGAACCACTGCGCACCTGCTGCCGAACTTCGACGAGTACACGGTCGCGTATCGCGACCGCAGCGCCCTGCTCGACCCAAAGGTCCCCTTCGATGCGGCGTCGTTCGCCTACTACCGCGACGCCTCGCCGATGGGAGGGATCCTGTCCAACGTCGTCACGATCGGCGGCCGCGTGCGCGGATCCTGGAGCCGGACGATCATGCCGGGTCGGGTCAAGATCGAGGTCAGGCCGCTCGCGCCGCTGAGCCGCGGCGAGATCGCGGCCGTGCGTCAGGCGGCGGCCCGGTTGGGGAGGTTTCTCGACGGCGAGGTCGAGCTCACGCTTCGATGAGCGGTCTGGTCTCGCCGAAGATGAGGCCGACCACCTCCTCGTCGCCAAGGAAGCTGAGCGGGAACCCGACCTGAAAGCCGCTCGACTCGTCGAGCTTGCGGACCATCTCGCCGCTGAGCTTCACGTCGAGCGCGCCGAGGTTCTCCTCCAGCTGCGTCACGGTGCGCGCGCCGAGGAGCGGGATGAGGTTCACCTCCGGACGGCGGGAGAGAGCCCAGGCGATGCAGACCTGCGCCGGCGTTGCCTCGCACTCAAGGGCCACCTCTCGGACGGCGGCGGCCGCCCGGGTCGACCGCTCGCTTGGAGTCTCGTCGCCGTACCGGCGCGACTCCCCATTTGCGCTGCCGTACTTCCCCGTGAGAACGCCGCCGTTGAGCACGCCCCAAACGGTCACCGCCAGGCCGAGCTGCGACGCCATCGGCAGCAGCTCGCGCTCAGCATCCCGCCCGGAGACGCTGTACGGCAGCTGGATCGCGCAGGGGACCGTCCAGCCCCGCTGCTCGGCGATGGCCACTCCGCGGGAGATGACCCAGCCGGGCGTGTCCGAGATGCCGGCGGCAAGCACCTTGCCCGACGCCACGAGGTCGTCGAACGCGCGCATCACCTCGTCGATCGGGGTCATGCCGTCGTACATGTGCATCCAGAGGAGGTCGATGCGGTCCGTGCGCATGCGGCGCAGGCTCCGCTCGACCGTCTGGACCATGTTCTTGCGGTGATTGCCGCCAGCGTTTGGGTCCTGGCGGTTGCTGGTGAGGGTGTACTTGGTGGCCAGGACGACGCGCTCGCGCCGGTCGCCCAGCAGCTCGCCGAGGAAAGCCTCCGACTGGCCGTCCGTGTAGTTGCTCGCGGTGTCGACGAAATTGCCGCCGCGGTCGAGGAAGAGGTCGAGCATCCGGCGCGACACTTCGAGCGACGCGCCCCAGCCCCATTTCTCGCCGAACGTCATCGTGCCCAGGGCGAGCTCGCTGACTCGCAGCGCTGACCTACCGAGCAACCGGTACTTCATTCAGCAACCAGGCTACTTCAGTCAAATTAGCGAATGAAGTTCGAAAATTCTTGAACTAGAATCGGGGGCGAATGGCTCAGCGGCGCCTGCGGCTGGAGATCGACGCCTCGCCCGCGTATGAGTTCATCCTGTCCCTGGCTTCCGCGACCGCCGGCACGCTCAAGTGGCCGGCACCGCGCGCGCTGGTGAGGCAGGTGGCTGCCTGGCCTGCAGGCTGCGACATGGTCTGGACGCACCTGCTCACGGTGGCCTACGACACGACTCCCCCGCGCGACCCGGCCTCGTTTCTCAAAACGCTGCAGGCCATGCATCCGCGTGAGCTCCGGCTGCGGCTCGTGGGCTACTACGTTCGCTACTTCCGGCGCGCCACACCGCCAGAAGCGGTGGCCGCGGCGGTGTCCGGGGACCGCGCAGCCATTCGCCAGTTCCTCGCCACCTCCTACCCGGACGACGAGCTGTGGCAGGGGGCGCTCCGGGTGCTGCTCGAGGGGAGCGCGTGGGACATGCGGCGCAGCCTGGCCAGGCTGCTGGGCGCGTGGGTGGACGTGTTCACACAGTTCCACGACCAACAGCGCCTCGATCGTGAGGTGGCGCAGCGACGGGCGTCGGCCCGCGGCCGCCGGCCCGAGCTCGTCGTGGCCGAGGCGATGGAGTGCTACGACTTCGTCTACGAGACCGGCATCGATTCGGTCCTGCTGGTCCCGTCGCGGGTCATATGGCCCGCGCTTCATGTCTTCGACCACCTGTCGACGAACATCGTCTGCTACCCGATTCGCGCCGGCCGCGTGGTCGATCCCACGAGGCCACCGAAAGAGCTGCTGGCGTTCGGGCAGGCGCTCGCAGACGACAGGCGGCTGCGCATCCTGAGGCTCCTGTCCGACGGCGAGCTTCCCGCGCAGGAGCTGGCCCTGCGCCTGGCGATGGGCCTGACCACGCTGCTGCACCACCTCGCGGTGCTGCGCGAGGCGGGCCTGGTGAGCGTGCGGGGCGAGCGGCGGAAGCTGTACGGGCTGAGGGCGGAACGGGTCGGGGCCCTGAGCGCCGGGCTCGAACGGTTCCTGCGGGGCTAACATCCGCGGCGTGGCCAAGAAACGCCCGTCGATCTACGAGTTCGCGGGCGGCGCGGACGCCTTTGTGGCGCTGGCGGCGGCGACGCATGAGCGCTGCCTGCAGGATCCCGAGCTCAACCACCCGTTCGCCAAGACATCGGACCCGAACCACCTCGAGCATCTGGCGGCGTACTGGGCGGAGGTCTTCGGGGGACCGGAGCGCTACAGCCAGTCACATGGCGGCCAGTCGGCGATGCTGACGATTCACGCCGGCAACGGCACCGGGCCCGACTTCTCCCAGCGCTTCACCGCTTGCTTCATGCAGGGCGTCGACGACGCGGGCCTGCCCACCGACAAGAAGCTCCGCACGGCGCTGCGCTCATACATGGAATGGGCGACCCGAATCGTCGACTCCTACTCGCCGCCCGGCGCGAAGGTGCCCGACGGACTGCCGCTGCCCAAGTGGGGCTGGAACGGGCTTGTAACCGGGCGACCCAAAAAGGCGTTGTCGCGCTGATGGCCCGCATCAAGATGGTCGCCGAGGCCGACGCCACCGGACCGCTCGCCGAGATGTACGCGAGGTGGAAGACGCTCAGCCGTTCAGGGGTCGTGCCGGAAATCCTCCGCACCATGAGCTTGCGGCCCGACTTTGCGGCGGCCATCGACGCGGCTTCGTTCATGCATTTCACCGACGGGGCGCTTACGCGCGCCCAGCACGAGATGATCGCGTCCTACGTATCGGCCCTGAACCGGTGCCGGTATTGACTCAGCTCCCACGCGTGGTTCCTGCAGTTGCAGGGAGAGCAGTTCTCACCGGTTGCCGACGCCCTTCGCGACGGGGACCTCGACGCCGCGCACCTCGACCGACCTGAACGCTTGCTGCTGGAGTTTGCGCGCACGATCACCATCGGCGCCTACCGCGTCACCGACGAGCAGGTGCAGGAGCTGCGCGACGTGGGCTGGAGCGACGAGCAGATCGCGGAGGCTGCGTACGAAGCGGCGCTGTTCAACCTCTTCGTGAGGCTGGCTGACGTATTCGACATTGAGCCGCCCGCCATGTACGAGCCGGACGGGATCCCCAAGGCAGTCACGCGGGACAGTCAGTAGCTGAGTCGACGCCCCCCACCTAACCTCCCCACACGGTGGGGAGGGACATGGGACTAAGCCTTAGCCAGGTCCGTATAGTCCTGCGCGATCCGGTCGTGGGTCGGGTCGTCCGGCGGCGGACCTCCCCCAAGGCCCCAGCTCTTGTTGTAGGACTGCGTCACCTGCGACAGCACATGGCCATTGCTGTCCAGCGTGGCCAGGGTCGTGGTTCCGACCAGGGTCACGCCCACCAGCCGGGCGGCTTGCGTGCTGAACTTGGGCAGGAACAATGAGAGGCTGACCGAGGTGAAGGCGTAGGTCTTCCTGATGCTCCGGCCGCCGTCGGACTTGATGACGTCTGTGAACTCGCCCAGCGCATCCGGCACCGCGCCCTCGGTCGCGAGGTTCAGGTCGTGGGCCCTCCGCGCCTCGGACTCGATCATCAGGTCGAGCACGACGTCGTGGGCCATCTGGTTGGCCGCCTGCTGGTCGATTTTCGGGTCGAAGTTGGTGACGTTGTCGGGGATCTGTACCGACGGGATGTTGGGCAGGATCCACACGCGCGACGAGGCGGATTGTGGGCCGAGGGCCGTGTTGGTTGGGAGCGAGAGTGCACCGGCCGAGACGGCCCACACGCCCGGGTCGGACCCGGAGCCGGCGGTCAGGGTCACGGTTGGGAGCGTGCCGTCGGCCAGCTCCGCGGCAGGAACGGGGGTGTGGGTCGCGATGTCCGAGGCGACCGGCACGCAGCCCACGCAGATGGCCGCCACGAAAAAGGCCGCGGGCGCTCGCCAGCTCATCTGCCGCAGCGCAGAGACGAAGCGGAATCCCTCATCGAACGGCGCCATCAGCTGCGCCAGGCCGAAGCGGCCGGCGCACGCGATGACCAGGCTCGCGAGGATCGCGGTCTTGGTCCAGAACTCGAGCGTCGTCGGGCCGAGCAGCAGCACCGAGAGCAGCGCCACGATCACGCCGAAGACAAACCTCGACGCCTGGCCGTCCGGCACCGTGCGCGGGTCGGGGATCATGAAGAGCGCGAAGATCAGGACCTCGGGCGAGGTCACGAGGATCGTCCACAGCTCCGATCCGCACATGGGCGTCGCGTGCCAGCTCGCGATCATGCAGTGGTCGGGCACAGGCGCCAGCGCGAGCGCCACGAACACAGCGAACGCCGCCATGTAGCCGAGCTCGAGGCCGAGCAGCTTGAGCTCCCAGCCGATGTAGAGCCCGCCGCCGATGAGGATGGCGTAGGTCACGATCATCCAAGGACCCATCGGGATCCACCAGAGGTCCTGAGGCTCCGTGTACTGGGGCCCCAACGCGACGAACGCGAGCACCAGGCCGAGGTTGGACGGGTTGAAGATGTGCCGCCCCTTCCAGCGGATCAGGTATTTCGACGCCATCGAGATGGCGACCACGCCGACGAAGATCCAGATGCCGTGAAGGCTCCACCACTGGCCATGCAACGTCCCTGGCACGCGGAGGATGAAGGCGGTGCTGTTGCCCGTGAGCAGGCCGCTCGCCGGCCAGAGAATGACTTTGTCCTTGAAGAACGCGACGCCGAACTCGATGAGCGCGCCGGCCGCGAGGCAGATGAGGATCTGGGCGATCGAGAGCCGGAAGTCGAGCACCGTCTGGCCCAGAACCTGCAGCGTGAGGAGCACTGCCGCGACGTGCAGGCGCGGATCGCGGATGCTCGGCAGCAGGACCGGGTAGACGCGGCCGAAGAGCTGCACGGTGGGCTTGCCGCGCGGCGGGGAGAGGGGCGCTTGGCCGGTGGTCGCCACGGTTCGGTAACGGCCATGTTATGCATGCCGTTACAGAAAGATGCGCAAGTCGAGAGTCTTCGTTTTCGTGCTCGCGGGCGCGGTGATGTGCCTCTCGGCGTGCGATCTGCCTTTCGGAATCGGATCGGCCACGACGCGCGCGCTCGAGAACGGCGCCGTGGCCTCGCTGCAGCAGGTCAGCTTCGAGGTCGGCGGTGTATACACGCAGACGGTGGTCGCACCGCCACCACCGATCGTCAGCGGCGCTCGCGTCTCTACGCCGGCCGTGGGCACACGGTGGAACCTCGACCTCCAGCTGACCGGCCAGCTGCGCCGGATGACCGTGAGCAATGCTGAGGTCAAGCTCGAAGCGATCGTTCTGCCGCAGGCCGCGTACTTCAGCGGCCAGGCGTTCCTGCTTCAGCTCCTGGGAGGAGATCCTCAGACGCGGGACCTTGCGCGCGCAGCCGGCAACGCATGGTGGAGGGGACCGGGCGGCCTCCTGCCGCAGCTGGTCGATTTCACCAGCGGCGCGGCCTTTCGCACCACCTTCCTGGGCCCGGCGATATCGTCGCGCACGGATCACGTGTCGGTTGACGGAGCAGACGCTGTGGAGCTGTCAGGTCCGCGTGCCGACGTGTTCATCGCGTCGGAATCGCCCTACAGGCTGCTGCGGGTGGCGACGCACAAGAGGGTGACCATCGACGGCATCGGCGAGACCGACCTGCACTACTCGAATTACGGCAAGAACTTCGACATCAGCGCACCCAACGACGTGATCGACTTCTCCAACCTCTCCACGCTGCCGCCGATCTACACAGTGATCTCGGTCGACACCTCGAAGTGCAGCTCGCCCTGTGTCGTGTCGGCCCTCCTCAAGAACCTGGGCGGACCGACCGGCGCGGTGTCGCCGTCGACCATCACGTTCACGATCACCGATCCCGCGACCAAGGCCGCGGCCGGCTCATGCACGGCGACAGTCTCGCCTGACGTGGGTTTCAACGCCACCACCACGGCGTCGTGCACGATCGCGCTGAACAGCCCCCCGCCCAACGCGGCTGTCGTGACCGCGACTCCGAACAATCCCGGCAGGGGTTAGTCGACGGCCGCGTCGATCCAGCGGCGCGCGAGGTCGTGAAGCTCGGAGTAGGCAGCCCATGTCGCCCGTGCCCAACGGTCGAGCGCGGCGGTGTAGGCGTCGGGGTCCGCAGCGCCCGCGACGTCGGCGATGGTCAGCGGCCCGCGAGCCGGCGGCAGCGGGGGCTTCTCGAGTTTCGGGCCTGAGTCCAGCCACCGCTGCAATTGGCGCAGGCCCCACTCGTCGCCGTCTCGCTCGACCGCCCAACCGGCGCCGGTCAGATGCGCAGCCAGCGACTTGGCCGACACGCAGTACCGGTCTGGGTGCTGCAGGCAGTAGACATCGACGGTCAGCCGGGTCGACGCGTAGGAGGGCGCCAGCTCCGACATCTCACGCGCCCGGAACTCGTCGAACATCGCCTGGCAGCCGGCGGTGCCGCCCGCCACGCGCAGGCCACACCCCTCACATACGTCCACGGACGAGGAGGTTATTCGGCGGCGGGCGTCACGCGGAGGACCGGGATCTCGCGGTCGGTCTTCTTGAGGTAGTCGCCGTAGTTCTTGGCCACCGCGACGACGCGGGCGTAAGCCGATTCGCGCTCGGTTCCCTGCAGCGACTCGACGTTGGCGCGCACCTTGCGGTTGCCCACCTGGATCCATACCTTGTCCGGGTTCTTGGCGATGTTGTGGAACCAGTGCGGATGAGTCGCCGAGCCGCCCTTGGAGGCGATGACGAGCCAGGCGTCCTCGCCGTCGGGGAACCCTCCGAGCACATGGGTGTGCTCGGTGCCCGTCTTTGCTCCGACGGTGGTAAGCAGCACAACCGGGAAGCCCATGAACTTCGCCGGCTCGGTGCCTTTGACCTTCTGGTAGCGGGCGACCTGCATATTGAGGAAGGGCTTCGACAGGGCCCGCACGAGCTTGCCGCCCGGCATCCTGGTGCCCTTCGTGCCAGCTGGTGGGACGCGGATGCTCGTGGTCTTTTCGCTCATGCGAGTGAAAACCAGCCCGCCGGCGCGATTCTTCCGGCTTAGATCCAGCCGCGCCGCTTGAAGAGGACGAGCTGGATGACGATCGAGCCGATCATCGTGGCGATGCCCACGCCCCAGAAGGTCCAGTAAGGGACCTCCAGGACCGTCGTGAGGTACGTGAAGTTCATTCCGTAGAAGCCGGTGAGGAAGCTCAGCGGCAGGAACAGGCTGGCGATGACGGCCAGAGTCGTGGTCGTCCTGTTGAGGCGGTTGGACACCGTCGACAGGTAGACGTCCATGGCGCTGGTGAGCAGGTCGCGCAAGCCGTCGACCGTCTCGTACTGGCGGACGATGTGGTCGTAGACGTCGCGGTAGTAGAGGGTCATGTCCTGCTGCTGGAGGTGAATGCCGTGCGTGATCAGGCGCTGGAACACCTCTCGCTGCGCGCCGAGGAACTTGCGCATATCGGTGACCGCGTGCTTCAGGTGGTAGATGCGATTTAGCGAATCGGGGCTCGCCTTGGCGGTGATCTCGTCTTCCAGCGCGTCAACGGTGTCGTCGAGCTTCTCCAGCGCCGGGAACGTGGCGTCGACCAGGGCGTCGATCACGAGGTAGGTGAGAAAGGCCGGCTGCCCTTTGGTCAGCTCGGGGCTCTGCTTGATCCGGTGCTGAAGCTGGTCAACGGCCCCAGATGCATCAAGTCGGACGGTGATGAGGTAGTTGGCGCCGACAAAGAGGTGGTGCTCGTGGAAGGTGATGTCCTCGTCGTGCCAGTCGGCCTGGAAGATGACCGCGAAGTTGTACTCGTTGTATTCGTCGACCTTCGGCCGCTGGTCCTGGTTCTTGATGTCCTCGATGGCCAGCGGATGGAACTTGAAAGTGTTCTCGAGCAGTTGGTAGTCCTCGTCGTTGGGCGCCTCGATGTCGAGCCAGAAGCCTTTTTCGTGGGCGTCCTTGAAGCACCGCTGGATCTCGATGTGGCTGGCATCCTCGACGTGCCCATCGACCGTGAAGAGCTTTCTCATCGCTGGGGATGCTAAATCGTCCGCCGCCCCCGCTCTACCTTTATCTATATGAGCGCCGTTTCGATCTGCGACGTCGGCCCGCGTGACGGGCTTCAGAACGAGGCCCGGACGCTCGAGCCGGCGGTTCGTGCCTCCCTGTGCGATCGGCTTGCCAACGCCGGCTTGAAGAAGATGGAGGCCGCGAGCTTCGTCAACCCGAAACTGGTTACGCAGATGGCCGGGGCGGAAGAGGTGATGTCGGGACTTCACCGCGCGCCAGGTGTGGTCTACGCGGGCCTGGTCCTGAACGAGAAGGGCTACGAGCGCGCGGCCGCCGCCGGCGTCGACGAGATTCACTACGCCTTCTCCGCCACCGATGAGTTCGGCCGCCGCAACCAGAACGCGACCAGCGCCGAGGGCCTCGCGATCGCTCTCTCGCTGGTGCGTCGCGCCCGCGCGGACAGGAAGCCGATCACCGTCACCATCAGCGTCGCTTTCGGCTGCCCGTTCGAGGGCCCGGTGCCGCCGAAGCGGGTGCTCGGACTGGTGGAACAACTGATGGAGGCGCCGGCGGACGAGATCTGCCTGGCCGACACGATCGGCGTGGGCCTGCCTCGCCAGGTGACGGAGCTGGTGTCGGGGTCGCGCGCTCGGGGCGCCACCGTGGGCGCGCACTTCCACAACACGCGCAACACGGGCTACGCGAACGCTCTCGCCGCGCTCGATGCCGGCGCGGTGTCGCTCGACTCGTCCGTCGGCGGCGCGGGCGGCTGTCCGTTCGCTCCGAAAGCCACGGGCAACATCGCTACGGAGGACCTCGTCTATCTGCTGCGCGGCATGGGCGTCGACACCGGCGTCGACCTGGATGCACTGATCGCGTGCTCGCACTGGCTGGGCGAGCAGCTAGGTAAGGAGCTTCCCAGCATGGTGGCCAGAGCGGGAGACTATCCGCCAAAGCGGTAGCCTTGGGCCGCGCGCGCGCCCCGCTAGCTCAGTGGATAGAGCATCTGTCTTCTAAACAGAGGGTCTGAGGTTCGAATCCTCAGCGGGGCACTTTTAAGTACCGAGGCCGCTCGGGACCACCCACCGCCATGTCTTGCCGGCGTCATCAGTGCGGTACGCGGTTGCCTGCCGGAACGCCCATGCGACCGCAATGCCTTTGCCGAGGAACTGCAGAGTCATGTCAGTTGCGTTGAACGGGAGCGATGAGCCGATCGTGTGCCACGTGCTTCCGCCATCGCTAGTAGCGGCCAGCGTGTCATTGAGCTGCCATCCGGACAGGATCGATTCGAAATCCACAGACCCGGCGCCTGGCAACCGGTGAGCGCTCCACGTCGCTCCGCCGTCAAGGGTGACCAGGAGCCCGTACACCGGTCCATCGGCGTAGTACTCGGTGGTAACGATCGCGTCCGTTGGCGAGAGGAATGTCGCGTTTTCCGCTCCACCTCCGTACTGGGTTGATGGAACGTTGGGCAGCGCTTGGCCCCGCCAGGTAAACCCACCGTCGGTGGTCCGGTAGATGAACGGTGGGCCACCGGCGCAGAACGTGGTCAGCAATCCAATCGACGGACTGCCGAAGACCGCGGCGCCTTTGTCACATCCGAACTGGATGCCGCTGCTGCCTTGTCCGGTGCTCGGGTCGTCGGTCGAGGCGGTGACTGACCACGTAGCACCGCCGTCCGTCGATCGAAGTATCGCGACGCCTTCAGAACCGGCTGCCGAACCAAGGCTGTCGGTGATCCAGCCATGCATGCGGTCGACGAACATGACGCTCGTCACGCTGCCACCAAGCAACCCGCTCGCGAACGATCGCCACGACGCCCCGGCGTCAACCGTTCGCCACACCGTGTACAGAGACGAGTCGAAGTCCGACTGAACTACCCAGGCCGCAGCGTCATCGACCGCGAAGAACGCCGCCCAATCGTGCCCCCCATAGGGTGGTGTTACATCGGTCCAGTGCCGGCCGGCGTCTGTGCTGCGGAGGACTCGTTTGTTGGTGGCGGCCCACATTATCGAAAGCGACGTCATGCGCATGGACACGAGCGCGTCGCTCTGGGCAATCGGGACCTGCATCGGGCTTGCGGACCGCGTCGGCAAGGGCGTCGGACTTGCGGCCGCCGTCGGCGAGGGTGCGGAAACGGTGCTGCTGCATGCAACCAGGAGGATCGCTGCCGGAACCATGATCCAGGGCCTCATCGAAGCGTCTCTACACACGAACGCCTGTGGTCGCGGGCCGTTACGGCCTAGAGCGCTTCCAGGTTCTCGACGATCGCTTCCTGCGTGGAGCGCGCGATCACGACCACGGCTTCCTCGTCCGAGTGCGCGTTGGATTCGATGTGGTGGACGAAGGGCGGGACGTAGATGTAGTCGCCCGGTTTGGTCCGGAGCCGAACCTCGTGGCCGTCCTCAGAGTAGATGAACTCCGGCGTGCCCGACACGATGTAGATCCCGGTCTCGCTGTCGCCGTGGTGATGCGGCCCGGACTTCGCGCCTGGAGCCACGTGCGTCTCGCCCATCCAGATGGAACGGCTGCCAACCGTATCCCCGGAAAGGGCGGCAAAGCGATTCATGCCGGCGGTCTGCGCCGTGCCCGACGTACAGTCCTCACTGGCGACGTGATGCAGCTTGCCCATGGCGTGAAAGATAGTTGAGCTCAGAACGGCCGGAGGTCCTGTTCGTCTGCGTCCACAACGCAGGCCGCAGCCAGATGGCGGCGGGGCTGCTGCGCCAGCTTGCGGGCGAAAGCGTCACCGTCCGATCGGCAGGCAGCGAGCCGGCCGAGCATCTGAACCCGAAAGTGGTCGAGGCCATGGATGAGATCGGCATCGACATCAGCGCCGAGCTGCCCAAGCCGATGACCGGCAACATGGTGAAGGCGGCCGACGTCGTCATCACGATGGGCTGCGGCGACGCCTGCCCGATCTACCCAGGCAAGCGCTACGAGGACTGGGAGCTGGAGGACCCCGCGGGCAAGGATCTCGAAACCGTGCGCAAGATCCGCGGCGAGATCGAGGGCCGTGTGCGCAAGCTGCTGGCCGAGCTCATCCCAGGCGTTTCAAGCTAGCCGCTACCCAGCGCGCTCCGAGCGCTGACATGCGCGACTTTCCCAGGTTCGACTTCATGATCCAGCGGACATCGGGGTCGCGCGAGCTCAGCCAAGGCTCGAGGGCGGCCTTCCCGTCGGCGGGCGAGGCGGCGGCGGCGACGCTCCAGCAGTAGCCGAGCGCGGTGCGCAGGACGCGGAACTCCTCGGACTTGCGATCTTTCGTAGCCGCGAGCGACCTGGTGATCCGGTTGAGGATCGCGAGCACGCGCTTGACCTGCTTCGGATCCTTCAGCAGCGGCGGCTCGCACAGTCCGGCGGCCGCGGCCCGCTGCACGTACGCGGATCCGCCGGCCAACGTCTCCATCTCCTTGATGAGCCTGGCCATGTCCCGCTTGCCCATTCGCTGCAGGGCGATGGCCACGCCTTCGCGCACTCGCCAGCGCGGATTGGAGGCCAGCTCGAGCAGCCGCGGAAGGACACGGGAATCCTCTATCGCGAAGCGGCCGAGGCCAGCGGCGCCGCACAGGGCCAGGAACTCATCCCCGGAAGCGCTCCACTGCCACAGCGTTTCGGCCGGCGCCAGGTCGCCCGCGACCTCGACCAGCTCGAGGTTGGCGCGCGGCCCGGGCAGGCCGGAGTGCGCATGCAAGAAGGAGTCCCAGTCGGAGCGCGACTGCAGCTCGCGCCGGTATTCGTCCTTCTTGCCCGGCATCAGCTCGCCTGGCGGCCGCGAAGCATCTCCAGGATCTGGCTTTGCTGGTCGAGGATCCTCGCCTGCTGTTCCAGCATCTCCAGCTGGCGCACGTTCATCGCGTGCAGCGTGGTCAGCGTGAGGTGGTCGGCCTCGGCGCGCCCGTCCTGGCTGGCGGAGATGACGTTCTGGCCGACCATGATGATCGGCAGCAGCACGAGCTGCAGGAAGTACGAGCTCAAGCCACCGGCGAGCAGAGTCAACGTGATGTTGTTGGTCACCGCACCGACCAGGCTGGTGACTCCGATGACCGCGAAAATGTAAGCGGCCCACATCGTACCCACGTACTTGGTGATCCCGACCGCGAGCCGGCTGTTGAAGGCTCCGATGGTGCTGGTGCCGTGGATCTGCGGGCGCACCGTGGCGGCGGTGACCAGTCGGGGCTTGTGGTCGGATGGCGCCGCCATCGCCTTGGCGTACGCCTCCCGGTGGGCTGGGTTGGAACTGCGCCGCTCGACATGCTGGCTCAATGCTTCTTCACCTCTCCGCGTCAATCTGGGCCGACTGTAACGCGGCGGCATAATGGGCGCAGGTTCGGTGGGGAAGAGAGGCTGGCAGGTGAATCCATGAGCGAACAGAAAGGCAACTCACAGCGCGAGAAACGTCGCGTCACTGTCACGCAGCTGCTCCGAAGCCCGGTGCTGGACGCAGCAGGCGAGCAGGTCGGACGGGTGACGGACTTCATCGCCAAGCTCACCGATGGCGGGTATCCGCCCATCACCGGCTTGAAGGTGGCCGTCGGCGGCCATGACGTGTTCGTCGGCCGCAAGCTGGTCGAGAAGCTCGAGCCCGGCGCGGTGCGGCTCAACACAAACACGATCGACATGACAGCGTTCCAGCGCAGGCCCGGCGAGGTGCTGCTGTCGGCGGACGTGCTCGGCCGGCACCTGATGGACATGGCGGGTGGCCGGCTCGTGCGTGCGCACGACCTCGTGCTCGGACAGGTCGACGGCGAGTGGCGGCTGCTGGGCGTCGATCGCAGCCCGCGCGCGATGCTGCGCCGCCTGGTGCCGAGAAAGGCGCGGCCGGACCTCCGCTACCACGTCCTCCTCGACTGGAAGGAGGTGCAACCGTTCGTCGCCCACGTCCCCACGGCGAGGCTGCTCGTGCCTCTGCAGCGGCTGCGGCGGCTGCACCCGGCGCAGATCGCCGACCTGGTCGAAGGAGCGTCGCACGAAGAGGGCGAGGAGATCATGGACGCGGTCGAGCGCGACGTCGAGCTAGCCGCGGACGTGTTCGAGGAGCTCGACGACGAGCACCGCGGTGAATTCCTGCGCGAGCGCTCGAACGACGAGGTCGCGCGTGTGCTCGACCGCATGGCGCCGGACGATGCAGCCGACCTGCTCGGCCAGCTCGACCAGGAGCGCCGCCTACCTGTGCTGAACCTCATGGCGGCCGGCCAGCAGCGCAAGCTGCGCAAGCTGCTTCAGTACCACCCGACCACCGCGGGCGGGATGATGAGCCCCGACTACGTGTGGGTCATCCGCAGCGCGACCGTCGCGGAGGCGCTCGAGGCGATCCGGACCGACGACAAGTCACCGAAGCAGCTGCTCAACACCGTCTTCGTCGCCGAGGACAATGGACGGTTCGTCGGCACCGCGAGCGCCGCCGACCTCATTCGCAGCGACGCCAAGAGCCGGGTCGACCAGGTTCAGCTCGTCACACTCAGCGTGCCCACCAGCACGGACCTCGCGGACCTCGCGCTGGCGATGACCGACTACGACCTGACGGCGCTGGCCGTGACCGACGCCGGCGGCAACCTGATCGGCGCGGTGTCGGTTGACGACGTGACCAAGGCGCTGGTCCCAGATGACTGGCGCGCAAGAGTCGAGGCGAGCTCAGGCGTATGAGCCGAACCTCACAGGCTGGACTCGGGGACTAAACCTCATGACTGAGCGCGAGCCGCTTGGCAACGACTCGCACCCAGTCTTAAGTCCAAGGACGATCGACGAGCGCGACTCCGGCGTCATCGAGGGCGCGTTCGGCACGATCCGTCTCGAGGACCGCTCCCCGCGCCGGACGTGGCGCGGAAGGTTGCTGACCCTCGCGGCGATCATCGGGCCCGGCATCATCGTCCTGGTCGGCGACAACGACGCGGGCGGCGTCGCCACCTACGCGCAAGCCGGACAGAACTACGGGTACTCGCTCCTGTGGACGCTGCTCCTGCTCGTGCCTGTGTTGATCGTCAACCAGGAGATGGTCGTCAGGCTTGGCGCCGTCACAGGTGTGGGCCTGGCCAAGCTCATCACCGAGCGCTTCGGCCGGTTCTGGGGCTGGTACTCGGTCGGCGGCCTCTTTCTTCTGAACTTCCTGGTCATCAGCACTGAGTTCATCGGCGTCACGCTGGCCGGCGAATACTTCGGCTTCAACCGGTACCTCGTGGTGCCGCTGGCCACGATCCTTCTCATCGGAATCACCGTCAGCGGCAACTTCCGGCGGTGGGAGCGCTCGATGTTCGTGTTCCTGTTCGGCTCGTTGCTCGTGCTTCCGCTCGCTGCGCTGAGCCACCCCGACGCCGGCGCCTCGCTGCGCGGCTTCCTGGTCCCGGGCGTCCAGGGCGGTCTCACGTCGAGCGGCGCGCTGATGATCTTCGCCATCGTCGGCACGACGGTCGCGCCGTGGCAGCTGTTCTTCCAGCAGTCGAACTGCGTCGACAAGCGGATCACGCCACGCTGGCTGGATTACGAGAAAGCGGACACGGCGCTCGGAGCGGTCGTCGTGGTCGTGGGCGCCGCGGCCATCATCGTGGCGAGCGCGTCGGCTTTCTCCGGCACGTCCGAGTTTGGGCATTTCAGGGACGGGCTCGGCGTCGCCCAGGGACTCGCCCGCCACCTGAGCCCCGGTGTGGGCGCGATCTTCGCGCTGCTGCTGCTCGACGCCTCGATCGTCGGCGCTTCGGCGGTGACCCTTGCCACCTCGTACGCGTTCGGCGACATCTTCGGCGTGCGCCAGTCGCTCAACCGGCGCATCGGCGAGGCGCGGACGTTCTACGGCAGCTTCACAGCGATGGTCGTGCTCGCGGCGGGCCTTGTGCTCATCCCGCACGCGCCGCTGGGCCTCATCACCACTGCGGTGCAGGTGCTCGCGGGCATCCTGCTTCCGAGCGCGACCGTGTTCGCCCTGCTGCTCTGCAACGACGCCGAGGTTCTCGGACCGTGGATCAACAAGCCCTGGCTCAACGTGGTTGCGGTGTCGATCGTCGGCGTGCTGCTCGCGCTATCGGTGATCCTCGTTTTGACCACCGTCTTTCCTTCCATCAATGTCGAGGTGGTGGCCATCGTGCTCGGAGTGTTCGTGCTCGCGGGCACGGCCGCCTCCGGCGTATGGGGGTTGCAGGAACAGCGGCGCCTCTACGACCGGCCCGTGATGTCGCGCGAGGAGCGCGTGAACTGGCGGATGCCTGCCCTCGTTCTGCTGCAGCGGCCGAAGTGGTCGCCCGTGCGCCGGATCGCGATGATCGTCCTCAGCGGCTACCTCGTGCTCGCGATCCTGATGCTCGTCGTGCGCGCGGTCGAGCTGGCGATCGCGCATTAGGCCTTAACAGCTCACTTACAACACTCAAAGGCACGCCGTCTAAAATGGTCGGCCGTGCTCGGTTTCAAGCCGGGCCGCCGCGCGAGAGCTTCGCGCAGGCGCCTGAACCCAATCCGCACACTCGTCCTTGCCGCACTGGCGGTCGCGCTGGCCGCTTCGTCGGGAGGATTCGCGTACTTCCTGCCTGCGGTCAAGACCGCCTACGACGCGATCAACAATCCGATCGTCATCCCCTCGCCGTCGGAGCTGCCCACGCTGTTCAGCCCGGAACCGTCGCCCAGCCCGACGCCGCAGCAACAGGGCGCGTTCACCGTCCTTTTGCTCGGCTCTGACGACGATTCGAAGTTCCAGAGCGAACATGTGCTCACGCAGTCGATGATCCTGGTCCGCGTCATCCCGTCGACCAAGCAGGTGATCATGGTCTCGATCCCGCGCGACCTGTGGGTGCCTCTCTCCGTCGGCGGTTACTACAAGATCGACGGCGCTTACTCCTACGGGGGCGCCGGGGCGGCCATCGCCACCGTGCAGAACAACTTCCACGTTCATGTCAACTACTACGTCTGGATCGGGCTGCTCGGGCTGGTCAGGGTCATCAACGCCATCGGCGGCATCGACGTCGTCACCTCCAACCCGGTGCTGGACGACTACTACCCGCTCGACGTCTTCACGAGCAGCCCTTACGGCTACGCCCGGATCGCCGTCATGGCCGGACCTCAGCACCTCGACGGCGTGCAAGCGCTGCAGTACGTGCGCTCGCGCCACAACGATCTGCAAAGCGACTTTGGGCGATCGCGGCGTCAGCAGCAGGTGCTCATCGCCATTCGTCAGAAGGCGAAGGAGCTGTCACCCGCCGACATCCCCGCGCTTGCGCAAGCCATAGGTGGCGAGATCAAGACCAACATCTCGATCAGCCAGGTGGCCAGCCTGCTGCCCCTGGCGTCGAGCTTCGACAACCCCGACGCGATCACGCAGATCATCCTCGCGTCGCCGTACACGCGCGGAGGCGCGCCGAACGGCAGCCTCTATGGCAACTGGGGCCTGATCCTCCCGCTGGTGCACCAGTACTTCCCGTGATCTCCAGGGTCGTACTCGGCGTGTGCCTTGCGGTCTTGATGGTGATCACCGGCGTGTCGACATACCTGTACATCGGCACGCGCCAATCGAAGCTGGCAGCGGCGCCGATCAAGCCGACGGCGGCGCAGCCGACACCTCGCGCGTTCCAGCTGCCGGGCAAGCTGTTCGTCGTTCAGAACGGCGCCATCTACAGCCTCAGCTACGGTCGCTACCGCCAGCTCACGCCCGAGGCCGGATGGATGCAGCCTTCGCTGATGCCGAACGGCAACCTGCTCGCCATCAGGCGCGCCGGCTTCTCCTCCGACATCTGGATCCTCAACCAGTTCGGGCGGCCGCTCGCGCAGCTGACCAACAACCAGGCGCCCCGCCGCAGCTACGACACCGGTGACAACCACTGGGCCTTCTATCCGCGATCGTCGGCCGATGGCGGGACGGTTTTTTTCAGCTACGACCAGCCCAAGGGCGGGTATGAGGTCGACCTCTCGGTCTGGTCGATGCCCGTGAACGGCGGGGTCGCCCGGGGTACCGACTGGAGCTATTCCGAGGGCTACACGGGCGGCGACTTTCAGCCGATCCCGGTGCCAGGCGGAATCATCTACACCAAGTACCTCCGCGATTTCGACGGCAGCATCCACAGTCAGATCTGGTTTCAAGGCAGGCCGGCGCCGAACGATCTCTACGCGGGCCACGCCTTGACCACCTCCGCGGAAGACTGCCGCGAGCCCGCGCCGATGCCCGGTGGCGGGTGGATCGCCATGATCTGCACCTACGGCAAGCAGATCTCCTACCTGGAAATCGCGCAGTTCTCCGGTCCGGCCATCGGCCCGCGCCAGATCGTCATCAGCGACCAGATGGTGGCCCAGCCCACCTGGGCGCCTGACGGCAGCGGCATCGCGTACCTCGCGCCCGCGATCGGCGACCAGCCGTTCCAGCTGTGGTTCCTGCCTCGCAACGCCTACTTCCATCCGGTGCCCAGCCCGTCGCCGACGCCGAGTCCGATCCCCGGCGGGCCGGTGACTGCCGTTTCACCAAGCCCGATCCCTTCGCCGACGCCGCCACCGGTGGTCAATCCCCTGCAGATGTCGACCTCGCTCGCGTTCGACGCGACGTCGACCATGGCGTGGGCGCCCTAGCTAGCAGCCACTGCCGGCGGCCAGCACCGGCTCCTGTCCCGCCGCCGCCGCCTGCGTAGCCGTGATGTAGTGCTCGTCGACCATGTCGCTGAGCACCTCTCCTCGCCGCTGCTCGGCGAGTGAGGGGTTGACCGTCGGGTCGTACACGGACGGCGCCTGCGTGACGCCGGCGAGAAGCGCGTACTGCCCGAGCGTCAGGTTGTCGAGGGGCGCCTTGAAGTACGCGCACGCCGCCTCGACGACGCCGTAGCGGCCGTAGCCGGTGGCGATCTCACTCAGGTAGTCGGCCATGATCTGCTGCTTGCTGAGGACCTGCTCGACCTTGAGCGCCAGGACCATGTCGGTGACCTTGTCACGGCCGCGGTCGGAGCCGTTCAGGTACAGCTCCTTGACGAGCTGTTGGGTGATGGTCGAGCCGCCCTCGCAGAAGCAGCCGTTGGTCGCGTCATACAGCACCGCGCGCGCAAGGCCCACTGTGTCGATCCCGTGGTGCGAGTAGAAGCGGCTGTCCTCCGTCGCAACCACGGCCTTGGCCAACAGGTCCGGCACCTGGTCCGGCGTCAGCAGCACGACGCCGTGCTCGCGCGTCACGGCCGCGACCCGCTGTTGGACGTCGGCAACGTCCGGTGTCGACAGCCAGAGCGTAGCCACCACGGGAGCGACCACGGCGGCCAGCACCGCCAGGACCGCGCCGATGCGGCCGATGTTGACGGGCGTGGGCAATCTTGGGTGACTACCCATTTGTCAGATCAACGGCCGGTTAGCCGGTCTGGTTATGTTGGTCGCGATGATCGGAGCCATCGTCACCGCCCTCCAGGACGCCTTCTTCATGTTCTGGGAGATCCTCTGGCCGCTGGCGCTGGGCTTCCTGCTGTCGGCGGTGGTGCAGGCGCTGGTGTCCCAGCGAGCGGTGGCGCGGACTCTCGGGCGACCGAACCTGCGCGGCTTTGCGCTGGCCTGCCTGTTCGGCGCGGCCAGCTCGAGCTGCTCCTACGCCGCGGTGGCCCTGGCCCGGACCCTCTTCCGCAAGGGCGCCGACTTCACGAACGCGATCATCTTCGAGTTCGCGTCGACGAACCTCGTGATCGAGCTCGGCCTGGTGCTGCTCATCCTCATCGGCTGGCAGTTCCTGGCCGCGGAGTTCGCCGGCGGCCTGCTGATGGCGCTGCTCCTGTGGATCATCTTCAAGGTCACGCTTCGCAAGAGGTGGGTCGAAGAGGCGAAGGCGCAAGCGGACCGCGGCATCGTCGGCTCGACGATGGAGGGCCACGGCGCCCACGACATGTCAATCACCGAAGGCCCATTCCTGAGCCGCCTGTTCGGCGCCCGCGGCTTCACCGCGGTGAGCCATTACTTCTTCATGGACGTCTACAGCGTCTACTTCGACCTGGGGCTCGGCCTGCTCATCTTCGGCGCGCTGGCGGCCTGGGTGCCCGACTCGTTCTGGCGCGTTTTCTTCTTCACGTCGAACCCGACCGTCAACGAGTTCTGGGGGCCTCTAGTGGGGCCGCTGCTCTCGATGGTCAGCTTCGTCTGCTCCATCGGCAACGTCCCGCTCGCCGCCGTGTTGTGGAACGGCGGCATCAGCTTCGGCGGCGTGATCAGCTTCCTCTTCGCCGACCTGATCATCCTGCCGGTCCTGAACATCTACCGGAAGTATTACGGCGGCCGCATGAGCCTCTATCTGCTCGGCGCCTCGTACGTGGCGATGGCGCTGGCGGGTTTCCTCATTGGGCTCTTGTTCCAGGTGTTCGGCATCGCGCCGACCCACGCCCACGTCACCGTCGTCTACGCGACGCCCTCGTGGAACTACACGACCTTTTTGAACATCGCGTTCCTGGTGCTGATCGCCGTGCTGGGCTGGCGCTTCCTGACCACTGGCGGCCCGGCGATGATCCGGTCGATGTCGGTGGCTCCCGATGCCATGGACCACTCAGCTCACGGCCACGAGATGCACGATGAGCACGAGCACCATCATCACTAGGATTCCGTCGTAGATGGCCGTCATCGTCTGTCCGCAGCCGCAGGCCGCCGAGATCGGCGTCGAGGTGCTGCGCGGCGGCGGCAACGCGGTCGACGCCGCCGTCACCTGCGCGTTTGCGCAGGGCGTGCTCGACCCGCAGATGTGCGGCATCGGCGGCTGCGGCGTGATGCTCGTGCACGACCGTCACGGCGAGGACGCGCTGCTGGAGTTCTACTCCACTGCCGGCGCGCGCGTGCGCGAGGACATGTGGGAGCCACTGTTCCTGCGCGAGGCGGCGGACCGCTACGGCTACGTGCTCGAAGGTTGGGTCAACGATGTCGGCTATCAGTCGGTCGGCGTGCCGGGCACGGTGGCCGGACTCTCGACGGCGCTGGAGCGGTACGGCACCATCTCGTGGGACCAGGCGATCGCGCCCGCGATCCCGCTGGCGCGCGAGGGCTTCCCCGTAACGGGTTACATGCACGGCTACTGGACCACCGACTACGGCCCCGACGTGGTGCGCAACCACCTACGCATCCAGGCTTCGCCGGCAGCCAAGAAGCTGTACACGAATGACGGAGAGCTGTTCGCGATCGGAGAGAGGTTCGTGCAGGCGGACTACGCGCGCACGCTGGAGCGGCTCGCGAAGTTCGGAGCCGACGACTTCTATCGCGGCCGCATCGCAGAGGAGATCGCGGCTGACTTCGCGGCCAACGGAGGGTTCATCACCGGCGAAGACCTCGCGAGCTACAAAGTGAACGTCACCGAGCCGCTGCGCGGGACGTACCGAGGGCTTGCAGTGGTGGCGGCGGGCGCTCCGGCCGGCGGGCTCACTCTGATGCAGATGCTGAACTACCTCGAAGGCTTCGACCTCCGCGCCGCCGGGTGGCCGAGCACGATCGCGGCCCGGCGTCTGGTGGACGCGATGGCCTGGGCCGTCGCCGACCGCGAGGAGCACCTGGCCGACCCGCGCTTCGTCGACGTGCCGACCGGCAGGCTTGCGGACAAGGAGTACGCAGCGGCGGCCGCGCGCGCGCACGATCGTTCCGATACGACACATGTATGCGTCGTCGATGACGCGGGCGGCGCGGTGTCGCTGACCCACACGCTCGGGTCGGCGTCGGGTGTCGTCACGCCCGGGCTGGGTTTCGGCTACAACGACTACATGAACTGCTTCGACCCCCGTCCCGGGCGACCGAACTCGATCCGCCCTGGCAAGACGCGGATGACGATGATGACTCCGACGATGGTATTCGACGGCGAGAAGCTTCGCGTCTGCGTGGGCGCGCCGGGCGGCACGAAGATCGTGACGGGAATCCTGCAGACGATCGTCAACGTTCTCGACCACGAGATGACTCCGGTCGAGGCGGTGAGCGCGCCTCGCGTCGACTACCAGGGAGACGTGGTCCAGGCGGAAGGTCGCGTCCCGGTGGCGGTCACTGATGGCCTCACGTCGCTTGGTTACAAGGTCAACTGCCGGACGCTCAACTACGACTCGTACTTCTCCCGCCCGCAGGTGATCGTCGCTGTCGATGGCCGCCTCGAGGGCGCATCCGATCCGCGCAAGGACGGCGGCACGGCCCTGGACTCGATGACGCGATGAGGTTCAAGGACCGCGTCGCGCTCGTGACCGGAGGCGGCCGCGGCATCGGCGCCGCGACCGCGGAGCTGTTCGCTCGCGAGGGCGCGAAGGTGGTGGTGTCGGACATGGACGAGGCGCCCGCGCGCGAGGTCGCGGACCCGATCAAGGGCCTCGCCATCGCCTGCGACGTCACCAAGCGCGAGGCGGTGGAGGCGATGATCGACCGCACCGTCAAGGAGCTCGGCCGCCTCGACGTGCTGGTGACGTGCGCGGGGATCATCCGCGACAACCTGCTGTTCAAGATGAGCGACGACGATTGGGACGCGGTGATCGACACCCATCTCAAGGGCACATTTTTGTGCGCCCGGGCAGCGCAGCGGCACATGGTCGAGCAGAAGTACGGAAAGATGGTCTTCCTGTCCTCTACCTCCGCGCTCGGCAATCGTGGCCAGACGAACTACTCGGCGGCGAAGGCGGGCCTGCAGGGAATGGCGCGCACGCTGGCGATCGAGCTCGGCCCGTTCAACATCAACGTCAACGCCGTCGCCCCGGGCTTCGTGGAGACGCGTATGACGCGCGCGACCGCCGAGCGTATGGGCGTGGACTACGAGGCTTTCAAGCTGGGCGCGGCGTCGCAGATACCGCTGCGCCGGGTCGGTCAGCCGGTCGACATCGCGTCGGTGATCGCATTTCTCTGCAGCGACGAATCGAGCTTCGTCTCAGGCCAGACCGTGTACGTGCGGGGTGGGCCCTAGCGTTCTACTGATCACCCCTCCCGGCCTCCCCACCTTGCGGTGGGGAGGAGACCAGGGGTCCTAGCAGAGCCTCCGCCTCGGCGGCGATCTTCTTCACCAGCTCGCCCGCCGGCAGGATCTCGTGGATGAGCCCGACCGCCTCGCCGGCCAGCACGAAGTCGCCGTTGGTGACCGCGGCCTGAAGCGCGGGTCGGATGGCGTCGGCGTGTTTCGCCCACTCGTCGGGCTTGCGCGCCCACTCCTCGAGGATCGGGTTCTTGATCGTGCGCACGACCGAGCCAGGCCACAGGATGCCGAGGATGTCGTCGTAGAACTTGCTCGCCAGGGTCTGGCTGCCCAGGGAGTTGAGCAGCAGGTCCTTGGAGTGGCCGCGGCCGTGCGCCTCGACGGTGGCGAGGAAGCGTGTGCCCATCAGCACGCCCTGCGCGCCCAGCATGATCGCGGCCGCAAGGCCTCGGCCGTCCGCGATGCCGCCGGCCGCCATGACCGGCACCGGCTTCACCAGGTCCACGGCCTGAGGCACGAGCGCCATTGTCGACATGCTCGTGCCGACGTGCCCGCCGCCCTCGGTGCCCTGGGCGATGACCACGTCGGCGCCCTCCGCCGCCACACCACCCGCGTCCTCGGGCGTGGTGACCTGGTGGACGACCCGCAGCCCCGCCTCGTGCGCGCGCGCGGTGAGCTCGGCGGCGCGGCCCCATGACAGCGAGACCACGGGGACTCGCTGCGCGAGAGTGAGCTCCACACAGGCGTCATCGATGCGGCACACCACGTGGTTGACGCCGAATGGCTTCGAGGTGAGGTTGCGCACGCGACGGATCTCGTCGCGCAGGTCGTCGCGGTTGCGGCCCAGCGCCCCGATGATGCCGAGGCCGCCGGCGTTGCTCACCGCGGCCACGAGCTCGGCGGAGGTGTAGGTGCTCATCCCGCCCTGGAAGATCGGGATGTCGATGCCGAGCAGCTCGCAGACCGGAGTGCGCAAGCGGCTCGTCATCCCTTGACCGACCTGATGGCGAACACGCAGTCACCCGATCCGGTGACGGTGCCGCACTCGACCTCGTCCACGAGCCAGTCGTTGGCCAGGCCGGCCCAACGGAGGAGCGACTGGTAGCTGCCGATCCAGAAGTGGCAGGCCTTGTCCTT
>DASYXY010000003.1:0-58623 GCA_035934385.1 Candidatus Dormiibacterota bacterium
CGGCGCTGAACGACATGCTCTTGTGCCGGCTGCCTCCGACGGCGAAGGACGCGCCGAGCACCAGGAGGGCGTTGCCGATGATGGAGCCGATCAGCGTCGCCTTGACGATCGTGAATTCGCCGGCGCCGATCAGAAACACTCCCACGATCAGCTCGGTCAGGTTGCTGAGGGTTGCGTTCAGAAGGCCGCCGCGCTGGGGGCCGATATGGATGGCCAGCTGCTCGGTCGCGGACCCGATCAGTGCCGCCAGCGGGATGAGCGATATCGCGGCCGTGATGAAGGTTGCCGTCTGCTGATGGGCGATCGCCAAACCGGCCGAAACCGGCACGAACGCGAGGAGCCAGTAAACGGACGGACGCGTGAGAGCACCGATCTCGATCCGGCGCCGCTCTTTGACCTGCTTCTCCGGCATCGGCCTCCTCTCTGAATCGGCCCCGGAATCTAACAGACGGGCAGCCTCCTACTATTGGCTTCGTGGCCACGGCGCTGTCGCTTTCGCACCTGGGCTCGCTCATGGGCGGCGTGCGCAGCGTCGACCAGGTGGGCGCCGAGGAGCGGGCCGCCTCCCTCGCCAAGCGCTCGATCAAGAAGGCCTCCAAGCTCTGGGCCCTCGACCTGGCGATCCGGTGCATGGACCTGACCACCCTCGAGGGCATGGACACCCCCGGCAAGATCGCCGCGCTGTGCGCTAAGGGAATCCGGCCGAAGCCGGGCGACACCTCGATCCCATCGGTCGCGGCCATCTGCGTCTACCCGGCGCGCGTCGCCGACGCGCGGGAGCATCTCGGCGCCAGCGGTGTGCACGTCGCTTCCGTGGCCACCGCGTTCCCGTCCGGCCAGAGCTTCCTCTCGCTCAAGATCGACGAGACGCAGCAAGCGGTGGCCGCCGGCGCGGACGAGGTGGACATGGTCATCGACCGCGGCGCGTTCCTGTCGGGCGACTATCAAAAGGTCTACGACGAGATCGTCGCGGTGAAGGAGGCTTGCGGCGACGCGCACCTCAAGGTCATCCTCGAGACGGGCGAGCTCGGCACCTATGACAGCGTGCGGCGAGCTTCGATCCTGGCCATGGCCGCCGGCGCGGACTTCATCAAGACGTCGACGGGCAAGGTGCAGCCCGCGGCGACGCTGCCGGTGAGCCTCGTCATGATGGAGGCGATCCGCGATTTCGTGCGCGAGACCGGTCGGCCCGTGGGACTCAAGCCGGCAGGCGGCATCAGGACGTCGAAGCAGGCGATCGCCTACCTCGTGGTCCTGTACGAGACGCTCGGGCCCGAGTGGATGACGCCGGAGCGGTTCCGGCTCGGCGCGAGCAGCCTCCTGAACGATGTGTTGATGCAGATCGAGAAGGAGCGCAGCGGCGCCTACCAGTCGATGGACTACTTCACGATCGATTAGCCGATGGCAATAGCAAAGCGTTCCCGCACCGAGCTCGCGACCCAGCGATTCGAGTACGCGCCCGCCCCCGAATCGACCGATCACGTGAAGATCGAGAAGCGATACGACCTCTTCATCGGCGGCCGCATAGTCAAGGCGCACAGCCAGAAGCGCTTCCCGACAATCAATCCCTCGAACGAGGAGAAGCTGTCAGAGGTGGTCGAGGCGGACGAGGTCGACGTCGACCGCGCCGTCAAGGCCGCATCGAAAGCATTCGACTCCTGGTCGCGGATAGGTCCTTCGCGTCGCGCGCGCTACCTGTTCCGGATCTCGCGGATCCTGCAGGAGCGCGCACGCGAGCTCGCCGTCGTCGAGACGATGGACGGCGGCAAGCCGATCAAGGAATCGCGCGATGTCGACATCCCTTTGAGCGCGGCGCACTTCTTCTATTACGCGGGCTGGGCGGACAAGCTCGAATGGGCCTTCCCGAACGTCAAACCGCGGCCCATCGGGGTTGCGGGCCAGGTGATCCCCTGGAACTTCCCGCTGCTGATGCTCGCCTGGAAGATCGCACCGGCGCTGGCCGCGGGCAACACTGTGGTCCTCAAGCCCGCTGAGACCACGCCCCTGTCGGCGATGCTCTTCGCGGACATCTGCATGCAGGCCGAGCTGCCAGACGGTGTCGTGAACATCGTCACCGGCGCGGGCAAGACCGGGTCGTTGGTCGTGTCTCATCCGGCTGTGCGCAAGGTCGCGTTCACAGGCTCGACCGAGGTGGGCAAGCTCATCCAGCGCTCGCTGGCCGGCACCGGCAAGCGTTTGACCCTCGAGCTCGGAGGCAAGGCTGCCAACATCGTCTTCGAGGACGCGCCGCTCGACGCGGCCATCGAAGGCATCGTCAACGGCATCTATTTCAACCAGGGCCACGTGTGCTGCGCGGGCAGCCGGCTGCTGGTGCAGGAGTCGATCTTCGAGCCGCTGCTCGAGAAGCTGAAGCTCCGGCTCGGCACGCTGCGGCTCGGCGACCCGCTGGACAAGAACACGGACATCGGCGCGATCAACTCGAAGGCCCAGCTGGAGAAGATCGCCGGCCTGGTCGAGTCAGGCGTCGAGGAAGGCGCCGAGCTGTATCAGCCTGAGTGCAAGCTGCCCGAACGCGGCTTCTGGTTCCCGCCAACCCTGTTCACGAACGTGTCGCAGTCGTACCGGATCGCCCGCGAGGAGATCTTCGGACCGGTGCTGTCCGTGCTGACGTTCCGCACGCCCGACGAGGCGGTCGAGAAGGCAAACAACACGCCGTACGGGCTGTCGGCCGGCGTGTGGACCGACAAGGGGTCGCGCATCCTTTGGATGGCCGAGCGCATGCGCGCAGGAGTCGTGTGGGCGAACACGTTCAATCGCTTCGACCCGACCTCGCCTTTCGGCGGCTACAAGGAGTCCGGATACGGCCGCGAGGGCGGGCTGCACGGGCTCCTGCCGTACCTGGAGCTGAACTGACCGTGGACGTCCGCAAGACCTACAAGCTCTATGTCGGCGGCGAGTTCGTGCGCTCCGAGTCGGGCCGCGCCTACCGACCCGATGGCTCGGTCAACGTGCCGCGGGGCTCCCGCAAGGACCTGCGCGACGCAGTGCGCGCGGCTCGCTCGGCCCTGGGCGGATGGTCGGCGCGAACGGCGATGAACCGCGGGCAGATCCTCTACCGCGCTGCCGAGATGCTCGACGGCCGCCGGGCTGAGTTCGTCGAGGTGCTGGGCGGAGGCCGCGGGGCCGCTCGCGAGGTCGAGCAGGCGGTCGAGGCGCTCGTGTGGTACGCCGGTTGGACGGATAAGCTGGCGCAGGTCGCGGGCAACACGAACCCGGTCGCGGGGCCTTATTTCAACTTCACGATCCCCGAGCCGACTGGCGTGGTGGGAATCATCGCGCCGGAAGAACCAGCGCTGGCCGGATTGGTGCGGCGCATCGCGCCGGCGCTGTGCGGCGGCAACACCGTCGTCGTTCTGGTACCGGAGTCCCACCCGCTGCCCGGCCTGACGCTGGCCGAGGTGCTGGCGACGAGCGACCTGCCGGGCGGAGTGGTGAACGTGCTCGCGGGCTATCGCAAGGAGCTGCTTCCGTGGCTGGCGGCGCACATGGACGTCAACGCGATCGACGTCGCCGGCTGCACTGCAGAGGAGGTCGCGTCGATCGAGAAGGCCGCGGCCGAGAACGTGAAGCGCGTGGTCAAGCGCCCCTCGAGCGAGATGAGCCCGCACCTGATCACGGCGTTCATGGAGATGAAGACGGTCTGGCACCCCATCGGGGTGTGACGCGGCGTCGGCTGGTTAGCGGATGTCCACGTGCAGGTCGACAATCGGCGCGCCGTCCTGGCGGCCGAGGATCACCAGCGCCGTCCCCTCCGCCGGCCCGATGGTCATCGTCGTCGAATTGTTGAACAGGTTCTGGTTCCCGCCGAGCCTGCCCTCGTCGTAAGGCGGCAGCGCGGCGACAGCCTTGTCCTTCTGGCCGATCGACACGGCGATCGTGAAGTTGGCGCTGGTGAAGGGCACCCGCACCGATATGCCCAGGCCGAGGGCGATGTTGAAGAGCGCCATCAAGATGCCGATCGTCAGCACAAGGAAGAAGCCGCCGCCGCACCCGAACCTGCGGTAGCGGTAGCGATAACGGACCACCTCGGCGCGAGGCTTCTCGTCCATTCCCGGCATCAACTATGGCGCAGACACGGACAAGCGCGCAGGACCCGGATCAGGGTGTAATACCTCTGATGCCAGAGACCAGCGCGCCGCCCGAGCCAGTCCTCAAGAAGGACATGGGGCGGGCTCTCATCTCGGCTGAGCGCATCGCCAAGCGCGTCGAGGAGATGGGCCGCGAGATCTCCGAGGTCTACGCCGACATCGACACGCCCCTCGTGCTCGTGGTCATCCTCAAGGGCGCGACGGTTTTCGCGGCCGACCTGCTCCGGAGCCTCAGCATCCCCGCCGAGCTCGAGTTCGTCAGCGCGGCCAGCTACGGGTCGGGCACCTCGCCGGGCAAGCTGCGGCTGGCCCACATGGTCGAGGGGCCCCTGGTCGGCCGGCACGTGCTCTTGATCGAGGACATCATCGACTCCGGGCGGACGGTGAGCGCCATCGAGAGGCGCCTCCAAAAGCTGAAGCCGGCGTCCTTGCGGCTGGCGGCGCTGCTGGACCGCCCCGCCCGGCGCGAGGTCGAGACCAGGATCGACTTCACGGGTTTCGTCATCCCCGACCGCTTCGTGATCGGGTATGGCCTCGACTACGCGGGCCTTTATCGAGAGCTGCCTGGGATCTACACGCTCACTTGAGCAGGCGCCGGCGCAGCCGGAGCGACGCGACAACAACCCCGACGAGCCCCAGCAGCACCAGGTAGAGCACGTCAACCAGCAGGCTCGCGTCGACCTGGCCCGTGGTCAGCCCGCGGATCAGGTGGATGCTGCGGTAGAGCGGCGTGATCGCGACGAACGCCTGCAGGAGTGGTGGATAAATGGTGATTGGAAAGAACGTCGCGGAGAAAAGGAACATCGGCTGCAGCGCCAGCTGGATGATCTCGTGGTCCTGCCACTGGCGCATGAAGGTGGTGATGGCCGTGCCGAGCGCGGCAAACGCGAATCCGATTAGGAGCGCGGCCAGCACCGAGAGCACGCCGCCCCACGGCGAGGCGATCAGTCCAAGCGCCTCCATGATCACGACGAACCCGATCGAGTACAGGCAGCCGCGAATGACCGCCCAGATCACCTCGCCCATGGCCGCGTCCTCGACGCCGACGGGCGTCTGGATCACGGCCTCGAACGTCTTCGCGTACCGCAGCTTGTAGAAGAAGTTGGACGTCGACTCGTAGACGGCACCATTCATCGCCGATGTCGCCATCAGAGCGGGGGCGACGAACATCGCGTAGCTCACCGTGTGCCCGCCTCCAGTGGAAACGGCCGGCACGAGCGAGCCAAGGCCGAACCCGATGCCGAGCAGGTACAGCACGGGCTCGAAGAATCCGGACAGGATGATGATCCAGTTGTGGCGGTACGCCATGACGTTGCGTTCGACCATGTGAATCGACCGCGTCGGCACCCGCAGTGGCGCGGTGCGGCGTGTGAGCACGCTCATTTGGCGAGCCGCTTCATGAGCAGCGCGCGCGCGATGATGAGCCCCGCGGCAAAGTAGGCGAGCGGGACGGCCGCGTGCAACGCCGCGTCGGACGCGCTGACGTTTCCAAGCACAACGCCGCGCGCAAGAGCCACGCCGTGCGCCAGAGGTGTCGCCCACGCCAGCACCTGCAGCGCCAGCGGCAGCTTGGCGATCGGGAAGAAGGTGCCGCCGAGCAGGTACAGCGGGATGATCACGAACCTGTTGATCGCGGCGAACCCGTTGTCGTTCCGCCGGGTGGCCGTGAACGCGATGATGGGCGTCGCGAAGGCGAGGCCCGTGAGGATGCTCGCCGGGATCGCGAGCAGCGACGCCAACGAGTGGCCGACGCCGAAGAGGTACATGACGAGCCAGAACATGGCCGCGACGATGAACATCCGAATGGTGATCCACACGACCTCACCTCGGATCAAATCGGAGATCGTCACCGGGGTGGCGAGCGCCGCCTCGTAGGTCTTGTCCCACATGATCCGCGCGAGGATCGGGTACATGGCCTCGATGGCCGCCGTTTGCACGCAGGCGGCCGCGATCAGGCCGGGCGCCAGGAAGTCGAGGTACGGCACACCGTTCACGCCGCCGCTGCTCCGGTTCACCAGGCCACCGAGGCCGACGCCCATCGCGGCCAGGAAGAACAGCGGCGTGAAAAACGAGACCGCGATCGACCCGCGCCAGATGCGCCGGAATACCAGGACGTTGTACTCGACTACGTGAAGCGTGCCGGCCATGAGGGCCATCAGTCGATGAGGCTCCTGCCGGTGAGGCGCAGGAACACGTCCTCGAGCGTGCTGCGCCGCACCAGCGCGGTCTCGGGCCGCAGCCCCCGCCGGTGCACAGCCGCGATCGCCTCGTCGCCGTCGCCCGTGTAGAGCAGTACGCGATCGGGCAGCACTTCGATCCGCTCCGCGAGGTCGTTGAGGTTGCCATCGAGCGCCGGCTGCTCGTCGATGGGGAACCGCAGCTCGAGAACCTCGCGCGTCGAGTACCGGTCGATCAGCTCGCGCGGCGACCCCTCGGCCGCGATGCGTGCCTTGTCCATGACAACGAGGCGATCGCACAGCTGCTCGGCCTCGTCCATGTAATGGGTCGTCAGCACAAGCGTCACGCCGCGCTGCTTCAGGCGATAGAGCCGGTCCCACACCAGGTGGCGCGCCTGCGGGTCGAGTCCTGTGGTGGGCTCGTCGAGCAGGAGCAGCTCTGGCGAGTTGATCAGCGCGCGGGCGATGGTGAGCCGGCGCTTCATGCCGCCGCTGAGCTCGTCGACCTTGTCCTTCGATCGCTCTTTCAGCTGGACGAACTCGAGCAGCTCGTCGGCGCGACGCGCTCCTTCACGCCATGACAGGTCGAAGTAGCGCGAGTAGATCATGAGGTTCTCGCGCACGGTGAGCTCGAGGTCGAGCGTGTCGGCCTGGGGCACCACGCCGAGGCGGGCGCGGATGGTCGGCCCATGCCTTGCGGGGTCGAGGCCGAAGATGGTGAGCAGCCCCGAGGTGACGGGCGAGACCCCGCCGATCATGCGCATGGTCGATGTTTTGCCGGCGCCATTCGGCCCCAGGAAGCCGAACGCCTCGCCCTTGGCGACCTCGAAGTCGATGGTGTCGACCGCGGTCAGATCGCCAAATCTCTTCGTAAGTTGGCGCGCGAGGATCAACGAGTTGGAGTCGCTCACTGTGCGACATTTTCCTCTTGTTGGACTTTCTGACGTGGCGCAAGGCGGAGCTGCACTGCCACCTCGACGGCGCCGTGCGCGTGTCGACCGCCACCGAGCTGGGCGACTTCGGCCGTCCCCCGCGGATGGTCGCGCCTGACGACTGCCCGTCGCAGGCGGAGTACATCGGCTACTTCGACGACGCGATCTCCGTGATGCAGACGCGAGCGGCGCTGGAGCGCATCGCGCATGAGGTCTGCGTCGATTCGGCGGCCGAGAACATCGACTACCTGGAGGTCCGCTGGGCGCCGCGGCTGCACTTGCGCGGTGGACTGACGATCGCCCAGGTCATTGAGGGCGTGCTGGCGGGCCTCGCGTCGGGACCGTTTCGAGCGGTCGCGATCGTTTGTGCGATGCGTCATCACTCGGTCGAGGACAATGTCGCGCTGGCGCGCGAGGCAGGGCGCTTCGCCGGCCGGGGCGTGGTCGGTTTCGACCTGGCCGGCGACGAGGCTCGCTACCCCGCGGCGCCGCAGAAGCCGGCTTTCGAGGCGGCGCGCGCCGCCGGCCTGCGACTGACGTGCCACGCCGGCGAGGCAGGCGATCCAAAGAACGTCGAGGAGGCGATCGACCTCGGCGTCGAGCGCCTCGCCCATGGCGTGATCGGCGCCCGCGAGCCGCGCATCGTCGAGCGAATCCGGTCAGAGGGTGTCGTGCTCGACATGTGCCCGACCGCCAACTGGAAATGCAAGGCGGTGCCGGCGCTGTCCGAACACCCGCTGCCACGCCTCGTGCGCGCCGGCGTGCGATGCACGATCTCCACCGACTCCCGAACCGTCGCGGACACGACGCTCAGCCGCGAGTTCGAGCTCGCTGCGGGGATGGGCATGACCGAGGCCGAGCTTCGCGCGTGCAACGAGACCGCCTACGAGGCGAAGTTCGGAGCCTAGCCTCCCGTTCCGAACAGCCGGTCGCCGAAGTCGCCGAGCCCCGGCACGATGTAGGCCTTGCTGTTCAGGCCCTCGTCGAGGGCGGCTGCGTAGATGTGCACCTCGGGGTGGCGCTCCTCGACCACCTTCACTCCCTCCGGCGCCGCGACCACGCAGATGAAGCGCGGCTCGACGCCGCCCGCCTCCTTGATCAGGTCGAGGGCCTGGGCGGCCGAGCCACCCGTGGCCAGCATGGGGTCCAGCAGCAGCGGCACCTTGCCCTCGAGCTTGGGCAGCTTGTTGTAGTAGATGCGCGCCACCGCCGTGTCTTCGTCGCGCTCGAGCCCGATGTAGCCGACGGACACCCGCGGCAGCAGCTCCAGCACCGGCGCCAGGAGGCCGAGGCCCGCGCGCAGCACCGGGATGGCGACGACCTCGGTGGCGACCATCGAAGCATCGGCCTGGCGCAGCGGGGTCTCCACGGTGCCGCGGCGTACGGGCAGATCCGCGGTGGCCTCGTACAGCAGCATCGTGATCACGTTGCGTGCTAGTACCCGGAACTCTTCTGGGTCGGTGCGCTTGTCGCGCAGCCCCGCGAGGCTGTCCGCCACAAGCGGGTGACGGCTAACGGTCAGCGGCATCTTTGTCTTTGGCGATCAATCGACGCAGCGCGTCCACGGCCACCTTCAGCATGCGGTCCATATAGGACGGGTCGAGGTGATGGATCTCACCCGCGCCGAGCTCGTCGACGCACAGGTTGATCGTGCCCGCGCGCAGCTTGCGCAGGCGCGAAACGATGAACAGCGTCGAGGACTCCATATCGTTGCTGAGGATGCCGGCGCGCGACCACATGTCGAGCTCCTCGCGCAGATGGTGCGGGCGGGGCATGCGCTCGGGCACGAGGTCGGAGTACAGCGCGTCGACGGACCTGATCACCCCCACGTGGTACGGAACCCTGGCCGCGCTCGCAGCCTCGACCAGGGCGTTGACCACCTCGAGGGACGCGATGGCGGGATACTCCAGCGGCACGTACCCGTTCGGCGTGCCTTCGCTGCGCACGGAGCCGATGGCGATGACGAGGTCGCCCATCTTGATCTCGGGCTGCGCCGCGCCGCACGTGCCCACGCGCAGGAAGGTATGAACGCCGAGTTCGGCGAGCTCCTCGACGCCGATCGCGACCGACGGACCTCCCATGCCGGATGAGATCGCCGACACGGGCACGCCATCGAGGCTGCCAGTGAAGGTGCGGTACTCGCGGCTGAAGGCGACCTCTTTCGCTCCGTCCAGGTACTTGGCAATTGAGGGCACGCGACCGGGATCGCCCGGCACGAGCACGTAGTCGCCCACCTCGCCTTTGGCGACGCCGACGTGGTACTTCTTCTCGTTCACAGCCATCGGTCCGACAGTCTAAGTGGTGCCATGTTTGTCGACCCGCGCGAGCACGTGCGGCGGCCGCTGCACCTCGTGGGCCACCAGCCTCCACGCGCTGAGCATGCGCGGCTTCACCTTTTCCACGAGCTCGGGCGAGCGCGCATGCACGACGACCAGCGGCTCGCCGGCCGCGACTCGGGCGCCGACGGGCGCCTGGATCACGAGGCCCGCGGCAGGGTCGACCTTGTCCTCTTTCCTGTGCCGGCCGGCGCCCAGGTCGAGTGACGCCAGCCCGACCGCGAGCGCATCGATGGATTCGACATAGCCGTCGCTCGGCGCGGTCAGCGCAAGCTGGACCGGCGCCACAGGCAGTCCCGCCTCGAGGTTGCCGCCCTGCGCCTGCAGCATGCGCACGAACTTGTCCCGACCAGCCCCGGATTTCACCGCATCCGCCGGATCCTTGTCGACCTCTGCAAGCTTGCACATCTCGCGCGCGACCGTGAGCGAGACCTCGATCAGCTCCTCGTCGCCTCTGCCCGCGAGCGCGTCGAGCGCCTCTTGCACCTCGAGGGCGTTGCCGATCGAACGGCCGAGCGGGTTGTCCATCGCGGTCACGAGCGCGACGGTGTGGCGGCCCGCGCCCTCGCCGAGCTGCACCATCTCCTTGGAGAGAGCTTCGGCCGAAGGCACGTCGGGCATGAACGCGCCGCGACCGAACTTCACGTCGAGCACTATCGCGTCGGCACCCGCGGCGATCTTCTTCGACATCACGCTCGACGCGATCAGCGGGATGGAGGGCACCGTCGCGGTGACATCACGCAACGCGTACAGCGCCTTGTCCGCCGGGACCATGTGCGGCGACTGGGCGGCGACCGCGATTCCGATCTCGGTCACCTGCTTGATGAAACGGTCGGGATCGAGGTCGACGGTCAGCCCTGGCACCGACTCGAGCTTGTCCAACGTGCCGCCCGTGTGCGCCAGCGCGCGGCCACTCAGCTTCGGCACTTTCACGCCACACGCGGCGGCAAGCGGGGTGGCGATCAGCGTCACCTTGTCGCCCACGCCCCCCGTCGAGTGCTTGTCGACCTTGATACCTTCGATCGCCCTCAGGTCCAGCACCTCGCCGCTGCGCACCATCGCCTGGGTGAGCGCCAGCGTCTCGATGCGCGTCATCCCGCGGATGCACACCGCCATCAGCCAGGCGGCCATCTGGTAATCGGGGACGTCGCCGAGGAGGTACGCGCCGAGCAGCCAGTCGATCTCCTCGGTCGTGTGCTCGCCGCCGTCGCGCTTCTTGCTGATTACCTCGAGTGCATTCACGCCTTGGCCTGCGCGGTGCCACCCAGCATGAGGAGGCCCAGCCTCTCTTCCGGCGCGTCCGCGGGCTCGATGCTGACGATGCGGCCCTCGTAAAGGACGGCGATGCGGTCGGACAGCGAGCGCACCTCGTCGAGTTCGGCCGAAACAAGCAGGACCGCCGCCCCACCGTCGCGCTCGGCCACGATGCGGCGGTGGATGAACTCGATCGCACCGATGTCGACACCGCGCGTCGGCTGCGACGCGAGAAGCACGCGAGGCTGGCTCGCCATCTCGCGCGCGACGATGATCTTCTGCTGATTCCCACCTGACAACGCGCGCGCCTGCACGTCGATGCTCGGCGTGCGGATGTCGAACTCCTTGACCAGCCGCTGCGCCCACTTCCGGATCGCGTCGAGCAGAAGCAGGACGTGGTGCCACGCGAACGAGTTGGCGCGCTGGCGCCCGAGGATGAGGTTCTCGGCGATCGAGTAGTTGAGGACCAGGCCCGCGCCGCGCCGGTCCTCGGGGATGTGGGCGATGCCCGCTTCGCGCTCGTCGCGAGCGTCATAGGCAGTCACGTCTTTGTCGCCCAGCCAGATCCGGCCGCCCGACGCCTTGCGTGTGCCGGCCAGCACCTCGACCAGCTCGCTCTGGCCGTTGCCCTCGACGCCCGCGACGCCGAGGATCTCGCCCTGGCGCAACTCGAAGGACACGCTCTTCAACGCCTGCACGCCCCGGTCGGACAGCGCGCTGAGGTTCTCGACGCGAAAAGCGACCGCCCCCGGCGTGGCCGGCTTCTTGTCGACCCGCAGCAGGACCGCCCGTCCGACCATCGCCGTGGCGATCTCCTCCTGGTTCGTGTCCTTCGTGATGAGGTGGCCCACGACCTTGCCCCGCCGCATCACGGTGATCCGGTCGGAGATCTCGAGAACCTCCCGCAGCTTGTGGCTGATGAAGATGATCGTCTTGCCCGATCTGACCAGGTCGCGCAGCACGACGAACAGCTCGTTGGTCTCCTGCGGCGTGAGCACGCCGGTGGGCTCGTCGAGGATCAGGATACTCGCGCCCCGGTACAGGACCTTGACGATCTCGGCGCGCTGTTGCAGGCCGACGGGCAGGTCACCGGTGCGGGCGTCGGGGTCGAGCGCGAGACCGTACCTCCGCGTCATCTCCTGGATATCGCGGCGGGCTTTCGCCGTGTCGTAGATCCCGCCCGCCACTACAGGCTCGCGACCCAGCATGATGTTCTCGCCGACGGTGAAGACGGGGATGAGCATGAAGTGCTGATGCACCATGCCGATGCCCTGGGCGATCGCATCGCGGGGCCCGGTGATGCGTGCGGCCTTGCCGTTGATCAGGATCTCGCCTGAGTCCGGATGAATCAGGCCGTAAAGGATGTTCATGAGCGTCGACTTGCCGGCGCCGTTCTCCCCCACCAGCGCGTGGATCTCGCCGGCGCGGACCTCAAGGTCCACCTGATCGTTGGCGAGCACGCCAGGAAACTGCTTCGTGATGCTGCGCATATGGACCGCGAGGTCGGTGCCGACGGTGGCGCTCATTCCGAGCCCGCCGCGTAGGGGACGCCGTCGGCCGCAGGCGGGGTGCTGCGCCCGACCAGGCCGGCCAGCACTACGAGCGTGATGATGTACGGCAACATGTTGAGCAGGTACTGCGAGATATGGATCGTGGAGTTGTTGGCGTAGATCGCCGTGCCCAGGCCGAAGATCAAGCACGCCACGAAGGCGCCGCGCGGCGTCCATTTGCCGAAGATCATGGCCGCCAGCGCGATGTAGCCGCGGCCACCGGTCATACCGGGCGAGAAGGTGTTGGAATAGCCGATGGCGAGATACGCTCCGGCCAGCCCTGACAGCAGGCCGCTGGTGATGACCGCGCCGTAACGGATGACATAGACGTTGAGACCTGCCGTGTCAGCGGCCTGAGGATGCTCACCCACAGCGCGTATGCGCAGTCCGAGCCGGGTGCGGAACAGCACGATCTCGACCACGACCAGCAGGATCAGCGCGACGTAGACGATGACGTTCTGCTGGAACAGGACCTGGCCGAGGAAGGGGATGCTCGACAGCAGCGGAATGTTCCAATTTGGCAGGGATTCGGCCTGCGTGACGTGGCCAACGTCCTGCAGACCGTAGATCGACCTGACTAGAAAAACGGTCAGGCCCGCGGCGAAGATGTTGATGGCGATGCCGCTGACGATCTGATCGGCGCGGAAACGGATCGATACCACGGCGTGGATCGAGGCCATCAGGCCGCCGGCGATCATCGCCACCAGCGCCGCGATCCACGGACTGTGCCAGTTGAGGTCCGCCCAGACCGCGAAGAAAGCGCCGGTGAGCATCATGCCCTCCATGGCGATGTTCACAACGCCGCTGCGCTCCGAGATGACTCCGCCAAGCGCAGGAAGCAGCAGCATCACCGCAAACACCAAGGCGATCTGCCACAGGTTCGCGGTCAAGAACAGCTGCAGGATCTCGGTGATAACAGTCATGTGGTGGGCGGCCCTTCCTGCGGAGGGGCGACGGCTACCGCGGGAGATGCCGGCGCGGAGGGGGCCCGGCCGAGGCGGGGGATGCGCAGCTTGATCGCGTTGAGGAAGTTGGCCGCGATGCTGAACAGGATCAGCGCCTGAAGAACCAGGACCAGCTGGCTCGAGATGCCGGCGTCGGCCTGCATCACAGCGCCACCTGCGTGCAGCGCTCCGAACAGCAACGCCGCGAGCAAGATACCGACCGCGCTGCCCAGGCCGAGCAGCGCGACCGCGATGGCATCGAACCCGGTCGTATCGGCCGTGTACTTGTCGGTCAGGTTGTGATCGACGCCGGCGATCTGGACCGCGCCTGCGAGGCCCGCGAATGCTCCGGCGATCAGCATGGTGACGATGATCGTCCGGCGCACGCTGACGCCGGCGTAGCGCGCCGCCTTCTGGCTCTGCCCGGCGGCTCGGATCTCATAGCCGAGCGATGTGCGCCAGAGCAACACTGCGAAGACGGCGACCGCGACCAACGAGATGATCAGGCCGGTGTGCACGCGATACACGCTGGAGGGGAGGCCGAACACCAGGGAGTTGTTGGCCGGCAGAAAGGTCGCCAGCCGAGCGCCATCCCCGATGGGTAGAGACTTCGACGTCCCCGACTTGAGCTCGAGCGGGCCGCCGACGATGAGGAACTCCAGCAGCAACTGGGCGACGTAATTGAGCATGATCGTGGTCACGACCTCGTGGGCACCGACGGTCGCCTTGAGCAAGCCGGCGATTCCTGCCCATGCCGCGCCGGCGGCCATCCCGCCGACCAGGACTGTGGGCAAAAGGATCACTGTGGGCCAGTCGTGCAGCTTGACGCCCAGCGTGGTGCACGCAATCGCACCGGCCAGGAACTGGCCTTCGGCGCCGATGTTGAACAGGCCGGCGCGAAACGGAAGCGCAACGGCGACGCCGGCCATGATGAGCGGGATCGTGTAGACGATCGTGTTCGAGATCTGGAGAGCAGAGTTCTCGCCCTGGGTGCAGCCGAGACCGAGCCCCCCGCAAAGGAGACCTGTGTAAGCGTCGATGGGATTGGCGCGCGTCACCAGCAGGATGAGCGCGCCCACAACGAAGGCGAAAAGAACGGAGGCGAGCGGCATGGCGAGCCCGCGCGTGAGTCGCGCGGCTGCTGCCACAGGACGAGGTCGGGGGCGAGCAGCAGCCAAGCCGCCCGCCCCCTATTCCTTCGCTATGCCGGGATGTCCGCCGGCGGTGTCAGCTGGCCCGCCTTGATGGCCGCCTGGACCCGGTCCAGCTCGGTCTGGATGTCGGCGGGCAGCGTGATGTTGTCGAGCGAGTAGCCGGCGCCGTCATTGGCGATGTCGAACGTCAGGGCGCCGCCCGCGAAGCTGCCGTTGACGACACCCTTGATGGCGGTGTAGGTGGCGACGTCCACCTTCTTGAGCGCGCTGGCGATGACCGAAGCGTCAGCGTCCTTCTGGTCGGCGTCGACGCCGACGCTGTAGACCTTGGCCTGGCCCGCGGCCTGGAGCACGCCCAGCCCGCAGCCACCGGCGACCTGGAACAGGACCTCTGACTTCTGGCCGATCTGGGTCTGCGCCACGGACTTGCACTTCGCCGGGTCCGTGAAGTCATTGGAGTAACCGACGAGCACCTTGATGCCGGGGTCCTCCATCGTCGCCGCCCACTTGTAGCCGGCGATGTAGTGGTTGACCGGCGGGATGCTGACGCCGCCGACCGCACTGATCACGCCGGTGTTGCCGGGCGCCTTCTTGTCCCTCTCGAGCATGCCCGCGATGACGCCCACCATGGCGCCCGCGTCCTGCTCCCTGAAGTACAGCGACTCGACGTTCGTGTGCTTCAGGTCGTTGCCGCTGGCGTCGGTGCCGGCGCCGTCGATGATCGCGAAGTGGACGCTCGGGAACTGGCCCGAAACCGTGCCGACGGCCTCCTGCATGAGGAAGCCGACGCCGATGACGAGGTCATATCCCTTGGAGGCGAAGTTGGTCAGGTTGGGCACGTAGTCGTCGCCGGTCTTCGACTCGGTGACGTCGCCCTTGATGCTGAAGTCCGTGATCGCCTTCTGCAGGCCGAGATAAGCGAGGTGGTTGAAGCTCTTGTCGTTCAGGCCGCCGATGTCGGTAACCAGTCCGACCTTGACCTGCTTGGTCGCGGCCGGCGCCGACGTGCTGCCACAGGCAACGACAAACAACAGAGCTGCGCCCACCAGGGCGAGAAACCGAATCTGCGAACGGCCCATATTCCGTGCCCCCTTCAACGAGCTATCCCAATGAGAGCGGGCCGGAATCCCGCTACGTTTTCCGGTCCCTCTGCGATTTCCGGTTCGGCCGAGATTGTAGCTTGTGCCGGACGGCCCGGCGAGGGCGCCCGTCCAGCGAGCCCAGCAGAGGGCTGAGCTCTGTGATCCTTTCGAGCCGGAACCATCCTTCGCGAGGCACCGAGCCCTCGTCGACCTGCTCGTGCTGCCAGGTCACGTGGTACGGGATGTGCACCGCCCTGCCGCCCAGCTCCACGACCGGCGCGACGTCCGACTTCAGGGAATTGCCGACCATGACAAACTCTTCGGCCTCGATGCCGCGGCGGCTGAGGACCGCCTTGTAGGTCTCGACGTTCTTGTCGCTCAGGATCTCGACGCCGCTAAACCGCTCGGCCAGGCCTGACCTGGCGAGCTTGCTCTCCTGGTCGAACAGGTCGCCCTTCGTGATGAGCAGAAGGTCGTGGTTCCTGCTCACGTCAAGAAGGGTCTCGCGCACGCCATCGAGCAGCTCGGTCGGCTCCCGCAGCATGCGTTTGCCCCAGTCGAGGATCACCTTCAGGTCGGAGGCGGGGATCCTGCCGCCGGTGATCTCGACGGCGGTCTCGATCATCGAGAGCGTGAAGCTCTTGATGCCGTATCCGTACAGGCTCAAGTTCGCCATCTCGGTGGCGAAGAGACGCGCGTCGACATCGGCGTTCGGGACGTGGGCTCGCAGCAGGTCGCGCAGCGCGGCCTGCGTGAAGTTGAAGTGAGTCTCGTTGTGCCAGAGCGTGTCGTCCCCGTCGAACGCCACGACCTTGATGGGCATATGCGACTGCGAAGCCTACGAGGTGAGGCGGTCGATCTCCGCGAGCTCGTCCTGGCTGAAGTTGAGCTTGTCGAGCGCTCCGAGGTTCTCGTCGAGCTGCTTGACGGAGCTCACGCCGACGATGGCTGATGTCATCCGCGGGTCGCGGAGCACCCACGCGATCGCCATCTGCGCGAGCGATTGTCCGCGGCCGCGTGCGATCTCGCGCAGTGGTTTGACCTTAGCGAGGTTCTGCTGGACGGTGTCCTCGTCCAGCGAGTAGTGCTGCGTGGCCCGCGAGCCGGCGGGTACGCCGTCCGCGTAGCGGTCGGTGAGCTGGCCTTGAGCCAGCGGCGAGAACGCGATGCAGCCGGCGCCCTCCTCATACAGCGCGTCGAGCAGCGCGGGCTCGATCCAGCGGTTGAGCATCGAATACACGGGCTGGTGGATCAGCAGGTGAACGCCCATCGTGCTGAGGATCCTGGCGGCCTCGTGGGTCTCCCTCGGCTGGTACTGCGAGATGCCCACGTACAGCGCCTTGCCCTGGTGCACCGCGCTCGCGAGCGCGCCCATCGTCTCCTCGAGCGGGGTGTCGGGGTCTGGACGGTGGTGATAGAAGACGTCGACGTAGTCGAGCCCCATCCGGGCCAGGCTCTGGTTGAGGCTCGCCAGCAGGTACTTGCGCGAGCCCCAGTTCCCATACGGACCCGGCCACATGTCCCAGCCGGCCTTGGTCGAGATGACGAGCTCGTCGCGGTGGCCGGCGAGGTCAGTGCGCAGCATGCGGCCGAAGTTGCTCTCAGCCGATCCGTAGGGCGGGCCGTAGTTGTTGGCGAGGTCGAAGTGCGTCACACCCTGCCCGAACGCGCGCCGGATCACGGCCCGGTTCTCCTCGCTTGGCTGGTCGCCGCCGAACCTCTGCCACAGCCCAACTGACAAAGCTGGAAGGAAAAGGCCGCTGCGGCCGCTGCGGCGGTAGATCACGCCCCCACCCTACCCCCTCCCAGGTTGTCGGGAGAGGGTAGCCGGTGGGGTTGAGAACGCTAGGCGACCGGTGTACCCGACAGGTACGAGCTCGCGGAGACGATCGGGCACAGGAACGTGATGCCCGTATCGACCTGCCGCAGACCGCCGGTTGACCACGCCCGCTGGAGCCCGGCAAGCGTGGTGATGTGAGTCACCGCGGCTTGCGAGGTGAAGAGCTCGACGTAGACGTGCCACGGAGAGTTGAAGTCGCCGCTGCCATGGCCGCCCACCAGGTGGTCGTGTCCCGGCACCAGCGCCGGGGTAGAGCCGTAAACACTAGGTTCGAGCGACGACGCCACGCCGGCGATCGCGCCGTCATGGTCCGGGCAGTTGCCCGGGTCGCCCATGCAGTTGAAGGTGCCTGGCGTGCCGGGCGGGTAGACGACGAGGTACAGGGGTGCCGCCGCGCGCTGGTTGACGTTGTTGATCACGTTGGTCGGACTGAGCGGTGCGAGCTGGTTCGGCGTCTGGAGGTACACGAAGCTCCCGTCGACGTCGTTGTAGGCCGGCTCGATCGTTACGTTGCCGTGCGACCGCTCTCCGCTGGGCACCGAGTCAGCCTGCACGTCAGCGGCGACGAGGCACAGGCCCCCGACGAGCAGGGCTATCAGGCCGCGATGCCAGCGGCTCATCGGTAGAAGTACGGGTCGAGGACGCTGACCTGGGTGATCCGGTCGACGGGTAGCGAGTTCTTGCTGGCGGTCTTGCGGATCGCCTCCGGGTTCGGTCCGTCGTAGATGCAGAACGTCTTGCTCTTGTCGTCGGTGACATACGAGTGCACCCACGTCACGCCCTCGTCGGCGTTCTTGCCCACGACCGCCAGGCAAACGCTCGCGCCTTCGGCCGTGACGGGGATATGCAGCCCGGTCGAGAAGGTCCTCTCGACCATGTACCTCGGCATTTGACTTGCGCCTCCAGTGATTTGAATTTCGCTCTTCGCGATGGCTCACACGGTGGCGGCTGCGCCGCGGCCGGACATCGGGAAACAACCCCCAAATTGGGGGTCCAGGCCACCCATCTTTGTCCCAAGCGCTTGCTGGACGACCGCGATGGGGTGCAGGATTGAAACCCACCGATGGCGCAAACGGCGGTCTACCACACGAAGCTCCTGGAGCGATCGGCCGAGCTGGCATCCCTCGCGAGGCAGCTCGACCTGGTCCGCACGCAGGCGTCGGGGCGCCTCGGCGTTGTCGGCGGCGAGGCGGGCGTGGGCAAGACCACGCTGGTGCGCACCTTCTGCGCCCAGGCAGGCGGCGCGCGTGTGCTCTGGGGCGCCTGCGACGCGCTGTTCACGCCGCGCCCCCTGGGTCCACTCGTCGATATCGCCGCCACCACCGGCGGTGAGCTGGCGCGGCTGACCGGCAGCCGGGCCCGGCCGCACGAGGTGGCGTCAGCCCTGATCGCCGAGCTGCAGGGTTCTTCGCCCACGATCGTCGTGCTCGAGGACATGCAGTGGGCCGACGAGGCCACGCTCGATGCGGTGCGACTGCTGACCCGCCGCATCGAGGGCGCGCCGGGGCTCGTGATCCTCACCTACAGGGACGACGAGCTTGGCGCCTCCCATCCGCTGCGCTTCGTGCTTGGAGAGCTGCCGCGTCAGGACTCGGTTTTCCGGATCCGCGTCCAGCGTCTGTCGGCCGACGCGGTGGCCACGCTGGCTCGTCCCGCCGGCCGCGACCCCGAAGAGCTCTACCGCAAGACCGCGGGCAATCCATTCTTCGTGACCGAGGCCCTCGCGTCCTCCGACGAGGAGATCCCCTCAACCGTGCGCGACGCCGTGCTCTCGCGCGCGGCACGCATCTCGGCCGACGCGCGAGGTCTCCTGGATGCTGTCGCCATCGCGCCGCCGCATGCGGACGTGTGGATGCTCGAGGCTGTCGCCGGCGACAAGGTGCACGCGCTGGGTGAGTGCCTCGCGTCGGGGATGCTGGCCCGACAGAACGGCTCGGTCGCATTCCACCACGAGCTCGCCCGGCTCGCGATCGTCGAATCGATCGCGCCGGACAGAGCGCTAACCCTTCACCGGCGAACGCTGGGCGCGCTGATCGCACCGCCGAATGGGTCACCCGACCCCGCCCGCCTCGCGCACCACGCAGAGGCCGCACACGACTCAGCGGCTCAGCTCCGCTATGCGCGGATGGCTGGCGAGCGGGCGGCCGCGGTCGGTGCCCATCGCGAGGCCGCCGCGCAGTTCCAGCGGGCGCTTCGCGCCTCTGAGGCACTGCCGGCTGAGCAGCGTGCGGGCCTGCTGGAGCAGCTGGCGCAGGAATACCTGGTCGTGAACCGCGCAGACCTGGCGATCGAGAACCAGGAGGAAGCGATCCGGCTTTACGCCAAGGCGGGCGACAAGCCCAGGCATGCGGACGCCCTGAGAAAGCAGTCGAGGCTCTACATGTGCGGCGGGCGCGGCGCCGACGCCGAAGAGTCGATTCGTCTTGCGATCCAACTGCTGGAGGCGATGCCCGAGAGCCGCGAGCTGGCCTTCGCCTACTCGGGCCTGGTCATGTTTCACATGAACCATGACCACGCTGATGGCGTGCTGGAGGCGGGGCGGCGCGCTCTGGAGCTGGCCGAGAAGTACGACGACCTCGAGACTGTCCTGCATACGTTGAACTCGGTCGGCTCGATGGAGCTCGTCATGGGCAACGCCGCCGGCAAGGAAAAGCTCCTGCGCAGCCTGGACATGGCCGCCGAGCTGGGGATGGACGAGCACGTCGGCCGCGCCTACATCAACTTGAGCGGGGCCGGCGCCGAGATGCACATGTACGACGGCTTCTTCGCGATGACGAAAGCCGGCGCCCAGTTCTGCCTGGAGCATGGGCTGGAGCTTTGGCGAATGTGGGTGCTCACCAACGAAGCGAAAGCCCACCTCGACCGAGGCGACTGGTCACGGGCCACAGAGGTGGCGGAAATGGTTTTGAACGGGGAGATGGGCCAGCTGCCCCGGGTGAGCGCCCTTCCGATCATCGCGCTGGTCCGCGCGCGGCGCGGTGACCCCGGTGTTCTGCCGCTGCTGGACGAGGCCTCGGTGATGGCGCGCCGGGAGGGCGAGCTTCAGTACGCGGTCCCGGTCGCGGCCGCTCGCGCCGAGGTGGCGTGGCTCGAGGGGCGGCCGGATGAGGTGCGCGCGGAGACCGAAGAGGCTTTCGCCAAGGCGACACGCCAGGACTCGTGGTGGAAGCTTGGACCCCTGCTCCTCTGGCGGCGGCGTGCGGGGATCACCGACGCGGTCGATCCGCGCGTGCCAGACCGGTTCCGCGCCGAGCTCGATGGGGATCATGCGCGAGCCGCCGACCTCTGGAGTGCGCTCGGCTGCGACTATGACGCGGCGCTGGCTTTGGCGGGCTCCGACGACGAAGAGCTCTTGCGGCGCTCGCTCACGACCTTGCAGCGCCTCGGCGCTCGGGCGACGGCTGCGGTTGTGGCCCGCAAGCTGCGCGCGCTCGGCGCGCAAGGCATCGCACGCGGCCCACGGCCGGCCACGCAGCGCAACCCGGCGCAGCTGACCGAGCGTGAGGTGGAGGTGCTGGAGCTGGTCGGTGCCGGAATGCGCAACTCCGACATCGCTCGCAAGCTGTTTCTGACGACGAAGACGGTCGACCACCACGTGTCGTCGATCCTGCGCAAGCTCGGGGTGGATTCGCGCGGCCAGGCGGCAGCGGAGGCCGCGAGGCTAGGCCTGAGGTCCGGTTAGCGGCGGCTAAGCGGCGGGCAGGCTGCTGCTAGGCGGGGTGCTGCGGTTGTTCCAGTAGGTCTGCGATCGAACCTTCGAACTTCGCCAGGCGCTTGTGAACTTCGATCACCTCGTCCGAGCTGACGGGCTGGAGAGGGTCGACGTCGTTCTGATGGACCGTCCATTCCATCCCGCACTCGCACCTGTGGAAGAGGTAGCGATCACCATGCGAGCGGTAGATGTAGACGGACGCGTCTCTCAGCCGGCGGCCGCACACGCACCTGGTCTTCTTCTCTGGTTCTGGCTTCGACGGTTGCAATGACGTAATCCTCGACTCGTATAACGAACCAGAAGCGAATTTGGATGCATGGTACAGTGCCGCTCCGAATTTGTGACCCCTCAAATGTAAGTAAAGGGGTAGGCGTCTAGGGGGCGGCGTTCAGCTCCGTGAGCAGGCCCTCCAGGTCTCGCAGCCGCTCCGTCCGAGCAGCGTGCTCGAGCGTCTGGTACTGGGACAGCACGTCGACGAAGCCCTCGCCGGTGTCGTAGCCGTGCCGCTTCAACGTCTCTCTCCCTCGATCGCCGAGGGCGGCGACGACCTCGCGAACCTTGCTGTCCGGGTTGAAGCTAGGCATGCGCGGCGGCCGGCGGAGGTGGCGGCGGCTCCGCGGCCTTCAGGACCACGCGATGGCCGTGCCAGCTCTCGGGCACTCCTGGCGGCGGGTCACCCTGGTAGGTGAGCTCGAGGCACCACACGCCGTCGACCAGTATTGGCGCTACCGACAACCTGCTTTTCGCGCCATTCGACTGCAGGAGCTGAATCAGGGCCACGCCGTAGATGACGAGCGCTCCAGGCAGGTTGTTCGTATTGATGCGGCCGCCCTCGCTGGAGCCGTCGACCCCTGACGTGCGCGAACCGAGCCACGTGGTCACTGGCCGTCTAACTTAGCGGGTCCGGCCTTTCAAGGCGGCGACGATGGCGTCCACCGTGGCGTCGTAACCGAGCCGCCCGGTGTCGATCACCAGGTCGTAGTGACTCGGCAGGTCCCACGTGTGGCCGTAGACCTGGCGGATGTACGCGCGGCGGTTCTCGTCCGTCTGCTTGACGCGCCGGCGTGCGTCCTCCTCGCCGATGTGCTCGCGCTCCATCACCGCCTTGACCCTCGTGCTTTCGTCGGCGCGGAGGAAGACGTGCAGAACATCGGGCAGTTCGTGCAGGACATAGGCGCCGCCGCGGCCGACGATCACGACGTTGCCCGAACGCGCCGCCTCCCGAATGACCTGCTGCGTGTACTCGAGGACCGCTCGGCGCGGGTCGCTCTGGGGATCGGTGTACGGCGGCGTCCAGGTCGGCGACTCGGCCGTGACCGCGTGCTCGGGGCTGGCGGCGGCGAGCGCGATCAGCAGGCGCTGGAGAAACGACCCCGGCTGCTCATCCGCCGCCTCCACCTCTTCCTTGGGCAGCTCGAGCCGGTGGGCGACCTCGTCGATCAGCTCCGGGCCAAGAAGGTCGGCGTGCAGACGCTCGGCGACCATCCTGCCCACGGTGTCGCCCCCAGCCCCGAAGTGGCGCGCGATCGTGACGACCGGCACGCCAAGAACTCTAAGGGGCGACCTCTAAACGTGCCAGTGCCGGCACTCAGCGTCGAATTTGCGCTTTTCGTTGTGCGAGTGCCGGCACTCGCGCCAGGGCTTTACTCCAGGTAGTCGCGGAGCTTCTTCGAGCGCGAGGGGTGGCGCAGCTTGCGCAGGGCCTTGGCCTCGATCTGCCGGATGCGCTCGCGTGTGACTCCGAACCGCTTGCCGACCTCCTCCAGCGTGCGCTGGTGGCCGTCGATCAGTCCGAACCGGAGCTGCAGCACGCGGCGCTCGCGCGGCGTGAGCGTATCGAGGACGTCCTCGACCTCGGAGTGCAGCATGGTCAGCGACGCGGCATCCGACGGCGAGACGGCCTCTCGGTCTTCGACGAAGTCGCCGAGGTGGGAGTCCTCCTCCTCGCCGATCGGGGTCTCGAGCGAAACCGGGTCTTGCGAGACCTTCACGATCTCGCGAACCTTCTCGGGTGTGATGCCCATCTCCTCGCCGATCTCCTCGTCGGTGGGCTCGCGGCCCAGCTCTTGCAGAAGTCGGCGCGAGACGCGTACGAGCTTGTTGATCGTCTCGACCATGTGCACAGGGATGCGGATGGTCCGCGCCTGGTCGGCGATGGCGCGCGTGATGGCCTGCCGGATCCACCACGTCGCGTACGTCGAGAACTTGTAGCCCTTGTGGTAGTCGAACTTCTCGACCGCGCGGATCAGGCCCATGTTGCCTTCCTGGATCAGGTCGAGGAACGACATGCCGCGGCCGATGTACTTCTTGGCGATCGACACGACGAGCCGCAGGTTGGCCTCGGTCAGGCGCTGCTTGGCCTCGTAGGCACGTTCGTAGCGCTCGGTCAGCCGGTAGCGCGCGATGCGGTACTGCTCGACGGCCTCGGCGCGCACTCGCGGACGAGCGGCGCCGTTGGTGGCTCGCCGGCGGCGTTCGGCCGCGGCGGCGTCGAGGAGCGACTGCAGCTTGGACAGGTCGCTCAGGCCGAGCAGCTCCTGCGCGATGTGTGCCTGCTGCCCCTTGCGCTTCACGGTTGCGAGCCGCTCGATGATGTCGGGCAGCATCTCGTCGAGAGCCCGCTGGCGGCCCTCGGCCTCCTCCGCGACGCTCAACGCCTTGAGCGCGTCGTGCAGGGGCTTGGCCTCGATGGCCTGCGCGAGCTCGACCTCGTCGTTCGCGGTCAGCAGCGAGACACGGCCGATCTCTTTGAGGTACATGCGCACCGGGTCGTCGAGCGAGACCGAGTCCATCATCTCGATGTCGAGCAGCATCTCGTCGTCGATCTGCTCGACCTCTTCGAAGTCCTTCTCGCCGTCGGTGACCTCGATCCCGATCTCCTTGAACGCGGCGAAGATGCGGAAGATCTGGTCGGGCTCGGCGTCGATCTCGGGGAACGCCTGCAGGATGTCGTCCGGGGTGAGGTAGCCCTGCTCCTTGCCTTTGACGATCAGCTGCTCGGCGACCGCCATCAGCTCGTCTTCGAGCTTGTGCTCCGGCTTCTCCTGCGCCTTGCTGGGCGCCCGGTTACCTGCTTTGGTCGCGACCTTGGCTACGCGTGCGATGACTTAGCTGCTCCTCTCCATGTCATTGATGGCGCGCGCGAGCTCCCTGGCTTCTGCCTCGAGCCTCGCCACCCTTTCCGCTTCCCTCCCACGTTCCGCTTCGGAAAGCTCACGGATTATGCCGGAGTGACGGCCCTTCATGTGGTCGAGTCGCAGTCGGGCCACCAGTTCCTCGGCCACCTGGCCGTCCACGTTCGGCGGCGGCGCCGCATACGCCCGTCTGATCAGGTCCTGCACCTCCGGCGGGTAGCCGCCCAGCTCGCTCGCGAGCCCCGACGCGCCCGCTCGATCGTAGGTTTCCAGCATTCGCACGTAAATTCCGCGATCCTCATCGTCCAACTCTTCGGGCGATAGCTTTGTTCGTATCCGCTCAAAGGCGGCCGGGTTGACCGCGAGCAACTGCAGCAGATACCTGCTGACTGTCGTTTTCTTCCCCACGAGGTGGCGGCTCAAACCGTTGGGCGCCTGCCTCGGCTCGGGTTTCGGCTCCGGCCCTCGCAACAGGAGATGCCGCGAGATTCCGGTCCGGCGCTCCGCAACCTCGACGTAGCCGTCACGCAGGCCCTCGGGAAACTGGCCGATCCACTCTCGCAAACGACCCGCAACGATCTCCATCTGGTTGGCGTTGCTGGGGTTGAAGCCGGCAATGTCCTGGGCCACGCCGGCCTCGAAGCTCGATGGCGCCGATTCGACGACCCCCTGCCAGCGTTCGCCCGCCTGCGCGCCCGCCGAACGCAGGAACTCATCGGGGTCCATGCCGTCGGGCAGCGTCGCGGCGCGAGTGCGCAAACCGTGCTGCGCGGCCAGCACCGCCGCCTTGCGCATCGCCTGCTGGCCCGCGCGGTCGGCGTCGAAGACGAGCAGCAGCTCGTCGGTGAAGCGCTTCAGGAGCCGGAGCTGGTCTTCGGTCAGCGCAGTGCCGGAGCTGGCCACAGAGTTACCAACGCCGAACTGGTGCGCGGTGATTACATCGAACTGGCCCTCCATCAGGACGGCGTGGCCTCGCCGCGCGATCTCATCCTTGGCCAGGTCGAGCGCGAAGATCACGCGTCCCTTCACGTAGGCCGGTGTCTCCGGAGAGTTGATGTACTTGCGCTGCTCGTCCTGGCGGACGGTCCGCGCTGTGAACGCGAGCGGCTGGCCACGTTCGTCGCGAATCGGTATCACGACCCGCTCCGCGAAGAAATCGCTGCCGTCGCGGCGCATGAGACCGGCGGCCTGTGCATCGGCAAGCGAGCGCTTCTTCGCGCGCAGATACTCAGCGAAGCCGCGGCCGGCCGGCGCGTAGCCCAGCTGGAATCGACGCGCGGTCTCCTCGCCCACCTGCCGCTGCACCAGCAGCCTTCGCCCCGGCTCGCCGGCGGGACTCGACCACAGCACGTACTCGTAGTACTGGGCTGCCAGCTTGAGCATCGCGAGCAGGCGCTTGCGCGAGTCGGCGCGCTCGCTCTGCTCCGGCGTGAGCTTACGCAGCTCCACGCCCGCGCGTTCGGCAAGCATCTGCAGCGCGCCACGCTTGTCCGTCTTCTCGATCAGTTCGACGAACGTGAACACGTCGCCATGGCGCTGGCAGCCGAAGCAGTACCACGACTGCATCTGCGGGTTGACCTTGAAGCTGGGGCTGTCCTCCTGGTGGAACGGGCACAGGCCCCACAGCTCGCGGTTGCGCTTGGTCAGGCGCACGTGCTCCTGCACGACCTTGACCAGGTCGACCTTTGCCTTTACCTCCGCGAAGGCGTCATCGGACGTTGGCGTGGGCACGGACCTATTGTGCGTCGGATTGGGATGCGACCTCGGCGGTGCGGACGAGATCGCGCAGCGACTGCTCCGGACCGACCTGCAGCTCGCGACCCAGAAAGGTCTTGATGAACTCCGCCACCCGGGCGGGAGATGGAAGTCTCAATTGAACCTTATGAGCGTTCCACCCTCTGGGGTCTGCGTCAGCGTCAGGTGCTCGTGGTTCTCGAGGCCCAGGGGCAGCCGCGCCAGGAAGTCGATCCAGCGACGGCCGGGGTCCATCTCGCCGACCTCGATGGTGACGGGCCACGTCCGTCCCAGCCCCCGTGCGGTGAGGTTGACCACCTGGCCGGTGACGGCAGGTCCGGGAGGACTCAACGACACGAAGGTCGTGTCGGTCCAGTCGCCGAGGTTTCCCGTGTCTACGAGCACCTGCCACACGCGATCCGGCGACGCCGACGTCACCGCCGCCGGGCACACGTTGACGATCACGCCAGCCTCGACAAGGCGTCAACGATGAACGATTCAAACCGCCTCGCGCGGCGCAGACCGTCCACCGCTGGATCCGGGACCCAGCTCAGAGCGTCCGCGATGTCCCAGTAGGAATGGTGGTCGCCGCCGACCACCTGGAGCCAGGCGTCCGCCACGTCGCGGCCAAGGTCGAGCCACAGGTTGATCCGGCAGTGGGCCACATCGACCGCCACCGGTCCGCGGCATCCATGCAGCCAGTCCACGACCGCCGACGGCCGGCGGCCCTTCCACAGCACGTTGCCGGGGTGAAAGTCGCGATGAATGAAGGTCACCGGCTCCTGCGGTGCCGGTCCGCGAAACACTTCAACGGCCGCATGCCACGCAGCCGGTTGTGTCCACCACCCCGGCAGAGGTAGCGGATCATCGGCGCCCCACAGGCGATAGTCGGGCAGCGCATCGAGCGGGACCCGAGCGGAATGAATGCGCGCCGCGAGCCTCGCCAGCCCTTCGAGCCAGGGCCCAACCTCACGCGGCCGAAACCGTCTGCGGCCCGGCATGCGTGTCATCAGCAGCGCGGGCCAAACCGTATCGGTGCCCTCGCGATCCATTGCAACCAGACGCGGCGCCGGAAGGTCCGTTGGCGCCAGCAGCTCGAGAATGCGTGCCTCGCGTCCGGCGGAATCGGGCTCGGATGGGTCAGCCCTGTACAGCTTGAGCACGAATCGATGGCGGCCGGGCGCCGCCGCATCGAGCGCCACCACGGCGCCGGTCATCCCGCCGGCGATCGGTCGGACGTTGTGAATCTCATCGACCCCGAGCGCGCGCCGCGCCCACTCCAGGGCAGCCGCGAGCACGCCCTGCGGGACTAGCTGGTCGAACTCGTCTCTCCGATCGCCGCCTGCGCCGCGGCCAGCCTGGCGACGGGCACACGGAACGGGCTGCAGGAAACGTAATTCAGGTTCAGCCGATGGCAGAGATGGATCGAGTCCGGGTCGCCGCCGTGCTCGCCGCAGATCCCAACCTCCAGGTTCGGCCGGGTCTTGCGCCCCTCCTTCACCGCCAGCTCCATGAGCCTGCCGACTCCCTTCTCGTCGATCGTTTCGAAGGGGTTTCGCTCCAGGATCCTGCGCTCGAGATAACGCACGATGAAGTGGCGCTCGGCGTCGTCGCGCGAATAACCAAACGTCGTCTGCGTGAGGTCGTTCGTGCCGAAGGAGAAGAACTCCGCCTCAGTGGCGATCTCGCCTGCCGTGAGCGCCGCGCGGGGAAGTTCGATCATGGTGCCGAATCTGTAGGCGACGGCCACCCCCTTCTCCTTCTGAACGGCGTCGATGACTGGCCGGAGCTGCTCGTGGATCTCTCTCAGCTCGGCGAGCGTGCCGACAAGCGGGACCATGATCTCCGGGCGCGCGTCGACCCCGCGCTTGCGCAGATCGCATGCCGCCTCCATGATCGCCCGCACCTGCATGCGCGCGATCTCCGGGTAGAGCATCAGGAGCCTTCCGCCGCGGAGTCCCAGCATCGGATTGGCCTCGTGTAGGTCCTCGACGCGGGCGAGAACCTTCAGGAGCCGCTTGAGCCGCGCCGGGTTCTTGCGGGTCGCCTTCAGAGTTGACGTCTCGCTGATCAGCTCCTCCCGGTTGGGAAGGAACTCGTGTAGCGGCGGGTCGATGAGGCGGATGACCACCGGGAGCCCCGCCATCGTTTGGAAAATGCCCCGGAAGTCGCTGCGCTGGATCGGCAGCAGCCTTGCCAGCTGCTTCTCGCGATCCCTGGTCGTGCCGGCCATGATCATCGCCTGCACCAGCGGGAGCCGGTCGGGCTCCATGAACATGTGCTCGGTTCGGCACAGCCCGACGCCCTGCGCGCCGTTCTCGAGGGCTTTCTTCGCGTCGCGTGGATAGTCTGCGTTCGCCCAGACCTGGAGGCGCCGGAACTCGTCGGCCCAGCGCAGGATCGTGCTTGCCGCGGGATGCCGGTTCAGGGAGCGGGCCTCGACCGTTGGAACGTGACCGAAATAGATGTCGCCGGTGGTGCCATCGATGGTGATCTCCTCACCCTGCTTGATCGTCCGGCCCGCGACCGACAGCGTCCGCCTTGCTTCGTCGACCGACACCTTGCTCGCGCCGACGATGCAGGGCCGGCCCATGCCTCGCGCGACCAGTGCGGCGTGGCTCGCGGTGCCGCCGGTCTGTGTGAGGATGCCCTTCGCCTGCGCCATCCCGTGCACATCGTTGGGGTTGGTTTCGACCCGGACGAGGATCACCGACTTGCCCTGCTTGCCCCATTCCTCGGCTGTGTCTGCGTCGAACACGGCGGCGCCGCTGGCGGCACCGGGCGACGCGGGAACTCCTCGGGCGACAGGCTCGGCCCTGGCCGCCGGCGCGATCCGCGGGAACAGAAGCTGCTCGAGCTGGCGCGGCTCGACGCGCTGCACCGCCTCCTTGCGGCTGATGAGGTGCTCCGCGACCATGTCGACGGCGATGTTCACCGCCGCCTCACCCGTTCGCTTCGCGGCGCGTGTCTGCAGCATGTAGAGCCTGCCGCGCTCGACGGTGAACTCGAGATCCTGCACGTCGCGGTAGTGCTTCTCGAGCCGCCGCGCGTAGCGCTCGAACTCTGCGTACACCTTCGGCAACCGCCTCTTCAACGCCTTGATCGGCTCGGTGTCGCGCACGCCGGCGACGACGTCCTCGCCCTGCGCGTTCGCGAGGTAGTCGCCGTACAGCTCCCTGCTTCCATTGATGGGGTCGCGCGTGAACGCGACGCCGGTCCCGGACGTCGAGCCCATGTTGCCGAAGACCATCATCTGCACGTTCACTGCGGTCCCGAGGTCGTCTGGGATCCGCTCCATGCGCCTGTACGTGACCGCGCGCGAAGTGTTCCAGGAACGGAACACAGCATCGATCGCCTCGCGAAGCTGCACGACCGGGTCCGCCGGGAACTCGTGGCCCGTCGCGTCCTTATATATGTCGAGGAATCGGCGCACGAGCCGGCGGAGGTCGCCGGCTTTCAGCTCGGGGTCGCTCTTGACGCCGGCCCGAGTCCTGGCCGCGCTCAGGGCGGACTCGAACCTGCGGCCGTCGATGTCCTTCACCGTCTTGCCGAACATCTGGATGAAGCGGCGCCTCGCGTCGAGCGCGAACCGCTCGTCGTCGGTCAGCTCGGCCAGCCCGCGGGCAGTCTCCTCGTTGAGGCCGAGATTCAGAACCGTGTCCATCATCCCCGGCATCGAGAACTTGGCGCCCGAGCGCACGCTCACGAGAAGCGGGTTGCGCGCGTCGCCGAACTTCTTGCCCGACTGCGCTTCGAGTTTCTTGAGCGCGCTCGTGACCTGCTCCCACATGCCTGGCGGGAAGTGACCTTTGGAGGCGTAGTACGCCCGGCAAGCTTCGGTCGTGATGGTGAACCCGGGCGGGACGGGCATTCCCGCCCGGGTCATCTCGGCTGCGCCGGCCCCTTTTCCGCCGAGCAGGTCACGCATCTGCGCCGATCCCTCTCGGAACAGATAGACCCACTTGCGCCGCGCCGCGGGCATCGGCACATAGTGTGCCACCCCGCCGAAACGGTCTAGGCGACAGCCTCCTCAGGCTCAGACTGCTCCTCGACACCGAGGTCGCTGAGACCCGCGCGCTCATGCAGCCAGCGGAGCGGGCGTGGCGCCCACCAGTTGTAGTCGCCGAGCAGGCGCATCACGGCCGGCACGACCAGCGCGCGCACGAGCGTCGCGTCGATCGCAACAGCGATCGCGAGCCCGATGCCGATGGCCTTGATGATCACAACCTCGGCCAGGCCGAAGGCCAGGAAGACAGTGACCATGATCGCTGCAGCGCCGGTGATGAGCCGGCCGCTCCGCTCGAGGCCCGATGCGACCGCGGCCGTGTTGTCGCCCGTGCGCACGTACTCCTCGTGGATCCGGCTGACAAGCAGGACCTCGTAGTCCATCGACAGGCCGAAGACGATGCTGAACAGGATCACCGGGATGCTTGGGTCGATCGACTGCGGCGTGAAGTTGAGGATGCCGGCGAGATGGCCCTGCTGAAAGATCCAGACCAGCGCGCCGAACGATGCGCCGATGGATAGGAAGTTCAGCACGACCGCCTTGAGCGGCAGCACGACCGAGCCCGTGAGCAGGAACAGGACGATGTATGTCACGAGCACCACGAACCCGACCGCGATCGGGGTGCGGTCGGTGATGAACTTGATGACGTCGAGGTCCACCGCCGTCTGGCCGCCGACGAGGACCTGGCCCCCGTCGCCGACACCGATATCGTCGCGAATCGCGTTGACGATCGCCCGCGACGTGTCCGACGTCTGCGGATAGCTGGTCGTGGCCTGGATGAGGACTATGTTCTTGCCGACAGTCGCGTTCATGAGCTGTCGCACCTGCGCCGGGAGCAGGCTCCGGTCGCCCGTGTACATGCGCTCGTAGTCGTACAGCCCGAGGTTCGGGTCGAGCGTGTAGATGGAGCTGGTGTGCAAAACGTAGGGGATGTGGGCCACGCGCTGCTGGAAGGCGTACTGGTCGGCGATTCGCTGGCTCGTGAGCGGCGAACCGTCGGGGTAGTTCACGACGATGTAGAAGGTGGTCTGGTCCTGGCCGGGGAAGTTGGCCAGGTACTGGTCCCAGCCCTGCCGCGCTTCGATGCGTGTCGGCAGCATCTGCACGTCGCCGTTGGCGAGCCGCAGGCTGAGGAACGGCGTGCCTGCGACGAGCAGAAAGCCCACGGTCGGCACAAGGACGAGCACAGGGCGCTTCATGACCCAGCTCGCGAGGCGGTGCCACGCACCGCGCCCCTGCGGCGCGGCCTGCAACCACGACGGAAGCCGGAGCCGGTTGACGGCCGGACCGATGATCGAGAGCAGCGCCGGCAGGAACGTCAGTCCGTAGATCACTGCGACCGCGACCACGATCGCGCCCGCGGCCCCCATCGAGGCCAGGAACGTGCCCTGGAAGAAGAGCATCGCGGACAGACCGACGGCGACCGTCAGGCCGGAAAAGGTGATGGCGCGGCCTGCGGTGGCCACCGTCGTAGCGATCGCATCCTCTCGACTCGCGCCCGCGGCGAGCTCGTCGCGGAAACGGTTGACGATGAACAGCGAATAGTCGATCGACACTCCGAGGCCGATGAGCGTGACGATGTTCAACGCGTACTGCGACACGTCGGTGAAGCGGTTGAGGAAGAACGTCCCCGCGAGACCACCGACGATCGTCAGGATGCCGACGCCGAGCGGCAGGCCTGCGGCGACGATCGACGCGAAGATGACCACCAGCAGGAGCAGCGTCACCGGCAGCGTCACGGTCTCAGCGCGCTGCAGGTCGCTCTCGAGCGTGGTGTTGAACGCCTGGTTGATGGGCACGAAGCCCGTGCCGGTCACTGTTAGAGTCGACGACTTGACCTCGCGGCGCAGCGCGTCGTAGTCACGCCACGCCTGCGTGCCGCTCGACTTCAGCTCGACGCTGGCCAGCGCCTCGTGTCCGTCCTTGGATATGAATGCCTGCGCGGTGCGCGGGTCGGTTGCGTTGTAGGGATCGATGAGCTTGTTGATCCGCGGGTCGCCCTGGATCGGCGCCAGAGCGTCGGTGACTGCGGACTTGAACGCGGGATCGGTCGCCATCAGGCTGCCGCTGCGGAAGAGCAGCAGGAACGTCGAAGTCTGCTTGCTGCCGGTCGGCAGCTGGCTCGACGTGAGGCTGGCCGCGCGCGCCGACTCGAGGTTGCTCGTGAGCGGGCCGCCGCTCGTAAGCGTGCCGCCCAGCAGCAGCCCGGCGATGGAGATGGCGAGCAGAACGCCGGACCCGACAAGCGTCGCCCACCGGTATCTGAAGACGAGACGACCCCAACCCGCGAACACGTTCCTACCTCCTAGTAGTGAGCGCTAGGCGCCCTGATTGATCGGATAGACCGCCGACAGCGACATCGCGGCCAGGGCGTCGATCGCCTCGTCCGCGCTGAATTCGGGCTCGATCAGGCTCTGGATGATGATTCCGAGCACCGCCCCCCAAACAGCGCCGGCGATGCCGCGCGCCGGTGTCGGATCCATCTCGCGCTCGGCGAAGACCTGGCGGGCGATGTCCTCGACGTTGCCGCGCTGTTCGCGAATGAAGTCGCGGATGCCGGCGCCGATCTCGGGATCGTGGAGCGCGATGCCGATCAGCTGGACGTACAGGGCGTTGGAGCCCCGGTCTTCCTTGATCTTCTGCTTGCTGTCCTCGAACGCGGCCATCGCGCCCGCCTCGCCCTCGACCCCGATCTCGAGCTTCTGGCATACGAACTGAAGCACCGCCAGCACGAGGCGCTGCTTGGATTTGAAGTGGTAGTGGACGAGGCCCTGGGCCACGCCCGCCTGCTCCGCGATCTGTTTGATGGAGGTGTTCTCGTAGCCCTCGCGGCTGAGGACGTCGAACGCCGCCTGAAGGATCTTTTCCCTGGTGTCGCTGGGCATTTGCTGGCTCCGCCTTACCTCCCTGAACCGGTCTTTGGTTGAACGCCCAACCAATCTTGGTTGGTCATTCAATCACATCGAATTCATGGGTGTCAAGTGCATGGCCGGGATTTCTCTTTGACGGGGGTAAGCTGAGAAAACCGGAGGCTTCAGGGGGCGCGTCATGCCTGATATGGGCACGGTCGTGGCGATCACGGTCTGGTTCGTGTTGATCGCCGTGGTTCTGGACTTCGCGGTGCTGGGTGCCGGGCTGCTGACGGTGGTGACCGGTCGGTCGTTCGCGCCCGCCATCCGCGGCCTGCGAAGGCACGTTCCAGCGTCCCAGAACGATCAGCGGCTGGCCGGCATGAGCCTCAGCCTGCTGGCCGTCGGCCAGCTCCTGATGATGGTCGCCCTGATGGTCGTGATCACGCTGTCGACCGCGCAGGCGACCGGAGAACGCGCTCCCGTCGTGGGCATGTACCTGGTGACGCTGGTCGCGTTCGCGGCCGCGGTCGCGTGCACATTTGCCTCACTGTTCATCGGCCAGCGGGTGCGCTACGCCAACATCGTCGAGCCAGATGAAGAAGAGGAATTCACCAGGGAGTTGACCGAGGCGCCGCGCGACTAGCGCCCGGTAACCAGCGCGGGTATCGAGGCATGGCGGCGATCGCAGCCGTACGACTCTGCTGTGGAGGCGTGGGGATGACGCATCTCAAGTCCGTTTTGCTGGCTTTGTTCGGAGCCGCGAGCCTCGTGATTGGCAGCGCCGCGATCGCGGCGGCGCACTCGTCTCACGACATCGTCGTGTTCGATTCGATGACGCCGGTCACCGGCGCAGCCGTCGGTGCGGTGAATGACCGCGGCATCACCGGCGGCGGCAAGCCCTGGGTCATCACCTCGGGCTCCGGCGAGGTCGACCGTGACGGCACGGTTCACGTCACGGTCCAGGGCTTGATCATTCCGGCGTCGGCCGGATTCGGTTTCAACCCGGTCAAGATGTTCGGCGCCACGGTGAGCTGCATCACCCCGGACGGCGTTGTGAATCTGCGAACCGCGACCGCGCCCGCGACGACCAGCGGCGACTCGACGATCGACGGCTCGGTCTCGCTGCCCCATCCGTGCAAGGACCCGATTCTGTTCGTGACGAGTCCGGGCGGCGCGTGGTTCGCCATGTCCAATCCCGCGGACGAAGAAGAAGACTGAGCTCGCGGCGCCCGCCGCCCCTGGCTAGTGGCGCGTCAGGAAGGCCAGCGTTTTCTCGTTGAAGGCCTGGACGTTCTCGTAGATCGGAGCGTGGGCGCAGTCCTCGAACACGTGGAGCTCCGAGCCCTTGATCCCATGGTGGAGCTCGTCGGCGAATCGGGTCGACGTGACCATGTCGAGGCGGCCGAACGTGATCTGGGTCGGCGCCTTGATCCGGCCCAGAGCTGCGCTGGCGTCGTGGTTGATGACGGCCGTCGACGCGAGCATGAACGCGTCAAGCGGCTGGACCGGCCGGCTGCGGACGAAGTCGGCCAGCGACTTGATGTAGTCGGGCTTCGTCGCATACAGGCCTGGCGTGAAGCACCAGGGAAAGATGCCGAGGATCACCATCTCGGGGACGCTGCCCAGGCCCTTCGCGATCACCTGCCAGCCCTCGACGGCCGTCTTCAGGAACAGGTCCGTCTTCGGCCAGCTGCTATGCAGGGACAACGACCTGACCTTCTCCGGGTGCTTGGCGGCCAGGTGCATTCCGACCGCCGCGCCGAGTGACAGGCCCGCGACATGGGCCTTCTCGACTTTGATCGCCTGCATCAGCGCGGCGACGTCGTCGGCGAACAGCTCCGTCGAATATGGTCCGTCTGGCTTGTCGGACAGGCCGGCGCCGCGCAGATCGACCGAGATGCAGGTGAAGTGCTTGGCGTAGTCCGCGACCTGGAACGCGTAGCAGGCCTGGTCGGCGGCGAGGTATGGGATCAGGATCAGGGGATCGCCTTGCCCGGTGGTCTCGTAGTTGAAGTTCACGCCATTCGCGCGGGCTGTGGGCATCGCTGCATCCCCTTTGCGTGAGAGCGACTGGAAACGTCATAACCTAACTCCGTGAGGGCGTCGCGTGCCGAGGTGGTCGGCAGCCTCCTGCGCCCGGCCGAGCTGGTGGAGGCTCGGCGGCGTCTGAGCGCGGGCGAGCTGAGCGACGCCGACTTCAAACGCGAAGAAGATCGCCACGTCGAGGCTGCCATCCGGATGCAGGAGGACGCCGGCATCGACGTCGTCACCGACGGCGAGCAGCGGCGCTACGCATTCTTCGGCCACCTGGTCGAATCGTTCGACGGATTCGACAGGGAGGGCGGTTGGGCCATCCCGTTCCGGGACGAGACCGGCGAAGAGCTGGTCTTCAAACGACCGGTGGTCGTCGGCAAACTGCGCTGGCGCCACAGCATGTGCGCGGAGGACTGGACGTTCCTGCGCGCCAAGGCGCGACGGCCGGGCAAGGTCACGATGCTCAGCGCCCAGCAGGCGGCCGCGTACTACGACCCCGAGAAGTCACGCGAGGCATACGCCACTCGCGACGCGTACCTGGCGGACATCGTCGACGTATCGAGGCGCGAGATCGACGAGCTGGTGCGGCTCGGTTGCACTTACGTCCAGATCGACGCGCCGCAGTACGCTGCGCTGCTCGATCCGAAGATCCGCGCCGGCTATCGCGAGCGAGGCAGCGACCCCGAGCAGCTGATCGATCGCTGCATCGAGCTGGACAACGCGATCATCGCGGACCACCCCGGTGTGACGTTCGCGATTCATATATGCCGCGGCAACAACCAGAGCAAGTTCTACGCGGAGGGCGACTACGAGCCGATCTCGCGCATCTTCGAGAAGACTCTCTTCAACCGATTCCTACTCGAGTACGACGACGCGCGCTCGGGCGGCTTCGAGCCGCTGCGCCACCTGCCCGAGGATCGCGTCGCGGTGCTCGGCCTGGTCACGACCAAGAAGCCCCGGCTCGAGACCGAAGACGAGCTCAAGCGGCGGATCGAGGAGGCGTCGCGGTTCGTGCCGCTGGAGCGGCTGGCGCTCAGCCCTCAGTGCGGCTTCGCGTCGACGATGGAGGGCAACCGCATCACACCGGACGACCAGCGCCGCAAGCTGGAGCTGGTCGGCCGCGTCGCGAAGTCCGTCTGGGGTTAGCCCGCCACCAGCGCCGCGAGCTTGTCCGTCAGCTCGGCGATCAGAACCCGCTCCTGCTCGGTCGTGTCCCGTTTGCGGATCGTGACCGCGCGATCGTTCAGGGTTTCGAAGTCGACAGTGATGCAGAACGGCGTGCCGATCTCGTCCTGACGGCGGTAGCGGCGGCCGATGTGGCCTCCGGTCTGGTCGTACTCGACCCGGAATCTGCCCTGCAGGAATGACTGGACCTCGCGCGCGATCCTGATCAGATCTTCCTTTTTGGAGAGGGGCACTATCGCCACCTGCACCGGCGCGACGTTCGGGTGCAGCCGCAGCACGACACGAGGCTCGTCGTTGACTACGTCCTCGTCGTACGCGTCGATCAGCAGCGTCACGAAGATGCGATCCACGCTCACCGCAGGCTCGATCACCCAGGGCAGGTAGCGCTCGTTGGTCTCGGGGTCGAGGTATGTCAGGTCGGTCTTCGAAGCCTCCTGGTGCACGCGGAGGTCGAAGTCGGTGCGGTCGGCGATGCCCTCGAGCTCGCCCCATCCGAACGGAAACTCGTACTCGAGGTCGGTCGTTTGCTTCGAGTAGTGCGATAGCGACGCCTTCGGATGGTCGTACTGCCGCAGCCTCGACGCATTCAGGCCCAGCACATCCGTGTACCAGCGCATCCGCTCCTTGCGCCAGTAATCGAACCATTCGTCGTCCTGATTGGGCTTGACGAAGTATTCGAGCTCCATCAGCTCGAACTCGCGGACGCGAAACACGAAGTTGCCCGGAGTGATCTCGTTGCGAAACGCCCGGCCCTGCTGAGCGATGCCGAACGGCACCCGGACCCGCGTGGAGTTGGTGACATTCTTGAAGTCGACGAACATGCCCTGCGCCGTCTCGGGCCGCAGGTAAACCTCGGACGATGAGTCCTCGACGGGCCCGACGTGTGTCCTGAACATGAGGTTGAACATGCGCGCCTCGTCGAGCGGTCCGCCGCACTCCGGGCACCTGTCGCCCGTTACCGAGTCGGCTCGCCAGCGCTTCTTGCAGCGGCCGGTGCACTGGCGCAGCGGGTCGACGAAGTTGGTGAGGTGGCCCGACGCCGCCCAGACCTCGGACGGCATGATCAGCGTCGACTCCAGCCCTACCACGTCGTCGCGTAGCTCGACCACGTGCCGCCACCACAGGTCGCGGATCGCGCGCTTGAGCGCGACGCCGTAGGGACCGTAGTCGTAAAAGCCGGAGAGGCCACCGTAAATCTCGCTCGACGGATAGATGAAGCCGCGCCGCTTGGTCAGCGCCACGACCTTGTCCATCAGCTGGTCGCGGTCGACCGTCAGGAGCGAGCCCTCATGTCGTGCAGGAACTGTAGCGACTTCAGCCGCCGATCGAGGTGATGCTCGAGCTGCGTCGTGAGCACGTGCTCGATCTCTTCCATCAGCGCCCCGTCGAGCTTCAGACGGCGGTAGGTCTGCAGGTCGCCGGCGGCCATCAGCCGCAGCACTTTGATCGCGGCGAGGGACGTCGTGGGCATACCGAGGTCGTCGCGATCGCACAGGAATCCGCCCGCGGACGGGCTGAACGCCGCGGGCTTCGCCGGCAGGGGCTTCTCACAAGACGCGCACACCGTCAGCTGGGGCGCGTAACCGAGGAGCTCGAGCGCCGACATCAGGAAGTAGGCCGATGCTCGCCGCGGGTCGCTCTCGCGCGCGAGCTCCTCCAGGGCGTTGACGGTGAGCTCGTAAACCCCGTCGACCGGGTGCCTGTCCTCGCACACGCGCTCCGCGAGCTCCGCGATGAGAGCCGCGTGCGACATCCTCTCCACCTCCCCGGCCATTCGCGTTCCGGGCAGGCGCTGCACCTGGGCGACGACGTCGAGCTCGCCCCTCCCTTTCGCCAGGAGCACGTCGACGTGGCCGTAAAGCTCGAGCGACGGACCCAGCTTGCTCTCCGGCCGGCGCACGCCCTTGGCGATCGCGCCGACCTTGCCGTGGGTGCGGGTCAAGAGAGTGAAGATCCGGTCGGCCTCGCCGTAGTCGAGCTTGCGCAGCACGACCGCATGGTCCCGATAGGTGGTCAGCGTTCCTCCTGGACGAAACCATCACTGTCCACCCTCGACGGGCGCTGCGGAGGCGCAAAGCCGGCCTCGACCAGCGTGTCGTCGGGCCACGGCTCGTCGGCGGTGAGGCGGACCTGCTCGACGCGGTTGCCCCGTGCCTGCTCGACCTTCCACTTGGCGCGGCCGCCCTGCATCACGGCGCCCGGTGCCGGGATGGTGCCGAGCGACGCCACCACATAGCCGCCGACCGAGTCGTACTCCGCGGACTCGCTGATGCCCAGGCCGAGCCGCGAGTTCAGCTCGTCCATCGGGTAGCGCGCGTCCACCAGCGCCTCGGTGGGGCTCACGATCTGCAGCTGCTCCTCCTCCGCCTGGTCGTACTCGTCCCGAATCTCGCCGACGATCTCTTCGAGCAGGTCCTCCAACGAAACGAGACCGGCGGTGCCTCCGTACTCGTCGACCACGACCATCATGTGGACCTTCTTGGAGCGCATCTCGTGCAGCAGCTCGTCTACCTTCTTGGTTTCGGGCGTGAACTGGATCGGGCGCAGGATCTTGTCGATGCTGAACTCAGGCGCGCTCGACAGCGTGTAGAAGAGCAGCAGGTCCTTGGCATGGATGATGCCGAGGATGTGATCGAGGTCCGCCTTGTAGACAGGCAGGCGCGTGTGCCGGTGCTGCTTGAAGATCCGCGCGATGTCCTGCAGGGTGGCGCTCCTCTCCACGGCCACCATGTCGGTGCGCGGGACCATCACCTCGCGGACCGACTTGTCGCCGATCTCGATGATGCCGTGGATCATGTCGCGCTCCTGCTCCTCGATCACGCCCTGCTCCTCTGAGACGTGGAGCAGGGTGAGAAGCTCGTCCTCAGTGAGGTAGGGGGCTTTGGCGGCACGGCCGCCGGTGAGCGCCCTCGAGACGATGGTCACCGCCCATAGCACAGGGCTGAGGAACGTGGCCATGCGATCCACCGGGCCCGCGGCCATGAGCGCCACGCGCTCGGCATAGCGGATCGCGAGCGTCTTGGGCGTGACCTCGGCCAGCAGCAGCAGAAGCACCGACAGCAGTAGCGATACGAGCAAGGCCAGCCACAGCACGTCGCCCTGCGGCACGCCCCAGCCGTGGAAGAGATCGTCGGTGAGAAGCGTGGTGGCGCTCGACGCCAGGATCAGCGCGACGGTGTTGATGAGGAGCACGGTGGACAGGAAGCGGTTCGGGTCGCGCTGCAGCCGCTGGAGGATGCGCGCCGAGCGACTTCCTTCCTCGGCGAGATAACGCACCCGAAGCCTGCCGACCGAGGTCAGGGCGGTCTCGGTGCCGCTGGCGAGCGCGGCCAGGATGAAGCAGAACACGATGACCACGACCTCGATCGTCTGCACTGGGGTCATACCGGCCGAGCTATCGGAACAGCTCGCTGACGCTCCGGTTCTCGTGCACCCGGATGATCGCCTCAGCGAGCAGGGGCGCGACCGACAGCACGGTGATCGGCGGCCCGAGCCGCTCGGGCGCGATCGGCACCGAGTCGGTGACGATGACCTCGTCGATCTGCGCTTTCTTCAGCCGGTCGACCGCGTCACCGGTGAGCACCGGGTGCGTGGCCGCGATGAGAACCCTGTGCGCGCCCTGCGATCGCAGCGACTGCGCCAGCTTGGAGATGGTCCCCCCGGTGGTGATGATGTCCTCGACCACCACGCAGTCGCGGCCCTTCACGTCACCCGAGACCGCGATCACCTCCGCCTGGTCCTCCTCTGGCCTGCGCTTGTAGCCGAACGCGATCGGCGCCTGCAGCTGGTTGGCCACCGCCTCGGCGCGGCGGCCGCCGCCTGCGTCGGGCGCCACCACGGTCAGGTTGTGCAGGTCGAGCGTGCGCAGGTAGTCGGCGAAGATGCGGAAGGGCGAGAGGTGGTCCGTCGGCACGTCGAAGAAGCCCTCGATGGCTTCGGCGTGCAGGTCGAGCAGCAGCAGGCGATCAGCGCCCGCCAGCGTGATGAAGTTGGCCACGAGCTTCGCCGAGATGGGCTCGCGCGGCTGCGTCTTGCGCTCCTTGCGAGCGTAGCCGTAGTAGGGGATGACCGCGGTCACCCGCCCAGCGGAGGCACGCCGCAGGGCGTCGAGGATGATGAAGAGTTCCATCAGGTGCTCGTTGACCGGCGGGCAAGTGGGCTGGATGACGAACACGTCATGCCCGCGCATCGAGTCCTCGATCTTGACGTTGATCTCGCCGTCGGCGAAACGGCGCAGGCGCGTGTCGGTGAGGGGCACGTTGAGGTCGGCCGAGATCTTCTCGGCCAGCGCCGGGTTGGCGGAGCCCGCGAGCAGCTTCAGCTCGCCCCATGGAGAGGCGGATTCGGCCACGTACTCCACCGCCGTCTGTACCCGCCCGATCATTTGTGGTCCGAGCTCACGGTTTTTCTCCGTATCACCCTAGCTGGAACCCCGACGGCTGTCGCGCCGTCGGGCACGTCCTTGGTGACGACCGATCCCGCCCCGGTGCGGGAGCCCTTGCCAAGTTTGACCGGCGCGACCAGCATCGTGTCCACGCCGACAAAGGCCCCGTCCCCGATCTGGGTCTTGTTCTTGACCTCGCCGTTGAAGTTGGCAGTGATCGTCCCGGCGCCCACATTGGCGTCCTCGCCGACCGACGTGTCGCCGAGGTAGGAGACGTGAGGCACCCTGCTGCCTCGGCCGACCGTCGTGCGCACCAGCTCGGCGAAGCTGCCGATGTGGACGTCCTGGTCCACAACCGTTCCCGGCCTGATCTTCACGAACGGGCCGCAATCCGACCGGTCGCCTATCCGCGCGTCCTCTATATGCACGTGCGGTCCGATGCGGCAGGCTTCGCCTATGACCGTGTCGCCCTTGATGTGGGTGAACGGCTCGATGACCGTGTCCTGGCCGATGCGGACGTCGCCGTCGATGAATGTGCTGGCGGGGTCGGTGACCGTGACTCCGGCCGCCATGTGGCCATTCAGAATTCGCTCGCGCATCGCCGCGATGGCGACCGCAAGCGTGGCCCGGTCGTTGATGCCCATCGCCTCGTCGCGGTCGTCAAGGCGGACGATGTTCACCGGCCGCAGGTGCACCAGCACGTCGGGGAGGTAAAGCTCGCCCGCCTGGTTGTCCTTTGTGATCTTGCCGAGCGCCTCGACCAGCGGTTTGCCCTGAAAGCAGTACAGGCCCACGTTGATCTCGGACCCAGAGCGGTCACCGGCGGTCGCGTCTTTCTTCTCGACGATGCGCCCGAATCCGCCGCCCGCGTCGCGTACGATGCGGCCGTCGTCCCGGCGCGGATCGTCGACTGACGCAATCGTCGCCTGCGCGCCCGAGCTGCGGTGCGCCTCGATCACCTTGGTGATGGAGGCAGCGGTGAGCAGCGGCGAGTCGGCGTTAACCACCAGCACGTCGCCGCGAGCCAGGACAGCCTCCGGAACCTGCTGCACCGCATGCCCGGTGCCCTCGGGCTCGCGCTGGTAGATCACCTCGGTCCGGCCGTCGAGGTGCGCCGCCACCTCGGCGTGATGCGAGCTGACGATCGCTTTGACATCGGTCGCACCGGCGGCCTTCACCGCGTCCACCACCCAGTCGACCATGGGGCGCCCACAGATCGGATGGAGCACCTTCGGAGTGCGAGACCGCATCCGAGTGCCGTGCCCGGCGGCGAGGATGACAGCCGTTAGCTCCTGGCTCAAATTGGGCTTTGAAATTATACGGTCGCCCAATTGGGGCTCAGTTCCGATGGTCTGACCCGTAGGCGAACGTCTACTGTGTTGACGTGAGCGACGAAGCGGAGGTCGACACAGACGACGCCGATGTCCCGGAGAAGCTGCCCGTCCTTCCGCTGAAGTCGACGGTGGTCTTCCCGCGCATTTTCATACCGCTTTCAGTGGGCCGCCGGCGGTCGCTCAAGCTGCTCGAGGACCTGCCGGCCGGCGATCGGTACATCGCGGTGGCGGCACAGCTCGACGAGACGGCGGAGGAGGTCGCCTTCCAGGACCTCCACCACATCGGCGCCATGGTGCGCATCCAGCACATGCTCAAGCTGCCCGACGGGACGGTGCAGCTGGCGGTGCTTGGCGTGCGGCGCATCAAGCTGCAGAGCTCAGACTCGGACGAGCCCTACTTGACGGCGGTCATCGAAGCCCACCCCGAGGTCGCCGAAGAGCAGCCGGCCATCGAGCGAGAAGCACTGCTGCGCCGGGCGATCGCCTCGTTCCAGCAGCTCGTGGCGCTGGCGCCGCAGCTGCCGGCAGAGCTGGCGAGCGCGGCGGGGGCGATCGACGAACCGCTCCATCTCGCGTACTACATCGCCAACCACATTCGGCTGACCACCGACGAGCGCCAGCACCTGCTCGAGATGGACTCGCCGCGAGAGAAGCTGGAAAAGCTGCTCGGCCACATGGCGCACGAGCTGGAAGTTCTCGAACTCGGCCGCAAGATCCAATCCCAGGCCGAGGAGTCGATGGGCAAGGCCCAGCGCGAGTACTTCCTGCGCGAGCAGCTGAAGGCGATCCAGCGCGAGCTTGGCGAGCTCGATGGTGACCAGGCCGAGCTGTCCGAGCTGCGCGACCGCATCACGAAGGCCGGGCTTCCGCCAGAGGCTCAGCGCGAGGCCGACCGCGAGATCGCGCGCCTCGAGCGCATCCCGAGCGCATCGCCCGAGTCGTCGGTCATCCGCACGTATCTCGATCTGATGGTCGCGCTGCCCTGGAACACGTCGACGGGCGGCCAGGTCGACGTGACGAAAGCCCGCCGGATCCTCGACGACGACCACTACGACCTGGACAAGGTGAAGCAGCGAATCGTCGAGCACCTCGCGGTGAGGCAGCTGCGCCAGGACCGCGGCGCCACCGACCGCGGCCGCGAGCCCATCCTCTGCTTCGTCGGCCCGCCCGGCGTGGGCAAGACGTCGCTCGGACACTCCATCGCGAGGGCCATTGGCCGCAAGTTCGCGCGCGCGTCGCTGGGCGGCGTGCACGACGAGGCCGAGATCCGCGGCCACCGCCGGACCTACATCGGCGCGATGCCGGGGCGAATCATCCAGGCCATCCGGCGCGCGGAGTCCAACGACCCTGTGTTCATGCTCGACGAGGTCGACAAGATCGGCGCCGACTGGCGCGGCGATCCGTCATCGGCCCTGCTCGAAGTTCTCGACCCCGAGCAGAACAAGGACTTTCGCGACAACTACCTCGACGTGCCCTTCGATCTTTCGAAGGTGATGTTCATCACGACGGCGAACACGCTCGAGACCATCCCACCTGCCCTACGCGACCGGATGGAGGTGCTCAATCTCTCGGGCTACACAGAGGCGGAGAAGGTCCACATCGCGCGGCGCTTCCTCATCCCCAAGCAGCTCGCCGCGCACGGGCTGCGTCCCGACGAGGTGACGATGGCCGACGACGCGATCCGCCTCATCGTGCGCGAGTACACGCGCGAGGCTGGAGTTCGCAACCTCGAGCGCGAGATCGCGTCGGTGATGCGTCGCGCGGTTGCCGACATCGCGGTCGGCAAGAAGATCCGCAAGGCGGTCGACATCCGCCGCGTGCGTGCGGCGCTGGGCAAGCGTCGCTACTACGACGACGTCGCAGAACGAATCGACAGGCCCGGCGTCGCCACCGGCCTGGTGTGGACGCCAACTGGTGGCGAGATCATCTTCGTCGAGGCGGCGGTCACTCCCGGCCGCGGGGAGCTCAAGCTCACCGGTCAGCTCGGCGACGTCATGAAGGAGTCGGCGGCGGCCGCCCTGTCATACCTCAAGTCGCATGCGCGCGACCTCGGCATCGAGCAGTCCCAGTTCAAGAACGACATCCACGTCCACGTGCCGGCCGGCGCGCAACCCAAGGAGGGACCTTCGGCCGGGCTGACCGTGCTGACCGCGATGGCCTCGATCCTGACCGGCCGTCCTGCCCGCGACGACATCGCGATGACGGGCGAGATCACGCTGCGTGGTCGAGTGCTGCCGATCGGCGGCGTCAAGGAGAAGGTGCTCGGTGCGCATCGCGCCGGCATCCGGCGCGTCATCCTGCCCAAGCGCAACGAGGCGGACCTGGACGACATCCCACCCGATCTGCGGCGTCAGATCGAATTTGTGCTGGTGGAGTCGATCGACGAAGTGTTGAGGCAGACGCTTGCCCGCGACGACGCTCCCATGAAGGCCGCCACCAATGGCTCGACCGACGGGCCCGGCACGGTCAGCGTTCCCCAGCCCGTGGCTGGGCCCGCTGCAGGATCTTTGCGTGGGCGGCGAGCTCGATCGAGTCGTCCAGCGGCGCGAGTTCGTCGATTCCTCGGCGACTGAGGGCGCGCCTGATCAGGTAGTCCGCGAGCTGCGGGTTCTTCGGCAGCAGCGAGCCGTGCAGATATGTTCCGACCACACCGCCCTGGATGCAGCCCTCAGTACCGTCGGTGCCGTTGTTGCCGGAACCCAGGCGGACGCGGCCCAGCGGTCTCGCTCCCGCCCCGAGAAACGTGCGCCCGCTGTGGTTCTCGAATCCCACCAGCGTCGCCGGATCGATACCCTCCAGCGTCGAGTCCACGATTACGTCGCCGATGAACCGTTTCTTGCCGGCTTCGGTGCGCACGTCGATGAGCCCGATCCCCGGAAATCGCTCACCTTCGGCGGTCTGGTAGTAGTGCCCGAGCAGCTGATAGCCACCGCAAACCGCCAGCACCACTGAGCCGTTGGCGACGGCCGCCTCGAGCGGCCCCTGCTTCACCTCGATCAGGTCGTCGTACACGAGCGCCTGCTCCCGGTCTTGACCGCCGCCGAAGAAGAAGACGTCGACGTCCTCCATTCCATGCATGGCGCCGCGACCCAGGTCGATGGCGCGGGCATCCATGCCCCGCCACTCGGCGCGCTTGAGCAGCGTGAGGATGTTGCCCCGGTCGCCGTAGATGTTCATCAGGTCCGGGTACAGCCATCCGACGGTGAAGCGCTCCTTCTTTTTCGTCATCAGGTCTCCCAGTAAGGCTTTGCCCATCCGCGCCGTACGAGCTCGGCCCTGATGTCGAGCATGGCGGTGTAGGTGCACAGGATGTGCGCGGTCGCGCCCTCGGGTGTGACCGAGACCAGGTCGTCCAGCGCGCGGCCCGGGTCAGTCTGCGGCGGACGAGCCTCCACGCCCGCGTATTTCAGGCGCACAGCAAGGTCGTTGGCGCGAGTGCCGGCAGGCACGACGGCCTCCACTTTGCCGGCGAGCCGCTCGAAATCGACATCCCAGATCCACGACACGTCGGTGCCGTCCGCCTTGCGGTCGTTCAACCCGAGGATGAAATACGTCGCGCCAGCCATGTCGACGGCCGTGCGCAGCGTCTCGTTGAAGCCTGCCGGATTCTTGGACAGCACGAGGACAAGCCGCCGGCCGCGAAAGTCCATCTTCTCCAGCCGGCCGAACGCGGCCTGGAAAACATGCATGCGGTCAGCCATGTACTGGCCGTCGACGCCCAGGACCATGCCCGCCGCGAATGCGGCAACCGCGTTGTACGCGTTGTACAGGCCACCGACCGGCAGCTCGAGCCGCGTCTCCCCGATGTTCATGCCAACGCTTTCGAATCCGTCGAGCTCGATGTTGGTGGCTGCCACCCCGGGCGCGGGGCGCGCGAAGTCCCCGTTCGGGCACTCGTAGACGCCGTCATGCCCCAGGTAGACGGCCGAGAAGCGGAGGCTCGCCCCACATTTCGGACACGTGCGTGCGTCGGCCGCGTGGGGCAGCTTGCGCATCGCCACCGAGCGATCGTCGAGACCGAACCACAGCGGGGTTCGCTCGAGGGCCAGGCCGATCTCGCCCACCCGCGGGTCATCGGCGTTGAGGACGGCCTGGGCTCCCTGCGGGATGCTGGCGAGCGCCGCTTCGATCGTCTTCGCGATCTTCTCCAGCTCGCCGTAACGGTCGAGCTGGTCGCGAAACAGGTTCAGGACGATGGCGATGCGCGGTTGGATCTCCTCCACGGCCCGTGGCAGGCTTGCCTCGTCGATCTCGAACACGCCCCAGTCTGCCCGCAGCCTTCCGTCCGGGCCCGCGCTTCTCAGGGCAGCGGCGGTGGCTCCGAATATCAGGTTCGCTCCAGCTCGATTCGAAACGACGCGCTTGCCCATGCCTTCGAAGATGCTCGTGAGCAACCTGGCCGTCGTTGTCTTGCCGTTCGTGCCCGTGATCACGATCGAGCCTTCGGTCAGGTCGCCGGTGAGCTTGCGCAGAACCGTCGGATCGATGGCCCGCGCCACATCGCCGGGCAATGTCGTGCCTCCGCCGCGTCCGCTCAAACGCGAGAGCGCACCGGCCGCTTTGCCCGCCCAGACCGCCGCGGTCCGGCGCATCAGGCCCAGGCTCCGACTGCGCTTGTGACGGAGGTCCAGCAGTCGAGCTTTCGCGTGGCTTCTTCAGCGTGGTCGCGATCCGGAGATGCGAGGAAGAAGGCCGAGCCGCTGCCGGTCATCCGCCAGCCCTCGCCGAGGTGCTCGGCGAACCTGTCCACCCGTTCGTCGACGCGCCCGGCCGCGACCCGCAGCTGGTTCGGCCCTATCCTGTCCGCCGGGTCGAGCCGGTCCCACGCTTCATACACGGCAGCCGTCGACAGCTCGATGCCCGGCCATGCGATCGCATACCACGAGCTGGCCATATCGATCGACGTGACCCGCTCGCCCACGCCCTCAATCAACGCGGCTCCGCCCTTGAGGAAGAAGCTCACGTCCGCGCCCACCCGCGCGGCCACCGGCCGGAGGTCGAGGTCGAGCGAGTACAGGGCCGTCAAGGCTCGCATCGCAGCGGCGGCATCCGAGCTGGCGCCGCCAAGCCCTGACCCCGGCGGGATTCGCTTATGCAAGCGGAACCTGACCGGCAGCTCGCGCTCCGCCGCGGCCACGACGGCCGCGTGCGCGCTCAGCACCGTGTTGGCGACGCCGGCCGGCAGCTCGAATCCCGTGGTCGTGAGCGAGGTTTCCTCGGCCGGCTCCGCGGTGAGAAGGTCGTGGAGCTGGACCGCCTGCATGCGCGTCCGCAGCTCGTGCATGCCGTCCGGCAACCGGCGCAGGACGCGGAGATCGAGGTTCACCTTGGCGCGCGCCGGCACTGTGACGCTGCGCGCGGCGTCGGGCTTTGGGCTCCGCATCGGGAAGCTCAGGGGCGCGCGATGCGTAGCTCTGACCGGTACGCGATCGCTCTTTCGCGATAGTGTCGCGCCGAGTTGCCGACCCACTTCCTCGAGGAGCCGTCCAGCTCCTTCTTCACGCTCGCCGGCACGCCCGCGGCCAGGTGCCCCGGCGGAACCTCCTTGCCCTCGCCCAGCACCGCTCCGGCGGCAAGCATCGAACCGGCGCCGAGGCGACTTCGCTGGAGCATCGTCGCCCCCATCCCCACCAACGCGCCGGCCTCGACCACGCAGCCTTCGAGCTGAGCGGAGTGTCCGATCGTGACGTCACGTTCGATCACCGTCGGCAGGTCGCGCGCGCAGTGGATCACCGCGTTGTCCTGGACGTTCGACCCCTCGCCGAGCTTGATCGCAGCCTCGTCGGCTCGCAGCACGGCTCCGAACCAAACGCTCGCGCCGGCCGCCACTTCGACGTCGCCGATCAGGACGGCTGTCGGCGCGATGTACGCATCTGCGTGCACCTGCGGCCGGTGGCCTCGGAACTCGAATTCCATCGGCCCCTATAATTCCAGATTCGTGCTGAACTCCCTCCCGGCAATGACGCGCGTTTAGCGTGGCCAAGCGAACCGCTTCCGCCAAGAAGCAGGCCCGTGCGGGCGTACGGCGCTCCACGCGCAACCGAAGCGTCCGCTCCGGGGTCAAGACGATGGTCGTCAAGGCCAGGCGCTCGTTCACGGAGAGCCCGGTGGCCGAGGCCGACCGAGCCGCGCAGACAATCGCCGCGATCCGCGCACTGGACCGGGCGGCCGCCAAGGGCATCCTTCACCGCAACAACGCGGCGCGCCGAAAGTCGCGCCTGATGCAGCAGCTCGTGAAGCTTGGCTTGCCGGCACCAACCGCCGTGAAGGCAGCTGCGAAGGGAAAGAAAGGTTCGGCGCCGGCGCCTGCTCCCGCGAAGCCAGACAAGAAAGGAAAGAAGTAGCTCCGATCGCCGCGCCGTTCCTAAAGTAGCCGGCTGAGCAGGACCTCGAGCCCGAGTTCGGCGTCCACCTGGCCGGACTTCACCTCCCACTCGTAGTCCCTGATCGCCCGGAGAGCAGCCTCGAGCCTATCCGGCTCGACCGAGCGCGCCGCGTCATACGCCTTCTGGACGACGAACGAGTGCTCGCTCATGTCGTTCTGGATGCTCTGCAGTGACTCGCCTCGGTCTTGCTTGGCTCGGACCTCGAGCACGAGCGCCAGATGGCGCGCGATCCGATACGCGACCGAGGTCGGCTGGTAGCCGGATCGCGCGAGGTTGCGCGCGACGGTCCAGGCCTGAGCTGTCGGATGAGGCAGCAGGTTGTCGGTCAGCTTGAACACCTCGTCTTCACGCGCGCCGGCAAGCAGGTCATTGACCGCCTCCGGCGTCAGCTTCGCACCCGACGCCTTGTAGGCGGCAAGCTTCTGCAGCTCCGAATCGACGACGCCGAGGTCGGCTGGAGTGACACGCGCCACCTGCATGCCGATCGTGCGGGTCAGGCCGAGCTCCTCGGCCCGCCTGACCGTCCAGTCGGTGAGCGCACGGCCGCGCATCCGCGGCGACTCCTCCACCTTCCCTCCGGCCGCAACGACGCCCTTCGCGAGCTTGTTGGTAGCGCCGATGCGCCCGTTGATCGTGATCAGGAGACGCGTGGTCGCGGGCATCAGCGAGAGCGCCGGCGCCAGCGACTCGGCTCGCGTCGCCGGCACGCTCCTGGCCCATACGACGTGGAACGGATCGAGGAACGGCGCCTGCAGGATCGCGTCCTGCAACCTCGCGGCTTGGAGCGCCGAACCTTCCAGGGGCTCGTACCCGAAGTCGGATACGAGCTCTTCTTTCCAGCCGGCGAGGATGGCACGCGCCTTCTCCTCGACGAGGAAGCGTTCCTCGCCGTGCAGCAGAAGGACTGCCGTCGAAGTCCCCGCCGATGCCCGCGGCATGGCTTCGATCGTAGCTACAGCGGCACGCTGATCGTTCCCTCCTGGTCGGTGCGCAACAGGGTCGGCGGGAACCCGGCTGCCGTGCGGCCCGGCCCTCGCGATGCGATGAGCTCGGGGTTGCCGGCGGCGCGCTGCAGCTCCGGCGACAGCGCGCTCGATCCGCCGGACGGCAGCAGCAGGTACGTGCACGGACCGCGCAATCGCGCTGCGGCAACCGTCTGCGCGTCCACGTCGAGGTCGCTCAGGTCGCAGAAGGTTCTGCCGTCAGCGGCCACGGCGCGCAGCCCGAGATCGCCGGCGCCCGGCACATCGCCGGGTGCGCCGGCCTCGGGAGCCACGACCTCGATGCGGAATCCGGCGATCTCGAGCACGCTGCCGGCAAGGACTCGGAGGATGCCCGCGCCATGTTCGGCCTCGTTCAGCGCGGTCGTGCGCCAGACACTACCCGACAGCTCGACGTCGGGCAGAACGACCATCCGCGAGCTCCGGTCGAACCCGCTGAAGCCTCCGACATGGCCTTGCGTCGGAGCCGTGATCACGATCGCCTCAAGCCGACGTTCCCACGGCGGAAGCAGCTGGCCGAGGCCATCGCCCAGGGCGGCGGGGCTCGGGCCGGCGTCGATCAGGATCGAGCCGCGCGGGCCGTGCAGCAGGACAGCTTGGCCTGAACCGACGGCCAGAACGCTCGCCTGCGCCGGTTCACCTGCCCAGGCGACCATCGCTCCGAGCGAGATGACGATCGGCGCGACGACGCCGGCCATGAGGGCGATGCGGCGCTGCCGGCCGTGTCCCCGGAGCGCCGCTATGCCTGGTCCGACCGCCGAGTAGTAGGCGACGCCGGTCCAGGTCGGAAAACGGGGGATGTTGATCGCCGCCCCAGGCATGCGGGCGAGGAAGTAAGCGAGCTGCTCGAGGTACGCGAGCAATCCCGCGACCGGGATGGCCGCCGCCGCCGCCACGTCCGGCACCAGCGAGAGCGGCCCGAGCAGCAAGCCCGCTGCGACCATGGCCGGCAGCACCGGGAGGACCAGCGCGTTGGCCAGCGGACCGACAGGCGAGACGAGGTGGAAGTCGGTGGCCATCATAGGCAGGGTGCCGATCTGAGCGGCGCACGTGACCGCAAACGGTTCGCGAACCACCCCCGGCAGCCAATGGAGCCTGGCTTCGATCCCAGGCGTCAGCAGGATGATCGCAGCCGTGCCGGCAAAGGAGAGCTGAAACCCGACGTCCCACGCGAGCTCCGGTCGCCAACCAAGCATCGCGCCGGCGGTGATCGCGAGCGAGGTCCAGACGTGCGATGGCCGGCCGAGCCTGGTGGCGGCGATCGCCAGCGCACCCATCGCGGTCGCCCGCACGGCGGCCGGCGTCGCGCCACCCGCGAGCGCGTACACGCAGATGAGCCCGATCGCGGGCCAGGCGGCATGGTGGCCGAGCAGTGGGCGAAGCGCCGCTTGGGCGATCCGAGCAAAGACCGCGACCTTGAGCCCGCTCAGGACGAGCAGATGAACCAGGCCGGTGGCGACGAGCGCTTTCTGCAGGTCTGGCGGAATGCCCGGTCGGACGCCCAACACGACTCCGAGCAGCACCGACGCGTGCGGTGGAGGCAGCACGCGATCGACCGCGCCGGTGTACCAGGCGCGGATCGCGGCCGCCAGGCGGAGCAATCCGTCCTGCCTGCCGGTCACGTCGATGCTCAACGCCTGCAGCTCCAGGTAGGCCTGCCTCTGGGCGAGGTATGCGCGCCGGTCGAAGGTGGGCAGGTCTCGGGGCAGCATCAGCCTGCCCGTGGCCTGCACCTGATCGCCATAGGCGACGGTGATCGGGCCTCGCCAGCGGACCAGGAGATTGCCGAGGTCGGTCAGGTAGCGGCCGTCGACTTCGATGACGGCGGGCACGACGAGAACCTCGGCGCCACCTCCGGCCGGCCGGCTGTCGTCCGTGACCAATCCGCGAATCACCGCGGAGTGCCCGGCGACGGCCTGTGCGCGATCGGCTGTGTGCGGATCGATCACAGGGAGCTCGGCGCGCGCGACCCCGGCGAGGGTCGCGGCAAGGGCGATCGCGATTACCGCGGGCCGAAGGACCAGAGCCAGGATCAGCGCGGGCACGACGAGCCCCAAAGCGACGACGCCTACGACGGGCATTGAGGGAGCCACAACCACGGCGGCGGCGATAGCAGCCGACCATGCCAATGCGACGATGGCGGCCGGAGTGTGGAGCCCGATGTCCAGCGCACCTTTGATCACAGCGTGAGATACCTCCTCGCAATCACGAACTCGGCCTCGCTCATACCGAGCACCTCGACGAGCTCGCGGATGTTCTGGAATCCGCCGAAGTTGGTCCGGTAGTCGATGACCTCCAGCGCGAACGCAGGTGTAAAGCCGGGCAGGACCTCCAACTCCTCGACCGTCGCGGTGTTGAGGTTCGTCCTGGTGATGACGATCGACCCGGGGGTGCCGCGCGCGAACGGGACCTTGACCTGCTCGCCGTCTCTGAGCCGGCCCGCAAGGTTGGGCAGGCGCGTCGGATCTGCCTGATCGGTCAGTCCCCCAGCGGCCGCGATTGCGTCGTAGACGCGATCGCCCCGCCTCATGCGGTAGAGGCCTGGATGGTTGACCGCACCACTGACGTCGACCAGCAGGCCCGACGGAGGGGGCACGTCGAGGTTCTGGACCACGGGTAGCAGTGCGCCGCTGGCAGGCCGGTTCGACTGCGCGTTGACGTAGGCCGCCGTGAAAATGCCGACGCCAATCACGAGCGGGAGCACTAGAAGCACCAAGCGGCGGCCGCCCGGAATGAGGCTGATGGTGCGACGCATGCGGCCGACGCTAGAGGTCGGGTGCTCTGGTGGGAACGCTGCCTGTTAAGCCGAGTTCCGCGGGAAGGATTCGAACCTTCGGTCGAGGATCCAAAGTCCCCTGCCTTACCACTTGGCTACCGCGGAGCGCGCCTGCAACAGTACCGCGGAGGCAACCGGCCATCGGCCGGCGGCGTGACCCGCGGCGGGCGACCGTCGTTGAGTCGTTTGATGAGGTTCTATCTGGCGGCAGCCGCGGCGCTTGCAGCTTGCGCCCTACTCGGCGCCTGCGCCGGCTATCGGTTTCCCGGAGGGCCTGTGGCCGGCACGGGAACAGTCAGCGGACAGGTGACGGTGGTGCCGTGCGCACCGGTGGAGCAGGCAGGTTCTCCTTGCCAGGGCAGGCCCGCCGCGAACGTCGCGTTGATCTTCACTTCCTCGGGCAACGAGCAGGTGGTCGCTCAGACCGATTCAGCGGGCAGCTACGCGGTCGATCTCAAGGCCGGCAAGTGGGCCGTGACGATCAAGGGCTACATGCGCGTGATCAGCGGACCATCGACGGTGACTGTTGAGGCCGGCGCGAACGTGGTCGCCAACTATGTCCTGGACTCGGGCATCCGGCTCCCGGCGCCGGCCGCAGGCGCGTTGAACCCACCGTCCGCCTGATGTCCTAACCAGCAAACCCCCCGCCCTCCCTTGGGGGGCGGGTGGGAAACGCTACGAGGCCGGCCCAGGCCGCGGCAATGCTGCCTGTTAAGGCACCAGGTTGATCAGCCGGTCCGGGACGTAGATCACCTTCGACGGCGTGGACCCGTCCAGCGCAGCCTTCACCTTCGGGTTGGCCAGCGCGGCCTCGAGAACTTTCTGCTCGCTCGCGCCCGCTTCCATGGTCAGGCGGGCGCGCAGCCTTCCCCCAACCTGGACGACCACCGTGACCTCAGGCTCGGCGGCGATCACCGCGTCGTACACGGGCCAGGAAGCATCGGCCAGAAGGCCTTCGCCTTCCAGCCGCTCCCACATCTCCTCGCACACGTGCGGCGCGACGGGGTTGAGGAGCTTGACCAGCGTCTGCACCGCGCGGTCCCAACCCGCGTCGCGCGTCCCTCCGCGCTGCAGGTAGTCCTGCATCGCGTTTGCCAGCTCCATCAGTGCGGCGACCGCCGTGTTGAAGCGCAGCGCGTCGTAGTCGTCGGTGACTTTCTTCACCGTTTGCGCAGCCTTGCGCGCGAGCGCGATCGCATCCGCGCCGCCGCCTTCCACCGCGATGGATGTCGGCTCGACGACAAGCCGCCACACGCGCTGCAGGAAACGACCGACGCCATTCACACCCGCGTCCGTCCACTCGACGTCCTCTTCCGGCGGCCCGATGAACATCTCGTACACGCGACCTGCGTCCGCACTCTGCTTGGCGACCAGCTCAGCGGTTGACACGCCGTTTCCCGCCGACTTCGACATCACCTGGCCGAACCTCTTGACCATTCCCTGGTTGAACAACCGAACGAACGGCTCCGTCGCCTCGACCATGCCGGCGTCGTGCAGCACCTTCATGAAGAAACGCGAGTAAAGAAGGTGCAGGATCGCGTGCTCGACTCCACCTGTGTACTGGTCGACGGGCATCCAGTGATTGGCCAGCTCAGGATCGAACGCCTGCGTGTCGTCATGCGCGCTCGCGTAGCGCAGGAAGTACCAGGACGAATCGACGAACGTGTCCATCGTGTCCGTCTCGCGCCGCGCCTCACGTCCGCACTTCGGACATGTCGTGTTGTAGAAGTCGGGCTGCTCGGCAAGCGGCTTGTATGGCTTCGGCAAGAGCACGGGCAGCTGGTCCTTCGGCACCATGACCATCCCGTCGGTCTCGCAGTACACGATCGGGATCGGGCTCCCCCAGTACCGCTGTCGCGAGATGAGCCAGTCGCGCAGACGGTACTTGACCGAGCGCTTGCCCTGTCCCTTGCGTTCCAGCGAGTCGCAGACGCGCTCGAACCCGCTTTTCGAGTCAAGCCCGTTGAACTCGCCGCTGTTCACCATCGTGCCGGGGCCTGTGTAGGCCTCTTTCAGATGTCCCTGCGGCCCCGACGGCGGCGCGATGACTTCACGGATGGGCAAGCCGAACCTCAATGCGAACTCGAAGTCGCGCTCGTCGTGCGCCGGCACCGCCATGATCGCGCCCGTGCCGTACGTCACCAGGACGTAGTCAGCGATCCAGATCGGCACCTGCTCGCCGTTAACGGGGTTGATGGCGAAGGCGCCCGTGGGAACTCCCGTCTTCTCGCGCTCAGTTGACAGGCGGTCGATCTCGGTCTCTTTGCGGGCGCGCTCCGTGTAAGCCTCGACCTCAGTGCGGTGCTCGGGCGTGGTGATGCGCGGCATCAGCGGGTGCTCCGGCGCGAGCACCATGAACGTGGCGCCGAAAAGCGTGTCCGGCCGGGTGGTGTAAATGCGGACCGACTCGTTCACCGGCCCGACCAGAGGAAAGTCGACTTCCGCGCCCTCGCTGCGGCCGATCCAGTTCGTCTGCATCACGCGCACCTTGTGCGGCCAGTGCTCCAGCGTGGCCAGGTCCTCGAGCAACCTCTGCGCGTAGTCAGTGATCCTGAAAAACCACTGCTCGAGATCCTTTTTCTCGACCTCGACGTCAGGGTGGCGCCAGCACCGTCCGTTGATCACTTGCTCGTTGGCCAGCACTGTCTTGTCGACCGGGCACCAGTTCACAGGTGACATCGCTCGATACGCCAGCCCACGCTCGTAGAAAAGCTCGAACAGCCACTGGTTCCACCTGTAGTAGTCGGGCAGGCAGCTCGTGACCTCGCGATCCCAGTCGTACAGGATGCCCAGCATCTTCAGGTCGCGCTTGCTCTCAGCGATGTTGTCGAGCGTCCACTTCTGCGGATGAACGCCTGGATGCCTCATGGCCGCGTTCTCCGCCGGCAGCCCGAACGCGTCCCAGCCGAACGGGTGCAGCACCTCGAAGCCCTGCATGCGTTTCATTCGCGCCAGGATGTCGCCCATCACGTAGTTACGCGCGTGCCCCATGTGCAGCTCGCCCGAGGGGTATGGATACATGACCAGGTCGTAGTACTTCGGCTTGGTAGAGCTGTCCGAGGCCTTCATCACGCCGCGTTCGGCCCAAACGCGCTGCCACTTGGGCTCGATCTCCTGCGGACTGTAGCCGGTGCGCCTGGTTGCGGTCATTGCGAACTTCCAATTCTATTTTTGCGGCTGGCTCAAAATGGGCCGCACACCACATGGAGCGGCTGTGGGCGCCCTGGCGCATGACCTACATCAGCGAGGATCCGCGTCCGGGCTGCCTATTCTGCAGGGCACGCAACGACCCGGACGATCCCGATGCAGAGCTCGTGGTCTGGCGGCCCGATGGCGCCGTCGTCCTGCTCAACAAGTTCCCGTACAACCCGGGCCACGTGATGGTCGCCCCGGCCGCGCACAAAGGCGACCTCGCCGACCTCGACGACGCCGAGTCTCTGGCGTTCATGAGCGCGCTGCGCACGACGCTGCGAGTGCTACGGGAAGTGCTCAAGCCGGAGGGCTTCAATGTCGGGACGAACCTGGGGCGGGCGGCGGGCGCCGGCATCCCCGATCACGTTCACATGCACGTGGTTCCAAGGTGGAACGGCGACACCAACTTCATGCCCGTGATCGGCGACGTGAAGATCGTGAACGAGAGCCTGAAGCAGACCGCGGCGAAGCTGCGGCCGGCGTTCGATACCTGACGCGCCCACCGACCACGGTCGCCTCGACCTTGCCGTCGAGCACAACAGTGAGGTCGCAGAGGAATCCCGGCTTCACAGAGCCGACCTCGTCCTCCATCCCCACGGCGTAGGCGGCGTCCGTCGTGTAGGCGCGCAGCGCTGAGGCCCGCGTCACGGCCAGCTCCGGATGCCACCTTGCCCGCCGGCGCCACGCGGTCGCTGCATCGATGCCGAGCAGCGGGTCGGCAGTCTCGACCGGCGCGTCGGATCCAAACGCCAGCCGCACCCCGGCTCTCTGGAGCGCACCCCACGCATACGCGTGCGCGGTCACGGACGCCCACTCCGCGTCAGCCAGGTCGCGGTCGGACACCGCGTGGATCGGCTGCATCGACGCGATGACCCCTGCGGACGCGAAACGCTTCTGATCTTTCGGATGCACGCACTGCGCGTGTTCGATTCGCGGACGCCACTTGCTCCACGCGCGACGGCGTGCCTGCAGCGCGTCGAGCGCTCTGTGCACCGCGCCGTCGCCGATGGCGTGCAGGCACACGTTCAACTCAGCGCGAACGCAGCGCTCGATCATGTCTTCCAGCTCGGGCTGCGTGAGCCGCGGAGTGCCGGAGCCGTCGAGCATCTCAGCCGTTCGGCTGCCGAGCGATCCATCGAGGAAGGCCTTCACACCCCAGAACCTGAGCCACTCATCGCCCCAGCCGGAGCGAACGCCCATGCGCTCGGCATGACGAAGGTCGGCAAGCGGCAGGTTGTACGTGACGCGCAGAGGTAGCTGGCCTCGCGCGTGGAGCCGCTGCAGGGACGCCAAACCGCGAGCGCTGTCCATCGAGTGCACGCCCGTCAGGCCAAGCCTGCTCAGCCTAGCCAGGGAACGTGACATCCCGCTGTCGAGCTCGGCCTCGGTGGGCGGCGGCACGACGCGCGCCACGACATTCATCGCCAGCTCGCGGACGATCCCGGTCAGTTCGCCGAATGCGTCACGGTCGATGACCCCGCCGGGTGGGTCGGGAGTGGTCGCATCGACGCCCGCGAGCGCCACCGCCGCCGACGACACCCACGCCGAGTGGCCGTCCTTTCGTCGCAAGTAGACGGGCCGTCCGCCGGCGGCACGGTCAAGGTGATGGCGGGTAGGAAAAGCCGGATCCGGCCACGCGTCGTTGTACCAGCCCGCGCCCACCACCCACGCCGTCTTCGGCAGCGACTTCGACCATCGTTCGATGCGGGTCAGGGTCGCCTCCAGACTGCGCGTGCCGCCGAGGTCGAGGGTCACATTCCGATCGGCCAGGCTCTCCAGGTGGATGTGCGCATCGACCAGGCCCGGCCACGCATGCCCGCGCAACCGCACCACCTCGGCGCCGCGACCGGCCGCCGCGCGTGCGCCGGCGCCGACGGCGAGGATGCGCCTGTCAGGGCCTGCCGCCACCTCCGGCTTGCAGCCCGCAAACAGCACGGGCCGCTGGGTCATAGACCGTAGGTCTTGGCGATGATCTCCTTCATGATCTCGTCCGTGCCGGCGCCGATTCGCGCCAGCCGGGCGTCACGCCAGGCCCGTTCGACCGGGAACTCCTTCATGTAGCCGTGGCCGCCCAGGATCTGGATGGCCTCGTCCGCAACCTCGCACGCGACCTGCGTCGCGAGCAGCTTGGCCTGCGATATCTCACGTACCGGGTACTCGCCCCCGTCCCACTGCTTCGCGGTCTGATACACGAACGCCTGCACGGCCGCGACCTTGGTGCCCATGTCGACGAGCTTGTGCTTGATCACCTGGAACTGGGAGATCGGCTGGCCGAAAGCCTGGCGGTTACGAGCGTAGTCAGCTGTGTACTCGAACACCCGCTGCGCGCCCGCGATGGCGCCGGCGGCGGCGATCATCCGCTCGCCCTGCAGCTCCCACATCAGGTTCTTGAACCCTTCGCCCTCCTCCCCGATGAGGTTGCCCGCGGGGACGCGGCATCCGTCGAACACCAGCTCGGCGGTGTCGGACGAGTGCATGCCTAGCTTCTTCAACGTGCGCGAGACCTCGAATCCCGGTGTGCCTTTTTCGATGACCAGCAGGTTGTAGCCCTTGTGCCCGCGCTCGCGGTCGGTCTTGGTGACGACCAGCGCCCAGTTGCACCGAGCCCCGTTCGTGATGAAAGTCTTGCGCCCGTTGACCACGAAGTGGTCGCCGTCGCGCCGCGCCGTCGTGGTGATGCCCGCGACATCGGAGCCAGCGTCAGGCTCGCTGATGGCAAGCGATGCGATCTGCTCGCCACGGATGGCGGGTACGAGCCATTTCCGCTTCTGCTCCTCGGTGCCGAACTTGAAGACCGGCGGCGTCGCCATCTCGGCCTGCACGGCCACAGCCATGCCAAGCCCGCCGCAGCCGATCTTGGCCATCTCTTCGGACAGCACCACCGCCGAGAAGTAGTCGCCACCCTGGCCGCCGTACTCGGGCGGATAGCGCAAGCCGAGGAATCCGAGCTCGCCGAACCGTCTGAAGATCGAGTCCGGGAAAGTCGTCTCCTCCCACTCCTCGAGATGGGGCTTCACCTCCTTCCCCAGGAACCGGTGGATGTGCAGGCGCAGCTCTTCGTGAGCGTCGGTGAAGTACATCGTTCGGGTCGAGTTTAGGCCCGGAACGGGCGCGCGGCGCCTTACGGTATGATCGCCAGGCCTTCGGGCGATGGTCACCTCGACCGTAAGAACACGTCTAGGAGCTGGGTTGGGTTCGGTAATCAAGAAGCGGCGCAAGAAGATGCGCAAGCACAAGCACAAGAAGATGCTCAAGAAGACCCGTTGGCAGCGACGGGCGCACGCCTGAGCTAATTAGGAGGACGAGATGGGGATCGGTGGCTGGATTGTCATCGCGGTCGTCGTCCTCCTGGTCGTCTGGTTCGTCTTCACCTACAACCGGCTGGTCACGGCCAGGAACCGGACTCAGGAAGCGTGGTCCGAGATCGATGTCGAGCTGAAGCGCCGGCACGACCTCATCCCGAACCTGGTCAACACGGTGCAGGGCTATATGGGCCACGAGCGCGGCACGCTCGA
>DASYXY010000056.1:0-12724 GCA_035934385.1 Candidatus Dormiibacterota bacterium
GGCTTGACCAGCCACTTGGAGATCGTGCCTTCGTGCACCGACTCTCCGAGCTGGGGCATCACGACCCGGGTGTCCGCCATGTCAGTAAGCGGCCAGTTCCCGGAGGGCTCGCGTGATCTTCTCGGGGGTCGGCATGAACGCCTCCTCCATCGCCGGCGCGTAGGGCATCGCCGGCACGTCGAGCCCGCCGAGTCGCTTCACCGGAGCGTCGAGCCAGCGCCACGCCTCATCCGCGATCAGCGCCGCGACTTCAGACCCGATCGCCACGCTGAAGTTGTCCTCGTAGAGGACCAGACATTTGCCGGTCTTGCGCGCAGACGCGATGATCGCGTCCTTGTCGAGCGGGTAGACGGTACGGAGGTCGACGATCTCGACGCTCACGCCGCTCTCCTCGAGCGCCTTGGCCGCCTCCTGCGCGTACTGGACCATCAGCCCGTAGCAGAAGACGGAGATGTCTGTGCCTTCTCGCGCGATGCGCGCCGTCGACAGAGGGATGAGGTACTCGCCGAGGGGCACCTTCTCCTTGAACATGCGGTACAGCCGCTTGTGCTCGAAGAACAGCACCGGGTCCGGGTCGCGGATGGCCGCGAGCAACAGACCCTTCGCCTCGTAGGGACCCGACGGGATCACGATCTTCAAGCCCGGCGTGGCGAAACGCGCCTCGATCGACTGCGAGTGATAGAGCGCGCCGTGCGCGTGACCTCCCATCGGAGCACGCACGACCATCGGCACCGACCAGTCGCCGTCCGTGCGGTACCGGTACTTGGCGGCTTCGTTGACGATCGAGTTGAACGCGTAGTGGGCGAAGTCGGTGAACTGCATCTCGGCCACGGGCCGCTTGCCCGCCACCGCAAGGCCCAGCGCCACGCCCGCGATCGAAGACTCCGCCAGCGGAGTGTCGATGACGCGCGACTCGCCGAACTTCTTGTACAGCCCGTCGGTGACGAGGAACACGCCGCCCTTCGCCCCGACGTCCTCACCGAGCACCATCACGCGCTCGTCGCGCTCCATCTCCTCAGTGAGGCAGGAGCGCAGGGCCGACACCATGTTCATCTCTTCGAACTCGACGCCGGCCGCAGGCTCAATAGCCTTCGGCACGTCGACCGCATAGACGTTCGTCATCGCGTTCTCGGCCGGTGCGTCGGGCGAATCGAGACCGTCTTTGGTGGCTTTGGTCACCTCGTCCTTGACTCGCTCCTCGTACTCGGCGACCTCCTTGGCCGTGAGGATGCCGTCCTCCAGCAGCCGCTTCCTGAACCGCTCGAGGCAGTCGTTCTGCGCGAGCTGGTCGATCTCCTCCTGTGTCCGGTAGCGGCGCTGGTCGTCCTCTGACGAATGGGCGCCAAGCCGGTCGACCAGGCACTCGATGAGCGTCGGCCCCTGGCCCGCGCGGGCGCGGGCGACCGCCTCCTTGGCGACGTGGTAGCAGGTCACCGGGTCGCGGCCGTCGACGGTGACGCCTGGGAACCCGTAGCCGGCCGCGCGCTGAGCGACGTGCTCGATCGCGTACTCCTTGCGCATCGGGGTCGAGATCGCGAAACCGTTGTTCTCACAGACAAAGATCTCGGGGAGCTTGTAGATCGACGCGAAGTTGAACGCCTCGTGCGCGTCGCCCTGGGAGCCCGCGCCTTCGCCGTAGCAGGTCATGAGGACCTTGTCCGCGCCGTCCATCTTCAGCGCGTAAGCGACTCCCGCGCCTCGCACCATCTGCGCCGCCACCGGCGACCCACCCGAAGTGATGTTGAGCCGCGAGTCGGAGAAGTGGCCCGGGGTCTGCTTGCCGCCTGAGGCCGGGTCGGCGGGCTTGGCCAGGACCGCCAGCATCAGGTCGAGCGGCGTCATGCCCATGCGCATGCACAGCACGACGTCGCGGTAGTAAGGGGCGAGCCAGTCGTACTTCGGCTTCAGGGGCCAGCTGACCCCGATCTGCGCGGCCTCGTGGCCGGCGCACGAGATGATGAACGGCGCCCGGCCCTGGCGATTAAGAACCTGGAACCGGTAATCGATCTGCCGGCCGAGCAGCATGTAGTTAAACCACTGCTTGAGCGTGGCCTCGTCGATGTCCGTGTCACGCCAGTCGACCGCCTGCTGGAAGTGCCAGTCGGGCGCGAACTCCGAACCTTTGGTTTTGACGGTCTGAGCCATCGCTTGACTAAATGTGGATGGCGTGCCCGTCGACAGCGAGGGCCGCCTCCATCACCGCCTCGCTCAGGGTCGGGTGTGGATGGATGTTGCGCCCGAGCTCCCAGGCGTCGCCCTGGAAAAGCTGCGTGAGCGCGGGCTCGGCGATGAGCTCGGTGGCGCTTGCCCCGACGACGTGTGCGCCGATGAGCGAACCGCTTTTTGCGTCCGCCACCATCTTCACAAAGCCGCCTGTCTCGCCGTGGATGATCGCGCGGCCCAGGGCCGTGAAGGGAAACTTGCCGATCTTCACCTCGCGGCCCGCGTCGCGCGCCTGCTTCTCGGTGAGGCCGACCGATGCGATCTGCGGGTGTGAGTAGGTGCAGCGCGTGACCAGTGTCTGGTCCATTGGCGCCACCCGCTCGCCCGCGATGTCCTCGGCCGCGGTCATACCCTCGTGCGACGCGGCGTGCGCGAGCAGGTAGCCGCCGACCACGTCGCCGATGGCGTGAATACCCTCGGCCGACGTGCGCATCCACTCGTCCACCTTGATGAACCCGTTCGGATGCGTCGTGACGCCGACCTGCTCCAGGCCGATCTCCTTCGATCTCGGCGCGCGCCCGACCGCCACGAGCAGCTGGCGCGCCCACACCTCGCCCTGCTCGGTGTCGACGCTCACGCCGTCGCGGGCCTTCTTCGCGCCCTTCACCTTCACGCCGACGCGGCAGTCGATACCCGCCTTCTTGAAGGAACTCAGCATCTCCTTCGACACGTCCTCGTCTTCGAGCGGCACGAGCCTGTCGAGCGCCTCGAGCAGCGTGACCTTGACGCCGAGCTGGTTGTAAAGGGTCGCGAACTCCACGCCGACCGCGCCGGCTCCGATGATGCAGATCGACTCGGGAACCTTGTCCGACAGGGTGAGGTGGTCGGAGGAGACTATGTACTGGCCGTCGAACTCGATGCCCGGCAGCGACTTCACCGTCGATCCGGTGGCGACGACCAGGTTCTTGGCCTTGATCTGCTGCGCACCGACCTCGATGGTTCCACGGTCGCGTAACCGCCCGTTGCCGGCGATGACCTCGACCTTGTTCTTCTTCATGAGGAACTGCACGCCCTTGAACAGCTGGCTCACCACAGCGTCACGCCGAGCGGCGATGCGCGGAAAGTCGTAGGCGACGCTCTCCGCGGCGATGCCGAACTCCTGGCCGCGGGCGGCCACCCGGTGGTACAGCTCCGAAGACTCCAGCAGCGCCTTGGTGGGGATGCAGCCGATGTGGAGGCAGGTGCCGCCGAGCTTGTCCGACTCGACGAGCGCGACTTTGAGGCCCAGTTGGGACGCCCGAATCGCGGCGGGGTACCCGCCCATGCCGCCGCCCAGGATCGCGACGTCGAAGTCAGCCATCGTCAGTGAATAGTAGGAGCCGTCAACACAGGTCCGTGCGAATGGACAGGTCGCCGATCGTGCTATACCCCGCCGCCGCCAGGTCCCGGAAATAGATCGTCGGGTTCGCCAGGTGGTGCCGAGGCTGGCCGAGGAACAGCCAGCCGTCGTAGCGGTGGCCGGGTGCGAACGCCAGGGGAAATGGGGTGGAGCGGTTGAAGTCGGACGTCGCCACGCGGTCGGCGCCGTCGCGCAGCTCCGCCGTCTGGGTCCATTCGACCGCCTCGGTCCCGGTGTTGTAGAAGCTCACGAGCACCATCAGGTCGCCGGAGCGGTCGACGCCGCAGGCCACCAGCGAGACCTCGAGGTTCTGAAACGTGCCCGACTGGCCGAGGGGCGACTGGCGAACGACGGTGGGCACCGCGGTGGCCGGAGGCGGGAGCGCGCCGCCGTAGACAGTGAGCGCCAGTCCGCCCAGCGAGAGCCCGGCGAAGGTGCCGACGGTGCCCCAGCGCAGCCGGGGCGACGACACCTCGACCCAGAGGCCCGCCGCGACCAGGGCGACCGCCGCCGCCACGGCGACGTAGGCCAGGCGGCCGGGAGCGTTGAACGCAGCCAGCAACGGAGAGGTGACGCTGACCAGCGCCGCGCCGGCGCCCGCGGCCGCCAGGACGCCGAGCACGCGCAGGGACATCCCTTTCTGGTGCCGCCTCCACGCGCGCCACAAACCGGCGGCGGCCAGCGCGGTGATGAACGCAGCCACGATCGCCAGCGCGACTGCGCCTGGAAGAGACAGGAATGGATCGCCCGTCCAGAAGGTGACGAAGGCGTGGAGGGTCGACACGCTCCAGAATCCCGGATCGGCGGTGCGCGGCGGGAAGGCCGCCATCGCGAGCTGCTCGCGCGTGGTGACCAGCTCGCCGTAAATCGAGAGGTTGGAGGCCAGCCACGGGATCACGCAGCCGGCCGCGGTGGCGCTCGCGATCAGCACCGGGCGCACGCCGCCGTCACGTCGCGTCTGCAGTAGCGCGACCGCAAGCGCCGGCGCGATGCCAACGGCGGAAGTCTTGGTCAGCAGTGCCGCGCCGAAAAGCGCGCCGAGCAGCAGGTCTCGGCGCCAGGACCACTTGCCCGTGACCGCGACAAGGACGCACAACGCCCCTAGCACGCTGACCAGTACGTCGTTGGTGACGCTGGTCAGGTTGAGCGCGACGCCGGGCAGGACGGCAGTCAGCGCGGCCGCCGCCCACGCCGCGCCCCGGTGGCCCGGCCAGAGCGCGACCAGGATCATCATCGCCAGCGGCGCGAGCAGCGCGGCCAGCAGCGCATCGAAGATGCGGACTGCATAGAGGGAGCCGAGTGCGCCACCGAGTGCATGGCCGGCGAACCATGCGGGAAGCGCCAGAGCGTAGTACAGCGGCGGCTGGAACGCTTCGTACGAGAACTCCCACCCGTGGCGGCGGATCCACACCACCTGAGCGTCCGGCGTCAGACCCGATGGCACCGGCTGTAGGCCCGGGTCGGGCCTGACGTACTCGTTGTCGACGACAAAGCCGTAAACACCGGAGCGCTGCATGATCTCCAAGGTTTCGGGCCGGATGGTGGTCGTCGCGTCGCGCGGGTAAACGCCCGCCGCGTACTGCGCGATGACGTCGTAGTGGGCGGCCTCGTCGACGCGCGACCAGACCGGCTGCCAGATCGCAAGCGCCAGCGCGGGTGCAAGCCCCATCGCGTACGCGATGGCGAACTGCCTCCTTGTGATCAACGGCAGGCCGGGAACAGCAGGTTCTCGCGGGCGCGGTCGTAGTCGGCGCGGTCGGCCACGGGCCCGCTCGGTGCGGGGTCGCCATACAGGGCGATGGCGCTGTAGTACTCGCCGGGCGAGCCCACCTGCGGCATGACGAGCAGGTCGGCGTACCCGGTCGGCTTGAGGCAGGGATCGCCGCGCAGGCTGCTCAGGGCCTGGAGGTCCGCGCCTTCGCGTTCCATCTGCACCGTCTTCGCCGACCCGTACTCGAAAAGCAGCGCCGCGCTGTTGAAGCAGGCGAGGAAGACGCAGGCCACGAGCGCGGGCCGCCAAGTGCCGCGCCACGGCAGCGCCGCGGCAGCATCGGAAAGAAGCAGCAGCCAGAAGATCGCACCCTCGTACACGTAGCGGCCCGACGCCGCCTGGTCGTATCCGAACTGGCCGCGTGTCAGCGCGGTCACGCCGTACAGGCTCACCATTCCGGCCGCGATCGCCACCGCGAACGCGTCCGGGACACGGCGGTTCCAGGTCCATCCGAGTGCGGCGACGGCTGCCACCAACGCGACGGCGCTCCACCAGCCGCCCTCACCGATGAGAGCGGCCGCCGCGGCCCCGAGTCCCCACACCACGTAGACCGGGGCGATGGTGATGTTCATTACCGAAGGAGGTGGGTTGGTGGGCGTGCCTGTCCGGCCGAGCGTCAGATACCAGACCGCGAGCGCGACCGCGATGGGCGCGAGCCACAGCAGGTCGCGGCGGCGCTGCTTCTCGACTGCCATCAAAGTGGCCACGGCCACCGCGAAGAAGAGTCCGATTCCTGAAAAAAGAATGGAAGCGCCCGTGAGGGCCGCAACCACCGTTGTGCCTTTCCATCCCGACATTCGCTGCGTAGCAAGCAGCGCGCCGAGCCCGCAGGCGACCGAGCCGACGAACGTCATCTGAAACGCCCACAGGATGTTCTCCCAGCCCGCGCCAAGGACCATGAGAAGCGCCGCCGCGGCCACGCCCATGAGGTCACCGCTGCGTCGCCGCACGAGCTCGAAGAGCAGAAATGCGTTGGTCGCGTGCAGCGCCAGCAGCACCGCCATGTACGGCCAGTAGGCGCGCAGCCCGACCGTGTTCAACAGCGCCGCGTAGATGAGTTTTGGGATCACGACGGGGTGCTCGTTGTGCGGCTGGAGAAAGCTCAACCAGGTCCAGTCGGGTGCCGCGAGGACGAAGTCCCACTCGTCGAAGTAGAAATTGAAATTGCGCGACAGGAGCAGGATCGCCAGCGCAACGATCGAGGCCCCCGCGGCGACGATGATCCGCGCTCGGCGGATCCTCACCGCCCCGACCCTCATGCCGGTGCCGTTGCCGCCTTCCTTGCGGGCAGGACCAGGAACCCGAGCCAGGCCGCGGTCGCGATCAGCAGGGGCAAAGGCGTCAGCGCCCAGGCGAGCTCGATCGTCACCGCCGTCACCACCATCCATGCGCGCTGCCATGCCGGCGGATTGTCGCGCCAGAAGAGCCAGGCCGCACCTACCAGGATCGTGAAATCCTGCAGGTGCCAGTACGACGCTCCCGCTGCGCCGGCCAGGATGCCAAGCGCCAACAGGCGGCCGGTCGAGGCGTTCCGGTTCAGGTATGCCCCGGCAGCGGCGGCAATGAGTGCGACCGCCTGCAACACGTAGCTCTGCGTCCCGGGGCCAACGAGGTACGCCCAGGTGAAGTAGCGGTTGTTGGGCAGGGTCTGGGCTTCCGCCAGCAGGCCGCGGTAGTCGTCGAGGCCCGGCCCGCCGAGCGTCAGCAGCGAAACGGCCGCCAGCGCGCCGGTGCCGGCGGCCCACGCCGCGGCGATGCGCCACCTGCCGCCGAACAGCAGCACCAGCGGCACCGCCAGCACAAGTTGGGGCTTGAGGCTGGTGCCGGCGGCCAGCGCGAGCCCGGCCAGGTAAGGCCTTCTGCCTTCGGCCAGGCGCCAGCAAGCGACCATCGCCAGTAACACCGCCGGAGCGGGCTGCCCGTACTGCAGGGCGTACAGGACCGGGTACCAGGCGATCGCGCCGATCAGCCACACCGCTTTCTCGAGTCCGGCGCCGGGACCTGCCAGCCACCAGGCGGCCGCGAGGGCGACGAGCGACAGGGCCGTCCACGCGTAGAAGGCGCCGGTCGCGCCCAGTCCCGCGAGGGGCAGCGTCAGCCAGGCCAGCGGAGGCGGCGCGATGTAGCGCTGCCCGTCGTTGAAGAAGACGCCCGGCCTCAGCTCGCCGAAGAGCTGATGCTGCAGCGGCAGCGAGTAAATGTGGCTCCACCCGTGCTCGGTGCCGATGCGAACCGCGATGAAGACGAGCGTGAAGTCATTGGCAAGCGGGTCGCGCATCACGGGCTGCAGCACCACCCAGTAACCGGTGACGCCTGCGACGAGGACGAGAAACCAGGCGAGGCCGGCCAGCGCCAGGTTGCGCTGCAGAGGCGTCAGCCTCTTTCGGCGAGCGGGACCGGTTTTCTAGGTTGGGGTCCGATGTACTCCGACTGCGGCCGGATGAGCCGGTTGTGGGATGCCTGCTCGAGCACGTGCGCCGACCAGCCCGCCACGCGCGCAACCGCGAAGGTCGGCGGGAAGAAGTCCTTCGGCAGCCCGATCGCCTGCAGCACGCCGGCCGAGTAGAACTCGACGTTCGTGGCCTGCGGCCGCTCGGGGTGCTCTTCGTGAAGGATGGCGAGCGCGGTCTCCTCGACCTTCGACGCGAGAGCGTAAAACTTCGGGTTCAAACGCTGGCACATGGCCTTGAGGATTCGCGCCCGCGGGTCGTAGGTGCGGTAGACACGGTGCCCGAAGCCCATGAATCGTTCCTTGCGCATACGCGCCTCGCGCATCCAGTGCTCCGCGTTCTCCGCGGTGCCGATCTGCTCCAGCTGGTCCATCACCGCCGAGGGCGCACCGCCGTGGGCTGGACCCTTCAACGCGCCGATCGCGCCGACGAGGCATGAGACCAGGTCGGAATCGGTTGAGGCGATGACGCGGGCCGTGAAGGTCGAGGCGTTCATACCGTGGTCCGCGAGCAACACCAGGTACGTGTTGAGTGCTCGCACCAACTCGGGGGCGGCCTCCTCGCCGTTGAGCATGTAGAGGTAGTTGGCCGCGTGGCCGAGGTCCGGCCGCGGCTTCACGAAGTCGAGGCCCTTCCGGCGCCGGTGGAAGGCCGCGAGGATCGTCGGCATCGCGGCGGTTGCGTGGATGGCGTGCTCGATGGTCGGCTTCTGCAAGTGAGGCAGCACACCCTGCACCGAGAGCACGCTGCGCAGCACGTCCATCGGGTCGGAATCGGTGGGCAGGGCGTCAAGCGCGGTCATCGCCGCGGGAGTGAGTGTGCGCACCGACGAGAGCTGAGCCGCGAGACCGTCGAGCTGGGCCCGCGAAGGAAGGCTCCCGTACCAAAAGAGGTGGGCGACCTCCTCGAAGGAGATCTCCTCGGCGAGGTCGGCGATCACGTAGCCGCGGTAAACGAGCCGGCCGTTCTCGCCGTCCACCAGCGAGATCTCGGTCTGCGCCGCAACGATTCCCTCGAGGCCCGGGATGTACTCCTGCGGCATCAGCGCTTCTCGAGCGGCGCCGGCTTCTTGCCCGGCTCCGGACCCATCCACTGCGATGCCGGCCGGATGATGCGCAGGTCCGCGAGCGACTCGAGCACGTGGGCCGTCCAGCCGGCGATGCGCGACGTGGCGAAGATGCACGTGAAGAGCTCTTTCGGAATGCCCGCGCCGGTCAGCACGACGGATGCCCAGAAGTCCACGTTGGTCGCGTTGGGACGCTCCGGATGGGCGTCGTGGAGGATCTTGAGCGCCACCTCTTCAGTGTGCGCGGCCAGCTGGTGCAGCTTCGGGTCGGCGGTTTTCGCCATCTCGCGCAGGATCTTGGCCCGCGGGTCGTATGTCCTGTACACGCGGTGGCCGAAGCCCGGGAAGCGCGCGTGCTTCGCGTGCGCCTCCGCCAGCCATTTTTCGACGTTGTCCATCGATCCGATCGAGTCGAGCATCGTCCGCGCCGCGTAGGTCGCGCCGCCATGCGCAGGACCCTTGAGTGCCGCGATCGCGCCGACCACGCACGAGGTGAGGTCGCTTCCGGTGGAGGCGACGACACGCGCGGTGAACGTCGAAGCGTTGAGGCCGTGGTCGGCAAGCAGCACCAGGTACTGGTCGAGCCAGTAGACGCGCTCCTTGGCGGGCTCCTGGCCGTCCATCATCCAGAGGAGGTTCGCGGCGTGGCTCAGCTCGGCGCGCGGTTCCACAAGGTCGCGCTTGTGGCGGCGCCGGTGCGCCGCCGCGACGATCGTGGGCATGGCCGCGGTGAGTGCGATCGCCTCGGCGACCGTCGGCTTCTGCAGCGTTTTGGCGGCGCCCTGCGCCGAGATGGCGGTCCGCAGCACGTCCATCGGATCGGTGTCGTAATCGAGCGAGGTGATGACGTTGCGGGTGGTGCCCTTGAGCGTGCGGGCGGCGGCCATCTCCTGGCGAAGCGCGTCGAGCTGGGCTTTGCTCGGCAGCTCGCCGTTCCACAACAGGTAGCAGGCCTCCTCAAAGGAGACCGCGGGTGCGAGGTCTTCGATCAGGTAACCGCCGCGATAGATGAGGCGACCGTTGGCGCCGTCGACCTCGCTGATTGCGGTCTGAGCGGCGACGACGCCTTCCAGCCCAGGGCTGTACTCAGTCACGTCTACAAATCTTAGGGAGAGTGGGAATGCTTCCCAGTCCCCGGATCCATATGCACGTCTAGATGGACGGCGGGAACTCGCTCGTGGACCTGCTTCTCCACTGCCTGAGCGATGTCGTGGGCGTCCGCGAGCGTGGCGTTCGGTGGGCAGTCGATGTGCAGCACGGCGACCAGCTCGCGCCCCACCCAGCGCGCTCGCACGTCGTGCACGCCTAGCACTCCAGTGACGCCCGCCGCTGCGGAGGTGATGTGCTCGATCAGCTCCGGGTCGACGGCGTCCATCATCCGCAGCACGAGCCGTCCGACCGTGCCCGCGAGGATATAGATGATCGCGAACGCGATGACTATGCCGGCCAGCGAGTCCGCGATCGCGAAGCCGGCCCACGCGAGGGCGAGGCCGGCGAAGGCGCCGGTTGAGACCAGCCCGTCCAGCCGGGAGTGCAGCCCGTCGGCCTCCAGCGCGAGCGAGCGGATGCGGCGGCCAACACGGATCTTGTACTCGGACACGCCGAAGTTGGCGATGGCTGCAATGCCCGCGGCCGCCAGCCCCGCGTACGGGTTCGTGTAGCCCTCGCTGGAGAGCACGCGACCCACGGACTCGAATGCAGCGGCCGCAGCGGTGATGAGGATGACGACGACGATAACCAGCGTGGCCACGTCCTCGACCCGACCGAAGCCAGAGGGGAATCGGCGCGTCGCCGGGCGCCGCGCGATGGCGAACGCGCCCAGCAGGACCAGCGTCGCGACCGCATCGCCCGAGTTGTGCAGGGCGTCGGCGAGCACACCGGCCGAGTGCCCTCGCACGGAGGCCCCGAACTCGGCTGCCGCTGCGATGCCAAGGACCAGCGCGCTGACGATGACCGCGCGCCGTGCGGCGGCATCGGAGTAGGAGGCCTCGTCGTGATGGTGATCGCTCACGCGCTGCACATTCTGGCTACACCTAGACTTCGGCCGTGGCCAGGGCCCAGCGAGTCCTTGTGGGGGTGGCCGTCATCGCGACGGTCGCGATAGTAGCGCTCTACCTGGCGATCATCCGGAGCCAGGGCGGAGGCGAACCGTCGCCACCGGACGTTCTGACGGTGCCGTTCGTCGCGGCCTACCTGCTGCTGATGGCAGTGCTGCTCGGAGTGTCGCTGCTGGCGCCGGCAGGCGCGAGGCCGGCGCTTCGCGGTGCGGCCGCCGGCGGGCTGTTCGTGCTCGCCGTCCTGGCCCTGTTCTCGATTGGCGTGGCGATCCTTCTGTTGGCCGGCCTGGCGATCGCCGCGACAGTGCTGGCGATCGTCGAGCGACCCGGCGCCCGGTCGGTCGTGTCAGCCGTGCTGGCGGGAGTACTGGCGGTCGCGGTGCTGGTGGCCGGCTTTGAGGTCAGCTCGCACTATCTGGTCTGCCCCTCGACCGGCGAGTCGGGAGGCACGACGGCCTCGCTCCTAGGCCATTCCTCGAGCTACGACTGCAACAACGGAGTTCTGACGGTCCACTAGACCATCCCCAGTTCCCAGCGGGCTTCCTCCGACATCCGTTCGGGGGTCCACACGGGGTCGTAGACGATGTCTACGCCGGCGTCCTGGACGCCGGGCAGAGTGAGCAGGTGGTCGCGCACATCCGACATCACGTCGGCCGCCATCGGGCATCCGAGCGCCGTCAGCGTCATCTTGATATCGACCCGTTCGGGCTTGATCGCGATGTCGTAGATGAGCCCGAGGTCGACGATGTTGACCGGGATCTCCGGGTCGAAGCACTGGCGCAGCACCTCGATGACGTCCTCCGGCTTGACGGTGGAGCCTTCGGCCACCTGCGTCGTCGGTGCTAGGTCGCTCACGGAGTCTCCAGCGGCAGGCCTGCGTCCTTCCAGGCCTTGGTGCCGCCGCGGAAGTTGACGACGTCCTTGACTCCCAGCGCCACCGCCATCTCAGAAGCGACGGCCGAGCGCTCGCCCACCTGGCATACGAAGATCGTCCCGTCCTTGAAGGTCTGTCCCGTTGGGTTGGCAAGGATCGAGCTCAGGACAACATGACGGGCGCCTGGCACGTGGCCCTTGTTCCACTCCCAATCCTCGCGCACGTCGACGATGTCGCGGCCTCCCTCGTCGATCAGCTTGCGGATGTCGTCGATCTTCAGATCTCGGAATGGTGCTTCCTCATGCGTGGTGTTCATTGGTCACTCCTCGTCCTCGTCATCCCCAGCCAACCCATAGGCGCCGACCTTCAGCACCTTCAACGACAGCAGCGCGCACTTGATGCGCGCAGGCGAGATCTCGATGCCAAGCTCGCCGAGCACGTCGTCCTTGCTGATCTTTTTGGCGCCGTCGAGCGTCATGCCCTTCAAACGCTCGGTCAACAACGAAGCCGACGCCTGGGAGATTGCGCACCCTCGACCGTGGAACCGGATGTCGTCGATGACACCGTCGCGGATCCGGAAATCCATGCCGACGACGTCGCCGCACAAAGGGTTGTCCTCTTCGTGCGTGATGTCTGGATGGTCGAGACGGCCGTAGTTCCGCGGGTTCTTGTAGTGGTCGAGGATGTACTCGCGGTAGAACTGGTCGTCGGCGGAAACCGGCTTGCTGCTCACTTGAAGATCCTCTGCGCCTCTTTGATGGAACCCACCAGGCGGTCGACTTCATCCTTCTGGGTGTACACGTAGAAGGAGGCGCGTGCGGTCGCGGGCACGCCCAGCCGTGTCATAAGCGGCATGGCGCAGTGATGGCCGGCGCGCAGGCACACCTGGTCGCGGTCCGCGATCGTGGCCAGGTCGTGCGGGTGGATGCCGTCAAGGGCGAATG
>DASYXY010000061.1:0-1966 GCA_035934385.1 Candidatus Dormiibacterota bacterium
CCCTGTAGGTTGGGCGTGGAGGCGAGACCCGCGGCGTGAAAAGCCCGCGCCACCTCGTTGGCATCTGCGCCATCGAATTCGATCTCAACGCCGAAGGTCTGGTTGGGATCCCCGATCACGTTCTCCCTCTCGTATTCGCCGCCGGAAGTCCGCGCGAGCTGGAGCAACTGGCGGTGCAGTTGATCGTTGGTTGTCAACGACCGCTCGCCTTCCGGGACCCCTGAGCCCTGGGCCTCGAGGACCTGCTCCCAGAGCTGCTGGGCCTCGGCCTGCTCGCGGTCGATCCTTTCGCGTTCGTCGCGGTAGCGCTCGACGGACCGCGCGTAGATATCGGCCCACTCGGGGGTGTCGACGGCGGGGTCTTCGATGTCCGGCACAAATGAGGCGGCTGGGACGGTCTGGGCCTGTGCCGGTGCCGTGGCGGCTCCGGCCGCAAATGGGGCACCGACCACTGCCTGAATCGGGGCCGGTGACGCAAGGACGGTCTGTGTCGACGACGGTCGAACCACGACCGCGGGGCCCGCAACTGGTGCGATGGTCGCCGTTGTTGAGAGGTTCGTGGTGCGGCTAGCACCCTTGCTTGGCATCGTTCAGCTCGCTCTCCGAAGCCGGCGGCGCAGTGTCTGCTGCAGGTGTGCGTAGAGGCTGCTCAGCGTCTGCTCCGACATGCCGGGGGCTGCGTTCGCTTCTAGGCAGAGGGCCCGGCCGGTCCGCCGATCGACGATGACGTCGACGCCGGCGTAATCGAGCCCGATCCGGCGCGCGCCTTCCCGCGCAGTCGCCACGACCGCCGCCGGCAGGGTGGTGACCAGCTGATGTGTCCACTCCGGCCGGAGGTCTTCCAGGTTTGCACCCGTTGGCGGCTGCTTCGCGTAGGCCGACACCACGCGACCGTTGAGGACGCTCACGCGGTATTCGGCTCGGTCGGGAATGAACTCCTGAAAGAGGTCGTAACGAGCCCTCTCGCTCCACGAGGCATTGGCTGCAATGACCGCCTTCCCGCTGCCTCGCGCTCCCCGACGCTGCTTGGCGACAACGCGATCGGACTCCAGGAGATGCATGTCGTCGGGTCGGAGCACCGTCCGCGGCGCCAGCTCACCAAGCCGGCGCACGGACTCGACCTGGTCCGAGGAGATGCGCACCGCGTCGGGCCGATTCAGCGCCACAAGGTCCGCGGGCAGCGAGTCGCTCCCGCCCCAGTTGAGCACCAGCGGAGGCAACGCCTGCCCGCGGGGGATCTCGGAGGGATCATGAACGACGTGAAGGTTTGCGCCCTCGTGTGCCACCGCCCCGACGTTGCGAACGAGCGCGTCCGAAGGCAATGAGCGCGGCGCCAGGATGTAGACGGGAACGTCGTTCGGCGCCGCCTGGAAGGCGATCGGCGCTAATCGCACATCGCCGGAAGGCTGCGCGGGGGCTACATCCGAACCCGCGACCAACCCAGGTGGCCTTCGCCTAGCCAGCTCCAGGAGTTGGTCGACGGCGGTTTGCCGCTGGTCCAGCTCGAGCTCGTAGCCGATCGGGAGCCCAGAACGCTGACGCTCTTCTTCGAGGCGGCGCAGCTCGGCCAGCCGGCCATCAAGGTCGTCGATGGCAGCGCGGATTCCCTCTTCGTCGCCGCGGGCGCACGCGCGGGCCAACTGACGCACCCGCGATTGGACCCGGCGGAGGCGATATCGGTACAGCTCCTCCGCCTCCTCCGGAACCAATCCAGCCTCGCGAGCAGCGAGCTCGTTGAGACGCTCGACGTCGATGCCGCGGCGCAGAGCTCGTCCGATTTCGGCCACCGTGAAGCCGGCGGCATCCCACTCCTCGCGTGTTCGTCCGACTGCGGGTCCCGCAACGACAGGTGGCCCGACCGCTGGGTTGGTGGTCGTCGTGCCGCGGCCGCCCTTCGATGGCATTACGCTGCCTCGAGCCCACGCAGGATCGATGCGTAGGCGCGGTCGTTCTCGGCGCAGTTGAG
>DASYXY010000078.1:0-1860 GCA_035934385.1 Candidatus Dormiibacterota bacterium
TTCCGCTCACCGCCGTCTTCGCGAAACTGGAACGACACCCAGCGCGCCAGGTCGTCGATGCACGACCACAGTCCTCCTTCGGCCCCCGTACGCGGCGCAGTCGAAGACAGGTTGAGCTCGTCGGAGACAAAGCGGCCTGCATAGCCGGTGGCGCCGCGCGCGGCCATCTCCGGAGCGAGCGGCTCGAAGAACGTGTCGCGCATGCCTAGCGGCTCGAGGATGTTCGCGCGCACGTATTCCGGGTAGGACGCGCCGCTACACCTCGCGACGATCTCGCCCAGGAGCTGAAACGCGAGGTTGGAGTACTTCTGCTGGAGGTTGGGTGGAAGCTTGGTCCCGATCTCCGAGGCGCGCTCGAGGTTGCGCCTGACCGAGCCTTCGTAGCGGGCGGCCCTCCAGTCGGTACCCGGCGGTTCGCTCATGAGTCCCGACTCGTGCGACAGCATGCGACGGAGGGTCACCGCCTCGATGTCGCCGAAAGGGCTCATCGCCTGGCGCAGCTCGGGAATGTGCTGGACCGCGGGATCGTCCAGCCGCAGCTTGCCTTCGTCGCGGAGCTGCATGATCGCGGTGCCGGTGAAGGTCTTGGTGATCGACGCGATTCGGTACAGGGTCGTCGGCTCCGCCGGTTTCCGTGCGGCCACGTCGGCGAACCCGATGGGCGCCCACCAGGCAAGGCTGTCGTCGCGGACGACTCCAACGGCGGCGCCGGGGAGCCGGTTCTCTTTGACGTACGTGGCCGCCTTGTGCTCGAGCTTCTGAGCGACGGCGCGGATCGAATTCATCTCAGAAATCAGGCTGGAAGAAGCGTACATATAGCGAGACGTGCGCTCCCTGACCGTGAGGTGGGACGCGCGATAGTCCGGACTATCACCGCTTTTGAAGCCGGAAAACGCGCGTTAGTCCGGACTATCGCGGGAAACAGCACAATGTCTGACCAGTGAGCGGCCTCGGCGTCGTCCTCCTCACGACCTTTCTGGCCTCGGCAGTCGAAGCGATCGAGATGGTCACGATCGTCGTCGGCGTCGGCGTCACGCGCGGTTGGCGCTCGACCCTGATCGGCGCGCTTGCCGGCTTCGGGGTGCTCGCGGTGACCGTCGTCGTGGTCGGCGCGGCGCTGGCCGCCATTCCCATCGGACCGCTCCGCCTGGTGGTCGGTTCGCTGCTTCTGTTGTTCGGCCTGCAGTGGTACCGCAAGGGTATCGTCCGCGTCGCGGCGCGCGGGCTGGCCGGGACTCAGGCGGAAGCGGTCGACGACGAAGGCGTACCCGCGACCGGCATGGACTGGACCGCGTTCCTCCTTGCCTTCAAAGGCGTGGTGCTCGAAGGGTTGGAGGTGGTGCTCATCGTCGTGTCGTTTGGCGCCAGCGCGGGACAGATAGGTCCTGCCATCGTCGGCGGGGTCGCCGCGATCGTGGTCGTGGGAGGCATCGGCCTGGCGGTTCACCCGCTGGTTGGGCGCATCCCCCGCAGCCTCCTGCAACTGATCGTCGGCACGATCCTGACGTCCTTTGGAACTTTCTGGAGCCTCGAGGGGCTGGGTGTGAATTGGCCGCAGAGTGACCTCGACATCGCGCTGCTGCTCGGGTTCTATGGGGTCGTTGCCGTCGCTTACATCGCGCTCGAAAGACGCGCGCGTCGAGCCGTCCTCGGCACCGCAACGCCATGAGCGTCCTGAAGGCGGTGCGGGCCGTTGGTCTTTTCCTCTATGGCTTCGTGGTCGGTGACGACCCTGCCGTGGCGGTGGTGATGATCGGCTCGCTCCTTGTCTCCGCCGCGTTGGTGGCGCGCGGAGTCAACGCGTGGTGGGTGGTCCCGCCGGTCGCCGTGGCGATGACCGGCCTCAACCTTTGGCGCAAT
>DASYXY010000007.1:0-9716 GCA_035934385.1 Candidatus Dormiibacterota bacterium
CGATCTCAAGGCTGGCGAGACTCTGGACGAGTACGGCTGCTACATGACCTACGGCGAGGCGGTGAACGTCGAGGAGATGTCGGCGCGGCAGTATCTGCCCGAGGGCCTGGTCGAGGGCTGCAAATTGAAGCGCGACATTCCCAAGGATCAGCCCCTGGGCTACGCGGACGTCGAACTGCCGGCGGGGCGGCTCGCGGACCGGCTGCGTGCCGAGCAGTACAGGCACTTCCGTGGCGAAACCTGGCTCGAGGACCTGGTGGCGCGCGCCGCGACACGTCCGGTTGTCGCCGCGGCTTAAGTGGCACAACCGTCTCCGCTCGGCCTGTACCTGCGGGTAAACCAGGCGATCTGGAAGCGCCTGCCGGCCGCGGTGCGCGACACGCGGATCGCGCGCTCCTACGGCGCGTTTCTTCATGGTCTCGTCTGCCGCCGCGCGCAGCGGCGCCAATACTTCGGCACCTTCTTCCTGCGCAACCGTCCCAAGCTCGAGCAGATCCGCCGCCTGATCGCGCAGCGTGAGCACGGCGCGACGGTGCACATAGCGATCCTCGGCTGCAGCATCGGCGCCGAGGTCTACTCCGTGCTATGGACGATTCGCTCCGCGCGGCCCGACCTCGACGTGCGTACGCAGGCCGTGGACGTCTCACGTGAAGTGCTGGAGGTGGCGGAGCGGGGGGCCTATACGAGCGCGAGCTCGGGCCTCGTGGGCTCATCGATCTTCGAGCGGCTGACTCCCGGGGAGTCACACTCGATCTTCGATTGGGAAGGCGGTACGGCAATTGTCAAACCCTGGCTGCGCGCCGGTATCAGCTGGCACGAGGCTGACGTGAGCAAGCCCGAGCTAATCAGGGCTCTCGGACCTCAGGACATCGTCGTTGCCAGCAATTTCCTCTGCCATATGCCTCCGTCCCTCGCGGAGGCCTGCATGCGCAACTTCGTGCGATTGCTCCGACCGGGCGGATATCTCTTCGTGCCGGGCGTCGATCTCGAAGTGCGCTCCAAGGTTGCACGGGAGCTCGGCTGGCAGCCCGTACCGGATCTCATCAGGGAGATCCACGACGGGGACCCCTCGGTCCGCGGGGACTGGCCGCGGGAGTGGTGGGGACTGGAACCGCTCAACGACCGCCGGCGCGACTGGCAGTTGCGCTACGCGGTGGCGTACCGGATCTAGCGGCCCGTGGGGGACGGGCGGGCTGCGAGCTCGTCGAGATGCCCCCGACGCTCGCGCATGGCCGGCGTGGGATTGAGGCCCACCGTTCTGAACACGCTCTCCAGTCGATGGTTCCAATCGTGCTGCAAGGCCGCCTGGCGCGCGTTTTCGTGCCGGATGCGCGCCAGCCGCTCCTGATCGGCGTCGAGCTCGGCCAGCACGCGCTCGACATCGGGGCAGTCGAACGGCATCCGTATGACGGCGTCCGGCCAGCCGAACTGGCTGCGAAACTGCTCGGCGTTCGGCGGCTCGCCCAGCATCACCGCGCCGGCCGCGGCGCCTTCGTAGAAACGGCCCGCGATCTCCTCGTGACCGCCGGTGTGCTCAGGCTCGTTGACGCGGCTGCGGTTCGCGATGAAGTAGCGGCTGCGCTGCAGCAGGCTGGCGAGCAGCAATCGGTGCTGGCGGGGATCTGCGACGCGGAACGTGCGCTGCTTCTGCTCGCGGCCGGAGCCGCCCGCGAAGGTGTCGAAGTAGTAGAAAATCCTGCGCGCGGCCGCGAGGCTGACCAGCCTCTCGTGCGTGACGGGCGACCGCCGGCCGATGTTGCACACGTCGATATCGCGCGGCGGCCGATTCGGCCAGGGCGAGAAGCGCAGCACGTCGGCACCCTGAGGCAGATAGGTGCACGGCCGCCCGGTGACGCGGGCGACCTCCTCGACGCAGTGGCGTGTGCCGACGAAGATGTGATCGAACTCGGCGAGCAGCTCGAGCAGATACCCTGGCAGCAAGTGCGCCCACACCTCGGTGATGAAGCATGCCGCGACGCGACTGCGCGCGCGCCAGGCCGGCAGCGCGCGCAGGGCGTACAGCTCATACGTGTGGTTGAAGATGGGGAAGAACAACTCGTAGTCGCGCTCCAGGCGCACCGTCGAGGGCCAGGGCGCCAGCACGCGTGCCAGGCGCTGGGACCGTGTGCCCAGGCGCACGAGTTTGTAGACTCTTCGCGAGAACTCCAACGCAGGCTCATCGTCAACCTCGACCCGATCGGCCCCCGTGACCTGCGCGATCACGTCCTCGAACTCGTACTGCGCGCAGTAGGCGACGAGATCCGCCAACCGCCGCATCGACAGGAGCAGCACCGTGCGTGTCTGCCCGGGGATGAGGAGGCTGGCGCGGGCGGATTGGGATTGGGGCACGAAGGAGAGTCGCGTGCGACCGGTCGCGACGGGGGGGAGTTTCACCAATAGCCCGCATCGTACACGAGGTTAACTCGCAACTCTGCGCGAACGGCGGCATCCCGGCCGCGCAGGCGTGCGCCGAGGGGTAGCCGCGGACCGCGTTACTTCACTTCCGGTGCGTCGACTCACGAATCTTTACACTTCCAGTGTAAGAGCATCCTAATAGTCCCGGCTCGCGCTGCCTACTGGCTCCATCAAATAAGTTAAGTAACTCGCACGGAATTCCGCCGAGCCCGTTGGTGGTGGCGTGCGTGCCGACGCTTCTCCCATTCGAGCGGTGCGAGTGACGAGTACTCCGTACAGGAGTCCGGCGACATCGGCCGCCGGCCGCATCGTGCCGCGCGCGGCGCCAAAGGGGTCCGGATGGTCCCGACGCCGCAAGCACGATCATGCCGCCGCCGAGCACGAGGAGGAACGGCAGCCCGAACCGTGGAGGTCACCACGGACAATCCTTACCGTGGTAGAGAAATGAGATTGACTGGGTCGCTGCGGAGCGTGTGAAGCGCAGGAGTCAGGACCAGTCGCAGGCCCGGACAATGCCGAGCGCGCCCCGTGCACCGCCTCAGAGTTGCCACGGTGCCAAGCTCGGACCGGAAGCTGCAGGCGGAGCGCGGGCGAATGCTCGCGCCGGGCTCCGCTCCATGTCGGCGCCAGGCGACGCGCGATCTCAGCTCATGTCGCGGAGTAACGACGCGTTGCATCAAGCGCAAGAAGGACGTTTGATGAGTGTTAGCTGCGTTCAGGCAGCGACGTGTTCACTTAACTTAGGATTTCTTTATCTACGAGGCAAACCCGCCGCAAGGCGGGGACGCAAAGCCTCCGGTCTCAACGTCTGACGCTCGAGATAGCGGGGTTGCCGGCGAGTCAGTGCCGCGGGGCTGGCGCGCTCGTGTCATTCCCCTGTCGTTTGGCTGCTCACGGTGAGTCCGGAGTCCTGAGGACATCTGGATTTTGACGCGAGGCCAAATGGATATTTCGATTCGCCGCCACTCATCGCTCGTCGATGCCTGCAAGCTCCTTGCTTTGTGCACGCTGGCAGCCGCTGCACTTGCAGGCTGCGGTGGCGGCAGCGGCTCGGACCCGACGCAGCAGACTACGGCGAGCGGGGCTGTGGCTCCGCAGATTTCTGCGCAGCCGCAGAACACGAGCGTCGCCGCGGGGCAGACGGCGACGTTTTCGGTCACCGCCACCGGCACCGCACCGCTCAGTTACCAGTGGTCGAAGAACGCGACGGCCATCAGCGGTGCGACGTCAGCCAGCTATACGACACCGGCGACGTCCGCCGGCGACAACGGGGCGTCGTTCACCGTGGCGGTCAGCAACTCCGCGGGCAGCATCGCCAGCAGCACCGCGACTTTGACCGTCACCGGCGGTTCGCAGGCCGTGGCGCCGACCATCACGACCCAACCCCAGAGTCAGACCGTCGCGGCGGGTGCCAAGGCCACCTTTACCGTCGTGGCCTCGGGTACCGCGCCTCTCGGCTACCAGTGGTCCAGGAGCGGCACGGCGATCGCCGGTGCGACGAGTGCGAGCTATACGACTCCGGTAACGGTGAGCGGCGACAGCGGCTCGACGTTCAGCGTTCAGGTGAGCAACACCGCCGGGAGCACGACGAGCAATGCCGCGACGCTCACGGTAACTGCCGCAGCCGTGGCGCCGGCCATCACGACCCAACCCCAGAATCAGACCGTCGCGGCGGGTGCGAAGGCCACCTTTACCGTCGTGGCCTCGGGTACCGCGCCTCTCGGCTACCAGTGGTCCAAGAACGGCACGGCGATCGCCGGTGCGACGGGTGCGAGCTATACGACTCCGGCCACGGTGAGCGGCGACAGCGGCTCGACGTTCAGCGTTCAGGTGAGCAACACCGCCGGGAGTACGACGAGCAACGCGGCGACGCTCACCGTGAATCAGCTGAGCGGCAGCGGCGCACCGATCATGTTCCAGCATATCGCGTCATCTACCAATCCAGCCGGTAACGGCATAGGGGGCCACACCTTCACCTTCCATACCGAGTCCTTGCCCGCGAATACCGTGGCGGTGATGGGCGTATCTGCGCTTGCGAGCATCAACGTCACGATCAGCGATACGCTGGTCGGCTCCTGGTCTGCCGCGCTCTGCAATGCCAGCGGCGGAACCGGCAACACGAAGGCCTCGGTTTTCGTTCAGTCGCTTGGGGCAACGGGCGGGGCGGACACCATTACCATCAATGTCGGCTCGTCTGATACGCAGCCGGTGCAGTTTGACATCACATTTTGGGAGAACATCAGCACGACCTCACCCGCCAATGGGTCGCTCTGCCAGGGCAACATCAAGCCGGGCTCTGGCGGCAGTATCAGCCCTGGATCGTTCACACCCACGACGAACAACGACACGAGTGGCGGCAACGTCATCTGGAATTACACACCAATCTGCAGTGCCACCGCGGGAGGCAATCCGACGAAGTGGGTTCCCGCCAGCGGCTTCTCCCTGCTGAATGGCGACATCATTTGGACCAACGATCAAGGATTCCCGGAAGCTTCTCAGTATTACCTACAGGCAGCGCAAGCTTCCGTGACGCCGTCAATCACCGCTACCGGCGACACGGCCGACTGCTTCAACTCCACTTCCGTCGCTCTCATGGTTGCCAACAATGGCGCGACTGCCCCCTCTGCCATCCATGTTGCCTCCATCATCCACGAAAGCTTTGTCGCATTTACGGCCCCTGGGACGCAGGTCATTCAGACGCCTACTGTCGGTAACTTGCGCATTCTGGGGTTCACCTGGGAAGGCGGCTGTCCGGGGGGCGCCAATCAGTGCCTGGGTTCCATTTCCAGCAGTGACGGTTGTGCCTGGATCCTGCTGGGCGGGACAAACGCCGCGGCGGAGCAGGCATACGCTGAAGACTGTTCCCCGTGCAGTACCTGCACTGTCAGCATCACTTACACGGGATCCGGGACCCTGCCGCAGGCTAGTTTTCGTTTCTACGATATTGAGAATGCGTCGACGAGCTCGTATCAGAACTCGACAGGCGCAGAGGGAGCATGTACGTCGCCAATGGTCAGCGCGCCCGTAAACTTTACGCCGACGGGAGCGAACAGTGGTCTCACGATCGCCACCATTGGTAATGGAAACGGCCCGATTACAGGCCTGGCCGCGGGTTCTCCAGCGGCAACGTTTGATTTGTGGACCTACACGGACCAGACGGATACCGACCTGGCCGACAATGCCGATGGGCAAGCTCATTATTATTACTCCTCGAAAGCCTCGCAGACATGGAACTGGGCGAAGCAGAATTCAAACGATCAGTGCTACTGGTGGGCTTCGAATTACAACTGACAGTCTGGCCTTCTTCGAATTGCACGGGTGGCGCCTGAGAACGCAGCATTCCTCGTCACGGACCCTGATGCGTAGTGCAACTGGTACCCCGTTCACGACGGAGTAAAGCGGAATCTCTTTACAATTTACTGTAAACTGTGGGCCGTTTGCTGTGGGAGTCCGTCGATGACCGTCGCCAACCGGCGGCGCAAGCTGCTGATCGTCGTGAGCGATCGAACTCTGAGGCGTCAGCTCGAGACGGTGTTCTCCGACCTCGATGTGACCGCCGGCCGGATGGACGAGGATACGCTCGCCATCGTGCGGCGTACCGAGCCGGACGTCGTGCTCCTCGACTTGGGGAGCGCACGCGAGCCGGGTACCGCCGGACCGAGCCTGGAGCTCCTGCGCCAGATCCTCAATCTGACCCCCGACGTGAAGCTCATCGCGATCACCGAGCACGATGCGCGCGAGCTTACGGTCGCAGCCATTGGCCTCGGGGCGACCGACTTCTACCACAAGCCCTTCGACCCGGGAGTGCTCTCACTCGTGGTGCGGCGGGCGCTGCGGATTCGCGAGCTCGAGGAGGAGAACTGGCGGCTGCGCGAGCGCACCGGCGAGATGGCGCTCGAGGGCATCATCGGGGTCAGCGATGCGATGCGGAGCCTGTGCCGCGCGATCGAGAAGGTCGCGCCCACGAATGCCACGGTGCTCCTCCTCGGCGAGAGCGGCACCGGCAAGGAGCTCCTGGCGCGGGCGCTGCACCGTCTGTCGGGCCGCTCGCACAAGCCCTTCGTCGGCATCAACTGCGCCGCCATTCCGGAGACGCTCCTCGAGAGCGAGCTGTTCGGCTACGAGAAGGGCGCCTTCACCGGCGCCGCCAAGCGCACTGCCGGCAAGCTCGAGTCGGCCGAGGGCGGCACGGTGTTCCTCGACGAGATGGGGGAGATGCCTCCGCCCCTGCAGGCGAAGCTGTTGCGCGTTGTGCAGGAACGCAGCGTCGAGCGAGTGGGTGGTCGCGTGCCCGTCGCGCTGGATCTGCGCATCGTGTGCGCCACCAATCGCGACTTGCAGAGCCTCATGGGGAGCGGCGCCTTCCGGGAGGATCTCTTCTATCGGCTGAGCGAGGTCACGATCCGCGTGCCGCCGCTGCGCGAGCGGCAGGGAGACAGCCTGCTCCTCGCGCAGTTCACCCTGCAGCAGATCTCGGAGCGCTTCGGAAAGCCGACCCGAGGGCTCGCGCCAGATGCGATCCGCGCCGTCCAGGCCCATCGCTGGCCCGGTAACGTGCGCGAGCTCGAGAACCGAATCAAGGGCGCGGTCATCATGGCCGAGGGGGCCGTGGTCACGGCGCACGATCTCGGACTCGAGGACCCGGGCGACGACCCGGAGTACCTGAACCTGCGCGTGGCGCGCGCGCGAGCCGAGGCACAAGCGGTACGTCAATCGCTTGCGGTCACCAAGGGGAATCTCTCGCGGGCCGCGGAGGTGCTCGGCGTCACCCGCCCGACCCTTTATGACCTGCTCGAAAAACACGGTATCGACGCGGCGCAGTTCGCGCGAACCACGCCACCGGGCGATGCTGAGGGAGGAGGCGCCCCGCGGGCCGAGCCCGAGCGTGCCGCGGAGCAGAAGGCCGGGTTGTCCTGAGGCGCGGCCGCGCTTTGCCACCGGGGAGTCGCACAGTGAACAGATCCCTACGCACCGCCGACCGAGGCGACACCGCCGGCTGGCGTCGTCGTTCACTCGCCGCTCTCGTCGCGCTCTGGACGATCGGCCTTGCCGCATGCGGTGGGTCGGGCTCCAAGAGCTCGAACACGACCCCCGCGCCGACGATCACGACGCAGCCGCAGAACCAGAGCGTGACGGTAGGCGCGACGGCAACCTTCAGCGTGGTGGCCGCAGGCATGGCGCCCCTCAGCTACCAGTGGTCGAAGAATTCGACAGCCGTTAGCGGCGCGACTGGCGCGACCTACACGACTCCGGCCACGGTGAGCGGCGACAACGGCTCGACGTTCAGCGTTCAGGTGAGCAACGCCGGCGGGAGCACGACGAGCAGTGCGGCGACGCTCACGGTAACTGCCGCAGCCGTGGCGCCGACCATCACGACCCAACCCCAGAATCAGACCGTCGCGGTGGGTGCGAAGGCCACTTTTACCGTCGTGGCCTCCGGTACCGCGCCTCTCGGCTACCAGTGGTCCAAGAATGGCACGGCGATCGCCGGTGCGACGGGTGCGAGCTATACGACTCCGGCCACGGTGAGCGGCGACAACGGCTCGACGTTCGGCGTTCTGGTGAGCAACGCCGCCGGGAGCGCGCCGAGCAATGCGGCGACGCTCACGGTAAATCCGGCGAGCGCGGCGACGCCGATCATGTTCCAGCACATCTCATCGTCGACGAATCCGGCAGGCGATGGGATTCCCGGTCATAGCTTCGTCTTCCGAACCGAGACATTGCCGCCGAACACGGTCGCGGTAATGGGCGTGTCCGCGCCCGCGGGCATCACGGTCACGATCAGCGACACGCTGGCAGGCTCCTGGCCGGCGGCGATCTGCACCGCGAGCGGCGGTACGGGTAATGCGCAGGCGTCGGTCTTCGTTCAAGCGCTCGGCGCGACCGGCGGCACGGACACCATCACCATCAACGTCGGCCCGAACAACATACAGCCCGTGCAGTTCGATATCACGTTCTGGGAGAACATCAATACGTCCTCGCCGGCCAACGGCTCGCTCTGCACCGGCAAGATAGCGCTGGCCTCGGGAGTCGTCAGCCCTGGATCATTCACGCCAACGACCAACAATGACGCCAACGGCGGCAACGTCATCTGGAATTACACGCCGATCTGTTCTCTCGTGGCCAGCTCCAATCCCAGCTCGTGGACCGCAGCGAGCGGCTTCACATTGCTGAATGGCGACATCATCTGGACGAACAACATCGGTTTCCCGGAGGCCTCGCAGTACTACGTACAGACGACCTCTGCCTCCGTCACGCCTTCGATCACCGCGACGGGGGAGAACAGCGACTGCTTCAACTCGGCATCGGTTGCACTGGCGGTCGCCAATAACGGCGCCTCTGCGCCGGGCGCGATCCACGTGGCCGAAATCATCCATGAGGCCTACATCACCTTCTCCTCGCCCGGGACCCAGAAGGTCATGTTCCCGGCCACGGGGAATCTCCGCGTGGCGACGTTCACCTGGGAAAACGGGTGTCCAGGCGCGGGTGCAGGATGTATTTCAACCCTGACCAGCAGCGACGGCTGCTCGTGGACCAAGCTGCTGACCAGCGGGGGTGCTGCGATCTTTTACGCGCAGAACTGCTCGCCGTGTCCCACTTGCACCGTGAGCCTGAACTACACGGGGTCGCAGGCGCTGCCGCAAGCGAGTTTTCGGCTCTACGACGTTCAGAACGCGGCTGCGTCTTCGTTCCAGACCTCCGCCGGCGGCTCGGGGGGATGTGGGACGTCCGTTACCGATGCACCCTCGATCACGCCGACCGGTGCAAGCAGCGGCCTCACGATTGCTGCGCTCGGGAACGGCAATGGCCCGGTCACTGCGGTGACCAGCCCGGCTGGAGCCGTGTTCGACCTCTGGACTTATGCGGGGCAGACGGACTCGGATCTGGCGGACAACGCCGACGCGAGCTCGCACCTATACTTCTCGAGCCCCGCAGCCCAAGCATGGAACTACACCAAGACCAACGGCGCGGATGTCTGCTACTGGGAAGCCGCGGTGTTCAATTGACGATGGCCGAGCCGCTACGCAACGCCCATGCCGGCAACACCGCGGTTCGGCGCAATTGTCTTACCAGCGCATTCGCAGCGCTCGCTATGGGCCTTGTCGCCTGCGGCGGATCTGGCTCGGGGAACAATAACAACGCGGCTGCTGCAACGCCCACGATCACGACCCAGCCGCAGAACCAGACCGTGACGGCAGGCGCGACGGCAACCTTCAGCGTGGTGGCCGCAGGCACGGCGCCCCTCAGCTACCAGTGGTCGAAGAATTCGACGGCCGTTAGCGGCGCGACTGGCTCGACCT
>DASYXY010000063.1:0-54763 GCA_035934385.1 Candidatus Dormiibacterota bacterium
ACCTGGTTGCCGGGGATCTGCTTGAGGCGGGCCGGCGGGACGAGGTACTGCTCCGATCCCCCGCGCGTCTGCAGCATCAGCAGGCCAAGGCCCAGCGAGTTGCTGACGGTGCTGGCGCCGATTAGCTGACCCTGCACGAGCTTGGCCTCGGCGCGCCGATCTTTGAGCGCCAGTCGAAAGCCCGGCGCGACAAAGCTTGCGAGCAGCGCGATCGGCATCACCCACGCGATGGCGGCGGCGACGGCGACGGGCCAGCCATACACCGGCCGAAGGACGAAGATCAGGACCCCCATCACGATCACGCACGCGACCGCGACTCCGACCGCGATGTAACCGAGCCGGATCACGAAGTCCGGCGCGTAGCCCTGCAGCATGCCTCCGGCCTCGACGTACCGCTCGCGCTGCTTGCGGGTGGTCCCTTGCGCCAGCTGGCCGGCAGACGGCGCCTTTGGCTTGACCCGCCGCATCTGGGCGCGGACCTGCTTCTTTCCCATGCCTCTCAAAGCGGGAGTGTATCGGTCCCCGGATAGGTGATGCGCCCTCCTAAGACCACGGCGAACGGCGTCAGGCGGTGGGTGGCCGGCTCGCTCTTGCCCGTGATGTGGCAGACCTTTACGCCCTGGACCGTCAGCGCGTCGGCGATGAGCGAACGGTGGCAGCGCCACGGCACCGCCTCGGCGCACATGATGGCCGTCGTCTTTTCCGCCGCGAGCACGCGCAGGCGTCCGACGGCGCGCCAGAAGTCCTCGGTCTGCATGTAATCCGCGTAGCCGCGAAACGAGTCGTTGCGCCACGCGCTGTTGACGGAGTCACGTCGCGGCTTCCGAAGGCCGCCAAGCTCGGGCATGTGCAGGTACTCAATATCGCGCTCTGGCAGCGATACCTCCAACGAAGCGCGTGCGAAATGGGGCATGCGCCGCGAGCCCGGCGCGGTGCGCACGTCGACGAGGCGCTTCACTCCGTGAACGTTGAGCAGCTCGACCAGCTCGTCATGCGAGCGCGTCGAGTGACCGACCGTCAGGACGCTCGCTGCGTCGGATCCACCAGCGGGACGAGGACTCTCTTCGTGTATGTCTGTCCGTTGTACGTGAACGTGCCGGAGAAGAGGTAGGCGGGCTCGTAGAAACCCTGGCCGTTTCCAACCGCCAGCACGTAGACCGCTTCGACCTGGTCGAGGTTCACAGTCGGGTTCGGCTGAATCGCCTGAGTCGACGCCGGGGCCGATGCCAGCGCGACGCGCACTGCTTGGTCGTTGGAGATAAGGCGGTACGTCGTCGAATCGAGGCTCAGCGGCAGCGGTCCAGACACTGTTCGCACCTGGCTATTCGTCAGATCGACCTCGATGCCGGAACGGTCCCCGTTCCAGTCGACCGTCACCGCCGGAAGAGTTGACGGGGCCGCCGTCAACTGGAACTCCCGCGTAAGCAGCACCTGTGCCTGCTGGCCCGACTGCTGGACCTGGCCAATGGTGCCGTCCCAGTTCGGGAACAGCCCGTAGTAGCTGAGAAAATTCATCGCGATCGTCTGCGGGTCATTGCCGGTGGCCCCGGCCCCGTTCGCACTGGTCAACACGAAATAGGGCTCGCGGGGCAATTCCGGGACGGTTCCACCCACGCTCACCATGAGGCCTGGCCCCGAGTAGGTGGCCAGGAAGCCAGGCGCAGCGGCCTGCTTGCTGGTTGCCCCCAACGATGTAACGAACGGCCCGATGAAACTCGGGCCGGGCTCGCCATACCTGTACACAAGGCCCAAGGCCGGAAGCTGATCGGGCAGCTGTCCGGTCCAGACAAGGTTCGCCGGCCCGAAGTAGAGGTTCGACTGGGTGAAGGTGACGCTGTTCGGCCCGGATGCGCTCAGGGCTGACGGGACCCTCTTGTCGACCGCGCCCGGGTGGAGCGCAGGCGTTGGCAACCTGCCGAACTCGCCGCCCAACGCGAGGTCCGCAGGCGCTTGTGCCACGCCTGCGGAGTAAGTGTTGTGAGAGCCGGACCTCAACGCCGAGTTCAGGAGGACGCCCCCACCGACGAGCACGACCAGCAGCATCGCAACCGCCCCCAGCGGGATGGCCGGCCGCTCGCGGAAGGGACCGAGCAGCGAGCCGATCGCGTCGGGCAATCGTGTCCACCACGGCCGCCGCGCCTGCATGCGCAGCCACAGCTCGTCCTCGAACGTGCGGCGCGGGCGCGTCGTCGCGAACGCGTCGTCCAGCTGGCGCTGGAGCGCTTCCAGCTCGAGATCGTCCTTTTCGTCACTCAACGGCTTGTTCCTGGCTTGCGACCGCTTCGCGCACCGCCTTGAGAGCGCGGTGGTACAGCATCTTGGCAGCGTCCTCGCTGCAGCTCATCAGGTGGCCGACCTCTTCGAAGCTGAGCCCGGAATGGCGCAGCGAGATAGCGTCGCGCTGACGCTCGGGCAGGCGAGCCACATGTGCGAGCAGCGCGCGGTACTGGATGCGCTCCTCCGCCATCGTCGCGGGATCGACCTCGGCCTCTGGCTGGTGCTCGATGGTCCGCTGCAGTCGGTCGCGCCGACCGCTCGCGCGGAAATGGTCCAGCGTGGCATTGCGCGCGATGCGGAACAGCCACGCGGCGGGCGTGACGTTGCGCGGCTCGAACCGGTCGTACGCCTGGTAGGCGTTCATGAAGACCTGGGCGGTGATGTCCTCTGCGTCGGCCGAGGTGCCGACCTGGGCGCGGACATAGGCGTAGATGCGTCCGAGGTACTCGCGGTAGACGTCTTCGAAAAGCGGACGGTCGGCAGCCACGGCCGGTTCATCGTATTTGGCAGCACATCGCTTGAGCCAACGAGCCCGGCATCGTGCATGTAACGCCACCGTCCATCCCTCGAGTGCCGGCACTCGCACTGACATTTCGCGTTCGACCCAGCCCAGTGCCGGCACTCGGCCAGATGTGCTGCCCCCTAAGAGCGGAGCGCCTGGCCGATCTCCTCGGGCCGGTTGGTGAAAACCGAGTCGGGCTTGCAGTACTTGCACCACGCGACTGCAGTGTCGTCGTCAACAGTCCACGTCCCGACCGCGCCGCCGGCCGAGTGCACCTGTTCGATCAACCCGCGGTCCATGGCGCCCCAGTGCGGCGAAAAGACGTCCGCCCCCGCCTCTCTCAACATGCGTGCGGGGTCGAGCGGCCGCGCACCTTCGAGGATCCCGAGCTGGAGCCGCGGCTCCATCTCGCGCAGCTTGCGAATCGCCGGATGGTGAAACGAAACCACGGCGCATTCCTGCACGGCGCCCAGCTGGCGCAGCATGTTCACGAGCTTCTCTTCCAGGCCCTCATAGGTGATGGGCAGCTGCTTGATCTCGATCACGAGTCCCACCTTGCCCAGCGCCAGCTCGATCACGTCGTGGAGCAGCGGGATGTGCTCGCCCTCTCCCGCGTCGAGCTTGCGCAGCTCGGCCGCCGTGTGGTCGCGCACTAGCCCCTGGCCGTTGGTGGTCCGCTCGAGCGTGTGGTCGTGAATGACTACGAGCCTCCCGTCAGACGAAAGGTGAACGTCGCACTCGATGAGGTCGCAGCCCGCCTGGATGGCCGAGCGAAACGACCGCATCGTGTTCTCAGGATGGTGGGCTGGATTGCCGCGATGGCCGCCGAGCAGCGGCCTGCCGTCGTCGTGCGCGTTCTCGTAACGCGCTCGAATGCTCTCGCTCAACGGGCCCGAGCATAGCGCGCCGGCCGGCGGCGCTTAATGAGGAAGCGCGCGCGCGACCTTCTCTATAGTGCACGGCATGGCTTCCCCCGCGACCCGAACCATCGCCGAGCTGCGCGCGTCCGGTCACACGCGCGAGTCCGTCAAGCAAGAGATGCGCCGCAACCTGCTCGCCCGGCTGCGGTCAGGAGAGCCCCTGCTGGCGGGCATCGTCGGCTACGACGAAACCGTCCTGCCACAGCTCTCCAACGCCATCATCTCGGGTCATGACGTGATCATGCTCGGCGAGCGTGGCCAGGCCAAGAGCCGGATCATGCGCTCGCTGGTCAGCCTGCTCGACGAGCAGGTGCCGGTAATCGCCGGCTGCGAGATCAACGATCACCCCTACGCGCCGATCTGCAAGCGGTGTCGCGACATGGTCGGCGCCGGCGGTGACAACGTCGAGGTCGCGTGGCTCCACCGCGATGAGCGATACGGCGAGAAGCTCGCGACGCCCGACATCTCGATCGCGGACCTCATCGGCGAGGTCGACCCGATCAAGGTCGCCGAGGGTCGCTACCTGGCCGATGAGCTGACCATCCACTACGGCCTGTTGCCGCGCACCAACCGCGGCATCTTCGGCATCAACGAGCTGCCGGATCTCGCCGAGCGCATCCAGGTCGGACTGCTGAACATCATGGAAGAGAAGGACGTGCAGATCCGCGGCTACCGCGTGCGGCTGCCGCTCGACCTTTTCGTCATCGCCAGCGCCAACCCCGAGGACTACACGTCGCGCGGCCGCATCATCACGCCGCTCAAGGACCGCTTCGGGTCGCAGGTGCGCACGCACTACCCGCTGAGCATCGGCGAAGAGATGCAGATCATGGAGTCCGAGCGCAACCCGGTCCCGGAGGACTTCGAGCTCGTGTTCCCCGGCTTCATGAAGGAGATCGTCGCGGAGCTGACTCACCTTGCGCGCCGGAGTCCGCACATCTCCCAGTCGTCCGGCGTGTCTGTGCGCATGTCGATTGCCAACTTCGAAAACCTCGCAAGCAACTCGGTGCGCCGTGCGGCTCGCCTCGGCGAGTCCATCGCCGTGCCGCGCATCACCGATCTCGCGTATCTCACGTCGTCGACCGCCGGCCGCGTCGAGATCGAAGCGCTCGACGAGGGCAAGGAGGAGCAGGTCCTGTCGAGGCTCGAGCGCGGGGCGGTGAGCGCCGTGTTCAGCCGCTATTTCTCCGCTTCGCATTTCGACGGGCTCGTGTCGCGATTCGAGGACGGCACGATGCTTGAGGTCGGCGAGGGCATATCGGCGCGCGCCTACACGCGCGCGATCGGCGAGGTGCCCGAGCTCGCGACGGCGCTGAAGAAGCTGAACCTACCCGACCGGCCCGAGGTGCGCGCGTCGGTGATCGAGTTCCTGCTCGAGGGACTGCACCTGAACAAGCGCCTGAACAAGGACGAGGTGGAGGGGCGCGCCGTCTACCGTAGGTAGACTCGGAGGCGTGGAGCAGCAGGCCCAGGTCGCCTGTGACAACTGTGGAGCCCAGCTCGTGGCGGGGGCCGCGTACTGCGAGCGCTGCGGCGCGCGCACGAGGAAAGCGCGCCGTCTCGTCCGGCTGGCGATCCGGGTCGAGCTCCTCTTTTTCGTGCTCGTAGTGCTCCTCGTGATCGCATTCACGTGGATCTACGCGGCCCAGAGGTGACGGCGATGGAACTCCAGGAGGAACTCAGCCCGGCGGACGCCGTGCTGCTCATGAGCTCGGTGCCGGAGCGGATAAGCGACCTCGTCTACGGCCTCGACGAAGCCCGGCTCCGTTACCGCCACGGACCTGCGTTTCCCACCCTCGGCGGGCTCATCGCCCACCTGCTGGAGTCGGGCACGCGAGTCGACGCGCTGCTGAGGCGGGCGCACCTGGAGGGCGTCGGTACGGCTGACATCGCGGGCGCCGTCGATCCGGTCCATTTGCAGGAGCTCGATCGCCCGCTGCAGGACGCCGTGGACGATTTCGCGCGGGTCAGGCGCCGCACCGTCGACCTGCTGCACGGCTGGGGCAAGACCGAATGGGAGCGGCTGGTGTCGGATCCGCGCGCCGGCGACGTCACCCTCCTCGACATCTGCCGGAGGGTCTCGCGCCACGAGATGGCTCACATCGCCCAGATCCGCAACCTGACCGCCCTGCTGCCCGAACCCGAGGACCTTGGTCCGCCGACCGACGGGCGCAGGATCCCGAGCGCCACGCCCGACGCCGGCTAAGTCCGACAATTCGGTCGTGGCGGAGGACTTCACCGAAGAGCAGCCGGCGCCGCCCTCCGAAGGTGGGCCGGCGAAGCCGGGCCGGAGCCGCCGCCGGCGCAAGTCAGGCAAGGCCGAGGGCCGCGCCAGCCAGTTCTGGATGGTGGTTAGCTCGCCCGACAACTTTCGCAAGACCCGGGAGCATGGCTTCACGATCCAGGGACTGAAGACACGCCACCGGCGGCGGGTGGAGTCGATGCGGGTTGGCGACCGGCTCCTGTACTACGTCACAGGCCGGGCCAGCTTCGCAGCCACGGTGACCATCGCGTCGCCGATGTACGAGGACCACACGCCAATCTGGAAGACGGCACGGCGCGACGAGGACTACCCCTGGCGCGTGCACATCCGCGCAGACGTTCTGCTCGACGAGGCCGACTGGGTGCCCGCAAAAGAGATCGCGTACCGACTCGACTACGTGCGCAAGTGGCCGCCCGAGCACTGGACGCTCGCGTTCCAGGGCCACATCCACATGCTCAACCGCAACGACTTCTCGGTCGTCGAGGATGCCATCGCGTCCAACGCGCGACGCCAGAGGCATCTCGCCGGTTAGCGGCTCAGCGCCGATGAAGGTCCTGCGCGAGCTCTACTCATTCCATTTCCGCAGCGAGCGCCGCGAGCGCCTGTTCCTCGCGTCGATCGCGTTTCTGCTGACGTTTGGGCTGGTGCGTGCGATCACGATCTCGATCCGCGCCGGCGTCGGGCCATTCCACAACGTGAGCGCCGGCGGCACCCACATCCACCACCTGGTCTGGGGAATCTTGCTGCTGATCGTCGTCGGCTTCGTCTGGCTGCTCGAGATCGGCGTGGGGTCGTCCTGGGTGGCCAGCCTGTCGGCCCTTGTTTTCGGCGTCGGCCTGGCGCTGACGCTCGACGAGTTCGCGCTCTGGTTGACCCTCACTGACGTCTACTGGGAGCAGCGAGGCCGGATAAGCGTCGACGTGGTGCTCGCGGTCGGCGGCCTGATGGGGGTCGGCGTCTGGGGCGGGCCGTTCATCACGGAGCTCGCCAAGTTGCCGTTCGTGCGTCACAAACCCCACCCTGACCCTCCCCGCGAGCGGGGAGGACAGTAGGGAGGCGGTGTCACAAAAGCCACGCCTCCGGTGCTTATCGATTGGTGGGCATGAACCTGGAGGCCGCATCTGAACGCAGCAGGCCCGTTTTGAGCTCCGAGCAGGATTCGTTCGAGGCTCTGTTCAAAGCCGAATACAACCGTGTCGCCGGCATCGCCAACCGCGTCCTGGGCGACACCCAGGAGGCCGAGGACGTGGCGCAGGAGGTCTTCATCGACTTCCACCGCCTGCACTCGGCCAGGGCCCAGTATGCCGCTGCCTGGCTGTACAGGGCGTCCGCACATACGGCGCTCAACCGCGTGCGAGGAAGGCGCCGCCGCGAGAGGCGGGAACAAGCGGCCGCCCACGACGAGGCCGGCCAGGCGCTGGACCCGCAGCGCGTCGCCGAGGCCAACGAGGATCGGCGCCGGCTCCGCGCGGCGCTTGCGCGGCTGCCGCAGAAACCTGCGGCGGTTTTGGTCCTGCGCTCGAGCGGATTGAGCTACGCCGAGGTCGCCGAGGCGATGGGCGTCAGCACCGGACAGATTGGAACCATGTTGAGACGCGCTGAAGCAGCGCTAAGGAAGGAGGTCAACCCGTGAGTCACCTGAGTGACGGCGCATTGCGCCGAATGTTCGACGACCAGAATGCCGTGACTGGCCCGGAGCGGGAGCATTTCGCATCCTGCACCGATTGCCAGGACCGCTACTCGAAGACGTCTGCAGACGCCGGCAACGCCGCCCGGCTCCTGGCGGTCCCTGCGGCGACGTTCGACGCGGACGCCGCGTACAAGCGGCTGGCGGCCAGGCCGGCGGTGCAGTCGCCGCGTTTCGGCTTCCGCCTGCCCATCCTGCGGCAGTCCTCGCGCCGGCCGATCGCCGTGCTGGCGTTCGCGGTCGCCCTCGCGGTCGTCGCGACCGCCGCGGCCAACGTGTCACAGGTCTTCGCGCCCACCCAGGTGAAGCCGGTGCCAGTGAGCGTGGCCGACCTGCAGTCGCTGCCCGACCTCAGCCAGTACGGCACGTTCGCATCGTCCAGTGAGCCGACTCCACAGATCGGAGTGAGCAAGGCCGACGCCGAGCAGATCGCGGGATTCTCGGCGCCAGTCGCCAAGTCGCTGCCTGCAGGCGTGTCAACGAACATCACTTACGCGGTGGTGCCCCAGTCGGTGGCGACCTTCACTTTCAGCGCCGCCAAGGCGCAGGCCGCGGCCGCCGCCGAGGGTAAGACGCTGCCTCCGATGCCCGCCGGCATGGACGGAAGCACGCTTACGCTGACCGCGGGCCCGGCGCTGATCGAGATCTATGGCGAGCTGCCGCAGAACACGTCAGCCGCAGACGCCGCCAGCTCGCTGGCGCTGCCAGCGCTGATCGTCGCCGAGTCGAAAGCGCCGATCGTGACGTCGACCGGAGTGAGCGCATCCCAGCTCGAGGATTACCTGCTGAAGCAGCCGGGCATCTCGCCGCAGCTGGCGGCGGACATCCGGGCCATTGGCGATCCGACCCACACGCTGCCCATACCGGTCCCGATCCAGTACGCGACATCGACCAACGTCACGGTCAAGGGCGTGCAGGGCGTCGCTCTTGGCGACAACACTGGCGCCGGTGCAGCAGTGATCTGGATCAAGGGCAACATCTTCTTCGTCGGCGGATCGCTGAAGCAGTCGGAGCTCCTATCGATCGCGAATCAGCTGTCCGTGTAGCCTGCTCGTGTGGCGGGCGTAGCTGAAAAAGAGGTGGCCGCGCCCACAGCGGGCGTGGCCGCTTCGTCTCCGGCCATCCACACCGTCGAGCTGACCAAACGTTTCGGCGGCACGGTCGCGCTTGCGGGCCTCTCGATGACGGTGCCGCGCGGCGAGATCTTCGGATTCCTCGGGCCGAATGGCGCGGGCAAGACGACTGCAGTCAAGCTCCTGCTCGGCCTGCTCGCGCCGACGGCGGGCGAGGCCTGGGTGCTCGGCCAACCCGCGGGCGACCTGGACACGCGGCGGCGGATCGGGTACCTGCCGGAGCTGTTCCGCTACCAGAGCTGGTTGTCGGCGCGCGAGGTGTTGGCGCTGCACTGCGAGCTCGCGCCACTGCCACGCGCGACGTGGAATGAAGAAATCGACCTCGCGTTGACCACGGTCGGCCTGGCCGACCGCGGCGGCGACAGGGTCGGCACGTTCTCCAAGGGCATGCAGCAGAGGCTCGGTCTCGGAGTGGCCCTCCTCGGCAAGCCGGACCTGGTGTTTCTCGACGAACCGACGTCCGCGCTCGACCCGGTCGGGAGGCACGACGTTCGCGGCATCATCCGCGACCTTGCGCAGCGCGGCACCGCGGTGTTCCTCAACTCTCACCTGCTGAGCGAGGTCGAACAGGTCTGCGATCGCGTCGCCGTGGTCGACCACGGGCGCGTGATCGCGGGCGGCACGATGGAGGAGCTCCTCACCGGCTCGGCGGTGCGCGTCCGTGTCACCGGACTCACGGTCGACGGCCAGAAGTCACTCGAGTCGTTCGGTCCGACCGACGCGGAGGGCGAGCAGATCACGTTCACCAAGCTCGCGGCGGACCGAGTCCCCGAGCTCGTGGCCGAGATGGTCAAGCTGGGCGGCCGCGTGTATGAGGTAGTGCCCCGGCACCAGACCCTGGAGGACCGCTTCCTCCAACTGCTGCACGAGGATTAGATGCCGGCGCTGCCTCCGGTCATCGTCATCGCCCGGCTGACCGTGCAGGAGGCTTCGCGGCGCCGGCTGCTCATGGCGCTGGTCATCCTCACGCTCATCGTCGTAGGCATCTCGGCGTGGGGCTTCTACAAGATCAGCACCGTCGCGGGCCCCAACGGCAAGCCACCCACGCACGAAGAGGTGATCATCGTCAGCTCGCAGCTGCTGATCTTCGTGACGTTCGTGTACAGCGGCGTGCTGGCGCTGAGCGCCGCCGTAGTAGCCGGGCCGCTCATCTCCAACGAGGTCGAGACCGGTTTGATCCTTTCGATCCTTGCGCGGCCGGTGCGGCGCAGCGAGATCGTGATCGGGAAATGGCTCGGGCTCGCGACCCTGGTGACGATCTACGCCGTCGGCTCGGCGGTGCTCGAGATGATCGCGGTGGACTGGGCGACGACCTACGTGCCCCCGCATCCTGTCGAGCTGATCGTCTATGTCGGGCTCGAAGGCCTCGCACTGCTGTCGCTCGGACTTCTGCTCTCGACCCGACTCTCCGGGATCACAGGCGGAGTCATCGCGCTTGTTGCGTGGCTGATGGCATGGATCGGCGGCATCGTGGGCGACATCGGCACAGGGTTCCAGAACGAGGCGGTGCAGGACGTCGGAATCGTCAGCCGTTTGCTTCTCCCCACCGACGGTCTGTGGCGCGGCGCCATCAACGCCATGGAACCCGACGTCATCCTGGCCCAGCTGCGCAGCGCCGGCGCCTTCGCGCGCGCCAACCCGTTCGCGGCGCTCGATCCGCCCCCGGTGGCATTCTTGCTGTGGGTCGCCGTCTGGTTTGCGGGGATCCTGTTTCTGAGCATCTGGAGCTTCCGGACGCGAGAGATCTAACGGCCTCACAATTTGAGCAACAGTTCAGGAGGTGGGACATGGCGAGCAACCGCGAGCGCAACATCGAGATGGCGCGCAAGGGCTACCAGGCGTTCAACGAGCAGCACATCGACGAGGCCATGGCAACGATCCACGACGAGATCGTGTGGCACGCGGGTGGGGACGGGCCGCTCGCGGGCGAGTACAAGGGCAAGAACGCGGTGGCCGAATTCTTCATGAAGTTCGGGCAACTGACCGAGGGCACCTCGGAGTTCGACATCCACGACATCCTGGCCAGCGAAGACCACACGGTCGTGATCGGCACGGCGACCGCGACCCGCCATGGGCGCACGCATACGAGCCGGTTCGTGGACGTGGTTCATCCGGCTGCGGACGGCCGTGCCAAGGAGTTCTGGCGCTTCGTCGAGGACCAGGCCGCTGACGACGAGTTTCTCAGCGAGTGACCTAGGTTCCCCGGAACGTACGCGGCGCATCCCAATGCAGGCGCAGCGCCTGCTCGCACGCTAGCGCGAATCCCAGGGCGACGAGGGCGGGCAGCTCCGGATCGGTGGCTGCCTCCGGGGCGATCAGCATCTGTCCCGGGTTGCCCTTGAAGGTGAGCTGATAGGCCGCCGTGACCGTGATCATTCGCGGACCTCCAGGTTCGAAGACAACGTATTCGTAGCCGGTCTCACGGGTCGGCTCCCAGGCGAGGCGCCGGCCAGACGCGGTCGTGATCCATCCGCGCGCCGAGAAAGAACCCTCCGCGACAAGCTCGAAGCCTGCCGCACTCTGGGTTGCGCCGGCCTTCCAGGCCACCGCAGGCCGGTGGCCGGGGTCGCGCAGATCGATGTGGACCTCGTACAGACCCTCGCCGGGCTACATCACGAAGTCGAACGTCTTGAGCCGCACCCACATGGTCCGACCGTTGACGACAGGCTCGGCGCCGTCGAAAAGAGTGCAGGGGCTGTCGTACGTCCTCGGCACCTGGAGGCCGAGGTTGAAGCGCCACCGGAGATCCTTGCCCGCAAGCTCGGACAGCGGGCGGGCGCTCATCGACATCAGACGCGCCTAGGGGTAGAGCCCCCGTTCCCGCGTCGCCGCCGCCACGCGGGACACGGCCTGCACGTACGCGGCCATGCGCATGTCGAGCTTCCGCTCCTCTCGCGTGTGCAGAACCTCTTCGAACGCGCGCGTCATGATCGCCTTGAGCTTCTGGTTCACCTCGTGCTCAGACCAGAAGAACGACTGCAGGTCCTGCACCCACTCGAAGTAGGACACGGTCACGCCACCCGCGTTGGCGAGGATGTCGGGCACCAGGAAGATGCCGCGCTCGCGAAAGATCGCGTCGGCCTCGGGAGTCGTCGGCCCATTCGCGCCTTCGACGATGAGCGACGCCTTGACATCACGCGCGTTGCGCGATGTGAGCTGGTTGCCGATGGCGGCGGGGACGAGCAGGTCGCAGTCGACGGTGAGGACCTCCTGGTTGCCGATCTGCGACGCGCCGGGGAATCCGTTCAACGTCTTCTCGCGCGCGCGGTACTCCAGCACCCGTTTGATCGACAGGCCAAGCGGGTTGTAGATGCCGCCGTAATCCTCGGAGACCGCGACGATCGTGCAGCCGGCCTCCTCGAGCAGCTTCGCGCTGATGCTGCCCACGTTGCCGAACCCCTGCACCGCGACCTTGGTCTGGTGCGGGCTGCGGCCCAGGTGCTCGAGCGCGGCCACCGAGCAGATGGTCACGCCGCGGCCAGTGGCCTCGACGCGGCCGAGCGAGCCCCCGACTTCGATCGGCTTGCCAGTGACCGCGGCCGGGCTCGAGTATCCGAGCTGCATCGACAGCGTGTCCATGATCCAGGCCATCGTCTGGCCGTTGGTGTTGACGTCGGGCGCCGGGATGTCGCGGTCGTGGCCGATCAGGATCGAGATCTCGGTCGCAAATCGCCGCGTCATGTGCTCGAGCTCGTTGAGCGACAGCTCTGCCGGGTTGACGATGATCCCGCCCTTGGCTCCGCCGAACGGAATGTTGACCACCGCGCACTTCCAGGTCATCCACATCGCGAGGGCCTTGACCTCGTTCAGGGAGACGTCGGGGTGGTACCGGATGCCGCCTTTTGCGGGGCCCCGGTTGATGTTGTGCTGGACGCGGTAGCCCGTGAACATCCGTAGGTGGCCGTTGTCGAGCTTGACCGGGAACGTGCATGTGAACTCGCGCTGGACCTCGCGCAGCACCTCTCGGAGCCACGGCTCGAGCTTGATCAGCTCGGCGGCCTCGTCGAACTGGGACTGCGCGGTGCGCCACTCGTCGGCCTCGACGATCGGTTTCAGCTCGGCTGTGCTCACATCAACACCGATGATCGCGGATATTCCGCCTCCGGGTCGCAGATTACGTTGATGCAGGCCGGCACACCCGCCTTGAACGCCCGCTCCAGGGCGGGCCGGATCTCGTCTGGGCGGTCGACCAGCTGGCCGAACCCACCAAGCGCCGCCACCACCAGGTCGTAGCGCGTGCGCGGCGCCAGGTCCGCGGCGATGCTGAGGCCGAGCATGTTCTGCATCGGGTGCTTCTCCAGCGCCCAGATGCCGTTGTTGCCGATGACGCACACCACTGGGACCTTGTGCCTGACCAGCGTGTCGAACTCCATCGCGGAGAAGCCGAACGCCCCGTCGCCGGACAGGAGGATGACCTGGCGGTCGGGGTGCGCGAGCTTCGCAGCCATCGCGTAAGCGGGTCCCGAGCCGAGCGCGCCAAACGGGCCGGGATCCACCCACAGCCCTGGCCGTTCGCGCTCGATGAGCCTGCCGGCGAACGACACGAAGTCGCCTCCGTCGCCGACGATGATCGCGTCCGGATCGGCGACGCGGTTGACCTCGGCGATGAGTCGCCCGGGGTGAACCGGCGACGAGTCGGATTCGGTCATCGCCCGGTCCCGTGCCCGCGCGCCGACTTCCGCTGACCTCAGCTGCTCGAGCCATTCGTGGCGCTCGGGCGTTCCCTCGACGGCGCCGGCCAGTGCGGCCAGTGCCGCCTTCACGTCACCGAGGATCGAAGCCTCGGCGGGCCTGTGCTTGCGGTGGTCGTCGACGTCGACGTAGACGATCCTCGCGTCGTCGGCAAAGACGGGTGGCTGCCCGAAGTTGAGGCGGAAGTCGAGGGGCACGCCGACCACGAGGATGAGGTCCGCTTGACCGAGCGCCTGACCGCGAGCGCGAGAAAAGAACAGCGGGTGGCCGGACGGCAGCATGCCGCGCGCCATGCCATTGACCGACGTCGGCAGGTGCGCGGCCTCAACGAACCGGCGCAGCTCGCCCTCGGCGTGCGCCCACCAGACTGAGCCACCCGCGATGACCGCAGGCCGCCGAGCGTCCTGGATGAGACCGGCCACCCGGCGGACCGAGTCGGGGTCGGGCGGCGGTCCCGGGTCGGGTGTGAGGTGCTCGGTGGCCTCGGGCAAGTCGGCCGCTCCGAAGAAAACGTCGATTGGAATATCCATGAACACCGGACCGGTGCGCCGGCTGAGGGCGGTGCGCATGAGCTGCAGCACACAGGCGAAGGCTTCCTCAGGCGACTCGAGGGTTACGGCCTGCTTGGCCAGCGTCTTCACTACGGCGACGTGATCCATCTCCTGGAGCGACCCCATGCCCCAGCGGGCGACGGGGGCGCGACCGCCGAGGACCAATATCGGGCTGTCGCCAGACTGCGCTTGGGCGAGTGCGGTAACCGCGTTGGTGACGCCGGGCCCGGCGGTCACCGCGGCAACCCCGCACTGGCGCGTCACCTTGGCCCAGCCCTCAGCCGCGAAGGCTGCCGACTGCTCGTGGCGCGTGTCGATGATGCGAAGGCCGTGCTCGGTGGCGCCGGTGAGGATTGGCCAGATGTGGCCGCCGTTCAGCGTGAAGAGGTGGCCAGCGCCGGCGCGCTTCAGCGCAAGAGCGATGAGCTCGCCGGTGTTGCCCGACTCAGCCAACGCGTTTCGCCAAGGGCATAGCGGGCGTGTTGAACGCCGCCTGCGGATCGCCGACGCGGCCGATCAGGATGATCCCGCCGACCGCGTTCATCGCGCGCCCCAGCCATTCGACCGCCTTGTTTGCGACGTCGGCAGGGTCCATGCCGTGCTCGAGCTCGACAATCGCAACGCGCGACAGGCCCAGCCGGATGAAGGCCTCACCCACGCCCGTGCCGCAGATCGCGCCATGCCGGTCGTCCGCATAGAAGCCCGCGCCCGCGATCGGCGAGTCGCCGATGCGGCCCGGCAGCTTGCCGGTCCGGCCGCCGGTCGACACCGCGACCGCAAGGTGCCCTCCCTCGTCGCGCGCCACGGCCCCCACCGTGTCGGCGCCCTCCGCCAGCTCCTGGCGTTTGCGGTCGGTGATGAAGATCGAGGGATCCGCCATCTCGACGCCGTGATCGCGCGCGAAACGCGAGGCGCCGTCGGCCGCAAGCAGCACGTGCCTACCGTCCCGCATGACGCGTACCGCGAGGTCGATCGGGTGCCGCACGTCGCGCACGCACGCGACTCCGCCGACGCTCCGGTCTCGTCCGTCCATGACGCCGGCGTCGAGCTCGACCACGCCGTCGGCGTTCAGGCACGCACCGATGCCTGCGTTGAGAAGGGGCTCGTCCTCCATGTGGCGCACCGCTGCGACCGCGGCCTCGAGGGCACCGCCGCCGATTCGATCCCAACCGGCCTCGAGCGCGCGCTCGACTGCTGCTTGCCTGGCGGTGAGCTCAGACGCCGGCACTGGGCCGGCGCCGCCGTGGACGATGAGGGCAGGCTTAGCCACCAACCCTCACCCTACCCTCTCCCGTACACGGGAGAGGGATACCTAGACCGGTTGGAAGGCCAGGTTCTCCGCCGTGCGGCGTTCGGTTACGCGCCGCTCGATGTAGAGCACGCGGCGGCCGGGGCTGGCCCGTTCCGGGCGACGGCGCTCACCGAAACGGCGGTCGATGTCCGAGCGCCTCTTGGCCACGCGGCGGTCGCGCTCGGGCGAAAAATCGGAATCTGACGACATCTGTCCCTCCCCTGAAAAACTGGCGCTGATCCTACTGCACCGGACCGCCGAGCGTCCTGAGTTTTTCGTCCCAGCGACGCTCCGACTTCCGGCGCTCCAGCTCGTCGCCGGGACCCATGTCGACGAAGCTTGCGAAACGGGTCAGGCGGGGATGGACTTCGGACGCCAGGCGGAACATCTCCTGCGCCACGAACCGGTAGTCCGGGTGGCCTTGAGGCGTCGTGCGCAGCTCGCACAGGTGGTACAGCTCGCGCAGGTTGACGCGGAAGAACCACCGCACGCGGTAGGCAAGCGGGACGACGTACTGGGCAAGCGCCGGGCCGAGATCGGCCTCCATCCGCCGGTGGGCGTCAGTTGCCTTTTCCACCGCCCGCCGGAAGGCGTCGTCCATGCCGAGAGCGGCGAGCGCCGGCGGCAAGTCGTAGCCGAGCGACGTGCCCAGCAGCTGGCGATCCTGGGTGAGCATCCGGTGACGGTGCAGGTCGCGGTAGGCGGCGAAGTTGGCGACGATCTCGAACTCGTACTGGACCCGCTCGAGGGCCCTGGGCGCCCGCTGGCGGCGGTTGGCCCGGCCGCCGAGCAGGGCCTCCAGCACGGCGTCGGCGTCGGCCGGCTCAGGGCTGTCGAGTGCAGCGTCCGTGTAGGGGTACAGCGCAGCCTGCACGACCTTGCGCTCGGCGTCGGGGTCGTAGCTCAGAAGCCTGACGCCGGGCTTGGCCTCGTCCCTGGTTCGCCGGGCGACCCGCTGCAGCGAGGTGCGCATGCGGACGATCCGGTCAGCGGCCGGTCGGCCATAACGGTCGTCGACCGCCCGTTTGACGAACGACGGGATGACCTCGGCCAGCTCGTGGTGCAGGTCGGTGGCGAGCGTCCGGCACTCCGCCAGCTCGCTGGCCGACAGCTTGGTGATGAGGTACTCGAAAGCCCGGCCGTTCCCGAAGAGCCCGAGATTGGTTAATGTCCCTGCCGGCAGCAGGCCCCGCAGCAGGTCGAGCGCCTTGGCGCGCGTCGCGGACTTCCACGCCCGGTCGGTCTCGTCGGGTTCGATCGGGAAGCGCTCGCGGACGGCGGTGGTCAAGGGCTCGATCAGGCCGCTGAACGTGTCGAACAGCGCGTCGGCCGCGGGCTCGTACGCGGGGTGCTCGAGCTCCGGGCCGCGGTGGTAAAGGCGCCGGCCGTCCGGCCCGGGCCTGTCGAACCGGACGTAGCGCGTCGACTTCTCCAGCGGCGAGATCCCGATGCGGCTGTCCTCCAGCGCCTTGGCCGCGAGGGTCGACACGCGCTCCACTGCGACATGCGCACCCGCCAGCTCAGCGACCGAGTCGTCTCCGTAGCCGACCAGCACGCGCTCGTAGAACTCCTCCGCGCGCTTGACCGCGACCATGTCGTCGGCCGCCGGCGCGTCGCCAACGATGGCCCCGAACCCAGACTCGGGATCGTTGATGAACTCATCAAGCAGCACCCGCCGAAGGCTTTTCTCGGTGCGCGAGTAACGCGAGAAAAGCGCCCCTTTGACTACCTCCGGCAGATTGCGCAGCGCGAAGACGGGCCGGTCGAGGTTGGTGAAGTAGCGGCTCAGAAGCGCGGCTTCAGAGAGGGAGAACTCCACAGCCAGCATGGTACTTAGTCATACGTTTCTCCCCAAGTTCGGGGAGCGGTAGGGTGAGGGCTGTGCAAGCAACCGCTGCGCGGGTTGGCGGCATCGACTGGGTGGAGCGCTGGCGCGCGCTGGTTGTGGCCCGGGAGAAGGCGTCGTCGCACGGCCACAGCGACCCTCACTACTGGGACCACCGGGCCCCGACGTTCGCGCGGTCGACCACCAGCCGCGCCGACCAGTTCCTCGACGTGATCGAACCTTTCGTGTCCCCACGCAAGACGCTGATCGACGCCGGCGCGGGAGCGGGCCGGCACGCGGTGCCGCTTGCGGCAAAGCTCGAATGGGTCACCGCGGTGGAGCCGTCTGAGGGCATGCGAGCTCACCTACCAGCGCTGCCCAACCTGACCGTAATCGCCAGCGCTTGGGAGGACGCCGAGGTCGCGCCGGCAGACCTGGTCATCTGCTGCCATGTCCTTTACGGCGTGGCCGATGTGGTTCCCTTCATCGAGAAGCTCGATCGCTCCGCGCGCGAGCGCGTCTTCATCATGCTGCGCGAAGGCCCCGTCCCCCACGCCGCGAACGTGCTGCGCGACCGGAGCGCACCTTCACCCCTTCCGCCCATCCCGCAGTTCTCGGACCTCTTCATGCTACTGGTGCAGATGGGTATCGCCGCCGACGTCTCGTTCGTCAGATATCCGGTGGCGAATCGATACCGAACCCTCGACGAGGCGGTCGCCGACTGCAGGCCGTTGTTCGGAGACGGCTGGGAGGAGCCGCGCATGCGACGCCTCCTCGAGGAGATGCTCGTGCGCGAAGGCGACGAACTCGTCTATGACGGCGGCATCACGGTTTCGGGCATCGCGCATTGGCATCCCCGAACGACCTGATGCTGCGGCCGGTGCGGCCGGCCGATCGGGATCGGGTGGCTGAGATCACCAGTGAAAACTGGCAGGGCACCGACTACATCGTGCGTGTCTTCGACGACTGGGTTGCGGACTCGAGCGCGGCCTTCCAGGCGATGGAACTGGACGGTGTCGTGGTCGGCCTGCAAAGACTCAGACCGTTTGCGCCGGGACTCGTCTGGTATGAGGGCTTGCGCGTTGCGAGCTCGCAGAGGCGGCAGGGCATAGCCCGCGCAATGTTGGCTTCCGCCATCGCGGAGGCACGCGAGCAGGGCTTTGTGGAGATGCGCCTTGGAACCGCCAGCGAGGCGGCCATCACGCTGTTCCAAGAAGTCGGTTTCAAGCGGCTCGTCGACGTTCGCTGGTGGAGAGGGCAGCGCGTCGAAGGCGGCGAGCCGGCCAGGATCCCACCGCCGTCAGAGGCAGAGCGGCTGTGGGCCGGCGTGTTCGAGAGCCCTGGCCTGGACCTCTACCACGGAGTCGCCGCGGACATGAGCGGCGCGCACGACCTCGATACCGCCGAGCTCGCGCGTCTCGCCGGGATCGGCATGCTGCGAGCTGCTCCGGGCGGCCGCGCGATTGCCGGCTTGCGCCGAATCCACAGCGGAAACATCTCGGTGGCGTTCATTGCCGGCAAAGGCGCAGCCCTGCGGGACCTGCTGTTCGCCCTTCGCTATGAGGCCGACGCTGATGGAGTGGAGCACGCCACCATCGCGCTGCCGCGGAACCATCCTGCCGCCTCCGACATGAACGCTTGCGGATACGATCTGGTGAATGCCGAGGACAACGCGGGCATCTACTCCTTGAAGCTCACCGACTAGTTGACGCGTCGCTACGTCGTCATCGGCAACGGCATCGCGGGCCAGACGTGCGCGGAGGAGCTGCGCAAGCTGGACGCGGACGCATCGATCGTCATGATCGCGGCGGAGAAACACCCGCTCTACAACCGCGTCGCGTTGCCGCGATACCTGCGCGGCCAGGTGCGGCGCGAGAAGGTGTTCATGCGCACCGCGGACGACTATGCGCGACAGAACCTCGAGATCCATTTCGAGACGTGGGTCACCGAGGTCGACGCACGCGAGAAGGTCGTGCGCACAAATCGAGGCCAGTCGTTTCCGTATGACGCGCTGCTGATCGCGACCGGGGGCCGGCCAAAACCACCGCCGTGGCCGGGATCCGACCAGGTTTCGCAGGTGCTGGGCTTTCAGACCATCGACGACACAGACTCGATCATCGCCAAGGCGGACGCTGCCAAGCGAGTCCTGGTGATGGGCGGAAGCTTCATCGGGTACGAGCTCGCGGAGGGCGTGAGCTACCGCAAGACCGCGAAAGTGACCTGGATCATGCGCGGCCCGTGGTTCCTGCGCTACGTGCTGGACGAGGAGGGCGGGCGCCTGTGCCGCGAGATGGGCGAGGCGCAGGGCGTCGAGTTCGTCACCTCGGACGAGGTCCAGAAGTTCAGCCGCTCGAATGGCAACTATCTCGCCGAGACCGCGAACGGAAGGCGCGTGGACTTCGACGTCCTTACTTATGGCGTCGGGCTCGACTACTACACCGAGCCGACCCGCGACACCGGCATCGAGCTCAACAAAGGCATCGTCACCGACGCCAAGCTGCGCACCAAAGCGCCGGACGTGTACGCCGCGGGCGATGTGGCCGTGTTCTATGACCTGATGGTCGAGCGCCACAACCAGATGGGCACCTGGGACAACGCCGAGGCGCACGGCAAGGTCGCGGCGCGCAACATGGCCGGCGCGGACGAGGACTTCTTCGACGTACCGACGTACACGACCACGATGTTCGGATCGACCCTCGCGGTGGCCGGTGTGACGCCCGACGTGCAGCCGGACCTTCAGTCCGTCCGCACCTACAGCTTCGAGGAGAAGTACTACCGCAAGCTTTTCTTCAAGGACGACCGGCTGGTTGGCGCGATCATGATCGGGCCGCCGAAGGGCCGGAAGAAGCTGATCGAGATCATGCGCTCGCGCCAGAAGATCGAGCGGCCGAGAGAAGAGCTGCTCGACCCGGCCAACCTCAAGGATTGAGCAACCAGTACCGGTTCCTTACGCACTGGCGGTTGGGGGCCCTCATCGAACACCGCTAGGGCCCTCGTCGTATTATTTCGCCTCAGACAGATGACATTCGCTCACAGCGAATCAGCGCGGACGGTCAGGGAGGCGCTCGGCGCGGTCCTTCGGGGGCGCCGCGAGGCGGCGCGCAGGACCCTGAGCGAGGTCGCGGCCGAGGCCGGCCTGTCGCCGGCGCACCTGTCCGACGTCGAACGGGGGCGCAAGGAGGTGTCGACCGAGCGACTGCTGGCCGTCGCCCACGCCCTGAGCGCGCGCCCGGCGGAGATCTATGCCGACCTGGCCAGGCTCCTCGGCGCCGACACTGAGCGGCCCGCGTGGCCCGAGGACCCACCCGCCAAGCTGCGCCTGGCGACTGCCGGCATGCCTCTCGATGCCCTGCGCAGCGTGGCCGACTTCAGCGCCTATCTCGCGATGGCAAACCCGCCGCCCAGGCCGCGCCCGCGAATCGGTTTCGAAACGAGGAGTTAGAGATGAACCTGATCCCAACCGTGATCACCAACGACGGCCGCGGCGAGCGAGCCTACGACATCTACTCGCGCCTCTTGAAGGACGGCGTCATATTCGTGCGCGGCCCGATCGACGACGACCTCGCGAGCACGGTCACGGCGCAACTCCTGTTCCTGGAGAACGAGGCACCCGACCGCGACATCAGCGTCTACATCAACAGCCCGGGCGGGTCCCTCACGGCCTCGCTGTCGATCTACGACGCCATGCAGTACGTCGGGCCGACAGTGAGCACGCTCTGCACGGGCCTCGCCGCCAGCGGGGCGTCGATCCTCCTTGCCGGCGGGGCCAAGGGCTCGCGCATGTCGCTGCCGCACGCCCAGATCCTCATCCACCAGCCGTTCAGTCAGGGCATCCAGGGCCAGGCGACTGACATCCAGATCCACGCCCAGGAAATCCTCCGCCAGCGCGAGCAGGTGGCGCGCATCTATGCCAAGCACTGCGGCCGCCCGCTGGAGGAGGTCGAGCGCGCGATGGAGCGCGACTTCTTCATGACGCCCGAGCAGGCGAAGGAATGGGGCCTGATCGACCTGATCGTGGAGAAGAACCCGGCCGCCCTCAAGCCGGCCACGGCCTAAGGGTGCGAGTGCCGGCACTCGAGCCCGGATTGTGCGATTTGCGAGTGCCAGTGCCGGCACTCGCCAGAGTTCGCTAGCCAGCACTTACACTCGCGGGCACCGTGGAGCGCGAGTACCACAAGGACTACAGCAACGCCCTGGGGCGGGACATGGAGCTGCTCCGTTTCGGAGGTTCGGGCCGGCCGCTGCTCGCGTTCCCCACCTCGATGGGCCGCTTTTACCAGTGGGAGGACTTCGGGCTGATCGGCGCCATCGCGGAGTGGATCGACCGCGGCGAGCTGCAGGTGCTCTGCGTCGACAGCGTTGACGACCAGTCGTGGTATGCGCGGGGCTCGCCGCCGGCGCAGCGCGTCGCGCGCCACCTGCAGTACGAGAGCTATCTCCTCGACGAGGTCCTGCCGCGGGTCCCCGGCACGCCAGTCACCGCGGGCGCGTCGTTCGGCGCCCTCCATGCGGTGCTGCTGGCACTCAGGCACCCGACCCGCGTGGGCGGCTTTGTCGCCATGAGCGGCGCCTTCGACACCGCGCGCTGGCTCGACGGCTACCACGACGACAGCACCTACTACACAAACCCGCTCGCGTTCCTGCCCGGCCTGAACGACGAGGCCTACCTGGGTCCGCTGCGCTCGATGCCGGCCAAGGTCGTGGCCACCGGCGAAGGCGACCCGAACGTCGGCGACTCGATCAAGCTCGGCAGTCTCATGCGCGAGAAGGGGATCGACGTCCGGCTGGATATCTGGCCCGGGTGGGCGCACGATTGGCCGTACTGGAAGGACATGATGCGCACGTACCTCTCGACGTAATACGAGCGGAGGGCGAGAAATGGCTGGCAAGAAGGTGGTGGGACTTCTGGTCGGACGGGAGAACACTTTTCCCGGGCCCTTCCTCGACACGGTCAACGAGCGCGGCGCCGACGTGGGAGTCACCGCCGAGCTCGCGGTGCTCGGCGGCACACCAGAGCTCGAGCCGCCACGCCACGCGGTCATCGTCGACCGCATCTCGCACGAGATCCCCTACTACCGCGCGCACCTCAAGAGCGCGGCGCTGCTGGGCACTGCGGTCATCAACGACCCGTTCTGGTGGGAGGCCGACGAGAAGTTCTTCGAGTGCACGCTGGCCCGCAAGCTCGGCGTCGCCGTGCCGAAGACGGTGGTGCTCCCGAACAAGGACTACATCCCCGACATCGACCATCAGAAATCTCTGCGCAACCTGCAGTACCCGGTTGATTGGGAGCGCATCGCCGCCTACACGGGGATGCCCGCCGTGCTCAAGCCGAACACCGGCGGTGGCTGGAAGGACGTCTACATCGTCCACTCGATCGAGCAGCTGATCTCTGCCTACGACCAGACCGGACGGAAAACGATGATCCTTCAGGAGTTCATCGACTGGGACGACTACGTTCGCTGCATCTGCATCGGACGCACCAACATCCTGCCGATCCGTTACAACCCGCGCGCGCCGTTCGAGGAGCGTTACGTCATCTCGCATCCGGTCGAGGGCCCGCTGCGCGAGCATGCGATCCGGGACGCGACCACGCTGGTGGAGGCGCTCGGCTACGACATGGACACGGTCGAGTTCGCTGTCAAGGATGGCGTGCTCTACGCCATCGACTTCCTGAACCCGGCGCCGGACTTCGACAACTTCTCCATCAAAGAGGACAACTTCCGGTGGGTGCTCGAGAAGATGACCGACCTTGTGATCGCGTACGCGCTCGGTGAGAAGGCGCCGCCATGGCGTGACGAACACCGCTGGTGGAAGTACGTCGAGAAGGGCTCGACGCCCGACGCCGTGCGCACGTGACCGACCCGATCGCGGTCTACCACGCGCTGCTCGAGAAAGGGCAGTACGCGTCGTCGACCGCGGATGCGCTCGCCGCGGCCCAGAAGGCGCGGGGGCTGATGTTCGGCACTCGGCCTCTCTCCGTCGCGCTCCGGCCGCAGTTCCTCACTCGCCGGCGCCACGAGCAGGCGGTCCGGGCGGCCGAGGGCGTGCTCAGCGCTCTGGCGGTCCTGGAGCGTGCGGTGCTGAAAGACGCCGACCTGCGCGACGAGCTCTGCCTCGAGCCTGAGGAAGAACGCCTGGCGCTCGCCGACCCTGGCTACGGGTTCTCCTCGCCTTCATCGCGTCTCGATAGCTTCTTCGCCGGGCAGGTGCGCTTCGTCGAGTACAACGCGGAGTCGCCCGCCGGCATGGCGTACGGCGACAACCTGGCCGCGGTGTTCGCGGAGCTGCCGATCATGAAAGCGTTCCGCAAGCGCTTCCGCGGCCGCTTTGTGTCAACGCGGAAAAAGCAGCTCACCACGATGCTTCGGGCCTTCAAGCAGTGGGGCCCGGACAAAGTGCCGGTCATCGCGATCGTCGATTGGGAAGGCCTGCCGACGGCGCCGGAGTTCGAGATGTTCAAGGCCTACTTCGAGGCCAACGGCGTGAAGACCGTGATCTGCGACCCCCGAATCCTCGAGTTCCGGCGGGGCCGGCTCTACGCCAACGGCACGGCGGTCAACCTCGTGTACAGGCGCGTGCTCACCAGCGAGCTGCTGGCGCGCGGCGCCGAGACCCGCGCGCTGCTCGACGCATACATGGCCGGTGCGGTTTGTGTCATCAACAGCTTTCGCGCCAAGCTCCTGCACAAAAAGCTGAGCCTGGCGCTGCTGTCAGACGATCGTTACCAGAACCTTTACACGCCCGCGCAGCGTGCCGCCATTCGCAAGCACATCCCGTGGACCCGCCGCGTCCGCCCCGCCCTGGCCGAGGACATCGTCCGCGGGCGCCGGCAGCTGGTCCTCAAGCCCAACGACGAGTACGGCGGCAAGGGCGTGATCCTCGGCTGGACGACGAGCCAGGCCGAGTGGGAGAAGGCCGTCGACGAGGCCGCTGCCGGCTGCTATGTCGTCCAGGAGGCGGTGGAGATTCCGAAGGTCAGGTTCCCGGTCGCGCTCGAGAGCCTGCAGTACATCGACCTGGCGGTGGACCTCGATCCATATCTTTTCAATGGGCGGGCGGGCGGGTTCATGACCAGGGTCTCGGCCGAGGCCCTGCTGAACGTCACCGCCGGAGCTGGCAGCCTGGTGCCAACATTTGTCATCGAGGGAACCGCATGAGCAAGGACGGCATGCTGACGATCGGGGTCGAGGAGGAGTACCAGATCATCGACGCCTCTGGACAGCTGCACTCCCACATCGACACCCTGCTCGCGGCCGCCACGCCGAAGCTCGGCGAGAAGGTCAAGCGGGAGATGATGCAGTCGGTCGTCGAGGTCGGCACGTCGATTTGCGAGAACGTCGACCAGGCGCGTGACCAGCTGGCGGACATGCGCGGCACGCTGGCCGACCTGCTGGAGCCGGAGGGCATGCGCATCGCGTGCGCGGGCACGCATCCGTTCTCGCGCTGGCAGGAGCAGCAGATCACCGACCACGACCGCTACAAGATGCTGGAGGAGGAGCTGCAGGACGTCGTACGCACCCTCGTCATCTTTGGGCTGCACGTGCACGTGGCGATCCCGGACCGGGAGCGCCGCATCGAGGTGCTCAACGAGGCGCGTTACTTTCTGCCTCACCTTCTCGCGCTCAGCACGTCGAGCCCGTTCTGGATGGGTCGCAACACAGGCCTCAAGTCGTACCGCAGCGTCATCTGGTCGAACTTCCCTCGCACCGGGATTCCTCCTGATCTCAACTCGTTCGACGAGTACGAGAACTACGTGCAGCTGCTGGTGAAGACCGGATCGATCGACAACGGCAAGAAGATCTGGTGGGACCTGCGCGCGCACCCGTCATTCCCGACGCTCGAGTTCCGGGTGTGCGACATGCCGACGCGGCTCGAGGAGACGGTCTGCCTGGCGGCCCTCATGCAGGCGATCTGCGCGAAGCTGCTGAAGCTTCGCGATAACAACCTCGGGTTCAGGAAGTACATGCCCGCGCTCATCGCCGAGAACAAATGGCGCGCGGTGCGCTACGGCATCGACGGCAAGCTCATCGACTTCGGCAAGCAGGAGGAGGTCCCGATGCGCGACCTCGCGATCGAACTGCTCAACTTCGTCGACGACGTGGTCGACGATCTGGGCTCGCGTCGCGCGGTCGAGTATGTGCACACGATCCTCGCCGAAGGGACGAGCGCGGATCGCCAGCTGCGCGTCGTGGACGAAGGCGGCGATACGCGACAGGTGGTCGAGATGCTCGCGCGCGAGACCCTGCTCCACCGTGAGGCAGCCGCCCGCTAGGTGCGCGGGGAAGGACGGATGTCCTCCCCCGCGGAACCCCCACCTCCCCCGCATCACGCGGGTTGGAATGCGCTGCGCGGGATGACGGCCGGAGTCAATCCGGCCTGAGCGCCACGCAAAGCAAGGTCAACGCCCCACTCGCTGTCACGCGTATGTTGATTCGGCCATGACCCGCCGGTACCGGCCGTTCGACCCGTTCGAGCGAGGTCCCTTCGAGCCTCCTCGCGAGCTTCGCGTCCCGCGCCCGCCGCGCCGCTTCTGGGTCGGCGTCGGACTCTTCGGCCTGGCCCTTCTGATCTTCATCTTCGCCAACCCGATCGTCTCACTCATCACCGACCTGCAGTGGTACGACGCGCTCGGTTTCCGAGACGTCTTCACGACGCGGCTGGTCCTGCAGACCTCACTGTTCGTGGGCAGCCTGGCGATCACGTTCGGCTACCTTTTCGCGAACGCCGTAATCGCGCTTCGCGCCCGCTCAGGGCCCGGCTTGCGTGCGGTGGGCATCCAGCGGCCGATCCTGCGAAGCGCTGCCGGCATCGTGGCCCTGGTCGCCTCGGGGATCATCGCCCTGATCCTTTCCGGAGGCGCCGGCACGCAGTGGCAGGCGCTGGCGCTTTTCCAGCACGCATCACCGACCGGCGTGACCGACCCCGTGCTGGGCCAGGACATCGCCTTCTACCTGCTGTCGCTTCCGTTCCTGCACTCGATCGTGAACTGGGCGCTCGGGCTCGGCTTCATGGGCACCCTGCTGGTCGCGGTGCTGTACGCGTGGCGCGGCGACTCCTTCGACCTGAACTTCAGCCCCCTCGCGATCGCCCACCTCTCGGCACTGCTCGGCGTGTTCGCGGTGTCCCTGGCCGCGTGGCTGTGGCTGGGGCGCTTCGATCTCCTGTACTCGCATAACAGCAGCGTCGTGTGGGGCGCCGCCTACACCGATGTCAACGCCCGCCTCCCGCTGATGACCTTCGAAGCAGGCGCCGGCATCGTGCTCGCGGGCGGGCTGGTGGCCAACCTTTGGATCCGCCGGATGTGGATCCCCCTGGCCGCCGCCGGCCTGTTCGTCGGGATGCTGGTGCTCGGGCAGATCTACCCGGCGGTGGTGCAGGGATTCCTGGTCACTCCCAACGCCCAGTCGTACGAGCTTCCATACATCGAGCGGGAGATCGCCGGCACGCGCAGCGCGTATGGGCTGAGCGACGTCAGCGTACGCAACTACACGGGCGACCAGCCGCTGACCGCGCAGGCGGTGCAGAACGATTCGGCGACCGTTGACAACCTGCGGCTCTGGGACTTCTCCGCGCTTCAGGACACGTACTCGCAACAGCAGGGCATCCGGCTCTACTACACGTTCCACGACATCGACATCGACCGCTACATGGTCGGCAACCAGTACCAGTCGCTCGAGATCAGTGCCCGCGAGTTTGACTACGGGAAGCTGCCGCAGTCCGCGCAGAACTGGATCAACCAGCACCTGCAGTACACCCACGGCTACGGCGTGGCCGCCAGCCCGGTCAACGCGGTCGTGGGCGAAGGCCTGCCGAAGTACATCGTCGGCGACATCCCACCGATGGGGTCGCTTCCCGTCACCCAGCCGGCCATCTATTTCGGCGAGCTCACCAACGACTACGTGATCGCGCCGTCGACCACCAAAGAGTTCGACTACCCGAAGGGTTCGCAAGACGTGTACACGAACTACACGGGCACCCACGGCGTGCCGCTCACCGGCGCGAATCGCGCCCTCTGGTCGTTGAGGCTCGGCGACTTCAACCTGCTCGTCTCCGGCCAGATCTCCCCGCAGTCGGAGATCCTCTTCAAGCGCAACATCGTCGACCGCGTGACCGAGCTGGCGCCGTTCCTCACGTTCGACGGCGACCCGTACATCGTGGTCGTCAACGGCCGCCTGTACTGGATCATCGACGCCTACACGACCGGCGCGACCTACCCGTACGCCCAGACCTCATCTTTCAACGGCAACGACATCAACTACATCCGTAACTCGGTGAAGATCGTGGTCGACGCCTACGAGGGGACCACCACTTTCTACGTCTTCGACTCGAAGGATCCGATCATCAAGGCCTACGCGGCCACGTTTCCGAAGATGTTCCAGCCAATGGACGCCATGCCCGCAGCACTGCGGGCCCATGTCCGCGTACCGGTCGACCTGTTCAACGTCCAGGTCCAGATCTACGCGACGTACCACATCTCCGACCCCAAGGTCTTCTTCGCGCGCGAGGACGTGTGGGACATACCGACCGCGTCGACGGCGCCGGGCGCGACTGGAACCCAGGTCCAGCCTTACTACGTACTCTTCCGCCTGCCTGGCGAGGCCAACCCGGAGTACCTGCTGATCATGCCGTACACGCCTCTGAACAAACAGAACATGGTCTCGTGGCTGGCCGCGCGCAGCGACGGTGATCATTACGGCGAGTACATCGACTACGTGCTGCCAAAGGACAAGGTGATCTTCGGGCCGCAACAGGTCGCGAACCGCATCAACCAGGACCCCAACGTCTCCCGTGACTTCACGCTCTTCCACCAGGCGGGATCGACTGTGGTGCAGGGCAACCTACTCGTAGTTCCCATCGGCGACAGCTTCCTGTACTTCGAACCGATCTATCTCCGTGCCAGCCAGGCCCAGAGCCTGCCTGAGCTGAAGAAGGTGATCCTGGCCGACCAGACCAGCGTGGTCTACACCGACACGCTGCAGGAGGCGATCGATCAGCTTGTCGGCACGGCCACGGGCCCGCCGCCGACCAACAATCCGCCTCCCACCACGCTCACTCCGACTCAGGTGGCGCAGATCGCCGACCTCGTCGCGCAGGCGAACCTGCACTACAACGCCGCCTACGCGGCGCTGAAGATCGGCGACCTGGCGACGTTCGCCACCGAGATGGCCGAGGTGGGCAAGATCCTGCAGCAGCTGCAGGCGATCACGGGCACGCCCACGACCGGCACGCCGACGCCTAGCCCATCGCCTGGGGCGAGGGCCTCACCCAGTCCGTAGGGGGACGAACAGGACCGGGAACAGCGACCGGTACGCGACCACGCCGGCGTTCTTCGTGTAGAGGCGGAGATCCTGCGGCTCCTGGGCGATCACCTGCACCGGCACGACGAGGCGGCCGGGGTCGGCGAGCTGGTCGATGAGCGCCGGCGGCACCTGGCGGGCGGCGCACGCCACGAGGATCCCCTGATACGGCGCCTGTGACGGCCAGCCCATGCTGCCGTCAGCGACCGCAACGTCGACGTTGTCGAGACCCAGTCGCTTCAGCGTCGCCGAAGCCTGCTCGGCCAGCGCCGGCTCTCGCTCGATCGTGACCACGCGACGGCACAAACGGCTGAGGATCGCGGCCTGATAGCCCGACCCGGTGCCGACCTCGAGCGCTATCGATTCCGGCTCGAGGTCGAGGGATTGCGTCATCAGAGCCACCACCAGCGGCTGCGAGATGGTCTGGCCGAAGCCGATGGCAAGCGCCCGATCCTCGTACGCGTGGCGGCGTGTACGGCCGGTGAGGAATTCCTCGCGCGGGATCTCCGCCATCACGCGCAGCACCCGCTCATCGGTCACACCGTGCGGGATGAGCTGCTCGGCGACCATCCTCTGCGCCGGCGTAGCCACTTTTATCGCGAGAGTACAATCGTTCGCGTCGTAGTGGCGTCGGCCCCAGCCCCCATCCCACACCAGTGGCGCCGCCCGGTCAGGCAGCGTTCCCGCCTGATCCGTCGCACCGGCCCCGCCCATTCCCGCGTGGAATTCGCGCACCACTCCGAGCACGAGTTCGCGCGCTTCCTCGACTACTACCGCATCCGGTGGACGTATGAGCCGGTCTCGTTCCCCATCGCGTGGGAGTCAGGGCGAGTGGCGGAGATGTTCACGCCGGACTTCTACCTGCCGGAGCACGACCAGTACGTCGAGCTGACCACGATGAAGCAGTCGCTCGTCACGCCGAAGAACCGCAAGCTGCGGCTGCTCAGGGAGCTGTACCCCGACGTCAACGTCCGATTGCTTTACCGCAAGGACTATCACCAGCTGCTTGGGCCGGCGGGCTACGGGGCGCTCGACATGCAGCACCTGAGCAAGGACGACGTCGGCGACATCCTGATTTCGCCCGTCGAGCTCGAGACGCGCGTCCGCGCCATGGCAGCGCGGATCTCGCGCGACTATCGCGGGCGCTCGCTTGTCGTGGTCGGGGTCCTCAAGGGCGTCACGTTCTTCCTGGCCGACCTCGCCCGCAACATCAAGGTGCCGTTCGTCATCGACTACCTGGACCTGAAGCGATTCGCAGGCTCGCAGCCGAGCGAGCGTGTGCGCATCGCCCGCGACATCGACTACCCCATCGAAGGCCACCACGTCCTGCTGGTCGAGGACATCGTCAACACTGGCCTGACCCTCGACTACGTGCTGTCCGCGCTCAAGCAGCGCTCGCCGGCGTCCATCGAGGTCGTGACTCTGCTCGACCGGCCGATGCGCCGGCTCGTGCCGGTGCCCGTGCGCTACGCGGGCTTCCAGATCCCCAACGAGTACGTCGTGGGCTATGGGCTGGACTACCGGGAGCTCTACCGCAACCTGCCGTTCATCGCGGTTTTGAAACCGCAGGCGTACGAGGTAGCCCCGGCCGTCGAGGCCTCCCAGTAGCGGCGGCTGCCGGCCGGCTCTTGCAGCTCCTGGCCTGGATGGCCACGAAGCCTTTCTCCGAGATGGCCGAGGGCGACCCAAGCCTCCTCGAGGAGGTCGAGGCGATCGTCCTCGACAGCCATCGGCGCCACTACCAGCGGCTTGGGAAACCGTGGTCTCGACCCATCGCCTACCACTGGCTCCACTACGAGGACCCGATGCCCGTGGAGCGCCTGGCTCAGGGCGTGGAAAGACTGGTTGGCGAGGGCGCTACGTTCGACTCAGCCGCTGTGGACAAAGCCTGCGCGGAGGCCGTCGGGAGGGGCTTTTCGAATTGAGGCTCGGGTGTGGAGCCTCTGTGGAAAAGTAATGCCCCAAGCGACCTTCCTGTTTACCCTGAAGTCCCCTATGCGTTTTTCGGTTTCCACCCCGGGCTTGCGCCCGAACCTTCCACCTACTCGACGTTCGGTATCCTCAGGTTTACCGTACTCAGCCGCTTGGGGCGACGCGAAAGTTATCAGGGCACTAAGAGCCCGTCAACAAATAAAAATATCGGCACGCCTGGCAAAAACTTGTGGGCTTGACACGCCTTGCGACTGGCTTTAGTGGGCCGCTCGTAAGATGTCGACACAACAACTGATGAGGAGTGATTGAGATGCGCGAAGCCGTGATCGTCGAGGCCGTCCGGACTCCCATCGGCAAGCGCAACGGCAAGCTCAAGGACGTGCACCCGGTGGTCCTCGGATCTCTCGTCCTGAAGGAGATCGTGAAGCGCGCGGGCATCAAGCCCGAGCAGGTCGACGACGTGGTCTTCGGATGCGTGGGCCAGGCCGGCGAGCAGAGCCTGAACATCGCCCGCAATGCGTGGCTCACCACCGGTTTTCCCGTGACCACTCCGGCCACCACCGTCGATCGCCAGTGCGGATCGAGCCAGCAAGCCTTGCATTTCGCGGCCAACCTCATCCAGTCAGGAGTGTGCGACGTGACCATCGCCGCCGGAGTCGAGTCGATGAGCCGCGTGCCAATGGGTTCGAACGCGATGCAGCCCGGCACGCCGTTTCCACCGGAGCTCACCGAGCTTTACGACCTGGTGCCGCAGGGCATCAGCGCCGAGCTGATCGCGCGCAAGTACGGGATCTCGCGCAAGGCCATGGACGAGTTCGGTGTGCGCAGCCACCAGAGGGCGCACGAGGCGACCGACAAGGGCTACATGCAGTCGCAGATCATGCCGGTCGACGTTCCCGTCGAGGGCAACGGGCACACCGTCCTCTTCACCAAGGACGAGGGCATTCGCGCCAACGCCAGCTACGAGGCGACCGCTGCGCTTCAGCCCGCGTTCAACCCCGAGCACTCCATCACCGCGGGCAACTCGAGCCAGATTTCGGACGGCGCAGCCGCGGTGATGCTCATGTCTCTCGAGAAAGCGAAGAGCCTTGGCATCAAGCCTCGCGCCCGCATCCGCGCGCAGGCTGTGGTTGGTACGGACCCCGTGCTCATGCTCGAAGGTCCGATCCCGGGAACTGCTGCTGTGCTCAAGCGGGCGGGCCTCCAGCTCTCGAGCATCGACCTGTTCGAGGTCAACGAGGCATTCGCGTCAGTGGTGCTCGCGTGGCAGAAGGAGACCGGCGCCGACTTGGACAAGACCAATGTCAACGGCGGCGCCATCGCGGTGGGCCACCCGCTCGGCGCGTCGGGAGCGATCCTGATGAACCGCCTGCTGTACGAGCTCGAGAGGCGCGACCTGCGTTACGGTCTCGAGACGATGTGCTGCGGTGGCGGCATCGGCACCGCGACCATCATTGACCGCGTGGTCGAATGAGCGCGTTTCAGCACATCGAGAGATTGCGGCCGATCGTGCTTGCCGACGGGATCAGGGCTCGCGCGGTCGACGGGGAGCGTTTGACGATGGCGGTGGTCGACCTGCAGCCGAACGCGATCTCGCCCGAGCACAAGCACGAGAACGAGCAGCTTGGCTTCGTGATCCGCGGATCGATGACGATGCGCATCGGCGAGGAGGTGCTCGAACTGAAAGCCGGCGACACGTATGTCATCCCCAGCCACGTCGAGCACGGCGCGGCCGCGGGCCCGGACGGCGCCACGGTCACCGACGTGTTCGCACCAATCCGCGAAGACTGGGACGCGCGCGAGCACCTGGAGCCAAGTCCAGGAGACTGGCCTTAAAAGGCGCGGGGCGGGTCTAGTCGACGGCCCTGAAGGCGCGCGGCAGCGGCCGCGACAGATGCGGTGATTCCCAGCAGTACCGCAGCGGCTTCTCTTCCCAGTCCCCCACGTTGTGCACGCCGACGCGTGGGGTCTCGTAAATCCGCCGCGGAGGCTCACCGTCGTCGAGCACATACAGGTCGGGCGGCAGCAGCCTTGTGCCGTTGAGGTTGCGGTCGATCTCGAGCGAGCGGCACACCAGGCCCGGTCCGCTGCACCGACCCACCCCCGGTCCCGGCTCGAGCGCGCGCACGAGCACCGCCTGCGGGACACCGGGCTCGCGTGTCACGAAGCAGAGGCAATGGTGCATGCCGTATGTGAAGTAGACGTATGCGTGGCCGGGCTCGCCGAACATCACGTCGTTGCGCGGGCTGCGATGGCCGTTGAACGAATGAGACGCCTGGTCCTCCGGACCGAGGTAGGCCTCGACCTCGACCACACGACCCCAGCGCTCGGAGCCGCGCAGACCTCGCACCAGCACTTTGCCCAGCAGATCCCGCGCGACCTCGATTGTGTCGCGCTCGAAGAACTCCGAGTTGAGCACCATCCCGGACGGCATCGAGCCGTTCCGGTTGCTAGCTCCTGGCATCGCTGACTTTCTTCCGCGCCGCGTGGCGGCTGCGCTTGTCGATGTAGAGCTCCTTGTCGGCCTCCTGGTACATCGCCTGCCAGTCCATGCCGGGCTTCCATGCGGCTATGCCGATGCTGAAGTCGACGCGCACGGGCAGCTTGGCCGCGCGGTTCAGATACTCGAGCGAATGGCGCACGCGCGCCGCAACGTCCGATGCGTGATGCTCGTCCGCGTCGGGCATCGCGACCCCGAACTCATCGCCGCCGAGGCGCCCGCACGTGTCCGTCGCGCGGACGGCGCGCTGCAGCTCGTGCGCGAGCACGCGGATCGCTTCGTCGCCGACGTGGTGGCCGTGCTCGTCATTGATCTGCTTCAAGTTGTCGAGGTCGATCATCATCAACGCGAGCCGTCGCTTGTGCCGCTCCGAGGCTGCCACGGCGCGATCGATCGCGCGCTCGAACTCCGGCCTGTTGGCGAGACCCGTCAGGTAGTCGGTGCGAGCCTCCTTGGTGTGCTGGCGCGCGCGGTCGAGCGCGACCGCGATCTGGTCGGCGACCGCGGCCACGAACTGCAGGTCGCTCGGCTCGAACGTGCGAGGCAGCCGTGTGGCCACCGTCATCGCGCCCAGGAGCACGCCCTTCGTGCGCAGCTCCGCCCGGATCGCGCTCCACTCGCCGGCGATGCGATCGACGCGCGACTCGGCGGGGCCCGTCCCGATCTCCATGACCTTCAGCGGTCCCGGCCGGCCGCTGACGCTGAACTCGCTCTCCTGGCCCGGCTCGAGACCGAGCGTCTTCGCCAGCTTGAGGCGCGCGCCTTCGCGCACCCACGCAGCGCCGGCCTGGAGGTTGAGCACCTGCAGCGTCTCCGACAGGCCGACCTCCGCGATCTCGGTCACGTCGAGCGAGCGACCGAGCGCGCTGGCGATGTGATAGAGGCCGTGCAACTCTGTCTGGCGCGCCTGGTGGCGAGCCTCGGTGTAGTCGAGGTAGCCGCGGATGAAGCTCGAGTTGAGGCGTTCGAGCACATCACCCAGCCTGCTTTGCGCCAGCAGCACCACCTCGTCCGCGTACGGGCTCCCCGTCACTTCAGTCGTGATCCGGGCGATCACTGCGCGCCGGAAGACCGCCATCGCCTCCATCAGCGATTCCAGCGGCACGCCCCTCTCGGCGTAGCGATGCGATGCCTCGCGGGCAAGGAGGTAGTACTCCCCCCAGGGCACTTGGGAGTCGACGCGCAGAGTCCGGTAAAGGGCCTCGAGGAACTGCGAGGAGCTGCGTATGGGCATCTCGGAGACGCTCTCCGGCACGGTCTGCACGAGCTCCGGCATGGCCGACCGGATGGCTTCGGCCGCGTTGTTTCCGGTCTCGTCCAGGTCGGCCGTCAGGCGGTCTGACAACTCGCTCAGGAGGTCACTGGCCCGCTCCGTCATGTCGATGCACTATAGAGTGACGCGTGCCGTAGTCTGATCCTGCGAGGCACGCTAATTAAATGTGTAAGAGGGACTGATGGCTACTGTGACCAGGGGAAGCATCGCCAAGCTCGAGGAGCTACTCGGAGAGGACGGGTCCAGCCTGCTCGAGCACAAGTGCGAGACGGTGCCCAAGAGCCAGCTCCACCTGCCCGGCCCAGATTTCGTCAGCCGCGTCTGGAAGGACAGCGACCGCTCGGTCCAGGTGCTGCGCAACCTGCAAACTTTCTTCGATCACGGCCGCCTCGCCGGTACGGGCTACCTCTCGATCCTTCCGGTCGACCAGGGCATCGAGCACAGCGCCGGCGCATCGTTCGCGCCCAACCCCATCTATTTCGACGGCGACAAGATCGTCGAACTGGCGATCGAAGGCGGCTGCAACGCGGTGGCCTCGACCTTCGGCGTTCTCGGGTCGGTCGCGCGCAAGTACGCACACCGCATTCCTTTTATATGCAAGCTCAACCACAACGAGCTGCTCACCTATCCGAACCACTACGACCAGGTGCTCTTCGGGACGGTGCGCGAAGCCTGGGAGCTCGGCGCCGCCGCGGTCGGGGCCACGATTTACTGGGGCTCGGCCGAGTCCGACCGCCAGCTGGTCGAGATCGCAACCGCTTTCCAGCACGCGCACGAGCTGGGCATGGCCACAGTGCTGTGGTGCTATGTCCGCAACCCCGCCTTCAAGAAGGACGGCGTCAACTACGAGACGGCGGCCGACCTGACCGGCCAGGCCAACCATCTCGGCGTGACGATCCAGGCCGACATCATCAAGCAGAAGCTCCCCGATACGAATCGCGGTTTCGAGGTGATCGGCTTCGGCAAGACCGCGCCGGCGGTGTACGACAAGCTCTCGACCAACCATCCCATCGACCTGTGCCGCTACCAGGTGGTCAACTGCTTCATGGGACGGTCAGGGCTGATCAACTCCGGCGGAGAGTCGCACGGAGCCAGCGACTTCGCGGAGGCTGTGCGCACCTCCGTCATCAACAAGCGAGCGGGTGGGATGGGGTTGATTTCGGGGCGGAAGTCGTTCCAGCGTCCGATGAAGGAGGGGGTCGAGCTGCTTAATGCGATCCAGGACGTGTACCTCAATCCCGCGGTGACAGTCGCCTGAAACTCGCTTTTCTCGGCACGGGGTCTGCGTTCTCCCCCGAGCGTTACAACGGCGCCGTCGTCGTCGACGACAGCGTGTTGCTGGACGCCGGCGCGCCTCTGCTGCCGCACATGCACCGGTTGGGCATCGAGCCCGTTGACATCGACGTCGTCTTCCTGACGCACTTTCACGGCGATCACACGCTCGGGCTTCCGCCCTTCGTCCTCCACCGCATCTTCGTCGACAAGCCGCGGGCGATCACCTTCGTCGGCCCGGACGGCATCGACGAGAGGCTGGAGGCTCTGTTCGAGGTCAGCTGGGGCGTGGACTGGAAGCCGGTCATGCTGCCGCGATTCAGGGCGCGTTACGTCACCGCCCGGAAACGCGGCCGGGTGGCGGGGCACGAATACGAGTCCGTCAAGCTCGACCACGGTTCGACCGGGAGCAACGGCTACCGGATCAAGTTCGGCGACCGGCTGCTGGCCTATTCCGGTGATACCGAGCCCACCGCGCCGCTGGACGCACTTGTCGACGGCGCGGATGTCGCAATCGTCGAGGCGACTGGGCCGGGAGACGTCTTCAGCCACATGAGCTGGGAGGCCGCGGCCGCGTTGAAGAAGCGGCATCCGAAGACTCGCTTCGTGTTCAACCACCTCTACTCGGGCACGGTGGCCGGCGCGGCGAAAGACCTGCAGGTGCTCGAAGTCTGAGGCGCAGCCCGCCGGAGGCCACCGGGCGCACGCTCGTGGCCGCAGTGGTCGGCGGAATCACCGGGGCGCTGGTTCTGGGCGGCTTCGTCGGCCTCGGGCTCATCCTCGACGACCGTGTGGCCAGCATCGTGCCGGTCATCGTCCTGAGCGTCGCCGGCGCGTACGCCGCCTGGCTGGTAGGTGTCATCGTTTTCGGAGCGGTGCGTGGCGGACCCGACGGCCAGGAAGGCGGGGCATGAGCCCCGAGTTTGTGTCGACCCGGTCGCTCCTGGACAAACTGGGCGTGAAGCCTGGAGCCAAGATCGCGATCGCCGGCGTCATCGATGCCGGTTTCGTGAAAGAGCTGCGTCAGCGCACGTCCGACATCACGCGCGGACGGCCGAGTGAGCCGTGCGACATCGTGTTCCTATCGGCCGACAAGCGCGCCGACCTGAACCGCATCAACCAGGTGAAGTCGTGGATCGAGCCGAACGGAGCCGTTTGGGTAGTGCGCCCGAAGGGTGGACGGAGCGAGCTGCGCGACGTCGATGTCATCCAGGCGGGGCTCGACGCCGGTCTCGTCGATAACAAGATCGCGAGTTTTTCCGAAACGCACGGTGCGATGCGCCTGGTGTACCGATTGAAGGACCGGCCGCGATGACGATATCGATCCGGCCCGCCACTCCTGACGATGTGCCGACCATCGTATTTCTCATCCGCGCGCTGTCCCAATACGAAAAGCTCGAGCACGAGGTCCGGATGACCGAGGACAAGCTGCGCGCCACGATGTTCGGACCGCGCCCCTACGCGGAGGCGGTGCTTGCCGAAGACGGCGGCAAGCCCATCGGTTTTGCGCTCTTCTTTCACAACTACTCGACATTCCTGGCCCAGCCCGGCCTTTACCTCGAGGACCTCTACGTCCTGGAGTCACACCGAGGCCGAGGCGTCGGCAAGGCGCTGCTGGTCCACCTGGCGAAGATCGCGGTCGAGCGCAACTGCGGCCGGCTGGAGTGGGCGGTGCTCGATTGGAACGTCGACGCGATCGGCTTCTACGAGAAGCTCGGCGCTAAACCCAACTCCGAATGGACGGTTTACCGGCTGACCGGCGATGCGCTCAGCGGGCTTGCCGGACAATAAGCGCCTGGTGGAAGTCTTAAGACCCAAGCCGCTCGAAACGCATCCCGGCGACGAGATCGTCGGCTGGGCTCGCGGCCAGCTCGAGATCGCCGGCTCGATCCTCGACAACCCGGGCGGAGGACTTCTCTTCGCCACGCAGACCATCGGCCAGGTGAAGGCGGGGCTGCACGAGTGCGACCCCGAGCGCTGGGAGACCGTCGTGGCGCTGCTGGATCAGGCGGAGGACGCCGGCGTGCGACGCGAGTTCGCGACCGCGCGCGAGCTCATCGAATCCGCCGCCGCCCGCCTCGGTTAGCTAGGCCTCCCGCGCGGCTTCCAGCGTAGGGACGAATCCTGCCGCGCCGTCATGGCTGCCGATGGGAAAGACGCACGGCAGCGTCACCCCCGCATCGCGGAACCGTGCAAGCGAGTGCTTGATCTGCGCCTCGTCGCCCAGGGCGCTCAGGTCGTCGATCATCGCATCGGATACTTTCCCCGCGGCCAGTTCCTCCGCGTACCCGCTCGCGTCCATGACTTTGCGGTAAAACGGCAGGTTTGAATATCTCTCCACAACCTGGCGAAACACGCCACGCGCGCCATCGGGATTGGTGCTGAGGCTGGTCTGGACGGCCGCCACGACCTCGAAGCCTTCCAGCGACTTGCCCGCCTTCTCCCGGCCCGCACGCACCCGCGGGACGACGACGTCGCGGATGTAGGACGGACCGCACATCCACAGCACGACTCCGTCAGCGAGCTCGCCGGCCAGCTCCAGCATGCGCGGGCTCAGCGCCGAGATCATGATCGGCAGGCTGCTTCGCCGGGGCCCGGAGTAAGCCCAGTGCGCGCTGAAAAAGCTCCCGTCGACATTCGCGGAACCGTCGGCGAGGCTGGCGCGGACGATCGACAGGTACTCACGCATCGCGTCGGCTGGGTGCTCCAGCTTCAGCCCCCACATCCCGTCCACGGTCGCCCTGTGGCTGACGCCGATGCCGAGGATGAAGCGACCCGCCGACAGCTCGTCCAGCGACGCGGCCATCTGCGCCATCGCGGTCGGATGCCGCGTGTAGATGGGCAGCACGCCGGTGCCGAATCGCACCCACTGTGTCGCCTCGGCGTACGCCGCGAGCACAACGGCGGCGTCGCGCGCGTCCGGCATCTGCGTCACCCAGACCGAGTCGTAGCCAAGCCTCTCGGCCTCTTTCGCGCGCGCAACCGATTCATCGAGCGTCCGTACGGCGTTGGTCAGTGCTGCGAGGCGGGCCATGCCTCTAGGAATATATCCACGTGACGCTCCTGCAGGCGCTGTTCATGGGCCTGCTCCAGGGCGCCACCGAGCTTTTTCCAGTTTCGTCGCTCGGGCATGCGGTGCTCGTCCCGAGCCTCTTGCACTGGAGTTTCAAGCAGTCCGATTCGTCTTTCGTGCCTTTCCTGGTGCTCCTGCATCTCGGCACAGCAACTGCGCTGCTCATCCTCTATCGGGCGCAGTGGGTGTCGATCATCCGTGGATTCTTCGCGGCTGCGCTCCGCGGCAGCATCACGTCGGACTCCGAGCGCCTCGCGATGCTCCTGATGACCGGGACCCTGCCCGCGGCCGTTCTTGGGGTGTTTCTCGAGAGTCGGATCAAGGCGCTGTTCGCCAGCCCCGTCGCCGCTGCGGGCTTTCTCATCGTCAACGGGGGCCTGATGCTGGCGGCGGAGCTCCTGCGCCGCCGTGCTGAGCGGCGGGCCGCGCTCGACAGCAGACCGCGTGTCGAACAGGAGGAGAGCTTCACCGACGCCGCCCACATCAGCTTCGCGGCCGCAGCGGTCGTCGGAGCATGCCAGGCGCTGGCATTCATTCCCGGGATATCGCGTTCGGGCGTGACCATCGCCGGCGGCCTCGTGGCCGGCCTCCGCCACACCGAGGCGGCGCGCTTCTCCTTCCTGCTCGCCACACCGACGATCCTCGGCGCCGGCCTGCTCGAGGTTCCGCAGCTGTTCGGACGAGGTGTCCCTGTGGCGGAGTACGTCCTCGCCGCGATCCTGTCCGGGCTGGCGGCGTACGCGAGCGCGCGGTTCATGTTGCGCTACTTCAGGTCCGGCCGCCTGGATCCGTATGGCTGGTACTGCATCGCCGCTGGGTTGATCAGTCTTGCTTTGCTAACGTTCAACCTGTGAGATCCACGCCGCTTGCCGCGCTCTTCGTGATCCTTGCGATCCTGTTCGTGGTCGTCGCCGTTCTGTATGCGTTCGGCGTGCTCCAGATCGCCGTCAGCGACCCGCACGCATCGCATCACTACACGCACGCGATCCTGTTCGCGGTGCTGGCGGTGGCGAGCCTGATCGCCGCCAACTTCACGAGGCCGAGAACGGTCTAGCGCGACACCCCGGCCAGCCGTTCGGGAACCTGGCGGCCGGTCAGGTCCTTCTCCCCGACCCTGATGTCCTCGTGATAAACCGCGTCGGCGTTGACCTTCCACGGATCCAACGACGAGCCGGTCGCGATCGCCCTCGCCACCAGGAGCGCGGTCATCATCGAGTGGTCCTGGTTGTTGTACTTGTGCATGCCGTTGCGCCCCGCCAGGTGCAGGTTGGGAAGACTCGCCGCCAGGTAATCCCTGATCACCTGGACGCGCGCCTGGTAGACGTCGTCGTAGACGGGATAAGCCTTCTGCTGCCTCACGACCACGCCATCGAACACGGCTTCTGGCGGGCAGATCCCGAGCTGCGCCAGCTCCCTGCGGGCCAGCTCGATGAGGGCCGCGTCGTCCATGGTCCACAGGCCGTCCCCTTCGAAGCAGAAGTACTCGAGTCCCAGGCACGTCTTGGCCTGGTCGGGCACCATGTCCGGGCTCCAGTTCTTGAAGTTCTGGATCCGGCCAACCTTCACCGACGGGTCGTGGATGTAGATCCAGTTATCCGGAAAAAGATCGGCGCGGTCGATCATGAGCGCGATCGAGATGAAGTCTCTGTAGCCGAGCTTGTTGGCCGCCTCGAGCACGTTGGCCGGCGGCGCGGGCTCGAGCAGTCGCATGAGGTCGCGGATCGGAATGCTCGAAACGAACTCCGATCCTGCGTGCTCCTCGACCGCTCCGTCCTGGTTCCGGACGACGGCCGATCGCACCCGGCCACCGCGATGCTCGATGCGCAGGATCGTCCGCCCCATGAGCACCGGCCGGCCGCGCGAGGCGAGGATGGACGTGACCCGCTCCCACATCTGGCCCGGGCCCAGCCTCGGGTAGCGGAAGCGATCGATGAGGGTGGTGACGATCTCGCCTCGGTTGCGCGGCTTCCGCTTCGGCAGCAGCGCGCTGCGCACTACAAGCCATAGGTCGAGGCTCTTGATCCTCTGCGCCGCCCAGTCGGCGGACAGCTCTTTGGTGCTGATGCCCCACACCTTCTCGGTGTACGTCTTGAAGAAGATGCTGTACAGCCGCCAGCCGAACTGGTTGCGAACCCAGTCCTCGAGGCTCCGCGGATTCTTGATCGGGCGCACCCTGGCGTAGGCGTAGCTGGCGAGGCAGCGAACCGCCTCGACCGGGCCGAGGTTCCACAGCGCGTTGAAGGCCTTGATCGGATAGGCGTAGAACCGCCCCCGGTAGTAGATGCGAGACAGGCGGCCGCGCGTGAGCATCTCGTCCTGCATGACCTCCGTCCAGAGGTCTTCGACTTCCTGGTTCTTGGAGAAGAAGCGGTGGCCGCCGATGTCGAAGCGGTAGCCGTTGTGCTCCACAGTGCGCGCGAGGCCGCCGACGTAAGTCGGATCCTTCTCGATCACAGTGACCGGGACGCCGTGCTTCGTCAGCTCGTAAGCGGCGGTGAGGCCGGCCGGCCCCGCGCCCAGAACGACGACCTCATCCCGATCTGCCGTCGCCACAGGGCCCACAGCGTATCAACGGGCGGGGCGGGCTTTGCGATCTTGGCCGGCCGCCGGTCAGTTCAGCGGGCCTTTGCTCCGAGCCTCGTCGACCTTGACCAGGGCGTCCCGCAGGCCCTTGATCCAGTCTTTCTGGTGCATGCCGACAAGGCGCACGCACCACGCCAGGGCGTCGCTGCGGCTGCGGGCGACCCCGCCGGCGACGAGCGTGTCGAGGATCGACCTCTCCGGCATGCGCAGGCGGGTCATGACCGGCACGCTGGCGGTGGTGAACAGCTTCATCTGATCGCCGCACCGGGCGCCCCATCCCACCTTGCGGCGGAAGTGGCGCTCCCCCTCACGAGCGATCCGGACGCGGTCGTCCCGCGTGTCCTCGCGGAAACGGTCGATCCGGGCGTCCTCCGCGGCCGCCCGGGCCGAAGCGGAGGTGCCGGCGGCCAGCTCCACGTCCGGCAGCATGCCGACGACGAGGATCTCCTCGCCATCGGCCATGATCTCGGGCGGGCCGGTGAACCAGTCCTTGGGCACGCGAGATGCGAACCACGCCTGCAGCTCGTCTGGCATCGCGATTACAACATTACTTCACCTTCCCGGAGTTCCGGCCCCACCTCAGGCCGCGGCATCCTGCTTCTGCTGCTTCGGTCCGAGGAACCTGAATCCATCGACCACGACCTCGGTCCTGTAGCGCTTCTGGCCCGAGGCGGCGTCGTCCCAGGAGCTGTTGCGCAGCTGACCCTCGACATAGAGAAGCTGGCCCTTGCGGAGGTACGTGCCGGCGGTCTCAGCCGGCTTGCCGAAGAACACCAGGCTGTGAAAGTCGGTGTGCTCCTTGACGGTGCCATCCTCCGACTTACCGGCGTAGACGTTGGTCGCGATCCGCACCTTGGTGATGTAGGTGCGGCCCTGCGACGCGCGTACGTCTGGATCCGATGCCACGTTGCCGACCAGGATCACCTTGTTGACCATTGCCACAACTCCTTTTCTCGCGTACTGGGGACGAGCCTATGCGCCGCAGCTCACAGCGCCAACCCAGCCTGTTAAGGGCCCGCGGCGAGCCATAGGGCCGGGTCGACCGGCCGCCCGTCGACCTGGACCTCGAAGTGCAGATGCGGTCCCGTGGCGAGCCCGCTCGAGCCGATCGTTCCGATTACCTGTCCAGCAACGACCTGCTCGCCGGAATTCACCGCGGTCGAGAAGAGGTGGCAGTACAGGATCCGCACATCGCCCCCGACGCTGACAGCGACATAAAGGCCTGCTCCAGCCGCGTCGTAACCGACCCTCGCCACGCCGGACGTCGCCGAATGCACGAGGGTGCCGGCTGGCGCTGCCAGGTCGACCCCGGTGTGCACGTGGCGACTGGGACACAGAGGATCGAAAGGCTCGAGCTCGAGCGTGGTGCAACCGAAGGGTTGAGTCAGCACAGCGCCTTCCACGATCGCATCGAGGGGAAGCCTCGCCTGGTCGACCAGCTGGGACGCAGCGAACATCCAGGCGAGCCCCACAGCTGACCCGAGCAACACGATCCGCAGCACGACCGTCATGCCGCGCGCAGGACAGCGTGCTCGACCTGACTCACGCTGTGATGGAGAAGCGACTCGAGCTTGTGGGCAACGTTCTCGGCGCTGCCCATTGCGCCTGGGACCTTGAAGACCACCAGCAAAGCAGCCAGGGCAAAGGCGTGCCGGAGCGGATTGAAGCCGCTGTTCTCGAGCCCGAACCCGATCGCTATCACGAATAGCTGTGCCGGCTGCATGAGCAGGTTCGTCACGAACAGCTTCCGCCACATCTTGGCGAGGTGCGCGGTCTCAGGAAGCACGAGCAGCAGTCCAGCGAATGGAGCAGAGATCGCCAGGACGATCAGCACCGTGTAGCGAACGATGTACGCGACGGCGAGCACGTCGTACCCGAGCACCAATCCGGCGGTCGAGACGACTTCGAAGACGCTGTCTTGCGGATTGACGGTGAACGTGTGCCACCACGACGACCAGTCGGGGATGGTCTGGAAGTGAGTGATGACACTGCACAGCGTGTTGCTCGCGGTGACGGCCGCCTGGAACATCGGCTGCGAGAAGTTGATGAGCACACCAGCGAGGAATACGCGGGGCAGCAGCACGCGCGCGGTGTACTGGCTGCGCACGCCATGGCCCCACATGATCCTGTAGGACGCCCAGACCACCACCAGCACCAGCAGGCTGTCCGCGACGAGTTGGACGGTCGGCTCGAAGCTCTTGATGGCCGCGCTCCCGACGAAGTCGTGCCCGGTCTCGAAGTCTGTGGTGCTCAAGACGAATTTGAACCACAAGGCGAGCAGTAGGTCGATGCCGTCTTTGAGGACGACGGCCAGCGGCTGGAGCGGATGGGTAAACGGCCACAGGATGCGAATCAGCTGCTCGATCGAGCTGGCGAGCTGCGTCATCGCTTGCGGCAAGTTGCCGAGGAAGCCCATCGATCAATGCGCGGCCGGCGGCACCGACCTGGTGAGGATGTCGACCAGCGAGCCGGCTATCTCCACGCCGATGGTGCCGACTACGATGCGCTGGATCCACTGCTTGGCGGCAAGCGCGGAGTGGGCCTCAACGGCCGTGATCTTCCAGATGAAAGCGAAGATGAAGGCCAGGGCGCCGATCGAGGCAACCAGGGCCTGAGCGATGTGTGTCCAGGTCGTGATCAGGTCCGTGATGGGCGTGATGTCAGGCCCGGCGACTAGCAACGGCATACGCACCTCCTGCGAGTGTTTCCTCGCAGGCTAGGCGGCCGATTTTCCATCGGGAACCCTGCCTGTTAAGGGGCTCATGCTCGCCTCAAAGCAGGCCGTGGTAGGACACGAATTAAGAAACTTGACATTTGATGCCGACTATGCTCAATATTGCTTATGTCCGGTATGATAAACTCAACTCCCGAGGCCATCTGGCCGCTTGATTGGCAGGAGCTCACGCGTTTGACTGCCGGCGAGCCGATCACGGTCGAGCGAGTGCGGCTGGCTCGGAACGGAGTGGCCGTGGAGGGGTCTTTCGAGCTGCCGCAGCTGGCGCGCCTGAGCGTCGAGGACCAGGTCTTCGTCACCGCCTTCGTGATCAGCCACGGCTCGATCAAAGAGATGGAGCGGGTCTTTGGCGTGAGCTACCCGACGATCAAGTCGCGGCTCAATCGGATCGCCGGCAGCCTTCGCTTCGTCGACGTCAACCCCCAGCCGTCGCGAGCCGAGATCCTCGACCAGCTCAACCGTGGCGAGATCCAGCCTGATGAGGCCGTACGGCTGCTGGAGACACTGGCATGACCGAAAACACAAGGCAGGTGTTGGAGATGCTCGCCGAAGGCAAGATCACCACCGAAGAGGCCGACCGCCTCATCTCTGCGCTCCGCGAGCAGCCGTCGGCTCCTGGCGCCGCGCCTGCGAAAAAGCCGCGCTACCTGCGCGTCATCGTCGACTCGAACGATTCGGGCGAGGGCCCGGTGAAGATCAACATCCGCGTGCCTCTGATGCTGCTGCGTGCCGGCGTGCGGCTGGCGAGTGTCATTCCACCTCAGGCGCAAGAAAGGGTGAATAAAGCGCTGCGCGAGCAGGGCGTCGACTTCGACATCACGACCATCAAGCCCGAGAACCTCGAAGAGCTGATCGACGAGTTGAAAGATCTCACCGTCGACATCGAGCAGCAGCGCGACGACGTCAAGGTCAAGGTCTTCACGGAGTAGGACGATGGAAACTCTCTCCAACCCGCCCGCCACTGATGCGCCGATTCGCCGGCCGAGCCCGTGGTCGGTGTTTCGTTCTGCGTCGTTCCGCAAGCTCTGGGCCGCGCTGACGCTGTCCCTCGTCGGCGACCTCTTCAACTACATTGCCATGGCCTGGCTGGTCCTCCAGATCACCAGGTCGCCACTGACGCTCGGCGTCGTGCTCACGGTCCAGGCCGTCCCGCGCTCGCTGCTCATGCTCGTTGGCGGCGCCATCGCCGATCGCCTCACTCCGCGCGTAAGCCTGGCCGGCTCCATGGCGTTGAGGTTTCTCTGCGTGGCTCCCCTCGCGATCCTGGTTCTGGGCGGAGAAGTCCAGTTGTGGGAGGTCTACGTCGTCGCCGCCCTGTTCGGTGCTTTCGACGCCTTCTTCTATCCATCGGCGGCTTCCCTTCTACCCCGCGTGGTGGCGAGCGAGATGCTCGAGCCCGCCAACGCCGTCAGAAACATCACCCAGATGGCGTCAATCGTCGTCTTCCCCGGCCTGGCGGGCCTCCTTGTCGCCGCTGTGGGCACCGGGTGGGCGTTCGCCGTCGACGCGTTCGCTCTGGCGCTTGGTACGGCGGTCGTGCTCTGGATTCCCGCCATCGCACCTGCGGCGCGTGCCGCCGGTCCGGAGCGGCAGCGCGGAGGCGGGCTGCTGGCCGAGATCGGAGCCGGTCTCAAGTACGCATGGGCCGACCCGGTTATCAGATTCGCCCTGCTCATGATCGCGGCCGTCGACTTCGCAGCCAATGGCGCTGTCAACGTCGGGCTGCCGACCCTGGCCCACAACCGCTTCAGCGCCGGGGCGACCGGTCTCGGAGTGATGCTCGGTGCGTGGGGCGTTGGCGCCGCCGTCGGAGCGGCTGTCGCCGGCCTGAGAAAGAGGCCGGACCGCATGGGACTGCTGATCATCGGCAGCTGCGCGTGGATCGGGGCCGGCCTCGCGATCGTCGGACTGCTTCCGGCGCTGATTCCTGCCGCCATCACTCTGGCGGTGGCGGGCATCTCGACCGGGTTGATCAACACGTACGGGATGAGCTGGCTGCAGCGCCGGACGAACCCAGAAATGCAAGGTCGCGTCATGGCGCTGGTGATGCTGGCTTCGGTGGGCCTCGTGCCCATCTCGCTGGCTGCCTCAGGCGCCATAGCCCAGGCCAACCCGACGATCCTGTTCCTGATCGCCGGCGCGGTGATCCTGCTCGCGTCCGCTGTGGCAGCCTCGAACCGAACCGTCAGACAGCTCTAAGCCTGCCGCGTCCCGTGGCCTAACCTAGAGCGCGTGCCCGGGCGCAAGCTCGCCGAGTACGAGGCCAAGAGGGATTTCAAGCGCACGCCCGAACCGGGTGCGAAAGTTGCCCGGCCCGCGCGAAAGGCGCTGCGCTTCGTCGTCCAGGAGCATCACGCGCGCCGCCTCCACTGGGACCTGCGCCTGGAGAAGGACGGAGTGGGCGTGTCCTGGGCAGTGCCCAAGGGCATTCCGCCCGATCCCAAGAAGAACCACCTCGCCGTGCACGTCGAAGACCATCCGCTCGAGTACTTCAAGTTCGCCGGCGAGATCCCGAAGGGTGAGTACGGCGGTGGCACGGTCACGATCTGGGACGCGGGAACCTACGAGCCCATCAAGTGGACCGACCGCGAGGTCATGATCGAGTTCCGCGGCGACCGGCTGAAAGGCCGTTACGTCCTTTTTCAGACACGCGGCAACGACTGGATGATCCACCGCATGGACCCGCCGCAGGATCCCGACCGGAAGCCGATGCCGCAGCGCATCGAGCCGATGATGGCCAACCTCGCCACCCGCCTTCCCTCCCCCGACGACGGCTGGGGTTTCGAGTTCAAGTGGGATGGAATCCGCGGCCTGGCGTATGTCGATGGCGGCAGGGTGCGGTTGTTGAGCCGGTCCGGCGACGAGATCACGCCTCGCTATCCCGAGATCCACGCCATGGGTCGCGCGCTCGGATCGCGCGAGGTCATTCTCGACGGCGAGATCGTCGCCCTGGACGAGCAAGGACGGCCGAGCTTCGAGCAGATCCAGCAGCGCATGGGACTCACATCGGAGTCGGAGATCCGCCGGAAGATGGGCACCGTTCCGGTCGTCTACATGATCTACGACCTGCTCTGGCTGGAGGGCCGAAGCCTCGTTGAGCAGCCGTACATCGAACGCCGGCGGCTGCTGGCCCAGCAAAAGTTGAGCGGACAGTCATGGCAGACGCCGCCTTTTGAGAAAGGGGGCGGGCGGGCGATGCTCGAGGCGAGCGCCAAGGCCGGCCTCGAGGGAGTGATGGCCAAGAGGCTCGATTCGCGCTATGAGCCCGGCCGCCGCAGCGGCGCGTGGCTCAAGGTCAAGAACCACAACCGCCAGGAGCTTGTGGTCGGAGGGTGGCTCGAAGGTGAGGGCAAGCGCCGAGGCTACCCAGGAGCGCTGCTGGTCGGCTACTACGACGGCGACAGGTTCGTCTACGCGGGCAAGGTCGGCACCGGGTTCTCCGATGCGACGCTGGAAAAGCTCAACCAGATGTTGAAACCACTGGCCATCGACAAGAGCCCGTTCCAGGCCGGCGCCCCACCACCGCGAGCCGCGCGCTTCGTGAAACCGAAGGTGGTGGCGGAGTTCGAGTTCATCGAGTGGACGCGTGGCGGCCAGCTGCGGGCGCCTTCGTTCAAAGGATTCCGGATCGACAAGAAAGCGAGCGAGGTGGTGCGAGAAGGTGGCTAAGGAGACGTCGGTGGAGGTCCAGATCGACGGCCGCACGCTCAAGCTGACGAACCTGGAGAAGGTCCTCTATCCAGAGGTCGGGTTCACAAAGGCGCAGGTCATCGACTACTACACGCGCATCGCGCCGGCGATCCTCCCCCACACCCGCGACCATCCGCTGACGCTGAAGCGATATCCGAATGGTGTCGACGCGGAGTTCTTCTACGAGAAGAACTGCCCCAAGCACCGCCCACCGTGGGTGGAGACCGCGACCGTCTGGAGCGGCGGCAACAGCCGCGACATGTACTACTGCATGGCCCAGGACGTGCCTACGCTGGTCTGGCTGGCCCAGATCGCCACGCTGGAGTTCCACACGTCACTCTCCAAGGGCCAGAACCTGCCGCAGCCGTGCACGCTGGTGTTCGACCTCGACCCCGGGCCGCCGGCCACGATCGTCGAGTGTTGCCGCATCGGCCTGATGCTGCGCGACGTGTTCCTCGAGCACGGGCTCGAGAGCTGCGCCAAGACATCTGGTTCCAAGGGCTTGCAGCTGTACGTGCCGCTCAACACGGCGGTCGACTACAACCAGACCAAGGTCGTTTCCAAGGGTCTGGCCCAGCTCTTCGAGGAACGCCACCCGGACCTGGTGGTGCACAAGCAGCTGAAGGAGCTGCGCAAAGGTCGCGTGCTCATCGACTGGAGCCAGAACGACCAGTACAAGACCACGGTCAACGTCTACTCGCTGCGCGCCCGCACACGACCGACGGTGTCGACGCCGGTAACGTGGGCCGAGGTAGAGAAATGCCTGAAATCCGGTGATCCTTCGACGCTGGTGTTCGATTCCGAGCAGGTGCTGGCACGGGTGGCGAAGTTCGGCGATCTCTTCGAGCCGGTGGTGAAGAAGAAGCAGAAGTTGCCCCGCTCACTGCTGCAGCTGACGGGCGGCGGGCCGGCAGTGGAGAAGATGGCCAACCGCCGGCGCAGCATGGGCGCCGGGCGCTATCCGCCACAGAAGGGCAGGACGGGCCGCATGGAACGCACGGAAAAGGGTCTGGAGTAGCCCGGCACCTGGCAGGCCGACCACGCGTCATCATCGCGGGCGCCGGATTCGGCGGCATCACCTGCGCACGCGCGCTCAAGCGGGTCGATGTCGACGTGCTGCTGATCGACCGCAACAACTACCACCTGTTCACGCCGCTGCTGTACCAGGTGGCCTCGGCGCTTCTCGATCCGGGAGAGATCGCACGGCCGGTGCGAGAGCTGGTGAGGCCGCTGCACAACGTGGAGTTCCGGCAGGCGGAGATAACCGGCGCCGACCTGCAGCGCCGGCTGCTTCTCACCGACCACGGCCCGATTCCGTACGACTTCCTCGTGCTCGCGACCGGGGCGCAGACCGACTTCTTCGGGAACGACTCGGTGGCGCGCAGCGCGTTCGGCCTCAAAGGCCTCGACGAAGCGCTGACCCTGCGGAACTGGGTGCTTTCGCGCTTTGAAGCTTCGCGATGGGCGAAGACCCCTGAGGAAAGACGAGGACTGCTCGCCTTCGCGATCGTTGGTGGCGGACCGACGGGGGTCGAGCTCGCCGGCGCTTACGCCGAGCTGATTCGCCTGGTGCTACGCAAGGACTTCAAGGACCTGGACATGAGCGAGGTCCGCGTGGTGCTGCTGGAAGCCGCCGACACGCTGCTCGGACCGTTCGAGCCCGAGCTCCGCGCGGCGGCCAAGCGGTCACTCGAGAGCAAGGGCGTGGAGGTGAGGCTTGGAGCCCGCGTCGCCGACATCAACAAGGACGTGCTCCGGCTAGCCGGCGGCGGCGAGATCCGCGCGAGCACCGTGATCTGGACGGCTGGGGTGCGGGCTTCGGAGGTGGGCGCGACGCTCGGCGTCGAGGTCGGCAAGCAGTGGCGCGTCAAGGTGGCGGCGACTCTGCAGGTGCCTGGTCATCCAGCCGCGTTCGTCATCGGCGACCTGGCCGCCGCCACCGATGGGGAGACGCTCCTGCCCATGCTGATTCCGGTCGCGATGCAGGAGGCGAGGCAGGTGGCGCGGACGATCGCCGACATGGTCCACAAAGGCGGCGCGTCGAAGTTTCGTTATCGCGATCCGGGCATCATGGCGACCATCGGCCGCAATTCGGGCGTGGCGCAGCTCGGCCCGGTGCACCTGTCCGGCTTTCTCGGCTGGGGTATGTGGCTGGTCGTGCACCTCGTGAACGTGGTGAGCTTTCGCAGCCGCATCCTCGTGCTCATCAACTGGGCGTGGGAATACCTGTTTTACGACCGGCCGGTTCGACTGATCGTGGCGGCGAAGGAGCAGCCGCGGAGTTAGCGGCCGCGGATCGATACTTGTCCGGCGCGATGACTCTGAGATACCGAGTTGCTTCGCTGGTCGCTGTGGTGGTGATGCTGGCGGGATGCGGAGGCCTGCAGCCAGAGGATGCCGGCCTTGCGCTGAGACAGGGCGGCGCCGCGATCGGCGGCCTGAGAACAGTGACCGCCACGCTCAAAGTCACCAAGGGCACCATCTCGTTCCAGGGATTCGCGCTCGTGTCGGCGACCGCTGCGATCCGGCTGCCGGACGTCAGCGACACGCTGTACCTCGTGCGGCAGCAGGACCTCCAGATCGGGCTCGAGGTCGTGATCATCGCCGGCCACGTGTTCCTGAAGCCTCCGCTGCTGCAGTTCGAGTCGCTGTCCGCCAGTCAGGCTGCGGACATCCCGGACCTGGCACGCCTCTTCGATCCAGCCACGGGCCTGCCGGCGGTCATCCCGCAAGGCGTGAGTCCGAAATATCTCGGAGTCGACACAGTCGACAACGTTGACTCGCATCATGTCGAGGCGACGTACACGGCCGAAGAGGTCAAGGGCATGCTGCCGCAGCTGTCGTCGCTTGGCGATGTTGACGCTGTGATCTGGGTCGGCGGGTCGGATCACTACATTCGCAAAGCAGTCCTGACCGGAAAGTTCGGGGACAACGGTGGCGACGCGACGATCGAGGTCGACCTCAAAGGCTTCAACGGGTCGGTGACCATCGCGTCTCCGGGCCGCACCGCGTAGCCGGGCCTGGTGCCCGTGACGCAAACGTCGTCTGAATCGGCGCCCGCAAGCCGCAACCGCGCGCTGCTGCTTGGGGTTGCAAGCGCGGGCCTTTTCATCGCGGCGATGGACGCCTACGTCGTAGTCACGCTCCTGCCCGCGATGATCGCGGACGTCGGCCTGACCGTCGACCGAATCGAGCAGGCCACACCGCTCGTGACCGGGTTCCTCGGCGGTTACGTCGTCGCGATGCCGCTGCTTGGCGCCTACTCCGACATCCGCGGGCGGGCACCGGTCTACGCGGCGTGCATGACGGTTTTCGCGATCGGATCGGTTATCACCGCAACCGCCGGGCTGTGGACCTTTGCCGGGCTGCCGTGGCTCGTCGTGGGCCGGGTCTTGCAGGGACTGGGCGGAGGCGGTCTTGTGCCTCTGACGCTGGCAATTGCCGCCGACCTGTATCGCGACGCCGGCAGAACGGTCGCGCTCGGCTCGGTCGCCGGCTTGCAGGAGGCGGGCAGCGTGTTCGGACCGCTCTATGGAGCGACCCTGGCCGCCGCGGCGGCATCGGCAGGCGGCTGGCGATTCGTCTTCTGGTGCAACCTGCCGCTGGCAGCGGTTTGCGGAACGGGTCTCTACATGCTGCATCGGAAGGTCGCTCCGAGCCGCGCCACCACCGCCGTCACGCGCGGCAGCATCGACTGGATCAGCGCAGTCCTGCTGGGCGCGGGACTTGGGTTGCTTGTTTTCGCCCTCTACCCCGACGACCCCGCCAATCGCGCCACGGGCAGCCAGTTCGTGCCGGCGGGACTCGCAAGCATCGTCGTGCTCGGCGCGTACGGATGGCGCCAGCTGCGACAGATCGAGCCGTTGATCCCGCGAGCGTTGCTGCGCAGCCGGCGCTTCATCGGTTCGAGCGTCGCCAACCTATTGATCGGCGCCGCTTTGATGGTGGCCCTTGTGGATGTGCCCCTCTTGGGTAGGCTGGTCTTCAATCTGAACCAGCTCGATTCAGGGCTGCTCCTCACGCGGTTTCTGATCGGTGTGGCCGTCGGCGCGGTCCTTGGTGGGCTCTTGGCGAGGCGGCTGGGCGGCTGGCAGACGGCGATGCTCGGCATCGCAATCGCAGCGATCGCCTTCGTGCAGATGTCCACGTGGCAGACCAGCGAGCTCCAGCTAAAGCTGGGCCCGCTGCGCCAGGCCGACCTTGGACTCGTGGCGTGCGGGTTGGGCTTCGGCATCGTCATCGCGCCGCTGGCGGCCGCGGTCCTCGACCTGACGCGCGCCGAAAACCACGGTCTCGCCTCGAGCCTGGTCGTGCTGGCGCGAACGCTGGGCATGCTCATCGGCCTGTCGACCCTCACCGCTTTTGGCCTGAATCGGTTCCATCAGATACTCGGCACGCCCCAGCTCACCGACCCCACGATCAAGGAGCGTCTCGATCACCTGGCGAGGCTCTCGGCGGCGGCGTTCCTGCAGGAATATCGAGAGATATTCGGCATCGCCGCGACGCTCTGTGTGCTGGCGGGCCTCGTGATATTCATCACGATCGGCCCGCGGAGCTATCGCTTCTCGGCCACCGCCAGCAGGTAGGAATGGTGGTAGCGAAACGCGTCGTCCGGATCGCCGAGGCTGTCCATCGCCAGATCGACCTCCTCCTCGAGCTCCGCGCGGTAGCGCGGGCCGAGTGACTTGATCAAGGTGTAAGGGAGCGGACCCGCGCCGGCCATCAGCTCGGTCCACTCGCGAGCATTCCCCGTCCGCCCGCCCGTGACCATCTCGGTCATCGTGCTGACCTCAAAGCCCACGTCGCGCAGCAGCTCCGGCAGCACCGATGGCTCTCCAAAGCGTGCCCGCTCAGAGCTGAATCTCGGCAGGCTCAGGTAATGACGCCTCGCCAGCGGGGCGAGGCCCTGAAAGAAGAGGTTCTGCGCGGGCGTGCTGAGGCTGCGGCGCATGCATGAGATCGCCAGGCGGCCGCCCTTGCGGAGAACGCGACCGGCTTCCTCCAGGGCGGTGAAGGGGTCCGCCAGGTAGGCCAGAGCCTCTCCCATCGTCACCAGGTCGAAGGTCGCGGGCCGGAAAACGAGGTGCTCGGCGGCCATGCCGAGGAACTGGGTGTTGGTGCTCTTGCGGGACCGCGCGATGGACAACATGCGGTCGGAGAGGTCAACCCCGATTACAGTCCCGGGCTTGACCCGCGTCGCCACGTCGTGCGCCACCAGGCCGGTGCCGGTGCCCACGTCCAGGACGTGTTCGCCTTTCTTGGGCTTCGCGATCTCGACGAGGCGGGCCGCGACCCGGCGATGCTGGCCGTTGGCCCAGCCGTCGTACTCAGGGGCGACCTGATCGAAGAAGTCGACCAGGTGGTCGACCATCTCGTCTGTGGCGTCCGGGTCCATCAGGGCCGTGGCTTGTTCTCCGCGAGGGCGATGAAGGGCTCCGCGATCACCGACTTGGTACTTTTCTCAGACCCGCGGGGCACCCTGATAGGATGCTAGCTCGTCGTTCAATCCGGACCGTTAATTACGAACTTTCCGGCGCAAGGACGGCTCGCCGCCCGATTTCAGGCCAGTCACGGAGAGTTCGACCGAACAACTGGAGGAACCAAACATGGCTCAAGCCGAAAAGACCGCAGGCCACTCCGGAGGTACGGCCCAGAACGGCGGCACCAACGTCGTCACGCTCGGGCCCCAGGACTCGCTGCACGGACGCCTCGAAATCCACGGCGACCTGCGCATCCACGGGACCGTCGAGGGCGAGCTGAAGGTCAGCGGCGACGTGGCCGTCGAGTCGACGGCCAACGTGTCAGCGACGATCGAGGGCGGCAACGTATCGGTGCGCGGCCAGGTCAACGGCAACGTGAGCGCACGGCGCCGCCTGACCCTCGGCGGGTCCGGCCGGCTCAATGGTGACGTGCGCGTGGGCAGGCTGACCGTCGAAGACGGCGCCACGCTCAACGGCAACGTCGCGATGGTCTCAGAGAAGTAGACCGCTACATCCGCCGGCCTCCCGACTCGGCGCGTTCGATCGAGGGCAGCACGACCGTCTCGATGTAGCGACGCATCGAGTCCATCGCCGAGTGCACGATGCGCCACTCGAGCTCCTCGAACTGCGCCTGAGCTCCGTTCAGCGCCTCGAGCCGCGACCGCCAGAACGCCGGATCGACGTTGAGCCCTGGCAGCAGCGGGACTCCGGACGGCGCCGGCGGCGCCAGCGCATCCGGCGGGACGGAAGCCATGGCGTCGGATGGCGGGCTCGACGAGGGCAAGAGCAACGCCGGCAGATCGGAAGGCGGCCGCGCGCCGGTCAGGAAGTACCAGGACGCGAGCACGAGCGCGGCCACGACCACGATCTCGGCGGCGACCATCCAGGTGATCGGTCTGCGGATGAGGTGACGCATGCCGCGAGCCTAGAAAGGCGGCGAACGAATGGGAACCCAGCCTGTTAAGAGCGGGGCAGGCTCCTCAGCGCTTGCACGCCGCGCTCGATCGTGGAGAGCTTCTTCGGGAAGCTGAACCGAAGGTGCTTCCGCCCCAGCTTCGGGTCGTGATAGAAGCTCGACCCCGGCACCGTGGCCACCGCGACGTGCTCGATCAGGTGCCGCGCCATGGCCACGTCGTCCTGGAACGGAAAGGCGCCGATGCCGGCCATGATGTAGTAAGCCCCCGCCGGTGACGCCGCGTCGAAACCGCACTCGTTGAGGCCGGCCACGATCGCGTCGCGCCGCTCGAGATAGTCGCCGCGCATCTCTACATAAAAGGACGAGGGAAGCTCGAGGGCGGCCGCCACCGCCATCTGGAGCGGATGCGGGGCTCCGACCGTCAGGAAATCGTGCACCTTGCGAATGCCGTAGCTCAGAACCGGTGGCGCGATGATCCAGCCGACTCGCCAGCCAGTGACCGAGAACGTCTTGCTGGCGCCGCTGATGGTGATGGTGCGCTCGGCCATGCCGGGCAGCGTGGCGATGCTGACGTGCTCTCCTGTGTAGACGAGGTGCTCGTAGATCTCGTCGGTGATCGCAATCGCCTCGTGCTCGATGCAGAGGCGGGCGATGAGCTCGAGTTCGGAGCGCGTGTATACCTTGCCCGTCGGGTTGTGCGGCGTGTTGATGACGATGGCCCGCGTCTTGCGATTGAACGCCCCGGCAAGCTCGTCGGGATCGAAGTTCCAGTCGGGCGGCCGCAGCGCCACGTAGCGAGGGACAGCGCCGCTGAGGATGCAGTCCGGTCCGTAGTTTTCATAGAACGGCTCGAAGACGATCACCTCGTCGCCGGG